>JAIVFU010000005.1 GCA_020829485.1 Nostoc sp. CHAB 5834 | reverse complement strand
ATAGAAGAATGTAGCTCAGTAATAGAACATCATCCGCAATTATGTACGAATTGTGGAGCAACTCTCAGTGGAGTTGATACAAACCCCTATCGTCACCAGATAGTAGAAATTCCAGCCATCAGTCCCATAGTCATCGAGCATCGTTTACATCAATTGACCTGTAGTGGATGTGGCAGTAGTACCCGTGCAAAATTGCCAGAAGACGTGAACCAAAGTGGTTACGGAGTCAGAGTAGTAGCTTTAGTGGCACTGCTGAGTGGAGTGTACCGTAACAGTCAAAGAATGGTACAAAGTGCAATGCAAGAGGTGTTTGGAATCTCAATATCATTGGGAACAGTCAACAGACTGCGACTGGAAGCGAGTAACGCAGTGGCGATCTGTGTAGATGAAGCCAAACTTTATATTCAAAACGCAAACATCGTCGGAGCCGATGAAACCAGCTTTAATCAAGGAAATATTGACGGTTTTAATCCTGAACAACGAAAAGCTTGGTTATGGGTTGCAGTTACACCCCTAGTCACATTTTTTGAAATTGCCCTCAGCCACTCCTTCTTTGCTTCCTGAAGCCACTACTTGTTCTGATGATTCTGACTTGTTGACTGCTGCCTAATTTTATTCCTTGATTTTGAAGGTGGTTTTTCGTCTTTTTTATACCCCCTGAACGCTTACTTTAAATCTTTGACAATTTATTACTATTAGATATATGCAGATGCCAAGTAAGAATAATTACATTAAAATTGGTGATATTATTTATAGTTGAGGAGTATTCTCATAGTGTCTAACGTTAACCCCAGTGATGGTAGCAGCAAAAAAATTGCAGCTGGCATCTGCGCTATCTTGTTAGGAGGATTAGGTATTCACAAGTTTATTCTTGGTTACACTACCGAAGGTCTAATCATGCTGCTTGTTACCATACTCACATGTGGTTTTGGTGGGGTAATAATGGGGGTTGTTGGTTTGGTTGAGGGTATTATCTACTTAACCAAGACTGATGAAGAATTCCTCAATACTTACATCGTCGAGAAGAAAGGCTGGTTTTGATTGCCTGCATCTGAAGTTTTGTTTGCCGTTTTAATTTAATGTGCATTGGTGTTTGAATTATCTCCTTATCCTTTGTCATCCCACGGTAAACTAGTTCGCTGGGGTTTACTAGGATTCTCCTGTACACCCCTACTTGGTACTTATTTTTATCACCAAGGCTATAGAGTAGGATTCTTAGTTTGCCCAATCCGGCATTTGACTGGAATTCCATGTCCAACTTGCGGGATGACTCGCTCTTTTATGGCTATTGCCCAAGGAGATTTGGTTCAAGCAGTAGCAGAAAATTTATTCGGCCCAGTTTTATTTGCTAGTTTTGTGATTGTGGCCGTTCATATAGCTCTGGAACTACTCACAAAACGTCGAATTACATCATTTTATTGTCATCTAGTCAAACAAAGAAAATTGCAGATTATAGGGCTATTTGTAGTTTTGACCTACTACATCATCGGCTTGTATAATCTATTACAAACGGGAGAAATGTATTTTTCTTTTATTAACTCCCCCTTGGGTAAACTTCTTTTTGAATAACTATTAATTGAAGTTATTGCGTATTCTGTAGAGATTTATAGGTATAACTAGAGATTTTGGCTAAAAATTTTTGAATTCTATTGCTATGCTAACCATCAAACGTAAACAGTTGATCTGGATACTCTTCTTGTTGTTGGGCTTTGGCTATTTCAGCGCCATGTCTAATTTGGAAATTCACAATTTTTGGAGAAGCCTGATTGTCCTCATGCCAATGCAGGTTGGAGCTATCATTTATGTGACTTATCTACGCTGGAGCCGTCATTGACCCTTAGCGAGATACGATAAATTAAGAAATTTAATAGGGTTGACATACAGTCGTAGTTCCATATTTAGCCTACGCTCAAATTAGAGACGCTTTTACTCAGGCGTTGAATTTCTGTAGCGAATCTAAACACTTGCCATGCAACTTGTCCCAAAAACTAAGCTAGCCCCAGAATTTGACCCAATCCTAGAGAAAATTATTCTCGATGTTGGGGGTATGAAGTGTGCTGGGTGTGTGAATGCAGTAGAACGACAGCTAACCCAACATCCAGGAGTCAAGAGTGCCTGTGTGAACCTGGCCACAGAGGTAGCAGTTGTAGAGTCAGAAACTGGTGCGGTAGATGCAGATGCACTAGCACAGAGATTAACAGCCGTTGGATTCCCGACTCAACAGAGAAAACCTAATGGCACAGTCGCAGGCGAGATATCTACCTTACCAGATCCAGCAGAACGACAACGCCGAGAAATGCAATCTTCTGTAAGGCAGTTAGCGATCGCTGCAATCTTACTATTATTGTCGGGAAGTGGACATTTTGGTAATCTTGGTAGCTCAGTGCTGCCAGTGCTAAATAACATCTGGTTTCACTGTGGATTGGCGACAGTAGCCCTATTAATTCCCGGTCGCCCGATTTTGGTAGATGGCTGGCTGGGCTGGCGGCGAAATGCGCCTAACATGAACACCCTGGTGGGTTTAGGAACGCTGACAGCCTACATTGCTAGTTTAGTAGCATTGCTCTTTCCCAAAATGGGTTGGGAGTGCTTCTTCGACGAACCAGTAATGATGCTGGGCTTTATTCTTTTAGGAAGAACATTAGAGCAACAAGCTAGAGGTCGCGCTGCTGCTGCATTTAGAAAATTGTTAGCACTCCAGCCACAGGTAGCGCGATTGATTGCCAATCCAGAAAAAGGAGGAATGGGATCTTCTAGCGTAGAGATTCCTGCTGAACAGGTGCGTGTTGGTGAATGGGTACAAGTGCTGCCAGGTGATAAAATCCCTGTCGATGGTGAAGTGGTGGTTGGTAAAACAACGGTGGATGAATCCATGTTGACTGGGGAAGCCGTGCCAGTGATTAAGCAACCAGGCGATATGGTGACAGGAGGGACGCTAAACCAGTCAGGAGCGATCGCTATTCAGACAACCCGGACTGGAAGTGATACAACTTTAGCTCGAATTGTCGCCCTAGTAGAAGCCGCCCAAACTCGGAAAGCCCCAGTACAGAAATTAGCAGATACAGTAGCTGGTTACTTTACTTATGGAGTGCTGACAGCATCTGTATTAACATTTGTCTTTTGGTACTTTTTCGGTACTCACATTTGGGCTGATGTCAGCATGTCTGGTGGTATGGAAATGATGAGCCACGCTACACATGAAACTCCCCACTCCCCTTTATTAATTAGTTTAAAACTAGCGATCGCAGTCATGGTAGTCGCCTGTCCCTGTGCTTTGGGACTTGCCACACCAACAGCCATTCTTGTCGGGACTGCGATGGGCGCAGAACGGGGTCTGTTAATCAAAGGCGGCGACGTTTTAGAAAAAGTACACCAGTTAAACACCGTAGTTTTTGATAAAACCGGCACTTTGACCACGGGGAATCCCATCGTTACAGATTGTCTGTTAATTGGAGAAATGGGGAGTGGGGAGTGGGGAGTAGGGAGTAAAGAACCCCACTCCCCACTCCCTACTCCCTACTCCCTAATCCAACTAGCAGCCGCCGTAGAAAGCGGTACTCACCACCCCCTAGCAAGAGCGATTCAGCAAGAAGCACAACGGCAACAGTTATCTATTCCAGAGGCTGTGGACTTTCACACGGAACCAGGACTAGGAGTATCTGCTGTCGTAGAGGGCAAAATTGTACTATTGGGTAACTGGGACTGGTTGAGTTGGCACGGCATTGCCATTAACGAAACTGCACAACAGGTAGCACAGGATTTGGCAACAGCTGGTAAAACAGTCGTTTGCGTAGCTGTCGGGGGAACTTTAGCCGGGTTAATTGCTGTTTCTGATCCCCTCAGACCAGATGCCCAATCTACCGTAGACAAGTTACGTCAGATGGGCTTACGGGTAATGTTGCTCAGTGGCGATCGCCAAGAAGCAGCTAATGCCATAGCCAAACAACTAGGATTAGATAGTGCCGATGTAATAGCAGGTGTTCCCCCAGCGAAAAAAGCAGCTGCGATACAGTCTCTCCAATTAGAAGGGACAAAAGTAACTCCCCAATCCCCAATCCCCACTCCCCACTCAATAATCGCAATGGTAGGAGATGGAATCAACGATGCTCCAGCTTTATCCCAAGCAGATGTCGGAATTGCCTTACACTCCGGGACAGATGTGGCGATGGAAACTGCTGAAATTGTCCTAATGCGCGATCGCTTAAACGATGTCGTCGAATCTATTCAGCTTAGTCGCGCCACTTTCAACAAAATCCGCCAAAATTTATTCTGGGCTTTTGCATATAATACAGTTGGGATACCTTTAGCAGCAGGCGTTTTGTTCCCTAGTCTGGGTTTTGTCCTTAACCCCTCTGGTGCTGCTGCATTAATGGCTTTTAGCTCTGTTAGCGTCGTCACAAACTCAATATTATTACGGCGATTAGCTTATCACCCGTAAAATTTCCCTTCTCTTGTTAAACTGAGTAGCCCCGTCAGCTTTTACGCAGCCTATAAAGCCTCTTGGGACACTTACCAAAGCTATCATAGCTAGTGGAGTAGAACGAATATGTTCTACTCTTTCAAGGTATTATGCAACTTTAAAGCTTATTTAGATCAGCACCACAGACTTATGGTGCCCGAAAATGGCAAGATACGATACTAAACAAATATTGATCAATCACAGTTTCACCAATTTGTCAATGGCAGCAGAAACCAATGAAAACCATCTACTGATTATTGAAGACGATCAAGGTCGCAAAGAATTTTCTCTGGAGCACCCCGTCTACTCTATCGGTAGAGATCGTGAGTGTAATATCCGTTTGATGTCGCAGTTTGTCTCCCGCCGCCATGCCACATTAGTGAGATTGCCACGAGATCATAATAATCAGAGCTACTATTACCGGATTGTAGATGGCGATGCCAAAGGCAAGCCTAGTTCCAACGGTTTGATGATTAATGGACGTAAAATACCAGCTCACGATCTCAGAAATGAAGACGAGATTGTTTTTGGGCCTCAAGTACGTGCTATTTATTACCTTTTAAGAAACACTCAGCGTTTGGGACAAACGGATTCGAGTGAGTACGATATTACACTAATAAACCCCGGTATGGCCGAGGATTTAGAGGATCTAGAAGAGTGAATTATAACTAAACCTCATCTAAGTTGAGAACCGTAGTTTTTGCCCTCACCCTAAATCCCTCTCCCAGATATGGGAGAGGGACTTTGAAATTCTGGCTCCCCGAATCCCAGATTTGGGGGATAGGTTGGGGGATGAGGGCAAATCTTTTTCATCACCGAAGAACTACAGGTTTCAAGATAGACGCGGTTTACCAATAACAGCTTGATAATCCCACGACTTCAAGACGTGGGAGTGTCAATTCAATCACCAAAGCTATCCTGCAAGACTTTCAATCAAATGCCAATGGCGGCTACTTTCAATTGACTGCTTGATGACTTCAAACATTTGTCGGCAGTAATTATCTAGTTGGAGTGGTAGTTCTTCATTTTTAATCACAATGCTCATTCGGGTTTCTGTTTCAGTAGATTTTGATTTATCAATCAATACTTCTGCTGTGATTAATTTAGGAAAAGGAACATGGCCCGGAACCTCACGAGCGATAATATAATCGCCAGTGTAGTATTGAATATCCAACTGACAGTCCTGTAGAAGTTCTACAAGTAACGGCAACAGATGGTCACTCTTGACAGAAACAGTAAATGAACAGGTATAGCGAGCCATAATAGCCCCACGCCTTGCAACACTCTGTCCATCCTATAATACCGAAGCATCTAAACGAGCAGTGATTAAAAAATCAAAGTTTTTGAGTTTTGATATCGGGCATTACCCACAACGAAAGTGCCGTAAGCTGAAAGTTTGATCAAAAACTTTACAATAAAGGTTTGCCTGAGGTAAAACATGAAAGTCGCAATTACTGGAGCAACAGGATTTGTCGGTAGTCGTTTGGTACAACGACTCCATGCAAAAGGTCATCAAATAGTAGTATTAACTCGGAACATTACCTTTGCTCAAAAGGTTTTTCCATCTGAGACTTTCCCAAATGTAGAAATTGTTGCCTATACACCAAATACATCTGGTTCTTGGCAAAGTGTCATCGCTAATTGTGATGGCGTAGTTAATTTGGCAGGAGAACCCATTGGCGAAGGACGCTGGACACCAGAACGCAAACAAGAAATCCTCAATAGCCGGAAGCTAGGTACACAAAAAATAGTTGAAGCAATAGCCAACGCTAACCCAAAAACGGCAGTCGCTACAACGGGGAGCCACCCCCTTGCGGAGGTTCCCTCCGTTGGGGGGAGTGGCGTGGGAACCCCCGCAACGCGCTGCCTCCCAACTGTGTTGATCAACGCTTCGGCTATTGGCTACTACGGCACTAGTGAAACGGCAACTTTTGATGAAACAAGCCAATCTGGTAACGATTTTCTCGCCCAAGTCTGCCAAATCTGGGAAGCACAAGCCAGAAAGGTAAAAGATGCTGGTGTGCGGCTAGTAATTCTGCGTTTAGGGATTGTTCTGGGTAATGGTGGTGCCTTGGATAAAATGATTATGCCTTTTAAACTCTTTGCTGGTGGCCCCATTGGCAGTGGCAGGCAGTGGTTCTCATGGATTCACGTAGACGATTTAGTTAGCCTGATTCTGGAAGCTTTAACTAAACCGGAAATAGAAGGTGTATATAATGCCACTGCCCCTAACCCAGTCAGAATGGCAGATTTAAGCCAAACCTTGGGAGAAGTGATGAATCGCCCTTCTTGGTTGCCTGTTCCTGGTTTTGCGATCGAAGCTCTTTTAGGAGACGGGGCTATGGTAGTTTTAGAAGGTCAGCAAGTCCTTCCCAAGCGCACCGTAGAAACAGGTTTTGAGTACAAATATCCTAATTTGCAATCAGCGTTAGCACAAATTCTTACATAGATCCAAAGGGAGTGGGAATTTTAGATTTTAGATTTTGGATTAAATTTCAATCTAAAAGACGCTCGCAGACTCGCTAACGCTGCGCTATCATCAATTTAAAATCTAAAATTGAATTGCCCAATCGATTGACTATTGACTAGATAGAAATTTTTTGGAAACCCAACTGATAATACCACTGAGAATAGCACCGCCCATAAGGATGCCGATCGCTGGGTTAAAAACGGGTTGCCACAGTTTATGCCACAAATCCAAACCCAGGTTTACTCCTACAGAATCACCGATCGCAGCGATCGCTAACCAGATAAAGCCAAACAAAACCAAAAAAACATCGGCGACTAAAATCGTGTTTAGCCAATTTAACAATTTATCTTTCATGATTTGGAGTGGGGAGTGGGGAGTGGGGAGTGGGGAGTGGGGAATGAGAAATAGGGGGTTGGTATTAGCAAGAAACAAGGTAGACAAAAGAGACTTATTCAATAATTTTTCCTTGTCCCTCTTCCACTCCCTACTCCCTATTCCCCACTCCCTGTCCTTATTCTTCAAACAGCCAATTTTTGACTTTTGTCAAACTCTGCCAATCTGGTTTTCTACTGAAACCGTCTTCAATACTGGTTTTTATTTCATCCCGCCATTCTTCGTTGACAAAAATTAGCTGCTGTGCTATGTCAATATGTTCTCGTAAACCTTTTTGACCTGTTTCCAGCATTGCTAAAGCGAGATTGACCCTAGCCTGTGGGTCTTGGGGATTTAACTTGACTGCTTTCTGTGCAGCTTTGTAAGCCAAATTGGGTTTGTTATCGAGTAGATATAACCACGCCAAACAAATCCAAGCGGCACTAGTTTTAGGAGCGCGATCGCACACTTCTTTAAACACAGGGATTAAAGAATCTACCGCCTCTCCGGCTTTATAGCGTTCTAAACCTGTATCAAATAGGGATTCAACTGTATTAGTCATTGGTCATTAGTCATTAGTGATTAGTCATTTGTCTTTCGTCCAATGACAAGGGACAAATGACAAATGACAATATTACACCCCAAATGACTTACCGCAACCACAAGTTTGGTTGGCATTGGGGTTAGTGAATTGAAAGCCACCGCCAATCATAGCATCGCTGTAATCGAGCATTAAACCGTAGAGATATAATAGACTCTTGCGATCGCTGACAATTTTGAAGCCATCATAATCAAAAACTTCATCCTGAGGGGTGATCTTGCTAGTGTCTTCAAAGTCCATCATGTAAGACATCCCTGAACAGCCACCCTGGCGGACTCCTACCCGTAAGCAGAAATCTGTGCCTTGCCTGTCCCGGAGGGATTTTACCTGGTGCAATGCGGCTTCGCTCAACAGTATTCCGCGTTGTTGAGGCTGAATTGCTTGTGTCATCTGCTTTTTCAACTCCTTAATTAGTATAAGCTTTACCCTATATCGGCTGGTTAATGCCTCAGGTTGCCATTGGTGTTTTTGTATTCATTCTAGCGGCTTAGATGCCGTTAGATACCAAATTGTAAACACTCCGTTAAAAGCAGCCAAACATTTTTATTCTAGAATTGAGAGACGAGAAGTGTGTTTAGAGATTCGGTATTTTTGGAATTCAAGTCTGGCAGCAGTCACCAGAAGCAACTATCTTTCAGGTGCAGCCATAAAAACCTAATCCGAGGCTAGCTATCCCCCAAAGTCTACTTCCAAATTGCTTCTTTTGATTAACTTACTCTATGACAAGTTTTAATCGCTCTACCAGTCGTCGGTTGAAGAAATTAACTCAAATTCCTTCTGTATGGGAGGGCGATCGCCGTCCGTTGTCATCACCAAACCAGCATTCAGACTCAGAAAGAAAGGGAGAATGCATCCTTTGGGTAGATTACTCCCAAGGTGTGGTTCGAGGAATGGACGTGGTAGCTTCAGATATCGGCCCAGAAGCAATAGTTCGGACTTTAATGCAAGCAATGGAGCATCCCCACAGTCCGGCAAGACCTGCCAGACCCCAAAGAATTGTAGTAAAAGACCGCGAGATCCAATTTTACCTGCGGGGGGTGCTGCAAGATTTGGATATTGCCATTGATTACGCACCAGAACTGCCTTTAATTGACGAACTGTTTCGCGGGTTCGCTGATATCCTCGATAGTCAAACCCCCGACTTACCCCCACAGTATGCACAAATCTTGCGAGAAAAAGCATTTGCAATTTGGCAAGCAGCACCTTGGGAATTTTTAGAAGAACAGCAAATTTTGTCAATCGAGATTAATGAGTGGGATGTTGGCACACTCTACGCCTCAGTTATGGGAATGCTGGGAATGGAGTATGGGATTTTGTTTTATCGCTCAGAAGAGTCTTTAAAACAGTTTCGCGCCGCCGTTTTAACGGATCAAGAATCAACGGAGCATCTAGAAGAAGCGTTCCTCAAGCAAGATTGCCTATTTCTCACCTTTGAGAGTAGTGACGAAACCGATGAAGATGAGGATGATGAAAATGATTTGGCGGATCTGCCATTATCAGAAATTGATCCAACTTTCGGTAATATCCACCCCTTAGAAGGACTACGTTCTGTTTTGTATGACGAAGAAGCACTGGTAATCTTCGTTGCGATCGAAAGCCTGAGTCGCTTTATTCGCGATCATCGTCGCCAGCTTCATGAGGACATCTTTCTTCCCTTCAGCCGCCGCTATCGCATTTCTCTGCCGCAGTTGGAAGAATCAACTAAATCTCTGCCTGTTACAGTCTCTACCATGCCACAGTTAGCAGCAGAGTTAGAGGAAATGGCAGGCTTTGATGTCGATGACGAGGAGAGCGAAAACCTTGACTCCCCAAATTTCCAATCATTGCAAGATGACTTGATACCAGAAGATTCTTTCCTCAGCTTAGGTGTGGTGTCTTGGGAAATGTTGGAGTACTTGCGAAAGGGAGTCAGCTATCATCCGGCTGGTGAAATCAAACAAGTGGGTGACGGTTTGCCGGTAATTTTAATTCAAACTTCCCGACCCAAGGCTAAGACTGTAATTGAAAGAATTGAAGCAATAGGGGGACTGAGAGCAATTTGCTTTAATCCAGGTGCCGATCCATTCGATGGCGATCGCTACGACCTGGGTTTATTACAAACTCAAAATGGCGAATTGTTCCTATTTGGGGAATTTTTAGATGAAGACCCGATTCATGTAGAAGCCCGGAAAAAATGGAATCAGCGCTGTAAAAATACTAAGGGCTACTGTGGCTTAATCATTGCCAAAGGTCTAACCGGAGCTTCCCGTGGCAATCCTCAGTTACGAGATATGATGGCTTTGTTTGAAGCGCGATCGCTTTCACCTAAAGATTTAGGTATTGGCTACTCTTCAACTGATGCCCCAACTTAAATTTGAATAGTTGCACGAATTCCCCCAATCCTCAATCTCAAATTGTGGTTATGAGAAATTACAACAGTTTTCCTCATGAAGTACAAAGCTACGGGTATTGAGACAGGAGCTATAAAATCTTTATATTATGATGCGTAACTCCTGCATTTTACACCTTACTTACTTCCAAAATGCTGTAAGTTGATGTGTATTTGATTCACATATTGACTAAAACTGCATTCGGGAGAGGAAAAAGAGAAAGCTTTACCTTTTAAGGTCTATAAACTGAGTGCTGAGTAAAGTAAAAATTACTCAGGATTTTTGCATTTGTATATGCTTCAACCTTTGTAAATGGTCTTTTAACTCAATACAGTTCAGTTAAGGATTTTTGGTACTGATTTTAGACCTGTAGAGACGCGTTAGCGTAGCGGGACGTTAGCGTAGCGGGGCGAAGCCCAGCCCAGTACAATTTCGCGTCTCTACCAAGGTTTTTGGGTTTAACTGAACAGTATTGTCTTTTAACTCACCACTCTTCATAGCTCTTAGGATGCAGCACTTTGCAATCCAATGTATATGTCAACAGCAGTAGATTACCAATAATTAGAAGCTAACTTTACCTCAATTTCATGAAGTAGCTGTATTTTGAAATTTTTCCAGTCATTTCATTTGGATATTTAACAGTATAAATCAGTACAAAATGCTAAAAAATCGTCTGCAAGGTTCTGTTTAATAAAATCTAGGTGAGGTACTTAGATATCAAAATATTTTTTTAATAATTTTCTGAGTTTTCTATCGTGTTATGTATCAATATAATTAAGCAAAATATCAGAATCTATCTTTTTCTTTGTAATTTTTTTATAAAGGATGAGAATGAGTTTATTTGTTATCTAAATGAAGATTATTTAAAGCGTATAAATGATGGCTATAATGAACACATAATGGAAAAAATAAAATCTACCATTGCTTTTATGAGTATACTTACTAAATAATAAATGTTTGCAAAATCAAAAGTTTATTGACAGTAATTTTTTAGCTATGAAAAATTTGCTGCCGAATTTATGGTACAAAAATGTGCAAAAAATGATTTGTCTAACCTCCCGATACATAAATACTATGAATCAAAAAACAAATCATTTTACTTTAAGACAAAGTATATCGCTAGAGAGAAGATAAAACACATCTAAGATTGCATCGTATTTTTACGGCAGTTAGTGTACAAGCATGAAACAAAAATAAAATATTGTTAGCGACAACAGTCAAGTAACATCATATCTGTTTAATAAGCATTCATCTGTGTAAAATTACAGATGTTTCTGTTAAAATTTACCAAAAATCTCAGTTATTTACACTCAGATAACTGAGTCTTATACCCTTTTTGGTAGTTACTATATTGGCACAAAGAAGCAATCAGCTTGATCAAGGATAGCCGAAATTCATAAACCTTCAAGTAGCTCTTAACTTCGTGGTTACAGTAATGGGTGCAGATGGGTATTTGTTTTAGAGCGATCGCTTATTTGACTACTTTTAAGTAATTATTCACGACCTCTATAGACGATTGGAACCCGCCTGTCAGAAAGCATTTCAGCATGATAATGATTTTGAAGCTTTATTTCCTGGTGTTATCTGAGATGTTGTCTCCAAGTGGGTTTAGCGAACTTGCTTCAGAGAGAAGGTCAAATGCTTTCGATGGAGAATAACTTTGTAAACCTTGATTGATTCAACAATAGGTGTCTCAAATTCATTTATAAAATTTCATTCACAGGCTTTACTGATGCTGTTAGTAGCGTTATTATCTTCAAAAGCAACTATGTGTTCTTTATACTGTCACAAGAGTAACAAATAAACTGTAGTTTTTTATTTTTTTTAGAAAATGATGAATACTTTGACAAAACGAACATATTTAATATTAATGGTATTACTTGTTTCCTGACACAAATTCTGATAACCTTATCGTTTTCCTCTTTACTTAGAACCTTACGACGATCAAAATATACAGCAGATAGCATGATAATGACAAATAAAAAATGGGCTGTTAAACGTATAACTGTCAATCTCGCAACACAAGAAGCGGAAAAGCTAGAAAAATATTGTCAGCAAACAGGTAGACCCGCAACCGATGTGATTCGTGAACTGATTAGAAGTTTGCCTGTCTCCGATGACGACAAAGATGTAAATAAGTAAGAAGTTGCTTTCACGACTTACCAGATAACTGCTTTGTTACCAAAAAATAGCTATGATACTTTTTTGAGTCCGCTGCTATGGACAAAAGTTTGTCTAGCTGATACAGACGCGTTTTTCTCGCGTCTGGTCAATTGCTGGGACTAAAACCAGCAATCAAAAAGGTTTTAGTATTGAAATTGCCATGCTTTAATATGCTCGTGGAGTTGATATTAAGTAGCAAATTCCGACACCAACCCAGTTACAATCTGTAAAGAAACTGAAAAGGAACGACGGAATGCGTGTTGCAATCGTAGGTGCGGGACTGGCTGGGCTAGCAACCGCAGTAGATTTAGCTGATGCTGGTTGTGAAGTAGAGATTTTTGAGTCTCGTCCGTTTGTGGGTGGTAAAGTTGGCAGTTGGGTTGATGGAGATGGCAACCATCTAGAAATGGGGCTGCATGTATTTTTCGGCAACTACAAGCAGCTTCTAGAATTGATGAAGAAAGTGGGGGCGCTAGAAAACCTACGCCCGAAGCAGCATACCCATACTTTCATAAATCAAGGGGGAAGAATTGGTGCTTTAGATTTTCGCTTCGTCATGGGTGCGCCTTTTAATGGGTTAAAAGCATTTTTCACCACTTCCCAACTCTCTTTACAAGATAAGTTACAAAATGCACTGGCATTAGGAACTAGCCCCATAGTACGCGGCTTAGTAGACTTTAACGGGGCGATGAAAAACATCCGCGACTTAGATAAAGTCAGCTTTGCCGACTGGTTCCGCAGTCATGGCGGTAATAATAGTAGTATCAAGCGCCTGTGGAACCCCATTGCCTACGCACTTGGTTTTATCGACTGCGAAAATATGTCTGCCCGTTGTATGCTAACCATCTTTCAGCTATTTGCAGTCAGAACCGAAGCGTCGAAGTTGCGGATGCTGGAAGGTTCTCCATCTGAGTATTTGCACAAGCCCATTCTGGAATATCTGGAAGTCAGAGGCACCAAAGTTTACACACGTCGGCAAGTTCGAGAAATTCAATTTACATCAGATGAACAAACCCGCGTCACCGGTATAGTAGTTGCCCAAGGTGAAGCAGTAGAAACTATCACTGCTGATGCTTATGTCTTTGCCTGTGATGTTCCAGGAATTCAACGCATCCTACCCCACGAGTGGCGTAAGTGGTCAGAATTTGACAATATTTACAAACTAGATGCAGTGCCAGTGGCAACAGTGCAGTTACGCTTCGATGGCTGGGTAACGGAACTCAACGATGGAGAGCAACGTAAACAGTTAAATCACGCGGCTGGAATTGATAATTTGTTATATACAGCCGATGCTGACTTTTCTTGTTTTGCCGATTTGGCGTTGACTAGCCCTGCTGATTATTATCGCCCAGGACAGGGTTCATTGTTACAACTGGTGCTGACACCAGGAGATCCGTTTATTGCACAAAGTAATGAAGCGATCGCACAGCATGTCCTTAAGCAAGTGCATGAACTGTTTCCCTCGTCGCGGGAGCTAAATATGACTTGGTACAGTGTGGTAAAACTTGCTCAGTCTCTCTACCGAGAAGCGCCAGGGATGGATGCGTATCGTCCCAACCAAAAGACACCAGTAGATAATTTCTTCCTTGCAGGAAGTTATACTCAGCAAGATTACATCGACAGCATGGAAGGTGCTACTATTTCTGGACGGCGGGCAGCAAAGGTGATTTTGGAGAGTTTGAAGAATTGACGAACCGCAAAAGGCGCAAAGGGCGCGAAGGAAGAAGAGAGAATGTCAGATTGGTTAGAGCATACTGTGCAGGTAGAAGTAGACGCTCCTATAGATTTAGTATGGAGCCTCTGGTCTGATTTGGAGCAAATGCCCCGGTGGATGAAGTGGATTGATTCGGTGAAAATTCTGCCAGATAATCCAGATATATCTCTTTGGAAACTGAAGACGGGCAGTCTAGAATTTACTTGGAAATCCCGAATTCTCAAAGTTATTCCCAACCAAATTATCCAATGGGAATCGATTGATGGTTTGCCGAATCAGGGAGCAATTCGCTTTTACGATCGCAACAATAGTAGTATTGTCAAAATGACCATTTCCTACGCTATCCCCGGTATTATTGGCAAAATTATGGATAACTTGTTTTTGGGGCGGATAGTTGAATCGACAATTCAAGCTGATTTGGAAAGGTTTAAGGAATATGCGCTGAATGTTAAAGCTAATTGATATAGATAGCAAAAACAGGCAGTAGGAAACAAGGTGTAAAAGTTTCTTGCTGTCTGATGGAAAAATATAGATTTTTTAAGGTTGGAGAATGTTCTATCTTACACCGTTATAAAGTCGTTGTGGCTACGATTGTAACGCTCTGCACATGCTTGGTTGTACCTTTGCTCAGTAAATGCAAACATTAATTCTGAATAGAATTAATGGTTAACACTACGCTGGAAAACAGTGTTTACATTTATTGAGTGTATAATTTTCAATAAACTCATTAGTTTCATGGCAGTAGAGCGGGATTTCTGTACCGTCCTTACAATCGTGAATTGGGCTATCATCGTCTAAATTATAAATACCCCAGAACTCTTCCAAATTTGCGAATCTAAGATTATCGTGAGAAGCAAAGAAATCACTTAGATTAACATGATGTAATTCCTTGCTTTTTGGATTGAGTATATAGTTGTAGCCATCATTTACAAACTCTTGGTAGTGTTGTATGTTTCTTGATTCTTTAGTTCTTGCAAATTTACGTATAATTTTTGCAACTCTTGGATTTGACATATTAACTATTGCCCGTTGTGAGGATAAGATTCCTAGTCCTTAAATATAAAAATTCTTTAAATGTAAAAAAACAGTAATAACACGTAAAAATACTATTTAAACCAAAATAACCCGCGATCGCGCAAATTGTTCAGCATTAGTTACCACCTACTCAATCGCGTTAAGGCACTCTACTTACGTTGGTTCTGGAAGTGGATCACCTAGAGCTTCGTAAGCAATAATTAGAGACTCTAAAGCCTCAATTCCATTTGCCACAGCTAACTCGTAAGTATCGCCATGAGTCCGCCAGCGTTGTCCTGGAAAATCAGGGAATCCTACTAAGAAGCAATCATCTTCATCAGACCACTGAATCATCATTTGGTATTTAAGCTTACTCATCTTGTCTTTTCTCCTCTATTTCTTCATCTGATTTTCTGAACTTAGAGGGTTAAAAAATTACCAAGTTGGGTCGCTAAACAAATTAATCGTCAATTCCTCGCGTGGCGGTACTGCGCTGATACAAGCGCGGATGATTTCTCCATCCTCTAATTCGATGGTGCAAGCGTGACAAGACCCCATTAGACAACCGGTGGGAATAAATACCCCAGCCCGGTCTGCTACATCTAATAGGGCTTCTCCCACTTCGGCATCTACTGTGACATCATCTGGTAAAAAGCGGACACGAACAATCATTAGTTATTGGTCATTGGTCATTGGTCATTGGTCATTAGCAAATGACTAATAATACTGTGAGCGAAAAAATGTGCGATTTTTATTGCGAATTGCGAATTGGATTTATGCACTTAGTTTAAGACAAAAATGGAGTTAAATCTAAATGGCTTTCTACTTCAGTGGCTAGAGAGTCCAAAATCTGCTCTCGCTGTTCACGGTAGTTAGCAACTCCGGTGGGCAAAGATTTTAAACCGCGCTGTTGACGGAGGCGATTTAACCAAGCGCGTCGCCAAGGGCCGTTGTCAAAAAGTCCGTGGAGGTAACTACCCCAAACTGATTGACAACTATCCACTAACCCTAAATTAATATCGTCAAATAGGGCATGGTACGATTGAGGGTCTATACCTTGCTGTTCGATGCGCGATCGCCCTTGGTGAATTTCAAAGCCATTTACTGGCAAGCCCGGTTGCGGATAATTTGAGCTAACTTGGCGCTGGCGGGCGATTTTTTGTCCGGTAATTACGGTTCTGATTGGTAAAAGATTTAACCCCTGATACCTGCCTGCTTGTCCCTCTATCCCTTCAGGATCAGCGATGATTTGACCGAGCATTTGATACCCACCGCAGATGCCTAAAACCGTTCCGCCAGAAGCAGCATAGTGTTGGATAGCTTCTGCCATACCGCTTTTTTGCAGCAGTAGCAAATCAGCAATTGTGGTTTTTGTACCTGGGATAATTACTGCGTCTGGATGTCCTAAATCTTGCTTAGGACTGAGATATTTTACTGAAACTGTACTTTCTGATTCCAGGGGGTCAAAGTCGGTAAAATTGGCAATTCTGGGTAAGCGAATGACGGCAATGTTGAGGTCAGTTTGGCCTTTATGCGATTCACGTTCTAGCAAATCAAGGGAGTCTTCTGCTGGAAACACTTGTTGTAAGTAGGGTATAACACCGACAACGGGAATACCTGTGCGTTCTTCTAACCATTTTATCCCTGGATCTAGGAGCGATCGCTGTCCTCGGAACTTGTTAATTACTACACCCTTAATTAAGGCGCGTTCTTCTGGTTCTAATAACTCTAAGGTTCCCACGACATGGGCAAAAGCACCACCCCGATCAATATCAACCACTAACATCGTTGGCGCATTTAAATGTTTTGCCACCCGCATATTAGTTAAGTCTCGGTGCTTGAGGTTAATCTCTGCTGGACTACCGGCACCTTCACAAACCACCATGTCAAATTCTGTTCCTAAATGCTGTAGCGATTCTTCAATTGTCCGCCACCCCAGGTCAAAATATTGCTCGTAGTAATCTGAGGCACTCACTTTACCAACAGACCTGCCTTTAATAATTACTTGGGAAGTCATATCCCCTTGAGGTTTAAGTAAAATTGGGTTCATTTCTACCCAAGGCACGACTCCCGCCGCCCAAGCTTGCACTGCTTGGGCATAGCCAATTTCTCCACCATTGGCAGTGACATAAGCATTTAAAGCCATATTTTGACCTTTAAAGGGAGCCACTCGCCAGCCACGCCGCGACAAAATGCGACAAATAGCTGTAGTTAAAAGTGATTTCCCTGCATGGGATGTTGTCCCCACCACCATAATTGATTTCATAGTTGTTATTCGTTAGTTTTTCAGGATACGGGGTGAATTTTTAGGAGTTAACAATAATTATATGGCAATCCGTCCATCAGTTATAGCGGTTCCCAATTGCATGGAATACAGACCTAACCCCCAGCCCCTTCCCTTCTAGCGTTGGGGAGTAAGATTCAAAGCCTCTCTCCTTAAAGGAAGTGAGGAATGGAAGTGAGGTCAAAACTGTACTGCACCCAAGCGAGAACCGCTATAAAAAACAGGGAAGCAGGGAATAGAGAACAGGAGGAGAATTCCTGTATAATTTATCCCCCTTGCAAGAGCAGTACGCTTCTCCTCTGCATCATCTCTTTACCAGTACCATCAGAAATTTCAATTAGATGATTATGGTAAAGACTTGATGAATAGATGTGACGTTTCCGTATATATTGTTCCCTTTGATTCCCTAATCCTAACTTTTTAGTTTTTTATTCTAAAAAGGTATCCGCAACCAACGAATCACAGCATCATATAAACGATCGCGCCATGAAGGTGTCCGCCAATTTTTCCCCTGATATTGTTCTACCAACTGGCGACCCAAGGGGGTGAGGCGAAAACTATCTGTAATCCCCTGACCATCGACTTCACGGCGTAATACACCCACTTGAATCAGCCAGCCCAAGGCGTTGTCACAGGCTAATTCTGATAAAGGGCGTTTAGTATAGCCCTGCTTGAGGCCATTTTCTAGGGCGATCGCAGTTAATGACACACTCTGATGTCCCATGACTTCAAATAAAGATAAATTGAAGGGTGAACACACTAGCGATCGCTCGGCTCTGTCTACTGTGCTTTGAGGATAGACAAAAATATTTGGGTTTTGGGAATCAACAGCAGGCATTGTGTATGGGTAGTAATTTTTCTTCTGAGAAAGATTAATGTAAGAATATATTTTTTCTTGTACCAACTACCTCATTTAACCAAAAATTGCTTAACAAAAGTATAGTTATGCTATTTTTTAGTAATTATATTAAATGATTATAAATTAATGTAAAATTTCAAGTGCATCAACAATCTGAAACAGGAAAGGTTAATTATGCCTCTAGCAGTTGGTACGGATGCACCTGCATTTACCGCCAAAGATACAAATGGCAACACAGTCTCGCTATCTGATTTAAGGGGAAAAACGGTCGTTTTGTATTTTTACCCCAAAGATGATACGCCAGGTTGTACTAAACAAGCCTGTAGTTTTCGGGATGCTCAGTCTCAATATCAAGGTAAAGATATTGTAATCTTGGGAGTCAGTGCTGATGATGAAGTCTCCCATCAAGCATTCACCCAAAAATATGATTTGAATTTTCCCCTACTGGCTGACACTGACAAATCCCTCATCACAGCTTTTGATGTGGATGGCGGTGGTTATGCCAAGCGCGTCACCTACGTAATTGACCCCAACGGCAAAATTACCCATGTTGACACTAGTGTAAATACCACCACCCACGCTAGCGATGTTTTAGCTACACTTGGGCTGTAGTTTTTTACCTGATAACTAAGGATTTTTTAAATAGTCTCAGCCCCAAGTCCTAATAGTCTGTCAACTTAAAATTGATGGGTCAACAAGTTCGTAGTGAGGACTTTAGTCCTTATTTTTTAAGCACTGAAGTGCTTACTACAAACCCTCAAAATTAGCTTAGACATTGCACTACAGGCTTGGGGTTCTTTGTTGGAATTCAGTTACCTGATGCTGGTGTAACCGATTGTGGTATAACCAATGGCGAACTGGGAGCTGCTTGCTGTTCACCTCGAATTAGTTTTTGCTGCCTTGCTTTAAAGGCTGCTGCGGCTGAGTCTAGTTGTTCGTTCTGTTGGTTAGAATCCCAGTTAAGAGTGCCGAAATTCGCCCGATGAATCAGATCAAACATGTTGAAATTATCTGAGTTCGTGCGGGAGAAGGGATCGGTATTTTGGTCTGTTGTATTATTACTGGGAAAAGCATCGGCTGGGCTGCTGACTTGAGCCGAACTTGGTTGAGCCATGAGCAAGGAAGCAAAGCTAATTCCTGCCAGGGTAGCCACAATGAGTCTAGGAATTTGTAAAAATGATTTTTTCATGGGATTTTGAGCCTAAAATTGCTCTATTTTATCTCTTTAAGCAAGAGTCCGCCGTAGTTGGGGTTGGATACTCAGTAAGGCGACAACGGCAAAGGCAAACAATACCAGCAACGCTCCCCCGAAGGTAACATCACCCCAAGGAGCTTGCATGACTACGCTACTTAGTCCCCAACTACTGTGGAGATACAAATAGCGAATCGGTTCGATCGCATAGCTGAGAGGATTTAGGGTAGCCACAACCTGCAACCACTGAGGCATGAAGGATAGAGGAGCCAAAGCTGTACTAGCAAACAATAATGGTAGGTTAGTGACGAAAATCACTGCAATCAATTCAATGTGTCCGGGTAGAGCGAAAGCCAAACCGAGGGATATGGCTGTTACACCCAAAGCTAAGAGAAAGACAATTAAAGCGATCGCACATAAACCCGTTGCATCTGGTAGCCCAGCCCCAATAAACGCTGCTGCTGCAACAATTACGGCTGCCTGTAACAAACTTTGGCTGATGATAAAGATTGCCGAAGCAAAGACAATAGAAAACCGTGATGCTAAGGGTGCTACTAGCAAACGATTCAAAAAGCCGAACTCGCGGTCAAACATTACGGGCAAACCAGCATTCAGCGCCCCAGCAAAGGCTGTAAAGACAATTACTCCAGCAGCCAAAAATTGCCCGTAATTTGTCGTACTGCCAAACAATCCCTTGGGGGCATTTTGAAATAAAGCACCAAATAGCACCAACCACATCACCGGCTGAATAATTCCGGCAACCAATGTGGAGGGACGGCGTTGTAACTGAATAAACAAGCGACGAGTTAAAGCCAGCGTCTCTTGTACCAATTCACCGAAAAAGTTAGGTGCAGCATTAGCATCTGCTTGTGGCGATGCTAACGGCTGCCAATTGATATCAGATTTAGGAGTAACGCTCATAAATAATTGGGGAGTGGGGAGTGGGGAGTGGGGAATTGGGGAATTGGGGATTGAAGATTGGGAATTGGGGATTGGTTATTTCTCCCTCATCTTCCCCATGCCTCATTCCCTATCTCATATTCTGCTTTTTCTCAGCTTTAGGATCGCGAGTGGCAACGGCTGCTAGTTCTGCATCCATCAGTGTGCGTCCTGTCGCGGCGAGGTAAACATCATCGAGGCTGGGGCGAGATTGGGCTATGCCAAATATGGGCAAGCCAGCAGTATTCAGCGCTTGCTGTATGTTAATCAGAACATCGTTCTGAGGTGTCACCACCAAGTTGAGGGAATTACCTTGAGCGCTGTTGATGATCACTTCTTGCACAAACGGTAAAGGTTGCAAGAGGTTTTTGGCAATTTCTGCTTCCTCAATGGGGGAAAACTCGCGGATTCGCAAGGTGATGCGATCGCCCCCTACTTGATCTTTCAATTGTGAAGGTGTCCCAGCCGCAATTACAACGCCGCGATCTATAATCGCCACGCGATCGGCTAAAGCGTCAACCTCTTCTAGGTAATGGCTGGTAATTACTACCGTCGTCCCCGAAGCGCGTAATTTTCTCAGGAAATCCCACACCACAAAACGGGTTTCTATGTCAAGCCCTACAGTTGGCTCATCTAAGACTAAAACATCGGGTGAATGGAGTAACCCAGCAGCCAAGTCTAGGCGCTTGCGTAAACCCCCAGAATAGGTTCCTGTCTTTTTATTGGCGTATTCTTGCAAACCGAGTAAATCTAATACAGTCTCAATACGCTGTTTGGCTACTGCGCGTGGAAGGTGATAAAGTGCTGCTTGCAATTGCAGTAGTTCTTTTCCAGTTAGCACCTTATCTATAGCGACTTCCTGCGCTACATAGCCTAGTCGTTGTCTTGCCACTCTCGGATTATCTAACACAGAGATGCCAGATACTTCGATTTTGCCAGCATCCGGTGTGGTGAGTGTACATAAAGCACGCAAGGTAGTAGTTTTACCCGCACCGTTGGGGCCAAGTAAACCAAAAATTTCTCCTGGTTCTACCTGAAAGGAAACATCTTGGACGGCAACCACTGTGCCGTAGCGCTTTTGCAAATTTTGAATGAAAACGGCGGGAGCCATGACAGCTTATCCCCAACTATACAAATCTCAATAAAGTCTATCTTTATTGTAGAAGGTGAAGAGCAAAGAAATGGTGCATCAGATCAATTTTGGATTTTAGATTTTGGACTTTACTGGAATTACGCGATAACTCAGAACGGCATCAGCGAAATTTTGAAGAGCATCAAAGGACTACAAATGCTCCTCTGCAAAGCCTTGAAGCGATATTGCTACAACTAATTAGAATTTTTCCTCAGACTTAGTTTTGAATGTTTTGCGATCGCCCTCAAAAAATTACCGCTCAACCATTGAGCGGTATCTTCATTCAAGACGCTGGGTCTTAATATTTGTTAACATTTAATTAATGCTTTGCAAGCTCTAGCTCGTAACACCGCAAAATCAAGGGCTTAAGTTTGTCAAAGTCATCTACCGAATCAATTTTTACCTTTGATACTGCCTCTGAGTTAACTCCAGGTACTTCCTGAATTACAAAACCAGGTGCTAATGCTCTGGCATCGTCGGCGTTTATTCTGGCGATGAAGCATTTCTTAGATGACGACAAGTATAATCGCAAAAACCACCAGTTTATTTTGCCAAGGTTAATTCCAAAGTACGAAACTGTGTCTTTATATTGAAGTTCAAGCTTGAATTGAGGTGAAGTCTTCGTGATTGCCTGGATTTTCTTAAAAGCCGCTAATTCTTCCTCGGTTGTAACAACATCAGTTTTCTCGTCGGGATCTAAATCCGCTTCTGCCTGCTCTGGAACTGTTAAGGGCTGGTAATCGGCAGGATGAGTCATTTCCTGATTGACGGAACGAGTGATTAATGACAATAAGCTTGTCTGAATTGATCGTTTGACGATTGGGCTGAATCTATTAATAACTCTTGCGTTGACGACGCTACCCCGAAATTCAAATTTGGGTGCTACTGTACCAAGCTCTTTAATCAAAAAGTGAACAAATTTATCTGAGGGAGATACCAAAAGCCCATCTATTAGCTCACTTATTCCTTGAGAGTAAAGCATCTCCTCAGCATCGCTTTTAATGCTAGCTGCATCAAAATTATCACGGTGGAAGAGTTTAAGATTTTCTATATCTTTTGGAGTGTAGTCCAGGATATTGAAAGTAAAAAACGTTTCTTTGTCCATCACGTGAAGATTCTCTAAATCGGTAAAGAACCGATATTCAACTCCGTTGGTAACAACACTAATCTGAGCAGTTAAAATCGCGTTAAAGTAACTTCTAAGTTGTCCGTCATGAGCCTCTGGCTTTTGCTTGCAACACTTGGCCTCAATCAATATGACAATATTGTTATTAATTGCGATCGCATAGTCAACTTTCTTTGGCTGTTTGACTCTTGTGGGGGTAGCAAAATCAGCAAAGTATTCGTGCTTAACCTCGGTTGGGTCGGTAAGATCGTACCCCAAGATACTTAAAAATGGAGAAATAAAAGCTGCTTTTGTATTTTCTTCTCCCGTGACGATTGCAAGTCTGCTGCTAACTTTTTCGGACAATTTAGCTAAATCTTCGGCGAAACCCATACTGAAACCCCGCGTGATACTTTTAACCTAATAAAAGTATTCCCAGGTTTACCCAATAATTAACTGCATTCGCTAAACTTGATCCGAAACCTGTAGACGCAGCTATGTCAATACCTACTTCATCAAAATTTGGTGGAAAAGGGTAATCAAATTTTCACCACTTTCAAAGTTTTGAAGCTTGTGTCATTGCAACCGGTGATAAATCCTCCCATCGCCTGGATTTGTTGCAGATAATTAAGGACGGGTTTGGTGATGACTTCCCCCGGCATTAATACAGGAATTCCTGGAGGATAGGGACAGACGATTTCGGCACAGATGCGTTGATTGGTCTGTATCAAAGGTAGTATTTCACTGACACCAAAAAAGGCTTCACGGGGAGAATAACATAAATCATGACACTGTGTAGTGAAATGATCCTGCCAAAGATCGCTTTTAACAGTTAAGTTAGTTCGGCGATATTCTTTGGCAAGAGTGGTAAAACTTTGTACCAGTTGCTCAATATCGGCTGGGGTGTTGCCTAAACTAATGATAAAGGTGAGATATTGCAGTGAGGCGAATTCAGCAGTAACAGCAAATTTTTCATCGAGAATTTCATCTGACTCAAATCCAGTTAAGCCTAAACCAGAAACAGTTACAGTTAGTCGTGTTTCGTCTAAAGCCACAAAGCCGGGAGATCCCCCCAACCCCCCTTCATAAGGGGGGCTAGGAATCTGTAAAACAGATAAGCCAGGAATTTGACTGATTTTTGTTCTAGCTTCATCAGCTAGTTGCAAAGTGCGAGACATCAGCATTTTTCCGTGGAGTGCCATTTGCTGACGCGCTGCATCTAAAGAAGCTAAAAGTAAATAACTAGGACTGGTAGATTGTACAAGTTGCAAAGCTTTACTGATGCGATCGCAATCTATCCTGTCACCTTGGATATGCAGCATTGATGCTTGTGTGATTGCACCAAGTACTTTGTGGATGGATTGTACAGTTAAATCTGCACCTGCGGCTAAAGCTGGAGTGGGTAATTTGGGATGAAAGGCAAAGTGTGCGCCGTGTGCCTCATCTACAAGTAGAGGAATATTATATTGATGTGTGATGTTAGCGATCGCACTCAAATTTCCGCAAACGCCGTAATATGTTGGATAAACTATCAACACTGCTTTAGCGTCTGGATGTTGTTGGAGTGCAGATTCTACAGAATTAGGCGTGATGCTATGGGCAATATCTAAAACTGGATCGTATTCAGGATTGAGAAAAATTGGTATTGCACCGGAGAGAATTAAACCAGCGATCGCAGATGAATGGACATTGCGAGGCAAAATGATTTTATCGCCTGTGCCACAGGTAGCGAGAATAGCTGCTTCAATCCCACAGGTAGAACCATTGACAAGGAACCAGGTTTGTGATGCGCCAAAAGCTACTGCTGCTAGTTGTTGTGCTTCTTGAATAACGCCTTGGGGCGCAAAGAGATTATCTAAATCTGCTAATTCTGTTAAATCAGCGCGAAAGACAGCTTTACCAAGTAAATCAGCCAAGGGTTGAGAAATTCCCTCACCTTGTTTATGTCCTGGCGTGTAAAAAGGTGCATGAAGTCTTGCTGCATTGGCTTTTAAGGCATCTAATAAAGGTGTTTGGTTTTGATTGAGCATTAAAATAACAAACCGTTAATGATAAAATTTAAAGTCTGTTAGGGCATATTCATAGACGATAAAATTACCCAACGGCGAGCAAGCAGAGATTTCTATACAAAAGCTCATAGGTTATTGTCTAAACCCAGAACATCCTAGTGGGAAACATAAAGCTAGAGTTTTCGCATCAATTTTAGGAATCACACTAGAAAATGCCGATGTTTTGCGTGAACTTATTCAAACAGCAGCAGTTGCAGGTGAAGTTGTTCAGCAAAGTACTACGCAATTTGGTCAACAGTTTAAGGTAGATTGGATAGTACCTGATACAGAGGGAATCAGGCTGCGGACAATCTGGGAAACTACCGCTAATAATGTTTATCCACGTTTGATTACTACATTTCTGAAGTTAAATGAAAAAAGTTAAACTTTTGGATACTATTGCTACACTCAAGCCCATTCCCATTGGGAGATTACAACTAGTGGAAGAAGATTATACTTCTATCGAAAGCTTACCCAGTGGGCAAGTTGGGACAATTGTAGAAGTGTATGAGCAAGAAGAAGAATATCATTATTTAGTCGAGTTTGCTGATACCCAAGGCTCTGAATATGCAATGGCGACTTTGAGAGCAGATGAAATCTTAGTTTTACATTATGATTTGGCAATTGCCTAAATTTTTACTTTAGGAACGAAAAGACTTGTGTTCTGGACGAAAGGACTTGTGTACTGGACAAAAAGGCTTGTGTTCTGAACGAAAAGGCTTGTGTTCTGAACGAAAGGGCTTGTGTTCTGAACAAAAGGACTTGTGTTCTGAACGAAAGGACTTGTGTTCTGGACGAAAGGACTTGTGTTCTGGACGAAAGGACTTGTGTTCTGGACGAAAAGACTTGTGTGTACACCGTAGGTTCTTCGAGAGGGGACTATGATATACCTTACGTGATTAGGAAACGCTATATAACTTTGTATACGTAGCAGATTATTTGCGTAGGCGTAGCCCAACATAACTAAGTCGGTGAGAATAAATCAAACTAGATTAAGTAATGTAAAAAATTTTGAAATTAGTTCGTAGTGAGGACTTTAGTCCTCACTACGAACCTTGAATTATTCACGCCGCTCTACTTAGGCATCGCCCTTTAGAAAAAAAGTTTTTGGTTCACTGTTCAGGATTGAGAAAAATTGGTATTGCACGCAGAGGCGCAAAGGACACTGAGAAATAAGAGACTCGTTACGCAGAATGCTATGCTTACGTTAAAATTCGTAAGTCCTGTGTGGCTGACTAGATGAGAGCTTATCATCAAATCCCGATTTTTGAGTGTGGTGAACCGATAATAGCGATTCCTTTAGAATTGTTTGCGGTGGAATCTCCCCATCCTTATGAAAAATTAGGTGCTACTTATGGCGATCGCTCCCCCTATTATCTCCGTCAAAGTGTAATTGAAAATTTGATCCAAGCGCAAAATTATCTTCAACTGTTGTATCCAAACTGGCGTATCCAAATTTTTGATGCTTATCGCCCGATCGCAGTCCAGCAGTTTATGGTAGATTACAGCTTTGCCCAAGCAGTGCAGGATAGGGGATTAACTGATGTGGAATTATCCCCAAACCAACGCCAAGAAATTTGGGAAGCGGTTTATGCAATTTGGGCTGTACCAAGTTTGGATGAAAAAACTCCCCCTCCTCACAGTACAGGTGCGGCGGTGGATGTGACGCTAGTAGATGATGCAGGGCAAATAGTAAATATGGGTTCGCCCATTGATGAAATGTCAGAGCGATCGCACCCAGATTATTATGCCAATTTTGACCACCAACAAGCCCAAAAATATCACACTCACCGTCAGCTATTGCGAGATGTAATGTTAAAAGCTGGCTTTCAACGCAATCCTAGAGAGTGGTGGCATTTTTCTGTTGGCGATCAAATGTGGGCTTGGCTGAATAATCAATCTAATCCAGCTAATCCGGTAACAGCACGTTATGGTCGTCTCCTTTAGCAGAGAGAAAAATTTTAGATTTTGGATTTTGGATTGAACAATCTAAGAGGGTGTTTGAAAAGTATTTCTCTGTAACTTTAGGCACTTTTGATCCCCCCTTACTTCTTGCAAAAGTATTTAACACCCCTCCCCTTGGTAAGGGGAGGGGAGACAAAGCGTAGCTTTGGCGGGGTGGGGTTCTTACTAGGCATCTTGAGGATTTAATTCTTTTAACTCGTCAGTGGTATAAGCACCAATGGGAGTCCAAACCAAATAAGGAAGAAGCAATAGCGCCGCCGTTAGAGAAATCGGCAAAAGGCAGATTGCGAGGACAACGCCTGAAATCAAACCGATTAGCCCAAGAACTTCCCCAACTTTGAGGCTGCGAAACCTCAACATTGTAGGTATATAGGCAACGGTGATAATTTCCACCAAGAGGTACAAAGCCATTAGTAGCCAAGTAATTATGCCTCCGGGATTTTTTTCCCAGACAATATAAGCTGAAGCTGCACCGGAAATAAAAATCACAGTCCAGATTACCGGAATTAGCGGCTCAAAAACTAGCCAACGAGGGCGACTTAAATTTGCAAACCATTTAACATCACGCGGTGTGATTAAGAAACTACCAAGGGCGACGAAGAAAGTTACAGCCCCAATTATTATCCAAGATGGAATCATAATGCACTCAAGTTTTGTGTATTTTGTCAAGTCATACACTGCAAGTTTGACAATTTAGGCTATATGTTTAATCATTCGTTAGTGCGAATCTTAGGCATCTTGAGGATTGAGACTGATCATCTTCCAAGTGGTATAAGTACCAATGGGACTCCACAGCAAATAAGGAACTAATAGCAATGCTGCCCAACCAGAAATACTTAAGACTGCAAGTATCAATAAAGCACTAATGATAAAACCTGTGCCACCAATAATTGTACCGACTTTTAGGCTGCGAAGCCGAAACATTACAGGCGTATAGGCAATGGTAATAATTTCTAAAAGTAAGTATAAACCCATAATTAACCAGGTTGAGGTGGTTGCTGGATCTTTTTCCCAGACAATATAAGCCGACCAAGCACCGCAAATAAATATCACAGTCCAGATAATTGGAATTGCACCCTCAAAAGTTAACCATCTCGGTCGTTGTAAGCGCTTGAACCATTGGCGATCGCTAGGCGTAATCACGTTAGCCGCTAAAGCAACTAAGAAAGCCACACCCCCAATCACCATCCAAGATTTAATCATGGCTGTTATTCCTTTACAAGCGCTATCTATCGCTTAATATCACTATTTATAGTGTGATTTTGTCAATTTAGTTGCTAATTACTCATCATCCCTGAGTTTGAAACCTTCGCATCGTTTGGCAGGATTTTAAATTATGGAAATTGGAAATTGGGCATGGGGCATTGGGGATTGGGGATTGGGGATTGGTTATTCGCCTTATCCATACGTGTCAACTTAACGCGAAGTGGGCGGTTAGAAACCGCGTCTACACTAAACTTGACCCACCTCCGTGGGTTTCAAAACCTGAATTTCTGCCATGTCTTTAGATTAGTTCTAATTATTCTAATTTTTACCTAAAGATTCGGTTTCAAGGCAGTTTCTTATTACTTATGACAGTTACTTGAAATCATTCTAATGAGTGAAAGTATATATACTTAAATAATTGAGGTTCAAAGCATGGACTCAACAGGTAAGGTTCAAACTGTGGACTCGTCCTGGTCTCTTCCACTGCCGTTGAAAGAGTATGCAATGAGCCGAGTAACTGTCTACTTTTATAGCGACGGATGGGTTCCAATTAAATACTGTTCTTTGGAAAAGGCTATTTTGCTTCACCTAAAGGCAAAATTAGAAGGCAAGGAAATTTTATTATTTCCTGCTAATGTAGACCCTAATCAACTCTCAAACTCTTTTAACTAAAATGCATTGATTAGACTATTTTTGAAATATCTTAACAACAAATGAATCGGCTATAAAGGCGTATATATAGCGGTTCTCGAATGGAAGCAATACACTTTGACCTCTCTCCAAACCTCTCTCCTAAAAGGAGAGAGGCTTTGAATCTTACTCCCCAACGCTAGAAGGGAAAGAGCTGGGGGTTAGGTCTGTATTGCAGTCAACAGAGAAGCGCTATAAGTACGCCTTTACTTATTGGGATGGAAATATTTACTCATAAGTGCTACATTTTCTAAGTTTTGGAGTGTCAACTAGTACGCCACAGCGTAAATAGAGCAACTATTTAAAATCTCTAAAGAGCTTATTCCATAATACTTTTGACTTTTGACTTTTGACTTTCGCCTTGCGGTACTAGGCTTTGTTATCGTACCAATGGGTTTTTGTTTGCCGCTGCTGATTTGACGGTTTGTTCAATTCTCTTTAACCTTGTTTCTGGACGTTTTGCACTTTCAATCCAAAAAAGGATATTCTTTTTGGATGAGTTATTAAATGCTTCAAAATACTCTTTAGCAGTTGTGTTTGCTTCTAATGCCTGCTTTAAATCTAAGGGAATAATTAATGCTTCGATCGCATCTAAAGAGTTCCATGAACCATTTTGTTTTGCAGCTTCAATTTTCTCCAGACCTACTGTAGTTATCAAACCTTGTTCTATAAGTTCTTCAATATATTGTTTATTTAATTTTGACCACACGCTTTTCGGTTTTCGAGGTGTAAATATTTGCATATAACGTTCTTCATCTAAGGATTTAACTTTACTGTCAATCCAACCAAAGCATAAGGCTTCTTTTACTGCTTCGCTATATCGAACACTTGGTTTACCACTTTTTACTTTGTAGTAGATAAGCCATACACCAAGAGAGGCGCGATGGTTTTCTTCTAACCATTTCCGCCATTCCTCGCGGCTTTGAGGGCAGAAAGTGGGGAATTGATTATTAAATTTGGATGCACCAGTAGTCCTATTCTTGCTGAGGTTTGTTTCTGTATTTTGCTGCATTTATTTGATGTTCAATACGTAATTGATGCAAAGCTTTCATTTCCTCTAAAATCGTTTTGCCATCAAAATCAGATGCTGGCTTCTTTGATAGCCATGCTTGGTGTAAAAAGCCTCTGCTTGTCCATCCTTTTTAGTCAAAAGATAAACAGAGGTAACTTTCATCGCGGTTAGAGTATCCATTAACTGGTTAAGTAGCTTTGTCCCAATTCCTTGACTTTGCTTATTAGGTCGGACACAGATTTCTTCTAGATAAAAGCTTTTACTTTTTTGCCCTTGCTTACAATAACCTGCCACGAATCCTAAAAGTTCATCCTGTTTGAATACAAATCCAACAAAACCTGGTGTATTCAGAATTTCAAACAACCTTGCTTTTGCAGTCTCGAAAGTCCATTCCTCGTTCCAAGGTTCACCATTGAAAACTTCAATATATAAATGAGCGCACTTATCAAGATATTCAGTAATAAAGGTTTGAATTTCTTCTGACATCAAAAAACCAGAGTTTAGTTAATTATGAAATTAAAGTACCAGGATCACAGATAAAGATTACCAGATCAGGTATTCATCTACAGCACTCACAGATTGTAGCAATCAAACCAACCCAGAACGCAATGCCACAACTGCTGCTTGTACGCGATCGTCTACTGCTAATTTATTCATAATCCCTCGGACATGAGTTTTGATGGTGTTGGGACTGAGATAGAGTTTTTCGCCAATCTCTGGGTTACTCAACCCGTCTACCATGAGTTTCAACACTTCTAACTCGCGTCCAGATAAGTTGGCGGTGTTGGTGGTGGGTGAAGGTGGTTTAAGATTATCAATTACTCGCCGCGCAATTTGGGGATCGAGATAGGCTGCACCATCAACTGCGGCTGCGATCGCACTTAACAATCGTTCCACACTTGCACCTTTGATGCAATATGCATCTGCACCGCTAGATAGTGCCGCAATAATTTCTGTCTCTGTTTGATGAGATGTCAGCATCACCACATGAGTTGCTGGCAGCGCCGCTTTAATTTGCTGTGTTGCGGCAATGCCATCCAATCGCGGTAAGCCAATATCCATAACCACCAAATCAGGTTTCAGTTGCAGTGCTGCTTGAACTCCCAAATAACCATCTTCTGCTTGTCCAACAATCTCTAACTGGGGATGAGCCATTAACGATTGCTCTAATCCCAGTTGCATCATCGGATCATCTTCGACAATTAATACGCGCAATGGCGGAGCATTGGCTGGTAAATTTAAGGGATAGCGAATATCTAAAGACATTTTATTTATTAAGAGTCCTTTGTCCTTTGTCTTTTGTTATTTGTCATTTGTCCTTTGTCCTTTGTCTTTTGCTTTTTCTGCTTGCCAATGACTAATAGACATCTCCATAAATTAAATATGCGTTACCCGGAACCCTTGTAGAGACGTAGCAGTGCTACGTCTCTACATTCTTTTTCGGAGATGACTAATGACCAATGACTAATGACAAATGACCAATTATTATTCTTCCACTCGATAGCCTAATTCTGCTAAACTTATCCGCGATTGTCGCCATTTTGGCTGAACTTTCACAAACAATTCTAGGTAAACTTTACCAGAGATTAACTTTTGAATTTGTTCGCGGGCTTCACTACCAATTGCTTTGAGCATTGCTCCGCCTTTGCCAATGAGTATGCCTTTTTGAGAATCGCGCTCGACGTTGATGGTTGCAAGTATCCGGGTAATGCTGGGACTTTCTTCTACTAAATCAATAGCGATCGCTACTGAATGGGGTACTTCTTCACGAGTCAATAATAAAATTTGTTCTCGGATTAATTCACCCATAATAAAGCGTTCTGGCTGGTCAGTTACCAAATCTGGCGGGTAGTATAACGGCCCAATTTCTAAATGTTCAATTAATAATTCTTGAAGTTGCGGTAATCCTGCACTCGTCTTAGCAGAAAATTTCACAATTTCCCATTCATGGGACTGGGCCATCTGAGCGTAACTATCATCTATAAACTGAGAATCGGAAGGTTGTTGGTCGATTTTGTTCACCCCCAAAATCACTGGTGTTTTGGTGCGACACAGCAACTCGGCAATATAGCGATCGCCTGATCCACAAGCTACTGCTCCATCTACCACAAATAGCACTACATCTACCGATTCAATGGCAATTTTGGCATTTTGCACCAACACTTCCCCCAATTGATGATGGGGCTTATGAATTCCTGGTGTATCTACAAAAATTAACTGCGCCTCTGGTGTAGTTAAAATGCCGCGCAAACGGTTACGTGTAGTTTGCGCTACGGGTGACGTAATGGCTATTTTTTGTCCTACTAATTGATTCATTAAAGTAGATTTACCGACATTAGGACGACCAACAATGCCGATAAAACCTGATTTGAATTCAGGAGGAGCCTGTGGGATTGCTACTTCTCCTGGGAATGAGAAGTTGTAATTATCAATACTAGTCACCTTTGGCTCCACCCTCATATTTTACAGCTGGGATAACTTGGTTTTTTCTTAGACACAAAACAAGCATAAAATTACCCTGGCATTTTTAGGGATTGCTTTTGCCTAGGTTTAATCTACTACTGGCTCTACACTTATATTTTACAGCTAAGATAACTTTGTTTTGTTTTTAAATACAAAACAAACATAAAATTACTTTGGCATTTACTAGAAGCGCATTTGCTTAGGTTTAATCTGCTGCTAATGTCTTAAGTTTCATCGACTACTCAATATATTTGGATCAAAATGTCAATAAAAAATATGGGAGAACCCAAACGCATTGGAATTCTTACTAGTAGAGGTGATTGTTCTGGTTTAAATGCTGTGATTAGGGCTGTAGTAAACTGCGCTGTAGATACTTATAGCTGGGAGGTTTTGGGAATTCGTCAAGCGACTATAGGATTAATGGCGCATCCGCCACAATTCACCAAGCTGGAAGTTGATCAAGTTGACTCGCTGTTAACTGCGGGTGGCACAATGTTGGAGACAACCAATAAAGGCGACCCTTTTGCTTTTCTAATGGCGGATGGGAGTTTATGCGATCGCCAAATTCGATAAAGATTTCCAGGGCTATATTGTTTAAAATCACTTGATATATTTGCTATCCCCTAACTAACAATTCCCAATACAAACTCGCCTTCATTCACAGCCTGATTAGTTGCGACATCGTAAACTAATCCATCATGTTGAGCGCAGACATAAATTACACTAGGTAGCTTACCTTCTTTATTAAAACTGAGAATTTGATAGAGTTTGTCTCCAGCTTTGACTGTGCTACCTAATTTGATTCTGGATTGAATCATACCACCTGCGATCGCATAATATTTTTTCCGGTTGCTGCTAGATGCAAAAGTCATTTCATCGGTTTTTATATTATCTAATAAATCAGGAATTTGCAGTACACCTTTTTGCACTAAATAGTTTTTTACACCCCGTACACCTTTAGCGACTGAATCAGGGTTCATTTGCATTCCTGAGCCTAATTCTAGTGTCCAAGCTTCCACGTCAAACTTTACTTCTCTACCCAACTCTTTAAAACAAGCTTCCAGCGCTAACCAAGGTTTGATAAAAGCTTCATCAAAAGCATCACCATCATATTTATCAAGCAATATTCCGAATTCAAGCAGGAAGTATTTTGCACTGTCTTCTCGATTTCGGAAGTAATAAACGTAGTCTAAAGCTTGATTGGTAGAACTATGTAAATCAATTAAGTAATCTGCATCTAAACTCAGATTTTGTAGCTTGTAGGCAAAAAGCTCAGTGTAAGGAACACCACTAGAAAAATTAAGTTTTTCTAAAATTTTTGCGAATTGTTGCTTAATTATAGTTAGATAATTTTGTCGAATGACCTTTAGATCACTATGAAGTTGAGATTTAGTAAAAGCTACTAAATCATCAGCTTCTTTTTCGTAATCCCAAAATATCCGATTCCAGTCTTTGGCTTCGTAAATACAGTAACGCCCAGGGGAGAAATGATGAGCGCGTTCATTTGTCCCCATTGGATTACAAACGGGAACCAGCCAAATTTCTCCAGTTAAATCTGTATCATTTATTGTTAATAAAAACTCAATTAGCTGGTGAATAACGGCATTACCAGCAATTTCTGCACCGTGCAGATTAGATTGAATGTAAACCTTTTTACCAGGTTGAGCGCCGATGAATTTGTATACTTGTAAGTAGAGGCGATCGCCCGAAGCCATTTGACGTAATACAATGCTTTCAATAACTGGCAGCATGAAACAACTCGGTGATGATTTGAGTAAATTATCGCTGTATCTGTAGTGAATGAAAAGCTTAGTCCAATAGAATTTGCTGATTAACCAGAGTTTTACCCCACTCTAACCCTCCCCTTGGAAAGGGGAGGGAACTAGACTTTCCGGTTTCCCCCCTTTATAAGGGGGGTAATTCGACACACGGCTTGCGGGGAGGGGAGACTCTTCAGGTTTAACAAGTAATCAGCTAACTTCTGCGTGAATTACTAGGATAAGGTAACATCACATTAACCAGTGTTGGCAGTAGCTATGGCGCAGAATTGGTTACGGATTACGCATCAAAACGACAAAATCCAACTTTCTTGGCAACGCGGATATGAAAGTCCTCGTTTTGCGTCAGAAGTCGCCTTCCAGCAACCCTTCGATGAAGAAAACGCGGCTGAGTTGCGCTGGTATTTAGAAGATTATCTAAAATTTCCTTACGGTATTTTTCCAGATAACGCTGTAAAAATTGAACAAAAATTACAGCATTGGGGACAACAGCTATTTGAGCTAGTATTTCGCAGTACAGAGAAAGGAAGAGAGTTTTTTCAGGAAGCGACACGGGAAGGGCTAGATAACTGTGAACTGGGCATCATTTCTGATAACGCCGAAGTGCTGAACTTGCCTTGGGAGTTGCTATATTCCCCCGATTATCAATTTCTTGCACCTTCACTGGCGGGGATGTATCGCAGTCTCAGCAGTCAGGGCGTAAAAGCACCATTGCCAGCAATGCCCAATGACCAACTGAATATTTTACTAGTTATTGCCCGTCCTTACGATCAGCAAGATGTAGGTTTTAAAACCATTGCCCGTCCACTGCTGGCGGCGCTGCAACCGATACGTCAGCGAGTCAATCTTAAGGTATTGCGTCCCCCTAGCTTGAAAGCATTTGAAGCAGAACTGCAAGCGAATAAGGGTTTTTATCATATCGTCCATTTTGATGGACATGGGAATTTTGACAGCGAGACACAGGGAGTTTTAGTCTTTGAGGATGAACAGGGAAATGAGCAAGCTGTCAGCGCTAGGGAAATTGCCCAATATTTAACAGATTGTCGCGTGCCTATTTTTGTGCTGAATGCTTGCAAGTCTGGACAAGTAGGCGAAGAAGCTTTTTCTTCTGTGGCGGGACAGTTGGTGAAATCGGGGGCTAAGGCTGTGGTAGCGATGGCATACACGATTAAAGCCAAAGGTGCAGAACACTTTATTGGGCGGTTGTATGGGGAATTAGTCAGGGGAGAGTGTATCGCCACAGCAGTTGCAGCAGGGCGTAAGTCCATGTCTATTGACAAAATGCGCCCTAGTCCTAGTCCCAATGTGGATTTACCTTTACAAGATTGGTTAGTGCCGATTTTGTATCAGCAGCAACCCTATACGCCCTTTGTTCCCAAAAAGACAACGCCCACTTTTGCCGATTTGATGGCGCAAGCAGACAACACCGCACCAAGTAGCAAAGTTGTAGGTTTACCAGATGAAAGCGGCTATGGTTTTATTGGGCGAGATTATGAAACTCACCGCTTAGAGAAAGCATTTCGGCAAAATCATGTCGTGCTGATGCAGGGAATGGGCGGTGTTGGGAAGACCGAGTTAGTCATAGGTTTCGCCCGGTGGTTAAATGACACTCAAGGACGTACAGGCGGTATGTTCTTCACCTCCTTTGAACAGGGTGCGGGGTTGAGTCAGGTAATTAACCAAATTGGTAGGGCGTTAGGAGGTGAGAGATTTTCCCAAATGATGCCAGATAAGCAAGAAGATGTAGTGCGGCAATATCTGCAAACTAATCCTTGCTTGTTGATTTGGGATAACTTTGAACCTGTCAACGGTTTCCCTACGGGGAATGAACCATTATTGAGTGGGAAAGAGAGAAACAAGCTGAAGCGGTTTCTTAAGGAATTGCGGGGTGGTAAATCTTGGGTATTAATTACCAGTCGGCGCGAAGAACCTTGGTTGGATTGTGTGTATAGTTTAATCAACTTGCGGGGGTTGTCTCAAGCGGATGCCCAAGAGTTAGCCGCGAAGATTTTGCAAACGGTGGGTGTGGAGAGAAAAAACCTAGCAGCAGAATATTTGGAGTTGTTGAAATTGCTGGGGGGACATCCGTTGTCTTTGCGGGTGGTGTTGCCGCATTTAAAGATGCAGACACCAACTCAGTTAATTGAAGCGTTGCGGCGGGGGTTAGATACTTTTAAAGGTGCTGAGGAGGAAGGTAGGGATAAGTCGTTAACGGTGTCGTTGGATTATTCTTTTTCTAAGTTGTCAGAGAAAGCAAAGCTACATCTACCATTTTTGGCACTGTTATGTGACCGAGTAGCTGTACCAACGCTCCAATATTTTATAAACAATGGCGAAGATGAATTTGGACAGTTATACCATACTGTCTTCGGTGAAAACTTGAAAAAATTAGATTGGATTAAGATTCTCAACGAAGCTGTCGATGCTGGGATTTTGGAATTTTGGGATGAAGGTATCTATAAAATTCACCCAGCATTACCTTGGTATCTACGTCAAAAATTAAACAATATGATTTCACAGGAGAAGATTATTGAGTTAGAAAAAAAGTTACTGGTCTTCTACGCTTTATTTGCGGATCACTTCCGTGAAAAACTGGTCAATAATGCAGATATGTCAACTTTTGTTCTAGAAGTAGAAGAGGCAAACCTTTTACACAACTTACATTTAGCTGAACAAAAACAAGAGTGGATTTATGCACGATTAATTTTGCAAGCCGTAGCCTCTATCTATGATCGCTCAGGGCGGAAAGCTGAATTTAAGTCATTAAGACAACGGGCGCTGAAGCAGCTTGATATCCACTTGGTAGATGCAAAAACAAAAGGAAAGAATGCTCTAGATTTTTGGATATTTTTGCGAGGTATAGATGCAAATGAAATGGCTCAAAATAATGATTTGGAAGGTGCAAGAATAATCTATCAATCAATTTTAGATGATCTGACGGTTGTAAATGACCCATCAGTAAATAAAAAAATTGCGATTTCTAATCATAATTTAGGCTATCTTGCTCAAGAAAAACGGCAGTTTGATGTTGCAGTTGATTATTACCTCAGAGCGCAGAAGATATTTGAAGATGCTGGAGATTTTTATAGCGCTACTAGCGTCTATCACCAATTAGGTATTGTCGCTCAAGAACAAGAGCAGTTTGATAAAGCAATTGATTACTATCTCAAATCATTTAACATTAGGAAAGATGCTGGAGATTTTTACAGTGCTGCCCGTGACTATACCAATCTGGGTATGGTAGCTGAGGATCAAAACCAATTTGATAAAGCAGTTGATTGTTATCTCAAAGTGCTAAAAGTTTTTGAAGATGCCAAAGATTTGTTCAATGCTGCTACTGTCTATCACCAATTAGGTCTGGTCGCTCAAAAGCAAAGGCAGTTTGATAAGGCCGTTGATAACTACCTCAAAGCTCTGAAAATTTATGAAGACGCTGAGGATTTTTACAATGCTGCGCGTGAATATTACCATTTGGGCATGGTAGCTCAAGAACAACGGCAGTTTGATGATGCAATTAACTATTATCAAAAAACCTGGGAAGTTTGTAAGCAATTCCGTGATTGGCGAAAGGGTTCATCAACATTGAGCCAATGGGCAAAGGTTTTAGAAGCTCAAGAACAATACTCTAACGCTTTGCTAATTTACATTGGAGTTTTAGCACTTGATCTAGAACATAATCAAGAGTGGATTAGTTCAGATATCTATGATTTAGCGCGAATACTCAAACAGTTAGGCGAAAGTCAGTTTCAAGCTATTTGGCATAAGGGGACGGGTGAAGAGTGCGCGGGTGATGTGCGCGAGGCAATTTGGAGAGTGCGGGATAGGCTAGAAACAGAGCCGTAGGGTGCAGTCCAAGATTTATTGCCAACGTCAAATCATTCATAAGTTTTGTTTAAGCATTGCTTACGATCGCACAGAGCGCACTACCCTAAAGAGCGATCGCATAAGCTTTTGTCAAAAAGTTGTAACGTTAAGGCTTAATGTCGTAACCTTAAGCCTTAATCTTATAATGCTGGTGATTAATGTTGTAACGTTAAGCCTTAAGGTTATAGCGTTAAGCCCTAAGGTTAGTAGCATTAAGCCTTAATGTTATAGCGTTAAGCTTTAATGTTGTAATGTTGGTGACGACAAGACATTCACTTATAACTGCGATCGTTGATTCAAGAACTAATAAATTCTCTCTAGGTAATTTTCTGGGAAATATCGATTCTGGTAAATAGAATGTAGGTTGGGTTGAGGGACGAAACCCAACTAGGACTTAATTTACGCAGTGTTCTATCCTAGAAACAAAAAGGAGCAAAAGTATGCAAGCCTACAAGCTCAATGCCACAATTGATGAATTAGGTCATTTAATTATTGACGAACCTCTAAATATTGCTCCTGGAAAAGTGGAAGTGATTATTTTGCAGCCAGTTCCATCCTTGGAAACTTCTACTAAGTCACAGCCAGAAAAGCCGAGAAGAAAGTCTAAAGTAAAAGCATTTGAAGGTTTATTTGAAAATGCCCCACCCATACCACCAGACTTTGACCCAGACCAAGCCCGATGGGAAGCTTTAAAGGAGAAACATAATCTGTGAAAATCTTGTTAGACACCAACATCATTGTAGATGATGCCCTTGAGCGTGAACCTTTTTTAGAGGCAAGCGAACAAGTGTTGGTGCTAGTTGAGCAAGGACAGGTAGAAGGTTATATTTCCGCGTCAACTTTTAGTGATTTGTATTACATCATCCGTAGGGCAAGAGGTCGAGAGTGGACACTTACTTATTTAAGGCAGTTGGTCAACTTCTGCCGTGTCGCTACTGTAGAAAGTACCGCAATCAATATGGCACTAAACCTTAACTTTAGAGATTTTGAAGATGCTATTCAATACAGCGCTGCGGTACTCAATCACTTAGATGCTATTATTACTCGCAACCCTAGAGATTTTCCAGTTGCTACTCCTAGAATTATCACACCTGAAGAATTGATTCAGGAACTAACAAATACTCAATAAATAATTAAGTCAAATATATATGAATGCCCAATTAACCCCTGTCGAAATCCAAGAACTTCAGCAACTTCTGCCAAACGACACCCCAGCCCAACAAGCGCTTACTACCCTGCAACAACACAATGGCAATCTAGAAAGCACTTTTGATGCACTTTGGCAAGAGAAAGTCGGCACAACAGATTATAGTAAGGGCAAAAAATCTCTCTTGCAACTCACCCTGAATGAAATCCGCGCGGAAATCTGTGGTGATGATGGTTTACAGGGCAAAATCAAAGAATACACTAAGAATCCTGGTAGTGCTTCTCTGCTCAATAGTATTATTGGCTCACTGGTGGCAGTTGCAGCAGTAAATGGAATACCGATGGATGGAGCGATCGCCACAATTGTCGTATTATATATTCTAAAAATTGGAATAAACGTTCTTTGCAAATACACTGAGCCAGATAGCCAGCCAGAGTAAGGGTAAAAATAATATTGTACAGACGCAATTAATCGCGTCTCCCCTCATGTCCCTGGTAAATTTAGCAATCGCTCATCCAAATCGCAAAAGGAATTATTGCGGCTGCATTCAGTTCTCTGGCTTCCCATCACTCACCGCGTCACCCCACCCTAACCCTCCCCGATGCATTGGGGAGGGAACTGGATTTCTTTTTTCCCCCCAATAAATCGGGGGGATTAAGGGGGGTAAAACGCCTGTGGGACATGCATTTTAGCTTAAGTTGACACCTATGGGCACTCCTGCCTCTACACCTAGTGATGTAATGTTGTACCGCTATAAGTCTGTGGTAAATATCGCTATTGAGCGATCGCTTATCTGGCTCATTTTAATAAGCAAAAAATAAAGGTGGGTAATATAACCCACCTAATCTCTTACTCATCCTCCAAACTTAAAATTCAGAAGTTACTTGTGACTACCCAACCACTTAGCGGCTGCAATTCCGAGAATGCCTGCTACTACAGGATTGCTGAGAAACTTGATAATCCCTGGTTGCTCTGCCAGCACTTCGCGGAAAATGTCGGGATGGTTATGATACACAAAGGACGCTAATTTGCTAACATCATCAGCACTCATGCGGCTGGGGTGATGTGTAGAAAGTCCCAACTGTTGCTCTAGATGCTTCTCGTCTAGTTTTCTATCCTTCAAGTGTTTGAAAAAGGCTCTTGCTACATCATCCCGTTCATTGGGTTTAATTTGTGCGATCGCCTGTTGTAATTCTGGCTCCATTTGGCTGGTTGGAATGTGATCTGGATGTAGAGATCGACCAAATAAGTGCCGACGTTGATCTGGTGTTGTCCGTTGAGCAAAATCATCAAAATTTTGATATTCCGCCGTTGATTCGGCTGTAGTATCATCCAGAGATTCAACATCACCTTTAGCCAAATCTTTCATTATTTGACGTTTGTAATCTTCGCTAGTTGCCACTTTAATAATCTCCTTTTTTCTCAAACTCTTTGGATGGCTAATATTTGTAAGCCCTAATTCCAAATTCATCAAACTTTCTTCAAGTTTCTATTGCAAATACAGCAATTAAGTATACTTAACTTGATTGGTTTGAGTGTCATATTCAGTAGTCAAAATCAATTGCTTATCAGGTGCGTAAATCAAAACCTTTAAGTCTTGTTTGGGGAAGTTTTTATGAAAACCTTGAACTAAAGATTTTGCTAATGGTCGCACTTCATTAGGACGAACTTTAGGGGAAATTACAACACCTAGTTTGTTGTTATCACGAACAAAAGCATCCTGAACTAATCCTTGAGATGCTTGCACAACCCAGTTACCAAAGGTTTGTCCTCCTGGGGTATTGCCTCGCTCTAACTCTGCATAAGTTACATCTCGGCCAATTGCTGAGGGGGTAGTTGAAGGGTCAACTCGTGACATTGTACTTGTACCACCACAAGCGGTAGTTATCATCAGTACTCCGATTAAAAGGAAAGTCGCCAATATTTTGCGACTTTGCTGAAGCAGAATCATTTTTTTCCTCCTGATAAAACACTTTAAACAACAGATAGAATAAGTTGTATATTCAAACTAATTGCTTTTATAAACTTGGAATAGATAGAGGTTATTTCTCTAATTTGTAATACATTTCTTTTTTAATGCAGAGACGTAATAAATTACGTCTCTACAATAATTCTGCCAATCAGGCTAGTTCTCTAACTTTCCACACTTGCTAAAATGAGAAGAAAGAGGTATTGCATTGAATCTTCAATCCTTTATGATTTTTTGCAAAAATGGAATCCACCCCATTTATATTCCTATTTTTGCAAAAAACTTGATTGAATTATTGATTAGTCAATATTTTTCTTGACATTATCTTTCACGTCTTCAATTCCATGACGTACTTCGCTTTCAGCTTGCTTTGCTTTACCTTTCGCTTTATCTTCTGGATCTCCAGTGACATTTCCTAAAGCTTCTTGGGCTTTACCTTCAACATTTTTAGCAGCTGCTTTTGCGCGATCTTCTATGCTCATTTTGTACTCCTGATTTAATCAAAAACTTATTTCAAAGCTATAAACAAACTTTGAAATCTTTTGTTATTACCTTTACAGACTAGCTTAAAGTTTTTGCTAAAGCCTTCCACCACAAGGCAGATTCAATAATTCGTAATTCGTAATTCGTAATTCGTAATTAAGAAAGTTAGTTGTAGTAAGCGTTCTGGGTGTTAGTTGAATATAAAATAAAGTAAGAATAGTTTAGTTACCTATGCTAAAAGACATAGAACAAGTGCAAATACAGGGCTATTTCATTCTCATCTAGCCTGCCTCAGAATAAATTCTGAGGCTAATAACAAAAGTCATCTAAAGATGACTAAGAAAGGTTTTTAGTCCACTTTAGTGGACTTAAGCTATTAGCCGGGAACTTTAGTTCTGGGCGGTTTATATTTAGAATAAAATAGCCCTAGTGCAAATATGGTAATCTCTACTTTTGACTGTTTAACTAAAAAAACCCAGCTTCCTATAGAAACTGAGTTAATAAAGTTATATGAATATTTTATTGTTCTAATCTAGAAAACCCATCAGACTTTCAGAGTTGTCAACCTCATTTGATGCTATTGGACGATTACCGAAGGTGGAATAGCTTTCGTCAATTACCAATAAACTTGAGCCAATTGGACGAATCCCAGAGAGATTGATACTTTCAACGACTTGGAATGTATTAGCACCAATTGGACGAATACCCATTGAGTTATATGTTTCAACTACTTCTAAGGTACTGGTGCTAACGGGACGCACCCCAGCAATTGAGAGGTGTTCAGCAACTTCTAAGTCGCTAGCGCCTATAGGACGAATTCCAGAAATGGCGAGTGTCCCAGTAGCTCCCACTGGCAGTTCATTAATTTCCTCGACTTTATCTGCATTCAAGCTCTCGTCTTGTTGATTTTCAACTTCCTCTGTTGTTTCCCCTGGAGACTTGGCATACTTTTGCCGAGAACTGGTTGCTTTGCCAGTGTTGCTAATAGTCATAAACGAAGACCTCTGGTTTGTTAATTGAATTTTACAATAATTAAGGAAGGATGAAATTTTTTTCCATATACATTAGAGTTTAACCTTAAAAAACCTCATAGAGATATAAGAATCTTTAAAACTGATACATAAGTAAATTTTAATTAATAACTTTTGTAAAAAAATATTACCATTTATTTGCTCTAATAACCCAGCTACAATAGATACAGGGCGGAATCGTCACCATGAGATAGGGTATTTCCAGCAAAACTGTATGACAGAATTTTGTCTTCAAGCTCCCTTTAGTCCCACAGGCGATCAACCAAAAGCGATCGCACAACTCACTGCTAGTATCCAAGCGGGTAATCGTTACCAAACTTTACTAGGAGCTACTGGAACTGGCAAGACATTTTCGGTAGCAGCAGTTATTGAGAAAATTGGCAAGCCTACTTTAGTTCTGGCGCATAACAAAACCCTTGCTGCCCAGCTTTGTAACGAGTTGCGAGATTTTTTTCCCAACAATGCAGTTGAGTATTTTGTCAGCTACTACGATTATTATCAGCCAGAAGCGTATATTCCCGTTACCGATACTTATATTGAAAAAACGGCAGCGATTAATGATGAAATAGATATGTTGCGGCATTCAGCGACGCGATCGCTTTTTGAACGCCGTGATGTCATTGTCGTTGCTTCCATCAGTTGCATCTACGGTTTAGGAATGCCAGCAGAATATCTGAAAGCTGCCATCCCCCTTCAGATAGGTATGGAAGTAAATCAGCGCCAAATTTTACGAGATTTAGCAAATGTTCAATATAGCCGCAACGACATCGAAATGGGTCGGGGAAAATTTCGCGTTCGTGGTGATGTCTTAGAAATTGGCCCAGCTTATGAAGACCGAATTATTCGTGTCGAATTCTTTGGTGATGAAATAGACGCGATTCGCTACATTGATCCGGTGACAGGTGAAATTCTCAAGAGTTTGGAAGCGGTGAATGTTTACCCAGCACGCCACTTCGTCACCCCAGAAGAACGGTTAGAAGTAGCTTGTAATGACATTGCAGCAGAATTAAAACAGCAAAAACTAGACTTAGAACAAGCTGGGAAACTATTAGAAGCCCAACGCATAGATCAACGTACACGCTATGACCTAGAAATGCTGCGCGAAGTGGGTTACTGCAACGGTGTTGAGAATTATTCCCGTCACTTAGCAGGAAGACAAGCTGGAGAATCACCAGAATGTTTAATCGATTATTTTCCCAAAGATTGGCTACTAGTTATAGATGAATCTCACGTTACAGTACCACAAATTCGCGGTATGTATAACGGTGATCAAGCGAGAAAAAAAGTGTTAATTGAACATGGATTTCGGCTTCCTAGCGCTGCTGATAACCGTCCTTTGAAAGCAGAAGAATTCTGGCAAAAGGTGAATCAGTGTATTTTCGTTTCAGCAACTCCCGGAAATTGGGAAATAGAAATTTCTGAAGATCATGTAGTTGAGCAAGTAATTCGACCAACTGGGGTGGTTGATCCAGAAATTTCTGTACGTCCCACAGAAGGACAAATTGATGATTTATTAGGCGAAATTAAAGATAGAGCCGATCGCCATGAACGAGTGTTGATTACCACATTAACTAAGCGGATGGCGGAGGATTTAACAGAATATTTGCAAGACCACGGTATCAGGGTAAGGTATTTACATTCGGAAATTACTTCTATTGAGCGCATTGAAATTTTGCAGAACTTGCGCGAGGGGAAATTTGATGTATTAGTTGGTGTGAATTTGCTGCGGGAAGGGTTAGATTTACCTGAAGTTTCCTTAGTAGCAATTATGGATGCAGATAAAGAAGGTTTTTTGCGAACCGAGCGCTCCTTAATTCAAACTATTGGTAGAGCGGCGCGTCACGTCCAGGGACAGGCAATTTTGTATGCCGATAATATGACAGGTAGCATGATTAAAGCTATTGATGAAACAGATAGACGGCGTGGTATTCAAACAGCACATAATCGACTGCATGGGATTACACCACAACCAATTGTCAAAAAATCAAGTAATGCAATTTTGGCATTTTTAGATGTATCTCGGCGGTTAAATGCAACTGATTTGAAAGTTGTAGATGAACATATAGATGAACTGCCATTAGAACAGATTCCAGGGTTGATTACTCTGTTAGAAGCGCAGATGAAAGAGGCGGCGAAGAAATTGGAATTTGAAGAGGCGGGTAAATTGCGCGATCGCATTAAACATCTGCGGGATAAAATGTTAGGACGTTAACCTGAATCTTATGCTCATGAATATTCACCTAATTAGCGTTCAACTTGCTAGCAAGAAGCGATAATGGATAAGATGCCATTTACGTTTTAAGAGTGTGGTAGCCATGACTGAGTTACTTGAGCGTGCGATCGCGCAACTGAAAACTTTACCTGTTGCTGAACAAGATGCGATCGCTGCTCGTCTCCTTGCTGAGATAGAGGATGAGCAAAAATGGAAGGCTCAGTTTGAATCTACAACAGATGCTCAGTGGGATCGTCTAGCTGATATGGTAAGGCAAGAAATTGCTGCTGGCGACATCACTCCTTTAGCTGACGTTTTTCCCTCTGAGCAATGAAGTCAAGTGTTACGAAAGTATTTCGCAAGAAACTTGATGAGCTTCCTGCATCAGTTCAAGAACAAGCGGCCAAAGCCTATGCTCTTTGGCGTTCAGATCCTTACCATAATAGTCTTCAGTTCAAACGAGTTAGCCAGCGCCAACCAATATATTCGGCTCGTGTTAGTTTAGACTACCGCGTTCTTGGCCTGTTGCAGGATGATCACATTTATTGGTTCTGGATTGGCGCACATGCAGAGTATGACGAGTTGCTTCAGAGGTTGTAGCGCTAGCAGCCAACCGTTAGCTTTTCGATGTGCGTAGGCGTAGCCCGTCGTAAACATCGCATTAAACATCTACGGGATAAAATGCTGGGGCGTTAACGTGAATCTTACCCTCACAGAAAGGTTATCTCTTAGCTGACAAAGCGCTCAACTTCTCACCAAGAAGCGATAATAGATAAGATGCCATTTACGAACCAGAACCAGATGGTCTTGCTATAATGCTTTCAGAATTCTAACTTTTAGTAGATCCCTATGACCTCTCAGCAACTTGAAGAACGCTCTCAACAACTCGAAGCGCGAGTTGCAACTTTGGAGACAGAACTGGCACAAATGAAACAGATGCTGTATGGGTTTGTCCAGAAAAAATCTCCTTGGTGGTTAGAAGTCGCAGGTAGCTTTGAAAACGATCCTACTTTTGAGGAAGCGGTTCGCTTTGGACAAGAATGGCGGAAATCTGCTGAGTAGGATTGCTAACACTGCAAGATGTATATTCTTGACACCGACCATCTCAGTTTGATCCAACGCAATGGACAAGAGGGAAAGCGAATCCTGACAAGGCTGGCAGCCGTTAAAGAGGGTGAAATTGCAGTGACTGTGATTACCTACGAAGAACAAGTTAGAGGTCGGCTCAGTGTTATATCTAGGGCGAAAACTCCAGATGAGCAAGTTTTAGCGTATCGAGGGCTACAGCAACTCGCAACAAATTATCGTTCGATTGTGATTGTTCCGTTTAACTCTAGAGCCGCTCTAGAACATCAACGTTTGCGAAAAGCCTATCCTCGTTTAGGAAATATGGATCTGAAAATTGCCGCGATTTCTCTAACCAGCAATGCAATCCTACTTACCCGTAATTTGTCAGATTTTGGACAAATCATAGAATTACGAACAGAAGACTGGTCAAGAACATAGGGTAAATGCAACAGCGTAACCCCTTCTCTGACTGAATACCTTACTTTGATACACAGAAAGTTTCCGCACAACAAATAGTTAATGACAAGCTTCAGCGATCGCATTAAACATCTGCGGGATAAAATGCTAGGACGTTAGTGCTTGGTCAGGGTAGCAATAAAAATAGTGCATTTTGAAACCGAAGCAACCGAAAATTAAATAGATCGGCAATAAAGATGCGTAGATGCCCAAAGAAATATACAGTTTGAGGTTGAAATGAACAGTAGAAGGCAGATTTAGGAGGCTTACTTGATAAGATCAATAACAGTTATACACATTTTTATTATCGAGTAGAAGATGAGACAAGTAATCGTGTATCGAGATGAAGATGGCTGCTGGGTTGTAGAGTGTCCAAGCCTAAAAGGTTGTATTAGCCAGGGTAAGACTAAAGAGGAAGCCCTTTCCAATATCAAAGAGGCAATCTCAGGTTACGTTGCCGCATTAGAGGAGGATGGCTTGCCTGTTCCAGAAGATAACTTTGAAACGTTTCTGGTACTCGTGTGAGCAAATTACCGAGCATTTCAGGAAGAGATTGCGCCAAAGCGTTAGAAAACGTGGGTTTTTACGAAAAGCGTAGGGAAAGTAGCCATATTATTCTACGACGAGATGAACCGTTTACTCAAGTTGTTGTCCCAGATCATCAGGAATTAGCCAAGGGTACGTTGCGGGCAATAATTCGGGATGCTGATTTAACTGTAGAGGAATTTATTGCATTGCTATAGGGCTGGACTGGGTGAAGCGATCGCATTAAACATCTGCGGGATAAAATGTTAGGACGTTAACGTAAATCTTATGCTCACCAATATTCGCCTAATTAGTGTTCGAGAATATCACAAAATGGCGGAAACGGGGATTTTTCATCCTGAAGAACGCTTAGAATTAATCGCGGGACAAATCATCAGAATGTCAGCAAAAGGTACTGCTCACGAATCAGCAATTACCCGCACAGAAAGGTTATTACGTCAACGTTTGGGTGACAAAGTTTTATTAAGAATTCAGTCACCAGTGCAACTTGATAATTATTCGGAACCAGAACCAGATATTTCAGTGGTGAAGCTGAATCCATTAGATTATGAGGATCACCATCCCAATGCTTCCGAAGTGTTTTTACTGATTGAAATAGCTGATTCCAGTCTTAAATATGATCGAGAAGTAAAAGCGATCGCTTATGCTAAATCAGGTATTATTGAGTACTGGATTTTAGATGTGAATAGGCGCAAGTTGTATATGTATCGTCTCCCCAGTCCAGACGGATATCACAGTGAGAGCATACTTGCAGAGGATGTGACAATTTCACCTTTAGCTTTTGGTGATTGTGCGATCGCTATTCGGGAATTATTGCGGAAAGTTTAGAAGGCGATCGCCTGTCATATCAAATCCGGTTAAATGCATACAGTTAAATTGTTGTTTGTTTCTGTCCACCAGTGGTAATAAGTTAGACCACGAATTAAATCACGCTCGTTAGATAGTAGTTTGCAACGTTGAAATCAAACGGACTCAAGCTCATCTAAGGAATCAAATGACTGATTAGCGATCGCCTGATTCGTAACAGGCCATAACCGCACACACGGTTTCTAGAAAATGTTGATGGTACCATTGAAAAGAAAGCTCAAACCAGAAACTGTCGCAATCTGAGTGTCTTCAACGAACAGTGCGCCCGTACTGAAGTTGAGCGTAACCGCATCGAGAGCGTCTATATCTATTCCGAAACCTTCGGCGGAAATCCAAATCTCATCATCATCAGATATGTAGTCGAAGTCAGTGATGATATCAATTCCTTCATCTGGGGAATTAAAGTAAAATCTATCGGTACCGTCTCCGCCTGTAAGTACGTCCCTGCCCAAGCCTCCAACTAGGACGTCATCACTGACATTACCTTCTAACACGTCATTGCCATCATTGCCAATCAGGATATCATTGCCAGCGCCACCGAAAAGCCTGTCAGCACCCGCCCCACCTTCTAAGGTGTCATTACGGGTGCCGCCAGTCAGCACGTCGTTGCCATCATTGCCAATCAGGCTATCATTGCCAGCGCCACCCAAAAGGCTGTCATTACCAGTACCACCATTTAAGATATCGTCACCAGAGCTGCCATTCAGGGTGTCATTACCAGACGGGCTATTAGCATTGCCACCCCTAGCCCATCCATATAATATGTCATTTTCCGAAGTTCCATTTCTTGTGTCAGAACCTGTGGTGCCGTAGATAGTTGCCATTTTTGTTTTTTCCTAACTTTGCTAATTGATGTTCAGGGCAAGAGTGAGTTTATCACATTACTAGTAGGCGATCGCAAGTCCCCCAACTCTAGAAAATTCGTTGATATTGTGAGTGATATCATGTCCGCTTGATTGCTTATTAAACCCGAAGAACCCCACCCCCGCCAAAGCTATGCTTTGTCTCCCCTCCCCGCGAATTACCCCCCTTAATCCCCCCGATGTATTGGGGGGAAATTGGAAATCTAGTTCCCTCCCCAATACATACGGGGAGGGTTAGGGTGAGGTAATTCGACTTGTGTGTACACTGTAGCCCCGCTTGCAGGGAGGGGTGTATTGACTGTGGTTAGCAAGCCCTAATTATGCGGACATGATATGACAAGAGTCGCAGCTACGCCCGTCGTAGACATCGCAATTCGGTAATTATTGTGAAAAGTCTAAATAATTCGTAATTTATGCTGATCTTGTAAATTATATTGACGCAAGAAAACCCAACATCTTTTTCTACTTACAAGTGTTAACTACTTCCACCAATCCAGTGCGATGGCTTCTCTACGAGAGGCTGCGCCAACGAGACGCTACGCGATCGCCCGCCGCAGACATCGCAAGTTAGGGACTTCCAACAAATAAATTACCCCACAATAAGTAGTTGAGTATTTTTTTATTTGGTACCGTCCTGATTTGAGCCGTTAATGACTTGTTGAGGCGATCGCATTAATCATCTGCGGGATAAAATGCTAGCACGTTAGTGCTTGGTCAAGGTAGCAATAAAGAGAACCCCCTCTTTTCGCTATTCTAGAAAAGTGAATCATTAAGAGATCGCGCAGATGGTTGCTTTACCCGACAACATTTTGATGAGTGCAGAAGAATATCTGGTTTGGGAACCCACCCAAGAGGAACGCTACGAGTATTGGGATGGCGAAGTTGTGATGATGAGTGGTGCTACACGCAACCATAATCGGATTTCTCTCAACTTCTCAAAGCTCTTAGACGATGCCCTAGCCAATCGCACCTGTGAAGTCTACATTGTAGATGTAAAGGTGCAGGTAGAACCGGGGCAAAAGTATTTTTATCCAGATGTGGTGGTGACTTGCGATGAACGAGATACTGATCCACAATTGGTACAATTTCCCTGCTTAATTATCGAAGTGCTATCACCTTCAACAGAAGCAGCCGATAGAGGGAAAAAGTTTGCCAAATATCGCCAATCTCCAACCTTGCAAGAATATGTCTTAGTACAAGTAGCTCAACCAGTTGTAGAAGTGTTTCGGCGTAACGAACAGGGTAAATGGGTGCTGTCGGAGTATAATTTGGGCGATATATTGCGGCTGGAATCTGTAGCTGTGGAAATTGCGATTGCCCATTTGTACAGACAAGTGCAGTTTGAAACCGAAGTAACAGATGCGTAGCAATTGACACTCCTCAGCCTAAAGGCGTGAGGATTCTTGATTCAACGAGTCCACTTAAATTAGGTTCCTTGCGTTACCTAACCCAGAGGTGGTTCTCTCCTCAAGCTTTAACTTTCGGTATGCCCTACCGTAGTTGCATTGCTGCAAAATTTGTTTTTTGTTTAATGCCGATCGTCTAGTGCCTGTGAATCTTTTATCTACTTTCAGGCTGTGCAAAAGCACTACTAGAACAACTTGTAGAACCCACAAGATTCAATTGTCTTCGCGTTAGCGTCTCCCCTTGGGAGAAGGTACAGCGTCTGCGTATTAGGCAGCAATTGGGTTTTTTAAGTGGTTGATTACCCTTCCACTAGCCCTATTTTACCAAAAGCCGTCGTAGAACTACGGGGTTTTAGACCCAAGTTTTTGATAAATCAAACAATTTGAACCCCACCCCGCCAAAGCTACGCTTTGTTTCCCCTCCCCAAAGCATCGGGGAGGGGTTGGGGGTGGGGTATTGGGGACTTTTGCAAGAGGTCTTATGTGTTTTCTGTTTGATTTCTAGCCAGTTGTGGTGAAGCGGTGACGCTCGTGCTTGTTGACTGCATCCAACCCTAAAAGGGTAGTTCACACGAGCGTCAACAACTGGCCATTGGGTGGGATTTTTGAGACGGGAATCGATCCCTTGTAGAATTTTCTCAATGTCCCAGTAACCCTGTTGATATCTCAATTAAAACTGGAACAGAAAAATTTTGGATGCCAAATTGCCAAAAGCACTCAATCAATTTTAATTGGGTAAACATAGGTGTTTTTATACCATGAAAAAACCCCCCAGGTTCGCTCTGGAGGGGCTTTGCAGGATTTATTGTGACTCAGCAGTATATTAAAAACTAATGCAGAGCTTTATCTATAGGAAGTTCAGTACGCCTTTTCGTTGAATCGCGGTTCTGCCCAATCCGCTTAATTTGTATTTTGGTCATTTTTTCCTGAATGAATGTCCTGTTTTACCTTTCTACTCGCTGTAGATGTGATTAGAAACGCAAGGATTATTGGGGAGAATTCTTTGAGCATCGAAAACGACGGTCGCGGCAGTGGCAGGTAGTATTATGGCTTTTGTATTAGTTATAGACAGCTTAGGCGCAGCCCACCGTAGGCATCGCTATCGCCTGGTGAAAGCCCCATATTAAGCTGGTGTTATGTTGAATGGGGCAAGAGTGATTAAAAAGGGTTAATGTCTTTTACCTGCTCCCAGATATAGCTCACCCACTTTCGGATCATTCAACAATTCTTCACCAGGGCCTGAGATAGCATCGCGTCCTGACTCCAGTACATAGCCGCGATTAGCCATCTCTAAAGCCTTACGGGCATTTTGTTCCACTAATACGATCGCAGTTCCCGCCTGATTAATTTGTTTAATCTGCTCAAACACTTGTGTCACCAAAATCGGGGACAAAGCAGCAGATGGTTCATCCAAAATCAGCAAACTAGGTTCCAACATCAAAGCTTTGCCCATCGCTAGCATCTGGCGTTCTCCCCCAGAGAGAGTACCAGCGCGTTGACGACGGCGATCGCTTAGTCTGGGGAACATAGCAAATATTTTATCTTTAATTGGTTTCAGGGGGACGTTAAGCACAAAAGCACCCATCTCCAAGTTCTCTTCAACACTAAGGGAGGGGAAAACATTGGCGATTTGCGGTACGTAGCACATTCCTCGCTGAACTATTTCATTGGACTTTAGCCCCACTATATTTTCACCTTTGAAAGTAATTGCGCCTGTGTGGGGAATCAAAAGCCCAAAAATTGCTTTTGCTAAAGTAGATTTACCAGCGCCGTTGGGGCCAATCACAGTTACCAATTCGCCTGGTGCAACCCGGAAATTCACACCTTGCAGGATATCTACATCTTTAATGTATCCTGCGTGGACATTTTGGACATCTAGTAAATAATCATTGGTCATTTGTCATTTGTCATTTGTCATTTGTCATATCAAGTTCGGTTAAACACTTATAATATCTGTAGGTTGGGTTAAGGAACGAAACCCAACATTTTATTCTTGCTCATGTTGGGTTTCACTGCCGTTCAACCCAACCTACATTGATAAATTTTATTATAAGTAATCACCCGAACTTGATATCATTTGTCATTTGTCATTTGTCATTGGTCAACAGTCAAGTTAAAAATAGCTATTGACTGTTGACTATGGACTATTAAGGAGTTTTTTGCAACTCTGGTCGTTCTTCTGCAAGAATTGCCCCTTCTACTGGGCAAACTTGGAGACATATACCACAGTCGATGCAAGTGGCAAAGTCAATCCAGTACCAATCAGTTCCCTTGGCATTTTTGCCTGGGCCATCATGAATACAAGCTACTGGACAGGCATCTACGCAGTCAGCAACGCCTTCACAGACTTCTGTAACAATTGTGTGCGGCATGTTCTCGATTCCCTCTTTTCTGTATCGGCTATTTCTAGGCTAGCAGGGGAGTGGGGAGTGGGGAGTGGGGAGTGGGAGTAAGAATTTTAGATTTTAGATTTTGGATTAAATTTCAATCTAAAATCTAAAATTGAATTGCTCAATTCTCACTAATGCAATGGCTCAATTTTTGGGGAGCCATCAGCTTTCATCCAAGCAATTTGGGTAATGTTGCGATCGCTTGCATATTGGCGAATAGCGTCTGCATCCCTTCCCCCTAAATCAATTTCTACGCGCACCAAATCAGTAGAATCTCTGAGTTTTTGCGCGTAGGCAAAGGCAAAGGCGTTAGCGCTAGCCGTCTCTGGTACTACCAACCAGTCACTCGTTGGAGTTGCCTGTGGTAATTGCTGAGTAGACAACAAAACTTGGTATAAATCTTCAATACTTAGTCCAAAACCAATACCAGGAATGTTTTCTCCTTGGGGATGATATAGCCCCAAAAGCTGGTCGTAGCGACCACCGCGCCCTAAAACTCTGGCTTGAGATTCGGTATCATTGACAACTTCAAAGACGATACCAGTGTAATAATCTATGGTCTGGATAAGGCTGAGGTCGAGGATTAACGGAAATTTTTTCTCTGATTCCAGTAATTCTACTAGGGATTTGAGGTTATTTACTGCCTCTCGCTGTTCTTCGTCTAGATCCAAACTACTAACTTTTTGCAACACGTCTGCACTGGGGCCACGCAAATCTAGCATGGTTCGGGCGCGATCGCGTAGTTTATCACTTAGGGGTAAAGTATCTATAGTAATGCGATCAAGATGAGCGATCGCACTGCGAACTTTATCCTGTAAATTAGCAGGAAAGGCACTCAGGAGCGATCGCGTAATTCCCGCTTCACCTAAAATTAAATGCCATTCCTGCAACCCTAGTGCTGCTAAACAATCTGCTACTAACAGTAATACTTCCGCATTCGCCAACAATCCGCCAGCACCTAATAATTCCACCCCAGCTTGATAAAACTCTTGCTGGCGATTGTGTCTACTTTCCCAAGTGCGGCGAAACACATTAGCGTTGTAGTACAACCGTTGCGGATAAGTTGCATTTGCCATGCGAGTGACAACTGTGCGAGCAATGGATGCTGTTAATTCTGGACGTAGCCCTAATTCATCATCTTCGCCATTTTGTAGTTGAATCACCATCTGGCGCTGAATTGCTTCCCCCGCCATCAGAGTATCCATGCGTTCTAAAGTCGAGGTGATAATCCTGTGATATCCCCAACGGTGAAACACCTGCTGTAATCTATCTTCAATCCAGCGTTTTTTCTCCACATCCAAGGGCAATAAATCCCTGGCTCCTGCTGCTGGTTGATACACCATTATTTTTTCTTCCCACCAAACAAACCACCGAACAAACCACCACTACCAGATTTATCTGGTTGCTTATCTCCATTATTGGCGGATGAAGTCACTTTATGATCACTTGGTTGTTGTCCTATAGCTCTATCTATTTTAGGTTTCCATTGTAGAGCCGCTTCGTCGTTGGGGTCTAATTTAAGAGCATTGTCGAAATGGATTTTTGCCATTTTTAGCTGATTTTGCTTCAAATACACCATTGCAATTAAGCTATGGCAATGACTATTTTTAGGTTCTAGCTTCAGGGCATCCTGCAACTCTACTTTGGCTTGGGCAAATTGGTTTTTGTCAATCAAAGATTGAGCGCGACGAATATATTGTTCTACAATAGAGTCTTCTTTTGATGGTGCTGGTGCTGGTTCTGGATTTTTTGGTGTATTTGATTGAGGCGTACCTGATTCGACTTTGGGTTGAGCAGGTGGGCGCGGCGCTGCGGATGATTTGCTTGCACTCCGCATTAAATACACTAAATTCAACTCACTAACTTGGGCAATCACTTGCAGCACTTGCTCTAAAGAATCATATTGGGTTTCGCCGATTTTAGCGATCGCACTTTTATAGAAATGATCGAGATTAGGCGTTTGGGCTAACTGTTTAGCCAATTCGCTGTTGAGAGTTACTGAAGTAGATTCTTGTAGCAGGCGCTTGCCAATTTGCGACAAAATTAAAATATATTCCATGCGAGTGCGATCGCCACACAGTTTTTCGTAAGCTGGGTTAACCAGCTTTGATAACAATTCGTTCCCTAGCTGTTTTTGTTCATCAGTTTCAGTAAAACTACTGTCCGGGTGCAAACGGCGGGCGATTTTGAGATAGCGTTTGCGAATCTCTTTGACATCCGCATCCACTGGAACGCATAAAACTGCGTGATGATCTATGAAATCATATTTAAATAGTCCACGATCTATTTTGAAAGACATATAAAGGTTTTGCACCAAAGCAGCAGTTAGATTCTTTTTAGTTTACCCAAAGTCAGAGGGAAAGCTCCCATCGGCTAAACCCATGCTGACAGTGGTGGAACTTGTAAAAGTTCGCTACTGAGGGAGTCGTGAATATAACCATTTGTTGCGAGAATTCTACCTGACTCAATTTTGACGGGAGTACCATCGTAGGCGGTGACTTTGCCCCCAGCCTCTTGTAACAAAATTATCCCAGCGGCAATATCCCAAGGAGAAAGCCCTCGTTCCCAGTAACCATCGACACGTCCACAGGCAACATAAGCCAAATCTAGCGATGCGGAACCGCTACGTCTGACTCCTTGAGTAAGATGAGTCAGGTGACTAAATTCTGCGTAGTTGTTATCAGAGGTTTCGCGGCGATCGTAAGCAAATCCTGTAACCAGTAAGCTTTTATTCAGTTCCGATGTTACCGAAACCTGAATGGGGCGACGATTACGCGTTGCTCCCAAGCCAGCAGCAGCCCGGAATAGCTCATTATGGAAAGGGTCATAAATTACACCAAGTTGCGGAACGCCATTAATTAACAGTCCAATGGAAACAGCAAAAAATGGATATTGATGAGCGTAGTTGGTTGTGCCATCTAGAGGATCTATTGCCCAAAGGTATTCATTCTCTTGATTACCTAATTTTCCTGATTCTTCAGCAAGGATAGAGTGATCAGGAAAGTGGCGACGCAAAATTTCTAAAATCACCACTTCTGAGGCTTTATCAGCAGCAGTAACTAAATCACCAGGGCGACTTTTTTCAGTAATTGCGTCTTCTAATTTACCTAAATAACCTTGCAAAACGACACCAGCAGCTAAGGCCGCTTCAGTAGCAATATCTAGAATGCTTTGTAGATTAGTCATTTGTCATTTGTCATTTGTCATTTGTCATTTGTTTTCCTCCCCTGCCTCCCCTGCTCCCTCATCCCCCATTCCCCACTCCCCACTCCCCACTCCCCACTTTTCAAAGATTTTGACGGCGAAACTCAGCAGGAGTGAGGCGCATAGGTTTTTCTGAGTTCCAGATTCCTTGGCCCATGAGTCTAGCCCATTGTTGGGCACGTTCTAAACGCTGGTTGTATTTGTGGTTAGGCGATCGCTCAACAAACATTGCATTCCCTTGTTTCACTAATTCCTCATTCAACAACACCTTATTTTTCCACACATAAGCTAGAGTTCGCCCGATTTTGTCTTTTGTTTCTAAATCAAACTCCAGCGTTACCGATTGTTCTACACCACCAATTAGATTCTCTAACTGTTCTTTTGCCTTTTCCCCCCAAGGCCGCTGTCGCAAATCTGGTGCATCAATGCCAACTAACCGCACTTGGGAAATTAAATTTGGTTGTTCAGCCATGCCTATCACTTCCAAACTTTGCCCACTAACTACCCGCGCTACTTTCACTTGAGCCTCATTGTTTGGTAGCTGGTTTTTACCTTGGCAACTCACCAAAAGCAACAAGCAAGCCAAAATCACTATTTTTCGCACCCAGTTACCAAGGCTCACAACCATCAAAAATTTTCCTATGGTCGCTGCATATACCGAGCATAACCTCTTTCCCCCTGCCCCCTCCCCCCTGCCCCCTGCCTTATCCAATTGTTTATTCCTCATCTAAGGGTAAACCCGCTTTCACTTTCCCCCTAGCAAAATACCGGCCAAACTGAAGTTCGTAGACTTCATCTTCGTCTTGTGTTTCCACCTCCAAGTCAGAACGGGGGTAACTCACACATAACAAGGCATAACCTTGGCGACGTAAATCTGGCGACAATCCGATCGCCTCCGGTTGGTAAATTTCTCCCGATAAAACTCTCACCGCACAAGCGGTGCAAGCTCCGTTACGGCAAGAAAACGGCAGTTCTACCCCTTGTTTTTCGCCAGTGTGCAGGATGTAGCGGTCTTCTGGGACTTCTAGGGTGTATGTTTTGCCAGTAGCGCGATCGCGAACTCTAATTGTGTATGTACGGGACATCTGGATTTGCGTTTTGGAATTGGGACTTTCAGATTCAATTTAAAATATCTTTCTTTATCTTTGCATTTTCTGGGATTCTATAGTATTATCGTAACTTGTGGCACCTGGAGAGGTGGCCGAGTGGTTTAAGGCGCAGACCTGGAAAGTCTGTTTAGGGAAACTTAACGGGGGTTCGAATCCCCCCCTCTCCGTTCTGAAACCTAGTCTAAATATATAGTTTGAACCAGATTTCTACAATTAGTTAGGTTAAATAAATAGCAGGATATTGCCAAATATATTCTTAAAATTGGTTTGACAGTGGGTTAGCCTTCCGCAGGAAAGCTATCGTACAAACCAATATGGTTTAGTTAAGGGAACTCCAAGAAATAAATTATCCAATATTGTGGGGTGGGCATCTTGCCCGCCCTATGAACTGGGCGCTCATGTTGCCCACCCCACAGGAGTTAATTAGACTTATCCGTAAATGTGAAATGGGCTAGTCCTAAATACTTCTTTCCTCCTGCCCTCGCCCTCCTCTTGTAACATTTGTTTATTTGTTACTCATAATTGAGCCATTTTGTAAAGTGGCCAAACTCCTACTTCACTATGGCGACAGCCTGATGAACGGATCGGGTAAATTAAGATAAGTTAAGAAAACGCTTTGAATTAAATGGCAACTCTAAGCTTACAAGAAATTTCTACTCAGTTAGAAAGTCCGAATTTACGCGATCGCATGGTAGCCCTAGCCAATCTGCGTCATGTGTCCCCTGAGGATGCAGTTCCTTTGATTAAAAAGGTACTAGATGACGAATCTTTGCAACTGCGATCGATGGCAATTTTTGCCCTTGGAATCAAGCCGACACCAGAGTGTTATTCAATTTTGGTCAGAATTCTCGAAAATGACCCCGATTATGGAATACGCGCTGATGCTGCTGGTGCTTTAGGATATTTAGGTGATGCCAGAGCCTTTGAGGTACTTTCACGGGCATTTTATGAAGATACTGATTGGCTAGTACGCTTTAGTGCAGCAGTTTCTCTTGGTAACATTAAAGATCCTCGCGCCCATCAAATACTTATTCAGGCATTGGATAGCAAAGAAGTAGTGTTGCAACAAGCAGCAATCTCTGCACTGGGAGAAATTCAAGATATTGAGTCAGTCGATCAGATTCTGCGCTTCGCTCAATCAGATGATTGGTTAGTAAGGCAGCGTTTGGCTGAAGCTTTGGGTAATCTTCCTACTCCCAAGAGTGTTTCAGCTTTAAAATACCTAGAAAAAGACAATCATTTCAACGTTGCTGAGGCAGCCAGGATTGGACTCAAGAAGCTTGAGGAAATAGACAATCAAACTTAATATTAAAGTTTTCTGCTAGCTTTTAATAATAATTAAGTGGGAATTTTAGCATTTTGATGCAGGGTAATTTTATTCATGAATATTGAAGAGTTTTTTCAGTTAAGTACTGGTAAATGGTTTTCTCATCGTACTAGTCAACATTTGGCTTTTAAAGAATCTGAAGAAAGTAAGTCAGACATCATCATTGAGGCGCTGGCACTAGATGATCCAAAAGTGGTCAAACTGTGTCAACAGTACGAAATTAATCCTAGTTCCGCCTCTTGTGCTGCCAAAATTAGCTGGAATGGCACAATAGAAAAAGATCAAACAAAACACAGTGGTTCAACTGTGTTAGTTTCTGTAACTGATGCAGATAATCCAGCTGAAGGTAAGTTACTGCGGGAAATAGTTGATGCCGATAAAACTCCAGTTGCCGGACATTATAAATTTGACAGTGATGGTGCTTTAATCCTAACTATAGAAGATGAAAACATGTCGTTAGAGGAGCGTCTGTGGTTTGCTAGCCCCAATTTACGAATGCGGGTAAATGTCCTCAAGAGTTTTGATGGATTTAGTGTCGCTTCCTTTACTTCTGAGATTCGCATGGGTGGTTTTCCACCAGCTGCGAAGCCTTCCGAGGCGGCTAATTCAGTATCGAGTTAGTTTTGTAGGGTGTGTTATGCCGCTCTCTTACGCACCATCCTAAATTTTTACTGCGTTTTTCAGTGCGTTAGGACTAATGTCCATAACGCACCTTTTTATATTAGAAAAAGTCCAAATAACAAAATACCAAGCTGTGGTTGATTCCATAGTGAGGAAAAAACTTAGATATATTTCTCTTGGCGTTGAAACTTTTTAAATTTGCAAAAAGTTAGCGATCGCCTGCGGTAGTGGCAAAATAATTACAATCAGCAATGCCATTGCCAGTAATCCCCAAACGTCACGTTGGTTATCCAATTCAGTGACATCGTTTAGCGCAGGCTCATCAATCAATGGCATAAATAATAAGATAATTGCCCACACCAAAAATTCTTCTCTTACTAAAGCCAGTAATAGCAATAACACGCGAGCAATTTGACCAATTACCATCGCAATTCGTTGTCCAAACATCGCATGAACAATGTGGCCTCCATCTAGCTGTCCTACAGGCATTAAATTTAAGGCTGTAACAATTAGTCCCAAAAAACCAGCTACTGCAACTGGATGTAAATCAAGGGCTGATTTTGCCGTTAACTGACTACCCAAAGCTAACTTCGAGAGTACCGCTACTAAAATGGAATACTTGGGATTAAGGGCATCAGGATTTAAAAGTTGGGTTTTTTCAGTGATGGAAACCACATCAGAATGAGCCAAACCCCATATTAGTAATGGCACAGTCACCACAAAGCCTGCAATTGGCCCAGCGATACTAATGTCAAATAAAGCTTTGCGGTTGGGAATGGGACTACGCATCTGAATAAATGCACCAAAAGTTCCCAAGAAGAAAGGTATGGGAATAAAGTAAGGCAACGTCGAGCGAATCTTGTAAAATTTAGCTGTCAAATAATGCCCAAGTTCGTGAATGCCCAAAATAGTCATTAACCCTAAAGCATAGGGCAATCCCTTGAATAGAACATCTGGGTTAGATAGAACTTTGAACAAAGAGCCAATTTGCCATAGAGGCGGCAGAGAAACACCAGCAATTTCCACTCCCACCAAAGTAGTAGTTACCAAAGTAGCTGCTAGCAGTAGAAGTGCTAATCCTGGTCGAGTTAAGCGTTCTTGTTCGCGTCGTGGTGTATTTCTCTCTTTAGCAGCTTGAGTGTTAGGAACCAGCACAAAGAAAGGTTTGTCATTTAAACCTTCTTGAAAGATCAGCAAGAAGCGATCGCCAAATTGTGCTTCAATATTAGTCTTAATCTGCTGGTAGGCGTTGCTAGCCTTAGTTCGCAACTGACCACGGCAAATCACGGCTTGTGGTCGATACTCAATATTTTGAACGTAGTATACAGACCAAGGAAAACAATTTCGTAGTTGAGTTTCTTCCGTTGCCTCAATGGGACGCACTATTGGTTCTGCAATAGGCTGGATAGTCGGCGGTGATTCTGAGGCTTGGGGTTGGGTTTGGGCCTGTGTATCGCTTGGCGATCTACGTCCCCATTGAAACAACGTCCAGTACAACACTGTAGAGACAAATATCGACCAAAGAATCAGTGTTGGCGGTGGAGCTTGTTTCGGCCCATACACCAGCGTCCATCCACTCAACAGCAATGCTGGTGCCATTAAAACCAGCCACAACAACCATACTGGCGTTCGGGTGATCTGAGCCACGCTGTGCTGCACCATTAGATAAGTAGCTAGCCCCAGTAGGAGGATAAATAGAAACCAAAATGCCATGTTATCTTCAGTAATTTTGACAAAATACCTCACCAGTAGCTTCAGCACCATAGCATTAACTACAAGGCAGACCTCAAATCCCAATTTTTTTCACAATGGTTAACAGTGGCGGTTAACGCTCAAGTTTCAATTCTTTAGAATTTCCCCACTGTCACCAGATTGTCTACAACTCCTCAGTTTCGGTTCTTTGATTATGTGCCCTCTACCTCAAGTGCCAAGCCATACAACTAAGCCACCACGGGCTGTTTTCCCTAACGAAGTTCCTAGCGGAGGTTCTCTGCAATCGGACTTCGCACAAGAGAGCATTTTTGCTTTTCCACCCAATCGGGACACATTAGGGGGAACCTCTTATCTTATTGTAAGAAATGAAGGCAATATCCTCATAGACTGCCCTGCCCTAGACCAAACAAATCAAGATTTTTTGCGATCGCATGGAGGCGTGCGTTGGTTATTTCTCACCCATCGAGGCGCAATTGGCAAGACTGCTGAATTTCAGCAAATTTTTAGCTGCGAGGTGTTGATTCAAGAGCAAGAAGCTTATTTGTTACCAGGCTTAACTTTAACTACCTTTAGGCAGGAATTTACACTTGATGCGGTAGCCCAAGGGATTTGGACACCAGGTCATTCTCCCGGTTCATCTTGCTTCTACTACAGTGAACTTGGAGGTATATTGTTTTCTGGTCGTCATTTACTCCCTAACCAGCACGGTGAACCAGTACCATTACGGACAGCAAAAACCTTTCACTGGCCCAGGCAAATTCAGAGTCTTCAATTCTTGTTAGAAAATTTTACACCAGAAACTCTTAGATACATTTGTCCCGGTGCTAATACAGGTTTTCTCAGGGGCAAGCGAGTTATCGAGCAAGCTTATCAACACCTCGCCTCTCTGGATTTATCAGCTTTGCTGCGGATACACCCCCTACTTTAGAGGTAGGGAAACAGGGGGAGAGTAATCATGCGTCCGCGAGTATCAAAGACTCATTCATCAGTAAACCAAAAAGTTTTTAAGAGAAGAGCGATCGCAAAAAAAAGTGTGCTTTATAATACAATACCCTTTGATATGTAGAGACGCAAAATTGGGCTTCGCCCCGCTACGCTAACGCGCCTCTATTTTTGAATACTTAATCTTGAACCAGCAGACATAGTATAGATTAAAATTCTTTATGTAAGACAGGTTAAGAAGAATTTTAAGGGGGTCCCCACAGGCGGGGGGATCTTATCCGAAAAGCTTTTGTACTGATGTGAAGGTACAAAAGACAATTCCCCACACCATAAAGGCATAGGGAATTTTAGAGAATCGATATGCGGTTTTTGGTACTAAAAAGTTACGCGATCCTGATTATTAATCTACCAACACAGAAGGCTCGTTTGAACCATTTTAGCCAGCCACTAGCATCATACCAGCACTTAACAAACTGGTTATAAATATTTGTAGCTTGAGAACCTGCATTACCAACACAGATAGCTAAGTTCTTCCAGTCTCTTGCTAGGGCAAATTTTAGACACGGTGCTGCTGCTGCTGCGTATGCAGGAGGCAACATTATGTTACTAAAAGTTTCTACAGGGTTGAAAGCTGTGATTGTAGTGTTTGTTTTTGGTAAAAAGCTTTGTCGGTTTTGAAGTATTTTGGTTGGATCTACATTTTTGAAAAGTTCAGGCAGGTTTTGTAGGTTTTCAGGGTTTAGGCTTGGACTTACACCTTTGAAAAGTTGAGGCTGACTTTGAGTGTATCTATTTTGTACTGTTGCGGGTAAAGAACCCAGGAAATCGCCTCGTTCGTCAGTTGATAAGGTTTTGATTAAAGATTGGTCTAATATAAGGCTTCCCTCCTTGACCAATTTCTCAATATCAGCTGCACGGGTTTGAATATTTTCGAGTCGTGAGACAGTCCTTTCTTCTAGTGTTTCAAACCTAGAAAGAGATTGAATTTCTCCAGATCTTCCTTCTGTTTCAGCCAGTAATGTAGCACTTTTCAAAGCAGCATCTAATTCTGCTTTTGTCTTGTCAGCGTACTTTTTTGTTGCATTACTAATTTCTTCAGCTTGCTCAAGCGTTACTAGTTTGATTGACTCGATTGTGTCAAAAGCATTTTCTATTTCTGTAAGGTAATCGAATCTACTTATATTGTTTCTAGATTCAATACTAAGTGTAGAATCAAAATTAGGACTAAGTGCAACTTGAGAAGTTGTACTCGTATTTCTGAAACTGATTGCAAAAGCACTGGTAGTTAGAAAAAAACAGGATAAAACAGCTATTATTAACCACTTTTTTTGAATGCGAAATCTAAACATTTTCTCCTCCAATTTAGAGTTGGTGATTAAAAAAAATGTAATCTGTATTAGATGAAGAATTCAGGAGTCAGAATGCAGCAAGATGCTCTCCACGAAACGCTAGCGCGACGCGGACTCGCTATAAGCGTACTCTGGCAAAGAAGCAAGCTACGCTTAGCGTCTCCTAGAGAAGCAATGCCGCTCTAAGAGGATGTTTGAAAAGTATTTCTCTGTAACTTTAGGCACTTTAGATCCCCCCTAACCCCCCTTAAAAAGGGGGGAACCGGAGTCAAAGTCCCCCTTTTCAAGGGGGATTTAGGGGGATCTAAAACTTTTGATACCGACAAGAGGACTTTTCAAACATCCTCTAACAGCGCGTCTTGTTTTATGTAGAGCTTCAGGTTTCATGAAAATTCTTTATAGAATTAACTTTACAGAGAGACTTTAGCAGCCTGTCAATAAATAATTGAAGGATAAAAGTTCTTCAACTTGGTTAATTCCAAGAACTATGTCTCCTGGCTACTTTGAAAAGTTTGTGTTTCTTTACAATGCTTGATATGGATTTTGGTTAATTGCAAGGCGGAATTACGGCTTGCTGTAATTAGATAATAGCAGGGGTTTTACTTTTAAGCAATCAATTTTATAACTGGAATGTACCCAGTTTTTATTCTTCCAAAAAAGATAAATTTAATGTGAGATATTGAAGGGATAATCACAGCGATATCTATCTACAAATAACTTTCATGAGTGAAGAATAAAACCAGTTTTTGCTGGAATACGCTTGTGCAATCGCTAAAAAATTCTACAAAAACGCTTTGGTCTAAGAACTAATAAGCGTCAGGGTTGATTGAAGAAGAAGTAGGCAGTAATATTCATGAATATGTAATGTCAGAACTAGAGTTTTTTCTCGAAAATGTCACGCGAATAAACACAGGGCACAAGCGAGAAGTAAAAAGTGTCATTGGGAAATTATCAATAAAAAGTTCTCAGGCACAAAAGCTAGAACTTACACCCCGTAGTCAATTGAGTCCGTATTTAAGGACATGTTGTTTAAGAGAATGTTTGAAAAGTTTTAGGTAGTCAAATTTTATGCTAATCGTCTTACCATGATCCAGATCATGGTAAGGTCAATAAACAAACGTCTCCGATGTTTCCGGCATTAACTCATAGCAGTAAACTAAAAAGTTTTTGCCCGAAGAATGATCGCTAAAGTAGCTGCAATATTTAATACATGTGATTACGTAATTAATAACCAGCAGACATAGTATATACAAGGATTACTTTACAAGCATTAATTATAAATTTAGTGATTTGTATTACTATTCTGTACGTAGCTAATTATTCGCGCAGACGTAGGCCCTCGCAGGGATCGCTTTTTGGAGAAAAACTTTTTGGTTTACCAATTCATGAGTATCAAATACTCGTTAACGGAGTTCAGAGGCGGATAAATGCAGTTCAAATACTGGTTGACGGAGTTCAGATACTACTTTGGGAAGCCATCAAAATGAAGTGCTTTCCTACCTGCTGCCTCTTGCCCTTAATATCCAACGCAAGTTTTGTAACGTTTGTTATCAAAGATATCGTCTAGGGAATTCTAACTTTAGTACACAGGAATTCCCGTAAAAATTTATGAGCGCAAAATCTGATGGAACTTTAAGGATTGCTGCATACCAAATTATAGAGCAACTTTATTTAGGTTCTCGTACCCAAGTGTATCGGGCAATACGAGAATGCGATCGCCTACCAGTTGTCATCAAGCTCTTAAAACGAGAATACCCAACTTTTAGCGAATTAGTACAGTTTCGCAACCAATATGCGATCGCTAAAAATTTAGATATTCCTGGCATTATTAAACCCTACAGCTTAGAACCCTATTACAATGGCTATGCTTTGGTAATGGAAGACTTCGGTGGCATTTCCTTGCGGCAATTTACTCAAGGAAAAACACTGACTTTAGAGCAATTCTTACCCATTGTTCTGCAACTGCTAGACACGCTACACCAGTTACATCAACAGCGCATCATTCACAAAGACATTAAGCCAGCTAACATCTTAATTCACCCTGACACCAAACAAATTAAGCTGATTGATTTTAGTATTGCGTCGCTTCTACCACGAGAAACCCAAGAGATCCAAAGTCCTAACGGGTTAGAGGGAACGCTAGCTTATCTGTCGCCAGAGCAAACTGGGCGAATGAACAGGGGCATTGACTACCGCAGCGATTTTTATTCATTAGGTGTGACTTTCTTTGAACTACTGAGTGGACAACTGCCCTTTGAATCCGAGGAACCAATGGAGTTGGTGCATTGTCACATTGCGAAACTTCCACCCAACGCCTGCGATTTCAACGCCGATTTGCCCTTAATGCTGGATGAAATTATCTGCAAACTGATGGCGAAGAACGCCGAAGACCGTTATCAGAGTGTGCTGGGGCTTAAACATGACCTCGTTACTTGCCTAGAACAATGGCGAGAAACAGGCAAACATAACTGGTTTGATTTGGGAGGGCGAGATATTAGCGATCGCTTTCTCATTCCCGAAAAACTCTACGGACGCGAATCGGAAGTACAGACGTTACTGGAAGCATTTGGTCATGTTGCCAATGGTGGCTCCCAACTGATGTTGGTGGCAGGTTTCTCTGGCATTGGCAAAACCGCAGTTGTTAATGAAGTGCATAAGCCGATTGTGCGGTGGAACGGCTACTTCATCAAAGGGAAATACGACCAGTTCAACCGAAATATTCCTCTATCTGCTTTTGTCCAAGCCTTTCGTGATTTGATAGGACAGTTGCTTAGTGAAAGCGATACTCAACTAAAGCAATGGCAGAGTAAGATTTTAGCGGCAGTTGGCGAGAACGGGCAACTCTTGATCGAGGTGATTCCTGAACTAGAGCAGATGATCGGCAAACAGCCTGCGTCCCCTGAATTATCCGGCAGTGCAGCACAGAACCGTTTCAATCTGCTGTTTCAAAAGTTTATTCAAGTCTTCACCACACCAGAGCATCCGTTGGTGATGTTTCTCGATGATTTGCAGTGGGCAGATTCGGCATCGCTCAATTTACTGAAGCTGTTGATGTGCCAGAGCAATGGCGGTTATCTATTCATTATTGGCGCATACCGCGATAACGAGGTGTTTGCAGCTCATCCCCTCATGTTGACGCTAGATGAAATCGAAAAAGAATCTTCTTGCGTTAACACTCTGACTCTATTTCCCTTAAATCAAGCAGATGTGAACCATTTAATAGCTGATTCCCTCAGTTGTGCAACGGAACAAGCATTGCCGTTAACAGAGTTAGTTTATCAAAAAGCCAAAGGCAATCCCTTTTTCACGACTCAGTTTTTGAAAGTGCTACATGAGGATGGGCTGATTACCTTTGATTGGGAGGCAGGTTTTTGGCAGTGTGATGTAACACAAGTGCGTAGACGCGTAGCGGCTTGTCGTCAGACATCGCTTGCTCTCACCGATGATGTGGTGGAATTTATGGCACAACAGCTTCAGAAGTTGCCCAACATCACTCAAAATATTTTGAAACTGGCAGCCTGTATCGGTAATCAGTTTGATTTGGCGACGTTAGCGATCGTTTCTGAAAAGTCGCAGACAGAAACCGCCTCAGACTTGTGGAAAGCATTGCAAGAAGGATTGGTGATTCCAACCAACGAGGTTTACAAGTTTTATCAAGATTCCTCATTAGTCATCGATCATTTGCAAAGGACAAATGACAACGGACAAAGGACAGTTTACAAATTCTTGCACGATCGCGTCCAACAAGCCGCCTATTCTCTCATCCCAGAGGAGCAAAAACAGGCAACTCACCTGAAAATTGGACAATTGTTGTTGCAGAAAACTTCGCTAAACGATCAGGGCGAAAAATTATTTGATATTGTCAATCATCTCAATATCGGGCAATCTCTGATTACTCAACCATCTCAACGCCATGAACTCGCCCAGTTAAATCTTGCTGCCGGACGCAAAGCCAGAGTAGCAACGGCTTACAGTGCTGCTCTAGCTTATTTGATGACGGGCATTGACCTGCTTCCTGGCGATCGCTGGCAACATGAATACAAGCTCTCTCTCGCCCTCTATGAAGGCGCAATAGAGGCAGCTTACCTCAGCACAGATTTTGAACGGATGGAACAGTTAGCAGAAACCGTCCTAACTCATGCCCATTCCTGGCTTGATCGCGTCACTACATATCAGGCTAAAATTCAAGCTTACATTGCCCAAAATCAATATCTAGAAGCTTTGCAGCTGGCGCAAGAAGTGCTAAATCAACTGGGGGTGTATCTGCCACAACCTACAGAGGTAGAAATCAAGCAAGGGCTTCAGCGCACCCAAACACTTCTGGGCAAGCGATCGATCGAATCATTGCTAGAGTTACCCGAAATGACCGCACCGGAGCAAAAAGCAGCAATGACTATTATATCCAATATCATGTCTCCTGCTTATCAAGTTGCTCCAAATCTATTACCATTGCTCACCTTTGTTCAAGTCGATTTATCCGTGCAATACGGGAATGCAACAGAGTCAACCTATGGTTATGTCCAGTATGGATTGATGCTGGTTGCGATGTTGAAAGATATTGATGCGGGCTATCGTTTTGGGCAATTAGGGATGAATCTGTTACAGCGCATTGATGCCCCCAAGGTGGTTGCTAAAACCATTTTTGGATTCAACACCTCCCTCCGCCATTGGCAAGAACCCGCGAAAGACACGCTAACCGGGTATCTCCAAGCTTACGCCAGTGGACTAGAAACGGGCGATCTTGAGTATGTTGCCCTCAGCCTCTTATGCTACGGCTACACCGCTTATTTTAGTGGGGTGCAACTTTCTGCCCTCAAACAAATGATGGATGAACACCGCAAGGTCATCCAGCAATTTCGTCAGGATGGCTATCTTCGCATTCAAAGTATTTATTATCAAGCGGTACTCAATTTGCTGGAACCTACGGTTGAACCAGAGCGATTGTGTAGCAAAGACTATGATGAGGATGAGATGATTAAGCTTCATCTCCAAGCGAATCAATTGCTGGCGCTGTGTCAACTTTACTTCAATAAACTGCTCCTTTCCTATCTGTTCCATCACTATGAACAAGCGCTCTTAAATGCCCGTTTGACAGAACAGTATTTGGGCGCAGCAGCAGGACTGATGCATGTTCCACTCTTTTCATTCTATGATGCGCTGCTGCGATTAGCGATTTATCCAACTGCCAGCGAGACAGAGCAAGCAGCTATTCTAGATCGAGTCTCTGTTCATCAGGAAAAACTTCAGGAGTGGGCATCTTATGCACCCAGCAATCAGGCTCAACGCTGGGCGCTAGTTGCCGCAGAACGGTTTCGAGTTCTAGGTGAAAAAGCTAACGCAATAGATTTGTACGATCGCGCCATCACCGCAGCCAAAGAAAACGGTTATATCCACGAAGAAGCATTAGCAAACGAATTAGCCGCCAAATTTTACCTCGATTGGGGCAAACAGCGCATAGCTGGGGAATACCTGATTGAAGCCTACTATGGCTATGCTCGTTGGGGCGCTAAAGCCAAAGTCGCCGACTTGGAACGACGCTATCCCCAACTCCTTGCTCCCATCCTTGAGCAAACCCGTTCTCCCCTCTCCACTCACGAAACTATCTTCACATTGGGGAGTGTCACATCCACTAGTTCCGCCACTTCCAGTAGTAGTAGCGTCTCTGTTGCTTTAGATTTAGCTGCCATTCTCAAAGCTTATCAAACTCTTTCTGGCGAAATCGAACTCGAAAAACTGCTCTCAGCATTACTGCATATTGTCATTGAAAATGCGGGAGCCGATAAGTGTGTGTTCATGCTTTTAGAGTCAGATCGTTTGCTAATTCAGGCGTTAGCACAGCTTTCCCTGAGGGGTGGACAGAAAAAGGCTGCTAAAGTCGATTTTTACCCAATGTTGCTCAACCCACAGTCTGTTGAAGACTCTGTTGATGTGCCAGTTGGTTTAATTAATACCATCAAACGCAGCTTACAACCAAAAGTTATTATTGATGCCACAGTGCATCCGCAATTAATTAATGATCCGTATATTCAACAACAGCAGCCTAAAAGTATCTTGTGCTGCCCGATTTTGCATCAGGGAAAGTTGCTGGGCATATTGTATCTAGAAAACAATTTGGCAACCGGAGCCTTTACAAGCGATCGCATCGAACTACTAAAATTACTTTGCGCTCAAGCTGCAATTTCTTTGGAAAATGCCCGACTTTATCGCAATTCCCAGAACTCTGCTCAACAGTTAACACAATCTCTAGCAAAATTGCAGGCTAGTGAAACCCGCTTCCAAAATTTGGCGAATAATATTCCTGGTATGGTGTACCAATTCCGTTTGGCGGCCGACGGTTCAACTTCAACACCTTATGTTAGCTCTGGCTGTTTCGATTTATATGGGTTAGAGCCAGAGTCAGTGATGGCAGGGACGCATAGCCTTTACGCCATGCATCATCCTGACGATGAACCAGCGATTGCCCAAGCGATCGCCTACTCTGCCCAAAATCTCACACCATTTGAGCAAGAATGGCGCATTATCCTGCCTTCAGGAACCATGAAATGGATTCAATCTGCGGCTCGGCCAGAGCGACAAGCCGATGGCGCAATTCTATGGGATGGGGTGGTAATTGATATTACCGATGGCAAACAGGCTGAAGCATCTCTAGCCAAAGAACGAGAGTTCTTGAATGCCATTATTCACAATATTACCGATGGGATTGTTGTTTGTGATGCCAGTGGTAAATTGACTCTATTTAACAAAGCAACTCGTGAATTTCATGGCTTACCAGTAGAATCATTACCAGCAGAAGAATGGACAGAACACTTCGATCTCTATCAACCTGATGGTCAAACACCCCTATCAACCACGGAAATTCCTCTGTTTCGCGCCTTGCAAGGGGAAATCGTCGAAAATGCCGAAATGGTAATTGCGCCGAAGCATGGTTTTAAAAGAATTTTATTAGTAAGTGGACAAGCGATTATTGACTCTTCAGGTAACAAAATAGGTGCAGTAGTTGTGATGCGAGATATTAGCGATGTCTACGAGGAGCTTCGCTTACGCAAACAATCAGAACTCGCCTTGCAGCAAAAATCACTTGATTTGCAACAAGCCCTAATCGATCTACAAAATGCTCAATTACAAATAGTTCAAAGTGAAAAAATGTCAGCACTGGGTAATTTAGTTGCTGGCGTAGCTCACGAAATGAATAATCCTCTAGGTTTCATTGCTGCCAGCCTCAAACAAGCTAAACCGACGATTGCTGATATTTTTGAACATCTCAGACTTTATCAAAAAAGTTTACCCAGTAAAAGCGAAGAAATTCTTGACCATACCGAAGAAATTGACTTAAATTACAGCCTAGAAGACTTGCCTAAGATGATTGATTCTATGTCTATGGCGTGTGAAAGATTAAAAAATATTAGCACTAGCCTCCGCACTTTCTCCCGTGCTGATAGAGATTATAAAGTGCCATTTCATATACATCAAGGCATTGATAGCACGATTTTAATTTTGAAACATCGTCTGAAGGCGAACGAACAGCGACCGACGATTGAAGTAGTTACAATCTATGGAAAGCTACCTCAGATTGAATGTTTCCCTGGTCAATTAAATCAGGTATTTATGAATATTTTAGCCAATGCTATTGATGCTTTAGAAGAATCGAATAATGGACACAGCTTTGAGGATATTCAGCTTAAGGGTAATCGAATTATAATTACAACTTCCGTAGAAGAAGATTGGATAAAAATTATCATTGCTGATAATGGTAAGGGAATGACCGCAGAAGTAAAACAAAAGATTTTTGAGCATTTATTTACGACTAAAGCTGTCGGTAAAGGGACAGGATTAGGGCTTGCGATCGCTCGTCAAATCGTTGAAGAAACCCACGGTGGAAAATTAAGTTTTAACTCTGTTCAGGGTGAAGGGACAGAATTTATCATTGAAATTCCGTTATAAATTTTTGCTGTTGTTTATAAATACAACCCCCAGAGTCTTCATGACCTAGATGTGGAGCGCGAGTCAAGTCGCTTCTCTACGAGACGCTGCGCGTAGCTTGCTTCCCCGGAGGGGTAAGCTCCAATTAAAAATTAAAAATTCCCATACTTCTGTAGAGACGCGATTAATCGCGTCTCCTAACTTTTTACGCCTTCCCCGCCACAACCGAGTTTTTCTTCAAAAGTTCCACTGCTGCTTGATATTGCAGATCCGCTTCCGTGCCAATCTGGTCACGGTTAATTGGATCTTGGGAAATCACTTTATCTGGCTTAATACCTAGTTTATTGATATCCCGGTGTTGAGGAGTTTCATACTTAGCAATTGTGACTGCCAAGCCCGAACCATCTGATAATTCAAATAAAGATTGAATTAAGCCCTTACCAAAGGTAGTTTCGCCTACCAACTGGGCACGGCCATTATCTTGGAGTGCGCCAGCAAGAATTTCACTAGCACTGGCAGTTCCTTGATTCACCAAAATCACCAGAGGATCGGTCGTCAGAGGTGGCCCAAAGGCTTCAAAACTACCTTGAATGCCTTGTCGGTTCACAGTGTAGACGATAGTACCAGAGTCTAACCACAGACGGGCGATTTCAATTCCTGATTGTAATAACCCCCCAGGATTATTTCGTAAATCTAGAATGTAGGCATCAGCGCCTTTTTTTTCTAGATTAGAAATAGCGTGTGCCAGTTCCGTTGAGGCGTTGGCATTGAATTGAGTAAGACGAAGGTAGCCAATGGGCGTACCTTCAGCAGAAACACGCAAATCTGAAACCACAGGGTTAAGAGCAATGCGATCGCGTGTCAGTCTAATTTCTGTTTCTGCCTCTCCGTCCCGTTCTATGAGGAGAGTAACAAGGCTGCCACTGGGGCCGCGCATTTTAGTCGCAGCTTCATCTAGGGTAAGATTTTCTGTGGAAACGCCTTCAATTTTGAGAATGCGATCGCGTGGTCTAATTCCCGCTTTATCTGCTGGTGAACCTGCTATGGGAGCCACTACTTCCAACTTCCCAGTCTCAGGATTTAGAGCAATTTGTAATCCTACTCCAGTCAGTTCCCCAGAAGTATTAACCTGTAAGCTGCGGTACTGTTCTGGATCTAAAAAGCGGGTAAAAGGATCATCGAGGCTCTTGAGCATCTTCCCAATTGCCGCATAACTGGCATTTGAGTCTGTTAGTGGCTTCTCTAACACCTTTTGCCGCACAGCCGCCCAGTTTTGATGATTAAACGTCTCATCTAGATAAGTGCGATTAACAATTCGCCAAACTTCCGAAACCAGCTTTTGTTCCGTCGTCAAAGCCATCGCTGGCTGAGTGAGCGTACCCAACGCCACCCAAAACGCCATTAACAATGAAAATCCAACCCGAAAGACTTGTTTGTTCATGAACCCCATTATCAATTCCACCTCAACCCAAATTGCCTATAAATGCTCACTTGCTCTGTTGTTGATGAAATCTATCTCTCGATTATGTTACTTTTTTTATAGAAGTGGTGCATTCCTCTCATCAAGTTGTTCAGTCAACTGATGCGTTGTATCCACTCATCAAAGGATAAAATCTACTTTGTGTCCACCATTTTCTGTGCAGGGGCGTAAAGAGATCGCAATATATTCCTTCTTTACAGAGTGTAAAGTTTCTGAAGACTCTTAGCACGCTGAAAGCTGACAAGCAAACAAAACTCGCCTTTACTAAAATCCCAAAATTGCTAATTGGGAGAGAAGTCTGAACGGCGGCTTATGAGAAGTCCGTAGACAATTCTGCTGCTACCCTAGCCTGTGGCAACCCCTTTCCTTTATCGAACGGGAAAACCTAAAGGCAAACTCACAGGATGCCGAGGCTTAAGATCATCAGAATTTTGGTCGCTGATTCAGAACTTCGGGATTTATCAACCGCAACCGACTTTTAGGAACTTGAGATTGTATGGCCAACGTTTCCGACTGGTTTGAGGAACGCCTAGAGATTCAGGCACTCGCCGAAGACGTAACTAGTAAGTACGTCCCTCCCCACGTCAACATCTTCTACTGTTTGGGTGGAATTACCCTGGTTTGCTTTCTCATCCAGTTTGCCACTGGATTTGCGATGACGTTCTACTACAGACCCACAGTCACTGAAGCTTTCTCCTCTGTAGAGTACATCATGAATGAAGTAAGCTTCGGTTGGCTAATTCGCTCCATCCATCGCTGGTCTGCCAGCATGATGGTATTGATGATGATTTTGCACACCTTCCGGGTTTATCTGACTGGTGGTTTCAAAAAGCCCCGCGAACTGACCTGGATAAGTGGTGTCATCCTAGCTGTGATTACAGTTTCCTTTGGAGTCACAGGCTATTCCTTACCTTGGGATCAAATTGGCTACTGGGCTGTGAAAATCGTTAGCGGCGTACCAGAAGCAATTCCCGTGGTTGGCGTTCTGATTTCCGACCTGTTGCGCGGCGGTTCAAGTGTTGGTCAAGCAACACTAACTCGTTATTATAGCGCACACACCTTTGTACTGCCTTGGCTAATTGCAGTCTTCATGCTGTTTCACTTCTTAATGATCCGCAAACAAGGCATTTCCGGGCCTTTGTAATCTCAGCTATTAGCCCTCGGCAACATTTGTCAGTTTTCAGATGAGGTTGTTTGTTCTAAACTTATGAAACACAAGAAATTAATTTTACATAAGTTCCAAAAAACAAACACTTGTATCTGAAGGCTAAAGCTGTAGACACCCTCCAGGCGGCTGACCGAAAATAGACAAATACTGTTTGCCGCCTGCTACAGTGCCTAGTAGCTGATAGCTTTCACAAATGCTTTAATTTAAGTTAAGCAGGAGAGCAAATTTCAATATGTCAACACAGAAAAAACCTGACCTGAGCGATCCTCAGTTAAGAGCCAAACTAGCTAAAGGCATGGGTCACAACTACTATGGTGAACCCGCTTGGCCTAATGACCTACTTTATGTCTTTCCAATTGTGATCATGGGTTCCTTCGCTGCGATTGTGGCTCTAGCTGTGCTAGATCCCGCTATGACCGGTGAACCAGCAAATCCTTTCGCCACACCATTGGAAATTTTGCCAGAGTGGTACTTGTATCCAGTCTTCCAGATTTTGCGATCGCTTCCTAACAAACTTTTAGGAGTGTTAGCAATGGGTTCTGTACCAGTGGGGCTAATCCTCGTTCCCTTTATTGAGAACGTTAATAAGTTCCAAAACCCCTTCCGTCGTCCAGTTGCAACCACAGTGTTCCTCTTTGGTACCCTTGTAACTTTGTGGCTGGGTATTGGTGCTGCTTTGCCATTGGATAAATCTTTGACCTTGGGACTATTCTAAATTAGTCACCACAAAGTGCTTTGACGCCTGTGAGTTTCAAAAGCAGATGCAGATGTGCTTTTGAAAAAAATTTACAGGCGTCAATTTTAATCATTCAGATTGCATCTGGGATCTGAAGTTTTGGATGGAAAAGCTATTCCAAAATTTAAAATCACCAAAAGTCATCAAATACAAACATTTTCACTTACTTAACGTAAGTTGCTAGTTACAATTCTCGAAATGCCAAAATCGTTCATGTTTTGTCTTTTGGGACATAGAATATCTCAATTTAGATTTTTCTATATCAGAGAAATTCTGCGAATAGTGCAAAATTTAATAACTAGCAACTTGGGTTTACTTATATTTAAGTCACAGTTAATGTTTAGCATAGTGCAGCAAGACCATCTGACGGTTAAGAGCGAACTCAGTCTCCTAAACCAGGTGCAAGAATGGTTTGAGCAATTTTGTCTGCAACATTTGTCTCAACTTGGCTGGTCAAAAACCCAACTTGATCGCCTAAATTTAGCATTAGCAGAAGGCTTTACCAACGCTGTTCGTCACGCTCATCATGCTTTACCCCCAGAAACAACCATTGAAATTAACATTTATCTGTGGATTGACCGACTAGAGATTAGAATTTGGGATTATGGAAAACCTTTCAATCCTGATGCGATCGCAGAACCAGAGCCAGGTACGCTGCAAGTAGGTGGGTATGGATGGTTTCTGCTGCGGCGGTTGGCTGATCGTGTTGTATACGAGCGTGGTGCAGATGGTAGAAATTGCCTCCTCATCGTCAAATACTCCGTAGAATCACAAAAGTAAAAGTAAAGCAGTCAAAAATAAAGGAAGGTAACAATAGTTCTTATAGCAATTTTGGGTTTTGAGCAAAGGCGTAGCCTAGGCAAGGAGTATCTGCTCAAATATGTAGTTATTTGATTGATAAAAGTATACTCCTTTTTCAATATTATCTGGATTGGGGTAATATGTTTTTTACGTAAAATTACTTGTTTATTATGAGCATTTTGTAAAATAAAGAATATTGTTGTATAAAAAGAATTAATGAATACAGTAAAGATAACATTCGAGTTAGACTAGCTCTTTTGTTAAGATTTGTCAGCAGTGTTGAGAGCCTTAATTTATGTTCTCCAACAAGTGCCATTTTGTGCTTAAAGAGATAGAAGAAATAGGGGACAAAATATGATTAAGACAGCCCTAATTACAGGAATTACTGGTCAAGATGGCTCCTATCTCAGCCATTTGCTCCTCAACCGTGGTTATCGAGTTGTAGGATTAGTACCCCCACATCGACAACCTAATTTGACAAAACTAGGAATACTGGCAAATCAGGTAGAAATATATACGGTAGACTTGAGGGATAATGCGGCGCTGTTGACCGCAGTTGAACAGCTGCGTCCCCAAGAAATTTATAATTTGGCGGCTCCCAGTTTTGTACCCGATTCTTGGAACGACCCATTGGGAACCCTGGATTTAATAACTGGTACGGCTACCAGGCTTTTGGAAGCAGTACGACAGGTTGGTTTGTCTACCAGATTTTATCAAGCCAGCAGCTCAGAAATGTTTGGCGATGTATTTATTTCGCCTCAAGATGAAGAAACGCCTTTTCGCCCCAAAAATCCCTATGCTGCGGCCAAGATGCACGCCCACTGGACAATGGTGCATCACAGACAGCGCTATGGGCTATTTGCCTGTAGTGGAATTTTATATAACCATGAGTCTCCTCTACGCCCACCTCAGTTTGTTACACGTAAAGTTTCTTTGGCAGCTGCATCAATTAAATTGGGTTTAACTGATACCTTAGAAATGGGTAATTTAGATGCCAAACGCGATTGGGGCTTTGCTGGGGATTACGTAGAAGCGATGTGGCTAATGTTGCAAGTAGATGAACCAGAAGAATATGTAATAGGCACTGGGAAACTGCACAGTGTTAGAGAGTTAGTTGCCGCAGCCTTTGAGTCTGTCGGATTGGATTGGACACAGCATATAGTTTTAAATACCAACTTATTGCGACAAGATGAGCATTTTCAATTAGTAGCTAACCCCAGTAAAGCTAAAATAAACCTTGGTTGGGAACCCCAAGTGAGCTTTGAGGAACTTTTAGAAAAAATGGTAAAAACAGATTTAGAGCGGTTAAAAAGCGGTGCATTGGATGAAATCCTTGCCGTAGGCATCGCACCCTTACCGCGAGTGTAAATAACCTAACATGCATATCACTACAGCGACAGAAAACCTCAAGTTAGGTGATAAAATTAACAAAAAAACTAATCATGTCTTCGTGTTTTTAGAAATTTTTGCCCACGAAGGCGGTATTCAATCATATATAAAAGATATTTTTCGCGCCTATCTAGGATTGAGCCAGGTTTGCAAAGCGGAAGTCTTTTTGCTGCGAGATAGTCCTGATAGCTTAAATCCGTTTGAAGACAAGAACTTAAAATTTCATTACTTTAAAAATCAGTCTTCCCAAATAGGGAGACTAAAAATGGCAGCAGCTTTACTTAAGTGTCTATTGCAAAACCGTCCAGAACAAGTTTTCTGCGGTCATATTAACTTAGGAGTATTAGTACAAACTCTTTGCCAGCCCTTGGGGATTCCTTACACAGTGCTAACTTACGGTAAAGAAGTCTGGGAACCGCTCAAAAATCAAGAACGTCGCGCCCTAACATCAGCAACTGGAATTTGGACAATTAGTCGTTACAGCCGCGATCGCGCTTGTGCTGCTAATAGTCTAAACCCGAAAATGGTACAGATGATGCCTTGTGCAATTGATGGGGATAAATTTACTCCTGGTTCCAAGCAGCCAGAATTAGAAAAGAAGTATGGCTTAACTGGTGCTAAGTTGTTAATGACAGTAGCGCGGTTATGGTCAGGAGATATTTACAAGGGTGTAGATGTAACAATTCGGGCATTACCACAAATCGCTCAAGTTTTCCCAGAAGTGAAATATTTGGTAATTGGTCGCGGCGATGACCAACCCCGATTAGCTAAACTAGCTGCATATTTAGGTGTGAGCGATCGCGTCGTATTTGCTGGTTTCGTTGCCACAGAAGAATTAATGGAACATTACCGCCTTGCTGATGCCTATATTATGCCTTCGCAAGAAGGCTTTGGCATTGTTTATCTGGAAGCAATGGCTTGTGGAGTGCCTGTATTATCCGGTGACGACGATGGTTCAGCTGATCCTTTGCAAGATGGTAAACTAGGGTGGCGAGTACCACACCGCAGTCCTGATGCTGTAGCAGCAGCTTGTATAGAAATGCTTCAAGGGAATGACCAGCGATGTAATGGAGAGTGGCTACGAGAACAAGCGATCGCTCTGTTTGGCATAGATGCCTTTCAACACCACTTGCAAAAAATTCTTCTATCCCCAGCAATAAAGTCCATTTGAGTCAAAATGACAAATGACAAATGACCAATGACTAAAATCGCTATCCTAGAAGGAGAGCAAGACGACATTTAAAAAATGAGCTTTAAGTCATTTCAATTGAATCTTTTAAATCTCCGCCCTTGGCTTACCCTGCTGGCAGTTATTTGGTTGCTAGCATCACTGGGGTTGGGTTGGTTGGTTAATTCCTTACTAATTATTGTCGGGTTGCTGTTTTTAGCACCCATTGTGGCTTTTTTTGGCTTTCGTTGGTGGCTGCAACGTAACTTAGTTGCTGATCAGTGTCCCGTCTGTAGATATGAATTTACAGGTTTAAATAACAGTCAGTTGCAGTGCCCTAACTGTGGGGAGTCATTGTTAGTACAAAATAGTCAGTTTCAGCGCTTAACACCAGAAGGCACAATTGATGTCAAAGCTGTGGAAGTCCCAGCCAAATCATTGGAAGATTAGTCATTAGTCATTGGTCATTGGTCATTAGCAAAGGACAAATGACTATTTCTTTGTTTCTTGCGAGATTGAGAGGGTGTAGTTAAAGTTTGGCTTTCCTTGGGATTGTTCGCCGACAAACAACGAGTATGTTCCTGCTTGCCAGAAACCAGAAAGTTCTGGCTTGCCTCCAGAATATTTATCTGCCATTACACAAAAGCGTCCCCCAGGCCCATCGATCAACAGCGTTGGTTTCCCTTCACTCTCTACTGTTAATCGCAAATAAGGTAGTGACTCTGTAACCTGGATAACTTGATTAGGTTCAGTGGTAATATTGCCACAATTACTTTTGACAGTTCCCCCAGACTTTCCCTTTAAAATTAGTGGATCTGGTTGGAGATTCCGATTAATTTGGGTTGTTGGTGTCTGTGCCAAATTAGTCTGGGCGAAAACCAAACTCATCGCCAAAGCTGCGGGAACCATTGTCAGTAGCCTAAGCGTTTTCATTTTCATTAATGCTCCAGATTTTTTATAGAGCAATATTGTTATATGGTCATCATTTATATAGACGGCAGCAATCTGTCTTAGTTCCAAAAGGTGTCGTATAAAGTAATACCATTCATTTCAGGATTTTTTGTGAAGATTTGATGGGTGTAAAGACCATTAATCCTGCAAATTATCTATGTGTGGTGGCGCTTTTGCACTAAAATATTCTACCCTACATTCTGTCCTTCAATCCGTAACACGCAAAAATTCCAAAAATCATCATAATTTTTACTGCCCAGAAAGGTATTGCACACACAGACATTAGCTAAAATCACTAAGACAACCACCAAAAATAGAATTTGTTGGCCTGTTGTGGAATAAGTGACATAGCTGAGGTAGAAAAGATTGATGAATCCTCAAAGAGAAGAAGACTTGCAGCGTCGCCTCAACAAGCTAGAGGCAGAGATTAATTCTTCGCCGGAAGTGGTTCCCCAACCACAAGAGCAAAAACAGACTGAGGCATCTGTTTTTGCCAAGTTTAACTTGCAATTAGAGCGATTTCAGATTTGGTTCAACAGCTTATCTGGGACAAAAAAGCTGGTAGTTTCGGGTGTGACGGTGCTAGTAGGCTTGGCGATGCTGCAAGCAGTGTTTAAACTGGTTGCATCTGTAATTAGTCTGGCACTTTTGGCAGTGTTAGTGTATGTTGGATACAAAATTTTTGTGTCTAGTAGCTTTCAACGTAAGTAATAAGCTGATATGCATTTATTTTGCATACCCGTAGTTATGAAAGTCAGGAGCCATGATACAAATGGCTCCTGACTTATAGCTCCAAAATTCTATTTCACTTTTTGCCGATTAGCTTAGTCTATTTTAACTGTGCCGATCACGGCGTATAAATAATGTCAAAGGAAATTATGCGATGACGACACCAATTGTCAAAAGAAGTAATCAATCTGATCAGTCAAAACAACCAGAAAGAGCCAATTCGCTGCTGCTAGCAAGCAGGCGGTTTGCTGCTTGGGCTGCTGAAATTACATTAGTGGTTACAAGTGGGTTGATTCCCTTCAGCATTGGTGTCTATGCCGATTCTAGAAGCGATTTTAATCGAGTGCCCCTTAACCCCGTATTGTTAGTTACAGAAAGAGCGATCGCCAGACCCCTGGCTTTACCTGTTAGCTATGGCATCCGTAACGTGGCATGGCCGACTAATATTTTGTGGACAATCGCCTTGTTAGCACCTGTAACTCTCTCATGGTGGCAATTATATTTATTGGCTAAGACTGGTAGCACAATTCCTAAACGTTGGTTAAAAGTGCGGGTTGTCAACGAGCAAGGAAAACCACCTGCTTTGGGGGCAGTTGTAATTAGAGAAGGAGTTGGGCGTTGGACTGTACCCATTTCCATTGCCTATCTGCTGTGGCGCTACAGCTTTGCTTTTCCTAATTTAGGATTATTCACATTTTTATCTTTGTTAATGATTGTGGGTGAGGGGATAGGCTTACCGTCGCGCCGGGGTCGTCGCGCATTGCATGATCAACTTGCAGGCACTCATACAATAGATGCGACTCGCCCCTTGCCATCCTCACTTTTAGCTAACAACAAAGCTGAGTCTGCTAGCGGTAATGATCAAGCAGAAGAATGGCAGGAGGGAGAAGAATTAGCGGCAGCCCAAACCAACCAGTCGCCTAATCTGTGGCGGCGGATACAGCAAAATCCTAATTTGACTTTGTTTGGGGTAGGGCTTACGAGTATGACTGCTGTGTTGGCAACTTTAATAGGTACTCAAGTTTATATCCAAATTCAACAATCCCAGCGAGCAACCGAGAAAATCAACAGGGAACAGTTCGACGAACTTCACAACCAATTGAATTCCAACTCTGGGGTGACTAATGAGCAACGCCAAAGTGCAATTCTGGCTATGGGTGGTATTAATAACCCACAGTCCGCTAAATTTCTGGCGGATCTCTTGGTTAGCGAAACCAACCCCAGCCTCTTGGATACGATTCAACAAGCTTTGACAACTGTTGGGCCCAAAGCCATCCCAGAACTAAAAAATAAGAATCAGTTTTTGGTTAGCGAACTAGAGTCTGTGGGTAGCACTGCAACCCAAGAACGGGAATTACGGCAAGGGCGGCTACAAAGAAACCAGCGGACGATCAACAAGATTCTCTCTGTTTACAGTGGTAAAATCGAGGGCGTTGACCTTAGTAGCACCCAATTAGGTCAAAGCGGGACTCCAGGAACTTCCTTCTTCAACTTGGTACTAGACAACCTTGATTTATCAGGAGTTAAGTTTAAATCTGCAAATCTTAACCAAGCCAGCTTTAAAGGTAGCCGCTTTCGAGGCGTGGGTGAAGATGGACGCTGGGATACCTATGATGATGTAATGGCTGATTTAAGCCAAGCTCAGTTGCAGCAAGCCAATCTTACTGATGCTAATCTCAGTCGCGTCTTGATGAACCGGATCGATTTGAGCCGCGCCACTCTCAACAGAGCCAACTTATCCAACGCACGTCTATATGAAGCTAAACTCAACAGCGCCCAACTAGTAGGAGCCGATCTGCGAAACGCTGTTTTGGAAAAAGCTAGCTTGACTGGAGCAGATTTAGGTGACGCTAAATTGAACGAAGCCAATCTGTACGCTGCCCGTTTAGGTCGCGTCACTGCCATCGGAACGCAATTATCCTTTGCAAATTTAACTAACACTGATTGGCAAGGGGCAGATTTATCAGGAGCCTACTTGGATCGTGCTAATCTCAACAATGCTAACTTGAGCGCCACTCGTCTAGCTGGTGCTGTTTTGCGTTCTGCCCAGATGGAAAACGCTAACTTGCAAAATGCCGACCTGAGTCTTGCAGATTTACGGGGGGCAAATGTCGCCGGAGCAGATTTTAAGGGGGCAATTCTCGCTCCTAGTAAACAAGATCCAGCAGAGCAATTTGTAGAAACCCCAGATTTAGGCTCAGTATCTGCCGTAGTTCAAGGAGTTGATTTTTCTAAAGCTAAAAATTTAGATCCTAAGCAAGTAGCATACATTTGTACTCAAGGAGGCATTCATTCTAGTTGCCCGTAGAATGGGAGGGGGGGCAGGGAGCAGGGGGCAGGGGAGGATGAGGGAGATGAGGGAGACAAGGCGAATAACCAATGACTAATGACTAATGACTAATTGGTGTGAGGAGTTCGGTTATGAAATTTATTCCATATTTGGTTTCAGTTTTGGGGGCTGGCTTGGTCTTGAGTCTGGCAAGTGCTAAACCAGCACAAGCTCAAGTAGCATACGGCAGTTATATCGGTATAGGCCCCACTCTTGGTTTTACTGATGGTCTCCAATTGGGGGGAGTTATAGCCGGTCGCTACAAGCTTTTGGAAGCGCCACTTTCACTGCGTGCCCAAGTGTTAATTGGTAATAATACGGCAATTGTGCCAACGGTTTCCTACGATTTACCCCTTAATTGGCAAGCTGATGCTTACCTGGGTGCTGGGTTAGTGTTGGCTGGTGGTGGTGGATCTTCTCCTGTAGGCGACAAAATTAGTTTTGCTTTACAACCGGGCATTGATTATATGATCCCAAATAGCAATACTGTGCTTTTTGGCAACGCCATCATTGCTTTTGATGCCTACCGTGATAGCGGTGGTACAGCTATCTCTGTACAAGGTGGTGTTGGTTTGAGATTTTAAGGGGCAAAGAAAAACTCTACTGCGATCGCTATCCCTATCCCTATCCCGCTATAAGCGTTAAACTTCATTGCAAATTAAGAAGTTAGTCAAAATAACGTGATAGTTTTTGTTCATAAAGAGAGACAGCACAGGATTAACACAGGAGAACACAGTGGCAATGGAATCAAATTTATTAACAGATGCGGGCGCAAATGAAGTGAATCAAGATTTCAGTGAATACGTCGCCAACCTGCAACTTCACATGACTCTGCAAGCTCGCAATCTTGTTCCAACCCTGAAGCAAACACTGGTAGATAGTCGCCAGCAATTACTCCATCAAACCCAAGCCCACTTTGAAAAGCTAGTTTCTCGACAAGGGCTGTAAATATATACAAATTTTAATCAAAATTCCAATAAAATATAAGGCAGATGTTGTTGGGTTAATGCCAATGGTGTTCTTACAAAGTCTGCTTTTTCTGCTTTTTTAAGTATTAAGTTACTAAAATCACCCTTTTGGTGCAATAGTAAGGGGCAAAAAGCAGTTAATATTATTGCAGCAGTTCCTTTGAAGAGCAGTTAGTTAAGGCTAAATAGCGGCTCGAATAAAAATGACTTCATTACTTCCCAGAAACCTCAGCGTTGTTATCCGACCAGTCCAATACCGGGATCTGGACGGAATTGAGCGCATAACTCAAGAGTCATTCTCAGCCCTCACTCCCAAGGGAGCAGGTTTTGCCATCAGCCAAATGCTCATGCTGCGTCGCTGGTATGGATTACTCAAATTTTTGAGTTGGTTTCCTAACCCGCTACAGTATCGCCTCTGTGCCTACATAGCAGAGCAAGGGCGGATGCTTCTAGGGATGATTCAAGTGTCACCCTTTAACCGGACACGCAGCACTTGGCGCATCGATCAAGTGCTGTTAGAGCGTGGTGTCGATAAACAAGGAACTGGCTCGCAACTTTTGCGTCATTGCTTTGAATCGATTCTGGAAGCTCGGACTTGGTTACTGGAAGTTAATATCAATGATATTGAGGCGCTGGCACTATATCGGCAAAATGGATTTCAGCGTCTGGCAGAAATGACGTACTGGGAAATTGGCCCAGAGTTACTGGCTGAATTGGCGCAAGCAGAGCCAGACTTACCCAACCTTTTGCCAGTGAGTAATGCTGATGCCCAGTTGCTATATCAACTAGATACGGCATCAATGCCACCTTTGGTACGTCAGGTTTTTGACCGTAACACCCGCGATTTTAAAACCAGTTTGTTTGGTGCTTTAACTGATGCAGTAATGCAATGGGTGAGCAAAACAGAAGTAGTGAGTGGTTACGTATTTGAACCGCAACGCAAAGCTGCGATCGGCTATTTTCAGGTGCAACTTGACCGTAAAGGGGAAGTTCCCCATGTTGCAACGCTGACTGTTCATCCTGCTTATACCTGGCTGTATCCAGAATTATTATCTCAACTGGCTCGTATTGCCCAAGATTTTCCCCAGCAAGGGTTACAACTCGCTTCCTCAGACTATCAGGCAGAGCGAGAAGAATATTTGGAGCGAATTGGGGCAAAACGCATAGAACATACATTAGTTATGTCTCGCTCTGTATGGCACAAGCTACGAGAGTCTAAATTCGTCTCCTTAGAAGGAATTCAGTGGACTGATATGCTACAAGGTTTACAACCAGCACGTAAACCGATACCAGGTGGAATGTCATGGATACAACCCGGACAACTGCCATCGTCAGATAAAGCACTGCAAAGCTTGTCAGAACCGATTAACTTTTCGGTAAAAAATCCTAGCATGGAAGCATCACCGATTTCTGAATCAGCAGATGCACAGCAGGAGAATTAATTGTGATATCCCAAGAGCAACCAAAACCTTTTATTTCAGCGTTGGGACTAGATTTCGGTCGCAAGCGAATTGGTGTGGCCGGGTGCGATCGCACGGGTTTAATTGCCACGGGGATTACCACAATTGAGCGCACATCTTTTGAGCAGGATGTCGAACAAATCCGGCAAATAGTTAATGAACGCGAGGTGCAAATCCTGGTGATGGGCTTACCTTATTCAATGGATGGCTCAATAGGATTTCAGGCGCGTCAAGTTCAAAAATTTACTACAAGACTTGCGAAAGCACTGAAACTGCCTGTGGAATATATGGATGAGCGCTTAACTTCATTTCAAGCAGAACAATTGCTGATAGCTGAGAACCGCTCCCCCTCACGCCATAAAGGTTTGATTGACCGCAAGGCAGCCGCTTTGATTTTACAACAATGGTTGGATGTTAAGCGTGCCAACTCCCACAGTTCAGTTGCGGCTATTGAATATTGATACCTTTTAACATGATATTCTGAAAACGATTAGCCAGCAGTTGTATCTACGTATAACGCTATTTGGTTGCCATAACATGTCATTAAATAGTTAAGCGATTTTCAAAGTTGCTGGTATTTATTAAATTTCTACATTTCGGCTATGTTTTCCTCTCCTTTTCCTGAAGAAAATGATAACGCTCATGCGGGTTCCATCACTTTAACCGATGACAAAGGGCGATCGCTCGAATGTTACATTGAGCATTCCCTCGAAGTCGATGAACAAGAATACGTTTTACTTCTTCCTGTAGACTCCCCTGTAGAAATTTTTTCTTGGGAAGGTGACGGTGAGGAAGAAGAAGCGGTTCTGGTAGAAGATGACAGCATTATTGAGCAAATTTTTGCCACTGCCCAAGCTGTGTTATCTGAGCAGAACCTGATATTGAAGAACACAGCTTATGCTCTGACTGTTGCAGGTGACTTACCGCCTGTTGAAGAATCAGAACTCTTCACCTTAGAAATCGAAGACGAAGAGGCGGATTTAGATCCGGAGCAATTACAGCTACTCGCTAGCTTCTATGATGAAGATCAGGAGTATGCAATTTATACACCCCTCGATCCCCTATTATTTTTTGCACGGATAACAAAAACAGGTGAACCTGAATTACTCTCTCCAGAGGAGTTTCGTAAAGTGCAACCTCTGTTAGAGGAACATCTTTTTAATGAAGTGGAATAAGATTAAAAATTCAAAATGTTAGATTTTCATTTTGAATTTTTTAATTGGGAATTTTCATTGTAATCAAAATCTCCTTCAACTCTTACCATGTCCCATTAAATGTGGAAGCGATGAAACATTGACACTAAATTGGGACAATTAGTATTGTTTAAGATTTGGGAAAAAGCATTTTGGTTGTGATTTTAAATTTTCTTATCCGTCTTGAAAAGTTTGCCACGGAGGGAAACCCTCCTTACAACTTTTGTCTCCGACACGCTACGCGAACGCCAAATCCAAAATTGGTATGAGGTGCTGAGAATGGCTTATAACGACTTTACATTAAGTAAATTTAAAAAGTCATTCAGCATCCAAATTGATGAACAAACTGATTTATGTGCCGACATCGAACCTTTACAGCCAAGCGATAAACTCATAAATTCTTTAGAAGAAACGACAGAACTGGCTTTAGCAATTAATACTGAAAAAGCTCGTTCAGAAATGATTATCACTCCGATATTGTTAGAGGTAAGACGCAGGGCTAATTATCCAATTAGTTTATTTTCGGGAACAGATTTTAATGTAGATGTTGAAAAAGGTCTAAATGGTTATTGTGATTTTATCATCAGTCGTGCTAAAGAGCAATTAACAATTAATGTGCCTGTGGTAGTTATTATTGAAGCGAAAAATGAAAATATTAAAGGTGGATTAGGTGAATGTGCGGCAGCAATGTTGGCAGCACAATTGTTTAATCAACAAGAAGGAAATGATATTAGTAAAATTTATGGCGCGGTAACAACGGGGGATATTTGGAAGTTTTTGAAGTTAGAAGAAAACAATATATTTATTGATTTGAGTAATTATTACATCAAAGAGATCGATAAGATTTTAGGGATTTTATCTCAAAGTGTTCAGAGAGAGATACCAGAATCGAGTTCGACTAACTAAACTATATTGGGTTATGCTCATTTGTCTAGAGCTACTTAAATTTCACTGTTGATTATGGCCTGGAACAATCTTTTACAGCCTGACTTGATTTTAGAAGGTTCAGTGTTGAACCTAACACCAGATATTATCCAAACATACGGGCTTAAAGGGCTGGTATTGGATGTAGATGAAACCTTAGTACCCTTTAGAGTAGGGCTGGCTTCCCCAGAACTACAAGATTGGGTGGAGCAAATTCGCACCTGTACTGCATTGTGTTTGGTGAGTAACAATCTGAGTGAAGCGCGAATTGGTGGAATTGCGCGATCGCTTAATCTACCTTACTACTTAGGTGCAGCCAAGCCCTCCCGACGCAAAATTAGGGCAGCACTTAGGGGAATGGATCTACCAGTGCATCAAGTGGGGATGGTAGGCGATCGCTTATTTACTGATGTCATCGCAGGTAATCGCCTGGGGATGTTTACCATTCTAGTTGAACCGATTATCCATGCAGACGCAGCCTTGCGCTCTCATCCTGTCCGCAACTTTGAAGTTTGGATATCTGAAATTCTGGGAGCCTCTATTACCCCCAAGAAAAGGAAGATTCACAAAAGTTGATAAATCGTCAGGAAAGTAAATCTAAAGAAATGATTAAAGAATCTTACTGGAATCAAAAAATCTGGGATCATAAGCATTAATAACTTGGGGTCAGCCAAAAAAGACCCTACAGCATACAAAATAAATATAAACCCGTAAAGCGTCAACCTTCACTATAGAGGGATTGGCGCTTTACAATTCTGGATTTTGGATTGAATTTAAAATAACGTGAGTTCGACGTATAGGAAAGCCCAAAAAGGTTGCTAGGCTAAATTATTATTTTTCTCAAAAAGATTCGTAAAAACTGTCCTAAAAATAGAATGAAATAGCCCTGCCTGTAGAGACAGGGGACTTAAACCCCCAAAGTTCGTTAAAGAGAAACTAATTGACAAACATGACCCGCTACTATTTGCCATCGATCTTGATGCTTTGCCCAGACGCGAGTAAAGCGATAAGTACCTGAAAAAGCTTGCTGATCGTGAATTCCCGCCAGATATGTTTTAACTGCGACCACAGCAAAATTACCATAATTAAGAATTTGTTGATCGTCAATTTCGACCTTAGTAAACTTATGCATTCCACTACGATGTGCATCCAAATCGTATTGCTTATCGACTACTAGACCTGTATGCATGGTGAAAATAAGATCGTCAGCAATTAATTCATCTAAGATCGGCACATCACTATCGAGCATTGCTTGTCGCAATTTTTCTTCTAATCTCTCGATCGTCATCATCTTGATTGACTCTCCTGATGTTATTACGATTGATTTTAGAAAGGGCAATGGCTGGTAAATTACAGAAAATTTTAACTCGACTGCCCTGTAACTCACAAGCTATTTTTTCTTAACCGAACCGTATTGCAAGATGTTTAATCTGAATCTAAAATCTAAAATTCAAAGATGGCATTAACAATTGTTGTCAAAATCGGTACTTCTAGCCTAACTCAACCAGAAACGGGACAATTAGCACTTTCTACCATTGCTACCTTGGCGGAAACACTCTGCCATTTAAAACGCCAAGGACACCGGGTGATTTTGGTTTCTTCTGGGGCTGTGGGCGTGGGTTGTGCGCGATTGGGTTTAACTGAACGTCCCAAAGCGATCGCACTAAAACAGGCTGTAGCAGCAGTTGGACAAGGCAGGTTAATTCGGATATACGATGATTTATTTACTACCTTGCAACAAGCGATCGCTCAAGTATTACTGACTCGTAGCGACTTGGTACAGCGCAGCCGCTATCTCAACGCTTACAACACTTTTCAGGAACTATTGGGACTGGGAGTGATCCCTATAGTCAATGAAAATGATACCGTAGCAATAGACGAACTAAAATTTGGCGATAATGACACTCTTTCGGCATTGGTTGCCAGCCTAGTAGAAGCAGATTGGCTATTTTTGCTTACCGATGTCGATAGACTATACTCAGCCGATCCGCGTTCCGTACCAGATGCGCGGCCGATCGCTTTAGTTAGTAACATTAAAGAATTAGCTCAATTACAGATACAAACAGGTTCCCAAGGTTCTCAGTGGGGTACTGGCGGTATGGCGACAAAAATTTCGGCTGCGAGAATTGCGATCGCTGCTGGAGTTCGTACCGTAATTACCCAAGGGCGATTTCCCCAGAATATAGAAAAAATTATCCAGGGTGAACTTATTGGGACGCATTTTGAACCGCAACCTGAACCAACTTCGGCGCGTAAACGTTGGATAGCTTACGGACTTTTACCTGCGGGTAAATTGTATTTAGATGAAGGTGCGATCGCGGCAATTTCTCTGGCGGGAAAATCGTTATTAGCAGCTGGAATTAAGCTAGTAGAAGGAGAGTTTCGCACACAGGATGCTGTGCAATTGTGTGACACCAACGGCAACGAAATTGCTAGAGGACTTGTAAATTACAACAGCGATGAATTGCAAAAGATTCGCGGCTGTCATTCGCGGGAAATTTCCGCAATTTTAGGTTATGCGGGTGTGGAAACTGTGATTCACCGGGATAATTTGGTTTTGATTTAGTAAAGTCAAGCGAATAAATTAAAGCAAAAATTGAGACAAATAAATATGGGGTATTTACACAGCAGATAAATGTATACTATAATTCATGTCAAAGACTTTATATGCTTTCAGACTAAAAGTTTGAAGCTATACATACTTAGCTTACTTGTGTAAGCTAAGTATGTATAGTGGTTTCTGACCGAATGAGGTACGTATTCAAAGCTACTAACCTTGGCAAAAAAGATTTGGGTGTACTTCAGTTGCTTAGGAAGCGCTATATAAAGTTAATTTAATTAGCTCGATTTATTTAAGTAGCAGATGCAGGATAATTCTGAAGTTACGTTAAATTGGTTTGAATCTTATGATGACTCCCCAGAGGAAGAATCATACACGATAAATGAGTATGAGATAACAACATCTCCTAATGATTTTAATACTCGAACAATGTATGATTTTATGGAGTCTGGTGCAATTAAGATACCAGCTTTTCAGCGTAACTATGTATGGGATATTAAACGTGCTTCAAAATTAATTGAATCTATTATTATTGGGTTACCTATTCCACAAATATTTCTGTATGAAGAGTCAAGAAATAGTTTTCTTGTAATAGATGGACAGCAACGGTTGATGTCCATTTTTTATTTTATAAAGCAAAGATTTCCAAAAAAAGATAAAAGAAATTTTCTGAGGAGAGTTTTTGAACTAAATGGTAAAATACCTGACAATGTTCTTAATGATGATGAATATTTTACAAGTTTCAATCTACAGTTACCCGTAAATACACCTCAACAACCAAATAAATTAAATAAACTCAATTATTCTACACTTGCTGAATATAAATTTGCTTTTGATTTAAGAACTATTCGGAATGTTTTTATTAAGCAAAACTTTCCTGAAAATGATGATTCATGTATATATGAAATATTTAATAGACTTAATTCTGGCGGTGTCAATTTGAAGCCTCAAGAAATACGAATGAGTCTTTACTATTCAGACTTTTATACGATGCTCTACAAACTTAATACTCTTCCAGAGTGGCGTAAAATCATTGGTGTGAATGAACCAGACTTGAATATGAAAGATATTGAAACCCTGTTGAGAGGATTTGCAATATTAATGGAATGGGAAGGATATCAATCTTCAATGGTTAAGTTTCTTAATGACTTTTCTAGAAAATGCAATAAATTGAGTAAAGAACAAATAAATTATCTTGAAATTTTATTCAACTCTTTCTTACTAACCTGTTCAAATTTACCTGAAAAAGCTTTTTATTTAAAGACAACGAAGAAATTTAATATATCTATGTTTGAAGCTGTATTTTTTGCTCAATGCAGCAGTGCATTTAAAGAACAACGCTTAGTAGAAAGAAAGATAAATTCTGAAAAGCTTGAATCGCTAAAAAATGATGCAGAATTTATAACAGCTATTCAATCTCAAACAACAAGTAAAGAAAACGTAAAAAAAAGGCTTGAAAGAGCAATGAGTATTTTGTGTGAACAAACACTATCTTGAGGTAAAATGGGAGAGACTATTGTTGATCGCATATATAAAGATAACTTAGAATTACTCGAATATCTGAACCAGCAAAAAGAAATATCTTTTGCCAGTCAATTCGATGTAACTTTTAAAAAATCCCTTTTGTTGTCATCAGCAAGCTTTTTTGAGGAAGAAATTTGTAAAATAGTTCAGGCTTTTGTTGAACGTAAGACTAGTAATGATAAGTGTATAACTTCTTTAGTTAAACGGAAGGTAATTGAAAGGCAATATCATACTTACTTTGAATGGGATGCCAAGAATGCAAATAAATTTTTTGGATTATTTGGTGATGACTTTAAAAATCAATTATTACAAAAAATAAAAAAAGAGCCTAGATTGGATGTCGCAATTAAAGCTTTTTTAGAGTTAGGCAATATAAGGAATTGTCTAGTTCATCAAAACTTTGCAAACTATACAATTGATAAGACTGCCCAAGAAGTATATGACTTATATCAAAAGGCTATGATATTTGTGCAATGGCTATCTGAGAATTTCGATAATTTCTAAATTTTGTTAACGCATTTAGTCTGGATTAAGGAAGTATAAATATTTAGGCTAAAAGTTTTCTACAGCAGTGATTCAGTGATTTTTGTGATCTACCTTATTCAGCCATCCTGATTTCAGCCAATCTTACCGCCCCCCACAAAGGCGCATCATCCCCCAACATTGCCGGCACAATTTCAAAATCAATCTCTGGTAAAGCCGTCTCCCGCGCCACCTGACGCACCACCCGCCAAAAATCTGCCCCCGCCTTCGTCACACCGCCTCCCAACACAAAGCGCTGCGGATTCATCAAATTCGCCACATTACCAATACCCACACCCAGCGCCCAAGCAGCCTTGTGCAAAACTTCCTTCGCCAAATCATCACCAGCCGCCGCCGCCTCACTTACCAACTGCCCCGTCAGCAACGTTAAATTATCCCCCACCAAACCTCTCAAAACCTCTCCATCTCTGAGTCCTCCGCGCCTCTGCGGTACCCTCCGGGAAGCCGCTAGCGCGTCTACGTTCTCCAAAATTTCCCTAACATTTTGCGCCATATAAGGCCCCGAAGCTAAACGTTCCACACATCCCCGCTTCCCACACAAACAAACTGGCCCCGCAGGATCTACAACAATATGTCCAATTTCGCCAGCCATCCCACCAGCACCTCGCCAAGGCTGGCCGTTGAGTATCCAACCACCACCCACGCCAGTGCTGACAGTGATATAAAACAGGCTATCGTATCCTTGTCCAGCACCAAAACGATGTTCTCCCAAAGCAGCAACATTAGCATCATTATCTACACCAACACTCACACCAAACTCTTCCTCTAACAAACCTTTGAGAGGAATATTTTCCCATCCAGCCACATGATGAGATAGTCGCACCGTCCCCGTGGAAGCATCTACAGGGCCGCCAAAGCTGACACCGATCGCAGCAGGTTTTGTGTCTTGCAGCAAAGAGTAAATTAGCGATCGCATAATTTCCAAGTCAGTACCAGCATTTGCATTGGCTGGCGAGAGACGACGTTCATAACGCAACCACTTTCTTGAACCGATATTTACCAATGCAGCCGCCAGCTTAGTTCCGCCAAAATCGAGAGCTAGGATAATTGTCACAGTCTTTTATACTCCTTCTATCTATACCATTACAAAACATGGTTTCTTTCTCAGGAAAGATGTTTGCGCTCAAGATACATTTAACACTAGAGAAAACCACATTATTCTTTAGAAACTCATGAGTTCCGAGCAACAACATCCAATTATTGATTTGTCTCACGCCAAAGAACCTCCTCGCTCTATCAATCTTGATGAGGCTAAGGAGGCGGCTCCCCTGGAACCGGAAGAAATTAGTGGACAGATCGAAGATGATCCCATTCATAATGCTTTTAATCGCCAGGAGGAAAGCCCAGAAAATGTTGGCGATTTTGCTAACGTTCCCGGTGCAAGCAGCTTGCAATTGGATTGATAATTATTGACTTACTCACCTGTTCTTGAGTCCAGCACTCCATCAATAAACTGTTGTAACCGTTCATAATGTGAACCTTTCCAATAAATGCGATGCCTACGGCGGTAAACTACGCAGTCTTGACAACGCTGGAATACATCAACCTGCGTAGCTTGCCGCCGCAGGCATCGCACCTTTTCTGGCACTTGCTCAATAATCGATTGCTTATCTACAGATTCTAATAATCCATTGCAACGCAAACACCGTTTAAATGGTGAGATTAATTTAAACAAGTCGTAGCGTTGTAGTACTTCCAATATTTGTTGTTGAGGGTTAGTATTTCTAACGTAATACCCATACGTTACCAAACTACGCATTAATAAACCCTTATCACGAGTCAAGACAATCCGCTCTTGGCTGTAGGATATCTGGGCTAATTTCTCATCCTCGTAGTCATTGCGGTATAAAGTATCAAAACCTAAAAGTCGTAGAGATGTCGCCAGCTTCCCCAAATGGATATCTAAAACAAAACGGATAATACTAAGCGGTTCTGGCATAACCGAAACGCTTGGTATAATAGTAGACCTAGCTAGGACTTACGCGAAAACTCTCTCAAACTCTTATTACTTTGTGTCCTTTGCGTCCTTTGCGGTTCGTTTTTTGATAATTTTGCGTAAGTCCTGCTAGCATAAATTCGATAAACATTAATAGTATCTCCATCCGAAACTATGTAAGAAAAATTTACATATTCACCATTAACATTTATAAAAGCAATTTCTGGATGAGGGACACCCAAGGACTCAATCATGTCCTTAATTGAGGCTCTCTCCTCAAAAAAATGGGAGATTTTCATCTGCTTATGATGCCGTGGTAAAAAATGATTCAATTCTCCATAAAAAAAGAAATATGCGATCGCCATACTTATTACTGGCAATAATTTGTCACAATTACAAAATTTTATCTATTGTATTGAAAAAATCAATGCTTGCTCAAGTGAGCTATTTCCGCTATTAATACGCCCGTTAACCTTGATTTAACTAACCTTCTAGAGGCGAAAAACGTTAAAAAAATTAGAAATATTCTCAAATACTTGCATTTATTATTGAGTTCAGTTACAGTCAAGGCAGAGACATATAATCAAACCCTGACATGAGCTTCAGGAAGTTAGATTAGGTAAAAGGTAAATACCAGGTTTGTTGATGTTAGTGACGCTGCTAATAATTAGTCACTAGTTTTGCTCATTAACTTATCCTGTATAAAGTACGGGGCACAAAGTGTTTACCCCCAATTTGATTGTCTTTATTTTTCTATGCTAATTGACAATTATTCTCAATATGTATACATGGATAATTACATTAAAAGCAGATAAAAAAGTTTTAAAACAGTATTGGCTTACTAAAGTAGTATCTGTTTATCAGGTGTTCTCGCATCTAGTTTTAGGAATATCTTTCTCGCAAAAGCAACATAAAATTATATGTTTATATGTAAAAACAACAACTGTAACTAGCTATGTAAAAAATTCAGCAAAACTTTAAATAACTATGTTGCTGCTAGCAATATTTTTGATTGTAATATCAGCTACATCTATATTGTAAGCAGGTTGATTGCCTGTTACTCCTAAGCGATGTCTGACGACAAGCTGCTGACGCTCCTTCTCTGCGAGACGCTACGCGAACGTCGCTACCGCTTCGCTAATGCATCTACGCAAAAGATTGAACATATTTGATTTTGCGAAAGAAACCAACTTCAGAAAAGCCGAGCTTCAGCAAGTGAAAATTTACAAGATACCAAATAACAATAAAACTAGATACAAAATTAACGCCGCGCATACGGAAAAATCTATTTTGATGCTGTTTATCTCTATTGTGGAGACTTTATTAACCGGAAAGACCTCGATCAGTAATGATGTTATAAAGTGGATACCTAGTTTTAACTGGGAAATGAATATTGTTCTTTTTTATCTCCTTTAGCCAAGGATATTGTAGCTAAGAACACAATTGTATTTTGTAATACATTTCGTCCATAAAATACGCTAATGAGTACAGCGAGATGAATACTTTTTTTTGTTCTGACGATTCACAGCAAGTAGGAGAAGATGTTATTGGTAGCGCCACCAATTATCAAACTTATATTTTAGTTGAGTGTCCTTTACCTTGGACATCAGAAGCCTTTAATTCCAAATGGGTACCCCAGAATTTGAGGATTTTGGTAGAGGAAGTGAAGCGTGCTAATCTACCGATTAGATTCCTATTAATTGCTAATGATGTATCACACAAGGTAAATTACACTACGCTTCTGATTTATCAAAAAGAAGAGGGGCTAAGTAATGGATACCAGAAAAAAGAGTTTAAGCTGCCAAATATTGAGCAAGTAGCAGCAGTTGTCCAAAAATGGTTATGGGGTATCAGTTCTAATTCTGAGATAGAAACTAGTACAAATAGAGATATTTTAGTTTGTACCCACGGTAGCCATGATAAATGTTGTGCCAGATATGGCGCTCCTTTTTACTTTAATGTTACAGGAAAGAATGCTGATTTGTGCTTAGATAATGTGCGAATTTGGAAATCATCACACTTTGGCGGACATCGTTTTGCACCAACAATTATAGACTTACCAGAAGGAAGATATTACGGTCGTATAGATATAGATTCATTTAGATCGATTTTGACTCGTACTGGTGATATTCAATGTTTAAATAAAATTTATCGAGGCTGGGGAATTCTGCCTACTGCACTTCAGGTTTTGGAAAGAGAGCTAATGCTTTGCAATGGGTGGGATTGGTTTAATTACAAAGTTGCAGGCAAAATTTTGGAGCAAAGTTTAGACAATAATACTATTCTGGGTGAGCTAAGTTTTGAACAACCTTCTGGTTCTCTCTACACTTACCAGGCTAAACTTGTGAAAGATGAAAATAAGACTCAACAACTGAAGAGTTCATGCAATGCTACACGAGAGTTGGTAGTTACTAAATATGCTGTGGGTAGTCTTTGGGTTAGCTCTAGTAAGGTGATGAGTTATAGTACTTAAAAGAGGAGAGTTTTTAAACGCAGAGGAACGCAAAGGGAAGCGCAGAGGTACGCGGAGTATTGCTGTATTTAGATAACGCTGCACAAATACGTAGCAAAGTCTCTGCGTACCTTTGCGTTTCCCTCTGCGCCCCTCTGCGTTTAAATTCCAAATCAAGATTAAGTCATATTTAAGACTTTTCTTAAAAGTATTTGGTCTTCTGATTTAGCTTTTAAACGGCCATTTTCAATATCTCGAATCCAGCTTTGGCTTTTACCTGTAAGCTTTGCTAATTCTCTTTGGGAAAGATTCAAATTTTTTCGCGCTTGCAAAATCTGTTCACCCAGCAAATCGTTTGTAGCTTTAGGCTTCCTTTTGGCTTTAGCAGTTCTTGTTTTCTTTTTTTCCGATTCTGAGATTTGCTGTTCCCATTCTGGTGGGAGTTCAAAAGCTAAAATCCGCGCATTCATTAAGAGATTCCATTTACCACGGGGGCCTGTGTCTGTGAGGCGAGTTTCAGCACCACCGTCATTAGTCCAAAATTCTAATGCTTCATCTGGATCTTCTGGAAGATCAACTAACTTTGCCCATAAAGGTTGAATTTCTGGTGGGTAGGTAACTGGATCGAAAAGTGGTTTCATTCCATAGTGATTGAGAATTTCTAAATCGCTTTCAAAAGTTCGCAGCAGACGTTTGCGTTCTTCCCGTTGTCTGGATGCAAGGGCAACTTTTTCTTCTCCGTAAGCAATACGCAGCAAGGTAGGAATAGTAATGCGTTGTTCCTTGCCCATTTTGGTTTTAAACAGCAACCACAGCATTAATCGGACTGCGCCTTCATGTTGCTGCCAAATGCTCATGACTGTGGTTAGCAATGTTTTGGGAAGACTGCCGTATTGATAGAATGCGGTTCGCTCTTTACATGCTTGTTTGTTTAAGAAATATTGCGCCCATAAACCTGCTTTTACTTTAAAAGTTAGCCCAATCAGATATTTGCATCCAAGATTGTCTTCTTGAAAATGGTGCTGAATATCTACTAAGTGCCATAAGCGGCTACCTGTAATAGAGAATCCGTTAATTCGGCCTTGTTGAGGCCAGTCAATGGAGATAATTAAAGAGCAAGCTTGCTGGACAAGATTTTTCATTAAAGCTAGTTTGGCAGCTTTGCTTAAATCTTTGCGTTTCTCCATCCCCAAATATTTCTCGATTTGTCGCTCATCGATCGCAAATTCTTGCTCCCAAGGTTGATCTAAGGCTGTAGCATAAGCTGCAAAAATTAGATGTATGCAAGCGGCTCTGATGTCAAGCCCTTCAATTGCTGCTAAATCTGTGGCTTTGTCGTTAACTTTGAATGGATCTTGGATGTGAAAAGCGATCGCACCTCGTCCCTGATTGATTTGTCGGCTGTAACTGATATAGCCTTCTTCATCGGTTTCCCAATGTAGTGATGTGCGTTGTGCTAGTACATTACAAGCTTCCCAAATAGCGATCGCGGAAGCAAATGGATTGTTCTTGCCGTTAGAAAACAAGTCTAAACTGCTAGCGTCTCTCGGTTCTATTTTGCATCTTCCCTTTTTCGACTGCCAAGGAATCGGAGAATTAGTTGGACAAGCTATTACACATTGTGGTTCTGAATAATAGCCCTCACAATTATTACAAAGACCAGGATCAATCCAGTATTCATTGTCCTCTATTCTGATTGCACCCGTAGGACATTGGGGGCGGCAGTTGTCACATCCAACGCAACTGTTGTTAGGAATTGTATAAGGCATTTGGCTCTTTTCCCACTCTAATCGTTGAGATGTCTGGCTCAGGTCTCCCCTGGATGAGTCCTGTTTATTCATGACTCGCTACCACATTATCTTTATGGCGAGAATAATCTTTTCTCACCACACTTACTCCCCACATCCATATTTTTCGCATCCAATTGGAAGCTCTTTAAGGCTTTAAAACCGAGCCGGATAAAACTTATTTATTAACTATACATTTCATAAAAATAATGATTAATTTGTTCGTGTCGAGCTTAAAAAAAATCTTAATATTTATTGAAAATCTACCTCAATGAACATTTTACCTTTAACCATAAAGTGCTTTTAGAAAACATTTAAGCCTGTTGTAATTAGATTTCATCTGATTTATTAATGATTTTAATATTTAATGCATGATAATATTCTGCTACCAAGTTTACAGTTCCTTCATAATTAACTTTACTTTCTTGATGTAAAAGAATAATCTCTTTTTTCATCATTTATCTAAATATATTAATTAAAGGAAAATCAAAAATTGTTGGCTTTTAAAATACATACTGCATATATAAAGATGTAACTTACAAACATTTATTCTTGTATCAATCACTACTGTTTAGATATATTTATTTGACTAATTAAAAAAATACTTGAAAAAGAATATCATCACTCTTATAGAGATATTTGTATCTGCTGGAAATAATAATTATCTATACACAGTAGGAAGTAGCTACTTTAGCTCTCTACAAATAGACAATTATTATCAATAATTTTTATCTATGATTTGAAATCAAAAACAATGCAATTTTGTGTTCAATGTCATCGGAATTTGATGACTAAAAAGTAACTTTTGAATATAAACGAATAAAGGATTAGGATAATATGATGATTAATGCACAAACATATTGAAAGGCAAAATTGCCGAAGGATTATTCATGGCACAGCTAACAGGTTTGACATTTGGCGGTAAGGCTTGGACACCAAAATTCGCTCAAGAAATTGACAAGGACAAATGTATCGGTTGTGGCAGATGCGTTAAAGTATGCGGTTACAATGTGCTGGGTTTGAAAGCCCTCAATGAAGAAGGTGAATTTGTAGAAGATGAAGATGATGAAGAAATTGAACGGAAAGTAATGGCAGTTACTTCTCCAGAAAACTGTATTGGTTGTGAAGCTTGTTCACGGATTTGTCCGAAGAATTGCTACACCCATGTTGCAGTAAATAATTAAGGTATTTGAAGTTAGTCAAGATTGTTGTTAATTCAAGGAGGCACTGTTTGTATAAAGCGCAAATACGCTAGGCAAGGTAACTTGAGGGGAATACTAAATATTTACTGTAACTAATAAAAAGTTCACAGTAAACAAATCCGTAAATCGCAAAATGTCAGTTATTAACAAATTTAAACTTGCTACTAATATAGCCTAATCAATATTAGGTCTAACAGTGCCCTCTTGGAACAACTAGCTTTTCTGGGAGCAGGGGGCTACCTTTTTCATAGGAGTTGAAATATAATTTGTAAGTTTCTGGGGGAAAGATATGGAAAAAATCTGGAAGTTTCCCCCTTTTTTTATGGCTGCACGTTAGAAAGTTAATAAGTGAAAAGGGAATGGGGAATAGGGAGTAGGGAATGGGGAATAAATAAGAATGCCCAGCGCCTAAATACCTAATACCAGAAAATCGTACCTTTAAAGACTGTTTACACAGGTAGCATGTATGCAACAAGTTCCTGTTTCACTATGGACTCTGGTTGCTGGGATAGTAGTTACAGCAATCAGTATTTGGATTGGTCAGAATAACACTCTGATGCCGGTGCAAGCATCGTTACAAGCGCCTTTGGTAGACGGTTTTTTCAACGTCATGTTTACCATTGCGATCGCACTCTTCTTAGTGGTAGAAGGAACAATTGTACTTTTTTTGATTCAGTTTCGTCGCCGTCGCGGTGATGATACCGATGGTGTGCGAGTAGAAGGCAACGTTCCCTTAGAAATCTTTTGGACAGCAATCCCAACAGTAATTGTTCTCGGCTTGGGCATCTACAGTGTAGATGTTTTTAACCGAATGGGCGGCTTTGAGCCTGCCGGTCATCCTCATTCAGCAGCTCATGTTGCTCATATACCGGGGAGTGCTATTGCAGCCACATTAAGCGATACTGAAGCAACAACTGCGCCGACAATTGGCATTGGTGCGTCTCCTCAAACTTTAAACAAACCAGCCGACTTAGTTGTTGATGTCAAAGGCATACAGTACGCCTGGATATTTAATTACCCTGATAGTGGCATTACCTCTGGGGAATTGCACATACCCGTCGGTGCTGATGTGCAACTCAACCTTTCAGCACAAGATGTAATTCATTCATTCTGGGTTCCAAACTTCCGCTTGAAACAAGATGCACTTCCCGGTATCCCTACCGAACTACGATTTGTTGCTACCAAACCAGGTACATATCCCGTAGTTTGTGCTGAGTTGTGCGGTGGTTATCACGGTTCAATGCGGACACAAGTAATTGTCCACACACCAGAAGAATATAATAGCTGGCGGACAGAAAACCAAATTGCTCAACAGCAAAATTTAAATCAAGTCGTTGCAATTAATCCAGCCGACTTATCAACATCAGAGTTTCTGGCTCCTCACACCCATGATATGGGAATTAGTGCAGCAACTTTAGAGTCATTAGTCATTAGTCATTAGTCATTAGTCATTGGTCATTAGTCATTGGTCATTAGTTATTGGTAACTGACGAATGACAACGGACAAAAGACAAAGGACAAAAGACAAAAGACAAAGGACAAATGACAAAGGACAAAGGATAAAAATATGACGCAGGTAGAATTTCCACGGAATACTCCACCAGAAGGAAAACCGGAAATGGTGGCTGGCCACACCTCTCATCCGAAGGCGTGGAAATGGCAGGACTATTTTACATTTAATGTTGACCACAAGGTTATTGGTATTCAATACCTAGTGACGGCGTTTGTGTTCTATCTTATCGGCGGATTGATGGCTGTTGCTCTCCGTGTCGAATTAGCAACACCAGAAGCAGACGTACTCGACCCCAATCTATATAACGCTTTCATGACCAATCACGGGACGATTATGATCTTCCTGTGGATTGTTCCTAGCGCTATTGGCGGATTTGGTAACTATTTAGTGCCGTTGATGGTCGGTGCTAGGGATATGGCTTTCCCGAAGCTGAACGCGATCGCCTTTTGGTTAAACCCACCAGCAGGATTACTCATATTAGGTAGTTTTATTTTTGGCGGTTCCCAATCTGGTTGGACAGCTTACCCACCTTTGAGTTTGGTGACAGCGCCAATCGCTCAAACTATGTGGATACTTGCGATCGTTTTGGTGGGAACTTCTTCAATTTTGGGTTCACTGAACTTTGTGATCACCATTTTGATGATGAAGGTTCCTAGCATGAAATGGGATCAAGTTCCCCTATTCTGCTGGGCAATCTTGGCAACCTCCATCCTGGCGCTTCTCTCCACACCTGTATTAGCAGCCGGTTTAGTTCTGCTGTTGTTCGACCTCAACTTTGGGACTTCCTTCTTTAAACCAGATGCAGGCGGTAACGTTGTAATTTATCAACACTTATTCTGGTTTTATTCTCACCCGGCAGTATATTTAATGATTCTGCCTATCTTCGGCATCATGTCGGAGGTAATTCCAGTTCACGCCCGTAAGCCAATTTTTGGTTATAAAGCGATCGCTTATTCTAGTGTAGCCATCTGCGTTGTCGGTTTGTTCGTCTGGGTACACCACATGTTCACCAGTGGCACACCCGGCTGGATGCGGATGTTCTTCACTATCTCCACTCTTATAGTTGCAGTTCCCACTGGTGTGAAGATTTTTGCTTGGGTTGCTACCCTTTGGGGTGGTAAAATCCGCTTCACAGGTGCGATGCTTTTCGCCATTGGCTTGTTGTCCATGTTTGTCATGGGCGGCTTAAGTGGTGTGACGATGGGAACAGCCCCCTTTGATGTTCATGTCCACGACACATATTATGTAGTAGGACATTTCCATTACGTTCTGTTTGGCGGTTCCGTGTTTGGCATCTACGCCGGTATTTATCACTGGTTCCCCAAAATGACCGGACGAATGTTGAATGAAAGCTTGGCACGCATTCACTTTGCCCTTACCTTTATCGGTACTAATCTGACCTTTTTACCCATGCACGAGTTGGGTTTAAAAGGAATGCCGCGAAGAGTGGCAATGTATGACCCCCAATTTATCGACCTCAATCAAATTTGTACCTTTGGTTCATTTGTTTTGGCGATATCGGTAATTCCTTTCACCATCAACATGATCTACAGTTGGTTGAAAGGGCCTTTGGCTGGTGATAATCCTTGGCAAGGTTTGACCTTAGAATGGACAACAAGCTCACCACCTGCAATTGAAAACTGGGAAGTGTTGCCGGTTGTAACTCATGGCCCTTATGACTACGGTCATGGTTATAGTAATGAAGTGCAGCCATCTGCAACACCGGAAGCTAGTGCTTAGGTAGTAAAGTGAGTAATGCGATCGCTCTCAAGCTGACTACAATTTCTAGTGATTTGATTTGAGAACTCGGAACTTCAAGCTTGGAACTAGAAAGGCCGAGTTCTGAACTCGGAACTTCAACCTCAGAACTCGGAACTTCAGCTTCAGAACTCGGAACTTCAGCTTCAGAACTCGGAACTTCAGCTTCAGAACTCGGAACTTCAGCTTCGGAACTCGGAACTCGGAATTTTGAGAATTCTTGAACAAGTGAAGAGTTAATACCATTTCACTTTAATAATGATACAAATACGCTGGTAAGGGCATGGCAATGCCTATTGGTGTCAACTTAAGCTAAAAGTAGCTTAACTGTTAGCTGACTCGCCCGCCTCGAACTAAAGTTCTTTGGCTTTTAGCTAAAGTCTACTCAAGTAGACTAAAGATTTTTGGATATATATTTAGTCATCTTCAGATGACTTTCGCTATTATTCTTGGAACTTCAGTTCCTTGCGGGACACAGCTTTCACGTTAAGTTGACACCTATGGGCAATACCATGCCCCTACGAGAAATCTATATGTATCAGGATTTTTGTGAATTGGTTAAACAAGGATTTTGGATGAAGAATGAGAATTTTGCCGCTTCAGACTTCATTCTTCATTCAAGCTTCCACAACAGACGCAGCAGATAATATTGTCAAAAAATCTATGACTATAGCTACAACTACAAGCGAAGATCACAGTGCAGGACACGAAGAACATCCAGATTTAAGAGTCTGGGGATTGTTGACGTTCCTCGCTTCTGAATCCCTAATGTTTGGGGGATTTTTTGCCACTTATTTGTTTTTTCGGGGTACTACAGCAGTTTGGCCTCCAGAAGGAAGCGAAGTAGAACTACTTGTGCCGACAATTAACACCATTATTTTGGTGTCAAGTAGTTTCGTCATTCACTTCGGTGATACGGCGATTAAAAAGAATAACGTCAAGGGAATGCAACTGTGGTACGCAATTACCGCAATCATGGGGGCAATTTTCTTAGGTGGTCAAGTTTATGAATATTCAACATTAGGATACGGACTGACTACCAACGTCTTCGCCAACTGCTTTTATATCATGACAGGATTCCACGGTTTGCACGTTTTTGTGGGACTGTTATTGATATTACGTGCATTGTGGCGATCGCGTCTTCCTGGTGAATATTCTGCAACCAATCATACTTTCATCGAAATGACAGAAATTTACTGGCACTTCGTAGACATTATTTGGATTGTTTTATTCACCTTGGTGTACGTTCTCACTTTGTTTTAAAGGGGAGTAGGGAGTAGGGAGTGGTGAATATTCCTACTTCCTACTTTCTATTGCTATTCTTGTCTTTACCTTAGTATAGGTTCTCATTGTAAGTTTTAAATAGGGTATAGAATGCTCCCTCATCTCCCCCACTCCCCATTCCCTACTCCCCACTCCCCAGTTACCAATATGCAACTTGATACAAACAAATTTTCATGGTTCCAGGTTCCAGATGACATCAAAAACCTATTAATTTTAGCTGCACAAAGCTGGGAGAACACATCAGAATCAGAAAAATATATTCAACAAGCTTTAGCACAAAGTGGTGATAATACAGATGTGTTGGTAGCAGCATATAGATTTTTCTATTATAAGAATAATTATTCTCTTGCACTACAAACAACAGTCAAATTATTAGATAAAATTAAAGAACTAGAAAACTTCCCTGATGACTGGGAGCAACTTAAGCCGATATTAGTCAATCGCAAAGAAGACCCACAAATTCGATTGTACTTAAATGCTTATGCTGCTTCTGGATTAGTACTAGCAAAGTTAGGAGCGATCGAACAAGCAAAAGAAATCAGCACCAAAGTCAAAGAGATAGACGAAAAGCATGATTTTGGAGCCGGTATTCTCCTGGATATTTTGACACGTCCAGCAGAAGAAGATGATTAATTAGTCAATGCACATCTCGACAAGACGATGTGCCTTGTAGAGACGCGATTCATCGCGTCTGTAGGGAGTGGGTAAATAAGAGAGACAAGGACACAAGGAGAATAACCCATACCCAATTCCCAATTGCCAATTCCCAATGCCCCATTCCCAATTCCCTTTTAGTGAACAATCATGAACAATTGGTTATCTACCACATCATATTCCTCTTACTCCTTATTAGGAGCAGCTACTGATAGCAACTCTATCTTTCCTCCTATCACCATACCTACTAAACTTCCTGGAGGTAATAAGATTCCTAATGTCTCTCCGATCCTGATCATCCAATCTTCTCAGCTATCAATTTAAAAGTTATGAAAGGTAGGGATTGGCTGCTAACAGGGGATGGTCAGCATCAAGCCTGTAAAGCTGTGAGAGCATGGGATTTATTGAGAGAAAACTATCGTGTTTATCGGTTTTTAACCGAGATCGAAGATGTTCTCAATAATGCGGATGATGAAACCAATTGTCTACCAGAAATCCGAATGCTCGTCCGGCGCTTGATAGTAAATTCCTACTGGGTGCGGAGTCAATATTTAGAACCTTCGCCCAAAACGGGAAGCTCTGTTTTACTCCTATATGATGAATTGGGTTTTCCGTTGACGGTGCAAACAGTAACATTTGCACCTGGAACCCGATCAACCATTCATAATCATGGAACGTGGGGAATAGTGGCGGTGTTAAAAGGCCAGGAAAAAAATAGTTTTTGGCGATGCACCTCTAGCTCAGAATTCCCAGACAAAATTGAACAGACTGGAGAAGTAACTCTATTTCCAGGAGACATTATTAGCTTTACTCCTGATGCAATTCACAGCGTAGAAGCAGTGGGTGAGGAACCAACTGTGACTTTTAATATCTATGGCGAAACTGATCCAAATGAGAGATTTGAATTTGACTCAGTTAGCCATAAAGCTAGGAATTTTTAATTAGGAATCGTCAGGATTAATTTCATCAGTTCGTAGTTGGCGCTTTAGCGCTAAAGTGCCAACTACAAACAATTGAGTAATTAGGAGATAATTGCATGGCAAGGGTAATTTTCTATAGCAAACCAGGCTGTAAAGGTGGTGTTAAGCAAAAAGTTTTGCTAACAGCTGCCGGTCATGAGGTGATACCATACAATCTGCTAACAGAAGCTTGGACAGTTGAGCGGTTGCGTTCATTTTTTGGCGATCGCCCCGTAGCCGAATGGTTTAATCCTTCCGCTCCCAAGATAAAATCTGGCGAGGTGGTTCCAGAAAAAGTGGATGAACAAACCGCTTTGGCGCTGATGCTGAAAGAGCCGTTGTTGATTCGCCGTCCTTTGTTAGAAGTAGGCGAACAACGCGAGGTAGGATTTGATGTCCAAAAGATTGATGCTTGGATTGGCTTACAAGCTGTGGATGAATCCTTGCAACAAATCAGCGACAATCTCATGAAGGAGAATTTGCAAGGCTGTTCCCACGGTAACGATCATGGGCATAAACACCATAAGGAAGGTGGCTGTAAGCATTAGACATCTCCGAAAAAGAATGTAGAGACGTAGCACTGCTACGTCTCTACATTCTTTAGACCTAGCAGTGCTACGTCTCTACAAGGGTTTTCTGCTTAACGCACTCCAGCAGTTTCTAAGGATAAGTCTTGAAACATGGGTGTGCTGAGGTAACGTTCGCCGAAGGAAGGTTGAATCATTACAATTAAACGTCCGGCATTTTCTGGACGTTTACCTACTTGAATAGCAGCACACAAAGCTGCACCAGAGGATATCCCAGACAATAAGCCTTCTTCTTTTGCCAAACGTCGCCCATAAGCGATCGCTTGTTCATCGCTGACTCTAATTACTTCATCAACCAATTCTAGGCGGAGAACATCGGGGATAAATCCAGCGCCAATACCTTGAATTCTGTGTGGCCCGGCTTCACCACCTGAGAGAACTGGGCTGTTGCTGGGTTCAACTGCGATCGCTTTAAAAGTCCCCTTACGCTGTTTGAGTACTTCTGCAACCCCAGTAATCGTCCCACCAGTACCTACCCCAGCAATGACGATATCTACTTCCCCGTCTGTATCTGCCCAAATTTCTTCTGCGGTGGTTTCTTGGTGAACTTTGGGATTAGCAGGGTTGCGGAACTGTTGCAGCATAAAAGCATCGTTTGTATTAGCCACAATTTCTTCAGCTTTGCGAATAGCTCCCCGCATTCCTTCAACGCCTGGTGTCAACTCCAAAGCTGCACCATAAGCTCTAAGCATAGCCCGTCGTTCTTGGCTCATTGTCTCTGGCATTGTCAAAATCAAACGGTAGCCACGCGCTGCTGCTACCATTGCCAGAGCAATTCCTGTATTACCAGAGGTAGGCTCAACTAAAATGGTCTTTCCAGGCTCAATTGAACCAGCCGCTTCTGCTGAGAGTACCATACTTAACCCAATGCGGTCTTTCACCGAAGCTGCTGGGTTCATCCCTTCTAATTTGACAACTATCCTTGCTACTACTCCCTCAGCTTGAGGAATCTTGTTTAGTTGAACTAAAGGAGTTCGTCCAATCAGTTCTGTTATGTCTTGAGCAATCCGCATTATTGAACTCCTAAAATCCTAAATCTTAGTACAGAGTATTTACTTATAACAATAAGCTTTTGTGTATTTAATTTGCAGTTTAATGTCAATGAGTGCATATACTATGTATTCTAACTAAACCACAAAATATGAAAGTTTAGGAAGAACCTTTATCAGATGTTCCCATTGATTCTCACTTCAGCAGAAGGCTAGCTTGCCATACTTGTATTTTACCATTTGGAATTGCTGACTATTGCTTATTGGGCATAAATTATGTATATACGCATAATTTTTACCATTATTTCCTATTTGTTATAGAAATATGATTTACTTTTTAAACATTTAATTGTTTTTTCTAATTTATTAGTCTATCTTTATCAAAAGACATTGATATTTACTTTTGAGTGCAGTTTTTGTTTGCCGAAATTTGCATCAAAAACAGTCCTTAATCATTGCCTACACTGCTTTGAAGTTGAGTGCATAAATACCAGAACCCCACCTCGTAAACACTAGAACCCCATCCTAAAAACACTAGCACCCATACCCCAATTAATTTTTGTAAGACTTATCAGGCAGGGATTACGGGCTTTGAGTACTATTCTAATGAATTTAATAATCTTAACAGGGCTAGGGTAAACTGTTTTGTGGAGAGCGGCTGATATAAATCGTATAGGATTTACGCAGAGATTCCCCTCTACCCCCCAACATTCCTGAGCGAAAGCTTAGTGAACTAGGGGGGACTTCTTAATCTCTCTTTTGAAAGGAAGATGAAATCACATTCTCTGAATCTGAGTGCGTTATTTCTGACTAATTAATCCTACGTTTTGTGAAAAGGTTGGTAACTTTTCAGTGGTCAGTAGTCAGTGGTAATTATAAAAATGACTGGCAACTAACGATTGTAAAACTACCATTTACACATATTTTAATATCAAACCTGTTTAAAAAGTAGAAATATATAACTACTTTAGATAAACAGCAAAAGATATTTTCTTGCTGAGTGCATACTACCTAGCAAGGGAGAGCCGAGATGAAAGCCAAACTTTTAAATCTTCTCACAGTTTGCGTAGTTACATTAGTAGTGCTTTCTCCAGGAGTAGTAGTATTTGGCATAGTTTGGGAACGACATTTGGAGTTAGTAAAATCCCAGAATTTAGCCTGCGAAATTAACAAGACTAGTAGAAATGCTCCTATCTTGGCTCCCCGGACAGAGGGTACACATTCCCCTCAGACTAACATTAAATCCTCTGACCGTAATGTGATTCATCAAATGCTGACTGTTGCTGAACAATATAAATTTGCCACAATCCTACAATGGTTCTTCTTGCTAACCCCTATTTGTGTTGGGTTAGGGATTCTTTTTTACGACAGATATCTTGTTCATCGTGCGGCTGTTTTAAAAGAACAAGTTGAAATGTTGGAAAGGCTCTGGCAGCACAGTATCGAACAGTAACTAATTCACAATTCACTAAAATCAAGAAGCTTACTATGTCAGAACAACGCCAACAACTGTATTTCAATCTGATTGATGAGCTACTAAAATGCCCTAATGGTCAAGAACCAGAAGTTTTGGAAAGTAAACCAGAATTGATTGATTCTGGCTTTGTAGAAACCATGTTACAAGTAGCAACTATGTTTGCCCATGAAGGCAATCAAGATGGTGCTAAGTTCTTATTTTTTGTAGCGCGTGAGCTAGCTAAGGAATTGGGTTTATACCCGGAAGTTTCCAATCCTGAAGTTGCAAACACTGAAGCCGCAAATAAGGAGTAAAAATGCTGTTGACTTCAACGGATGCAGGACAAATAGCTTTAGAACTGCTGATGGCAGATTGGAATATTTCAGAAGAGAATCGGGAATGGTTTACAATCTTTAACTCTCGTTTGATTGGTGAGAGTTGGTACACTGTAGAATTAGGTGTAGAAGGATTTCCCGATAGATGGTTTATTCAAGTATATGACAATGGGGTGTGCGATCCAAACTACACATTTATATCACCAATCCGTGGTTATGAAGGATTTACGGACTTTGTAAATGTGCCGGATATTGTAGCAGAAGTCTTAGTTTGCGAACGTAATGCTCGATAATAATTAAAAAGACAAAATTTAGAATTCAATATTAAGATATGCTATTTAAATCAATACCGTTCAGTTAAGCTCAAAAACCTTGGTAGAGACGCGAAATTGTACTTCGTCCCGCTACGCTAACGCGTCTCTACAGGTCTAAAATCAGTACCAAAAATCCTTAACTGAACTGTATTGCTATTTAAATGCATTTTCTTTGAATTCATAATTAGAGTATTTGGGAGCATCTCACCTTTGCAAATATACCTGTCGATTAGAAATCGCGCTTAATCTTGCAAACATAGACGCTTTGCGGCTTCCCGCAGGGTAGTTCGCCTACCCTGACTAAGAAAAACAATTTGCTCAAGTAATTTGTTTATTTACCCACCTGCGTGGATAAAGTCTCGTATAGCTGCAAATTTCATGAGACTGTTGGTCAATTTACTTTCTTGTTAAACTCCCCATCCCTAAAACCTCGGTTTGGCGTTGCTTTCCCGCCCTGCAATAAATTGATTGCTCATAGCTAAAGTGCGTTGAAACGAACTGAAATTAAAGAAATTAAAATGGATTTGGACTGATGGTTTAGACTCCCTATTAATTTGCCAACAGTATCATTCTATGCGTCAAGGCTATGGGTATTAAAACCAATACTTTGATAAAGAGTTTTTTGTACATACCTTGTCCTTTATGGGCGAAAAAACTAATGATGTCAGGCTAATTAAAACCACATCACTTGCGATGTCCTGAGAAAGCCGTTGGGTGGGCGTGGTTTCTCCTTAGACGAATGACTCTCGCGTTGCGGTTTGATATTTAAATATAAAGATGCTTTACGCAAATCTGAGGTGATACTAAACAATGTATGCCTCTTTTTTTTGTAATACTTAATATTTTATTTAAGCCTGCTAGGCTATTTTGTCATATTTTATTGATAAAATTATGTTATATTAAATAGCGTGATGGACGCTACAGAAATATCAGTTCCAATGATTGCTGAAGATATCTTAGCCAAAGAATTCACAAGAGTCCTCAATGACTACTACCCAAAAGTTGGAGAATTACTAGACGGGTGTTATGTGAAAGTCATTACCTGTTTTTGGGGACGACCTGCGAGACGCTTGCAATATATAGGAATTTATTGCTCTGACGAAATGATTTCCTGTGTGCAAGCCCACAAAGAAATACTCAGAGAAGTAGCAGACAGCATGGGTCTAGTACAAGTAGTCTGCATGAATGCCAAACGATTATTGCGCGACCCGATGTCGAACATCAAACACAATAACCCACGTTTATGGTTGGAGTTACAGTGGGTTGCAAATTAGTCTTTGATCGCATTAATTGAGAGGAGTAAAGGTGTTTGTAGTGGGGGCTTTAGTCCTCAAATATTTAAGCACAAAGCGTGCTTACTACGAACCTATCGACCACTAGAATAGCCAGCACAAAGTATTAACGCAAGTAATGAAAACTGGAATTTTCTGCAATTACGATAATCATCACCAAGATGCTCGTCGTGCCATCTTTGAGCAAGTCACGCTGATAAAACAGGCAGAAAGTTTAGGTTTTGAGTCAGCCTGGGTGAGTGAGCATCATTTTAGTGAATCCAATCTCAGCCCCTCTATGTTACTGTTAATGGCACATTTGGCGGTGCTGACTTCAACTATCCAATTAGGCACTGCGGCGGTGTTACTGCCATTCCATAACCCGATTCGGGTAGCGGAAGATATCGCCACTCTGGATAACCTGTGCAATGGACGATTATTATTTGGAGTTGCCAAAGGCGGCCCCTTTCCCCAACAAAATAAGCATTTTGCGACACTCCCAAGTGAATCCCGTCCCAGGATGCTAGAGGCGATCGCACTGATTCACAAGCTGTTATATGAAACTGATGTATCATTTAATGGCAAGTATTATCAATGCGATCGCTTAACCATTTACCCAAAACCATTGCAGAGTCAAGTACCAGTGTATGTTGCCACTGGCGGCGATGATGGTATCGAGTTTGCTGCTAAACATTCCTTCAGCTTGATGGGTGGGCCGCCATTCTCCCTACAGAGATTGAAGGATACTGTTGCTAAATATCGAGCCTTAAATTCTAGTGGTGCGGAAAACTTCGTACTGGCACGCTTTTTTTATGTTGCCAAAACATTTGATGAAGCAGTGAGTGAGGCATTACCTTTCATCCGCCAATTTAGCCAGAAAATGAAAGCTAATACGGCTGAAGTATTGCAGAATAGTGCGAATCCCAACCAAAAACCATTCGATCGCACAAACATTTGTTTCGACGAAGATTATTTGATTGAGAATTCAATTATCGGTGATGTGGAGACTTGTCGAGACAAAATCAAGAAATTTCAAGACGAATTAAATTTAGGTACGTTAGCACTCAAACCCTCGTCTGCGGATTTGCAAAAAAACCTGGAGAGTTTGACGCGCTACAACCAAGAGGTGCGAAATTATGTCTTCTAAACTATACCTGCTTCCTCCCGATGATTTACCTCCATCTGAGGTAACAAAAGAGGATGGAATGCTGCAAATGGAGCTAGAACAATCTACTGGTAGATGCTTTTATCTAGCTTGCGATCGCATTACGCGAGTCCTGTTATCTAATTGTCAGTGGTATGTCACAACAAATGCTACCATTCTAACATTAATTGTTGACTGTCCTGACTTAGTATCTTACTGGCATATAGTCAGCAATATTGCCCAGTTAGGTAATAGGTTAGAGCGGTTTGCTAGCAATGGTAAAATCCGCGTTTATCCGCCATTTGGCAAGGGGATGCCGTTTGAAATCAGCGTAAATGAAATATCTGCTTATCGAGATTGGCTTTGAGGTAAATAGAAACTGGGAATCACAAAAAATATAGCTGTTTTACACCCTGTACTTTTAAAGTGCAGGGTGTTGCAATTTTAGAAGAGTTACAATATTGTCTGTATTTTCTTGTTATTTTAGATAACTCAGAGTGTATGCGCTGGCAACCTATAGATAATTTACCGCAAGATTGGCAAAAATTGGCTAGCTCTGAGCTACCACCATTAGTTACTGTCTGGAATGAACAAGCTGACCGCCTTCGTAACTCTGGTGCATTCAAGATTTTTATGGAAAAGATGCGCAGAGAAATAGCAATTGAAACCGGAATTATAGAGCGACTTTACACAATTCCCCAAGGTATTACCCGATTGCTCATTGAGCAGGGTATAAATGAGGCACTAATCCCACATGGAGTTACAGACCGACCTATTAAGCAAGTTGTAGCTTTGATTCAGGATCAAGAAATGGCAATTGAGGGATTATTTGATTTTGTGGGTGGTCAACGTTCTCTAACGCCGTTTTATGTCAAAGAATTGCATCAGTTGCTTACGAGAAATCAGACTAATACAGAAGCTTTAGTTCCATCTACAGGACAAATTATTAGTGTTCCTCTGATCCGAGGTGATTGGAAAAAGCAGCCGAATAATCCATTGAGAGCAGACGGTTTTATTTATGAGTACTGTCCACCAGAACAGGTAGCATCTGAGATGGATAATCTTATTCAATGGCATCATCAGCATCAAGAAAACCAAGTTGCACCAGAAGTAGAAGCTGCATGGCTGCACCATCGATTTACTCAAATTCATCCGTTTCAAGATGGAAATGGACGAGTTGCTCGCTGTCTTGCTAGCCTGGTTTTTATTCAGGCTAGATGGTTCCCTCTTGTACTTACCCGTGATGATCGTTCAGCTTATATCGCATCTTTAGAACAAGCGGATAAAGGTGAATTGTCTGGCTTGATTCGTTTGTTTGCTAAAAGTCAGAAACAGTCATTTATCCGCAGTCTGGGCTTGTCAGAACAAATCCTGTCAGAAACAAGGCAGACTCGTACTATTCTCGCATCTGTTACTGATAAACTTAAACAGCGTCAGTTAGCATCAATTCAAGAACGATGTCAAAAATCTGAGAGATTTGCCGAAAATCTGTTTGATATAGCATCGAATCGTTTGCAAAATATTTCTGAAGAAATTAAGCTATCTGTACAAAATTTAGTCCGAGATGCTCAAGTTTTTACAGTATCAGCTTCAGCAGGGGATGAGCGTTCATATTATCATCGCTATCAAATTGTGGAGACAGCAAAACAGCAAGGTTACTTTGCTAATCTCCAAAGTTATCACAGTTGGGTGCAATTGATTATTAGAGTAGACACACCTACAGTTATTTTGCTTTCATTTCATGTTCTGGGACACGAATATTTAGGCTTACTTGTATGTTCTGTATGTGCCTATCACAGAGATGATACAGAAGAAGGCGATCGCAATATTAGTGATATTCAAGCCTTAACAGAATCACCATTCCAATTTTCTTATGCAGATGAAGAAGATAACTTGGTGAAGCGCTTCAATGAGTGGCTAGAAGAAGCTATTATTACAGGATTGGAATACTGGAATAGAAGTCTTTAATGGTCATTAAAAAAATTTACTGAAAAATCGTATAAAAATTAGAATGGAGATATTTAGTAATTGTAGGAGCAAAGCATTTTGGTAAAAATTTATCCCAAAGCTTTGCTCAAATGCTGGTGTTTGCTTACGCCAAAATCGCCATTCCTGAAGGAGGCAAATCAATTCGCACAGTTGCGCGACGGTCGTCATGATGTTGTACAGCTACAGTTTGTCCGCGCGGTGGGTAGCGTAAATATGAATCACTCCAATCACTTTTGTATAAAAAAGTCATGGTCGAGTCTGGAGGATGCATGTAAGTATCTACTGTCACTTCTGCACCGCGATTTTCTAAGCCGTTGGTATTCAGCACCATTAACACTTCTGTGTCAAATAAAGTCTGTGACCAAGCAACTAATTCGCCTTGTCCGGGAATCGAGAAAGGGGAGTCATAAAAGGATGTTTCGCGCAGGTAGTGATGTCCACGGCGCAATGCTTTGCCAATTTTATCGTGACTGTTGCGAATCCGCGCGATCGCAGCTATTCGCAAATAGGTAGGATGGTCAATATCGAAGAAATGACAGTCTGCTGTTTGAAATGCGCCAAAAGCACCGCCAAACATTGCTTCTTTGATATAATATCTATCTTCGGCAAAGCTTCCATCTTCTATGCTGTTATCGTGATAACCTTCATTACCATCAAAAGCCTGTTCTGTTCCATAATAAATAGCAGGAATTCCTGGCGTAGTTAATTGCACACCGACAGCATGAGCAACTTGTTCATAAAGATTAGGTACATTACTGTTTGCAGCAAATCGCTGCTTATGAGTACGAAATGACATATCATCATCATCCAAAATGGAGACATGATATGTGCCAATTTGGCGGTATTCTCCAGCGAGATTGTTTTCGCTATACAAATCGAAAAATTGTTTTGGCTGTATTCCCCTAAGAGTACCACCAACAAACTTTGTCCCTGCTGCCATCCAGTCGGCTTTGTCTTTAACCTGGAATTTTGAAGGATTGGTGTGGTCAAAAAGTTCCCTTTGATGTTCATTGTCGTCACTGAATCTATCTAATATCAATTGGTACAAAAACTGGTCGCGCCAATTGACAGGACTCGGATAAACTCTCCCTCGTGGTTTCAGGTTTGTTTCAGAGAGTTGCTGGGGTGTCAATTCTTCAACTTTAGCCATGAGGATTTACGCACAGATAGGAAAATGGCAGTATGCATCTCATATCTTGCAAAAATACTTCCACTTTTCATCAACCCATAGAGGGATTTTGTAATTCAGTGGCTTAATTTTGTGATAATAGGTTTTAGTTTAAACGCAGAGGTACGCTAAGGAAAGCGCAGAGGGGCGCAGAGTTTTTACTATAACGATAGAGTTAGCCATTTATACCAATTATCTAACCCAGTACCACTAGTTGCAGAAACCTGAAAAATCTGAATTTTGGGATTTACTTCCTTAGCATAAGCTATGCACTTTTGAACATCAAATTGCAGGTAAGGTAGCAAATCGATTTTTGTGAGAATCATGATGTCACTAGCACGGAATATATGCGGATATTTTAGCGGCTTATCTTCTCCCTCCGTAACGGAGAGAATCACGACTTTTGCCTGTTCTCCTAAATCGAATAAGGCTGGACAAACTAAATTTCCGACATTTTCAATCATCACAACTGAATTTAGTGGCGGATTCAGTTGTTGTAAACCCCTCTCTATCATTGATGCATCTAAATGACAGCCTGTTCCGGTGTTGATTTGGATAACTTTAGAACCAGTTTCTTTAATTTTTTTGGCATCATTAGCAGTTTCTTGGTCGCCTTCAATGACACTAATAGATAATTGATGCTTTAAATCATTGATGGTTCGCGTTAAGAGAGTTGTTTTCCCAGCACCGGGAGAACTCATTAAATTTAAAGCAAGAATATTTCGCCCTTTAAACCATCCCCGATTTTGGGCAGCTAGCAGATTATTTTTTGCTAATATATCCTGTTCTAAAGATATCGTTATGTTGTGTATTTTGGCATGAATTTGAGGTGCTTCTATATGAGTACCATGACTGTGGGAATGAGTAACAACAGTTCCATCTGGTAAAGTGTGAGTATGATTATGTTCCGCTTTATCTGTTTCTAAATTTGTAATTTTTATTTCGCTATTATCAGAACAACCACAGGTTACACACATAATTCCTCTATTTCTATTTCTTTAATTTTCAGTTCTTCACCAGTAATTAAATCTAATTGCACGCTACCGCAGTTACAGATACCATAAGGTTTATCTAAATAAATTTCTGCACCGCATTGGCGACATCGCCCTAAACCTGGGATTTCTAAAATTTCTAATGTCGCCCCTTCTAAAATAGTGCCTTGAGTGCAAATATCAAAACAAAATCGGATAGCATCGGGCATAATGGCTGAAAGTTTGCCAATTTCTAATAAAACTCGCTGCACTTTTGCGCCTTTGGCGTGTTCAGTCACAATTGCCACAATATTTTGGGTAATTCCAAATTCGTGCATACTATAAAATCTATTAAAGATTAACAAATTCGTGGCAATTGGTCGCCTACTAACATATCAACAATTCTTTCAGCACCAAAAATTGTTTTTAACAATACGATACCTGGAGGTGAAGAAAGAACTTCACCAATAATACAAGCATCTTTCCCTGCGGAGTGAGATTTAATAGCAGATAAAACGTTGTCAGCATTCTCTTTGGGAACCACTACAACTAACTTACCTTCATTAGCTAAATACAATGGGTCTAAACCGAGAATTTCGCAAACTCCGTTGACTTCTTCCCGCACTGGGATAGATTCTTCAAAGAGACGGATTCCTACATTAGAACTGAGGGCAAATTCATTTAGTACTGTAGCTAAACCACCGCGTGTAGCATCTCGCATAGCATGAACTTGAGGACATGCATGGAGAATATTTTCTACTAAACTATGCAACGGCTGACAATCACTTTCAATATTAGTGTCTAAGGCTAATTCCCCACGGGCAATTAAAATTGCTGTCCCATGATTGCCTATTTCACCATTAATTATTATGGCATCTCCAGGTTTAATATTGTGGGCGGAAATGTTAACTCCTCGCGGGATGATACCAATACCAGCAGTATTAATAAAGAGTTTATCGGCAGCACCTCGATGTACAACTTTTGTGTCACCAGTGACAATTTGAATACCTGCTTTTTCTGCGGCTGCTTTCATGCTGGCTGCGACACGGCGCAAGGTTTCTACTGGTAATCCTTCTTCTAAAATTACGCTACAAGTTAGATATAAAGGTTTAGCACCACTGACTGCTAAATCATTAACTGTGCCGTTTATAGCTAATTCTCCTATATCACTTCCGGGGAAAAATAACGGGTCTACAACATAAGAATCTGTTGTAAATGCGAGTCTGTCTCCTTGTTGGAGGAGAGGGGTTAGGTTGAAGCTGGCTTGGTCTTCTAGTTGTGAGAGAATTGGGTTATCAAAATTGCTGACAAAGATTTCGTCTATTAAATCACGCATGGCTTTACCACCGCTACCATGTGCGAGAGTTATATGAGTGTCTTGCACTTTTGCTTGGCGACGGCGGACTTGTTCTATTTTTTGGATTGGGTTTGTGGGGGAAATATTCATATTAAAATTTTTTTAAACGCAAAGGGGCGCAGAGGGAAGCGCAGAGGTACGCGGAGTATTATTAGTCTGAGGAGAAGCCGCAGGCGGGGAGAGGTTCTTGAGTTATTTTTGGTTTTTGGGTGATTGTTCTTTTGGCAATGGTGGAGAGTCGGCCGTATTTGTAATAGGCTGCACAAGCGCCTTCGGAAGATACCATACAAGTACCGATTGGTGTTTCTGGTGTGCAAGCTGTACCGAATACTTTACACTCCCAAGGCTTTAAGACTCCTTTGAGAATTTCTCCACATTTACAAGCTTTATGGTCGGCTACTTTAAGATTAGGAATGGTAAATTTAAGTTCGGCATCAAATTGGGCATATTCAGGTTGAATTTTTAATCCTGAATAGGGGATGTCACCTAAGCCACGCCAATCAAAACTATCTCGGATGGCGAAAACTTTATTTATGGCTTCAAGGGCTACTGTGTTTCCGCTTTTTTGGACAATTCGGTTATATTGGTTTTCGACTTCACAACGATTTTCTACTAGCTGTTGCAATAGCATCCAAATTGATTGGAGAATATCTAAGGGTTCAAATCCTGAGACGACTATTGGCTTATTATATTGTTGGGAAATAAATTGGTATGGGTCACTGCCTATTACCATACTGACATGACCAGGGCCAACAAATCCATCTAGTTGCAAGTCGGGATTATCTAATAGTGCTTTGAGGGCGGGAATCACGAGGACGTGATTGGAAAACATACTAAAGTTATGAATTTCTTCGGCTGCTGCTTGCAGAATGGTGAAGGCGGTGCTGGGGGCTGTGGTTTCAAAGCCTAATGCGAAGAAGACTACTTCTTTGTCGGGGTTATCTCTGGCAATTTGTAGGCTATCTAGGGGAGAGTACACCATACGGATGTCTGCACCTTGTGCCCTAGCTTGCAGTAAAGTGGTTTTGGAACCGGGAACTCGCATTGCGTCGCCAAAGGTGGCAAAAATGACGTTATGATTTTGAGAGATTGCGATCGCATCATCTAATCTCCCTTTTGGCATCACGCATACTGGACAACCAGGCCCATGAATTAGTTCGATGGTTTGGGGTAATATTTCTTCAATACCATATTTAAATATGGAATGGGTATGTCCGCCGCATACTTCCATTATTTTGATGGGTTTTTCTAGCTGGTGGCTTAATTTGGTGATTTCGCGGAGTATGGCTTCAGCTTTTTCAGGTTCGCGGAATTCGTCAACATATTTCATAGGAAGTGAGGAGTAGTGAGTTTTATTTATCTGTTAATTTCGCTTGTGTGGTAGAGAGTTTTTTTTAACGAACCGCAAAGGACGCAAAGGGCGCAAAGGAAGAAAGAGAGAAAGGAAGAAAGATGTTTGAAACTGTTTTCTGCGTGAGAAAAAATATGATTTAAGTACTAATCTCTGTTTGTGCTGCTGCTAATTCTTCAAAGAGTTGTAATGTTTCTGCTGCTTCTTGTTCGTTAATTCGATTCATAGCAAAGCCAACATGGACTAACACCCAATCGCCAATACAAGCTTCGGGGGGATGTTGTTCATCTACGATGCAGGCAATATTTACTTCGCGTTTAACACCACCAATGTTAACTAGGGCTAGTTTATAGTTAACGTTGGTAATTTCTATAATTTGTCCGGGGATTCCTAAACACATTTTTTTATTTTTTAAGATAAACTAACCGCAGAGGCGCGGAGAACACAGAGAGAATTATTTGTGAGTTTTTTCAAAAATCAAGACTCATGTATTAATTGTGCAGCTGTAATAACTGCTTGTCCTAAAGATAACCCACCGTCATTAGCTGGAACTAAGCTATGAGTTAGTACTTTTATCCCCAATGTTTCTAATCGTTTGCTAACTTGCTGTAACAATATACAATTTTGAAAGACTCCTCCTGTTAAAGCTACCTGATTAATCAGATTTTCTTCACAAAGATGCTTAACCATTTCCACAATGGCATTAGCTAAACCTTTGTGAAATTTGGCAGCTATAACTGGTTGGGGAATCTGCTGTTGCAAGTCATGGAGTAAGGCTTGCCACATTGGGCGTGAGTCTATACAGTAAATACTATCTGAAATGCTAAAGTTAAAAGGATAGATTAGCGTTTCTTTATCATTATTTAAGCTACTAACATCTACTATAGCTTCCATTGCGATCGCAGCTTGTCCTTCATAGCTACATTCATCTCTATAAATACCGATAGCTGCCGCCACTGCATCGAACAACCGCCCCACGGAAGATGCTGGAGGAGAGTTAATTTTTTTCTCAATAAGTTGATTGAGTAGTTTGAGTGGCTTGCTTTCCAGAAATTTTACGATTTCTAAATCAGCATACTTTTGTTGGCAATCATTCCAAAGATTAGCAGCTATTAATTGGGCGTAGGTATTACGCCAAGGCTGATAAATTGCTTGTTCCCCACCAATCATTGCTACTGGTTTAAATGTTGCTAGTCGCTGAAATTTCCGATAATCTGCTAAAATAAATTCTCCGCCCCAGAGTGTACCATCATCACCGTAACCTAAACCATCTAAAGCAATGCCTAATACCGGAGGCGAATCTAAAGGAATCCCATTTTCTACCATACAAGCAGCAATATGGGCGTGATGATGTTGGATTTGATGAATTGGAATTTGATTTGTATCTGCTAGTTCTTTACCAAGTTTGCTGGAAAGATATTCAGGATGTTTATCAATGGCGATTACTTCTGGTTTATGTTCAAATAAATTCAAGTATAAGTTTAAAGTCTCTTGGTAAGCATTGAATGCCGCAGCATTTTCTAAATCTCCCAAATGTTGAGATAGAATCGCTTCTCCTTCACGCAATAAGCAAAAGGTATTTTTTAACTCACTACCCATTGCTAAAATTTGCGGCACATTGTCAAATCCCGGCGGTAAACTAATCGATGCTGGTGCATATCCTCTAGCACGGCGAATTGTTTGGACTTTATCACCGATAACACACACAATAGAATCATCTACTCGATTAATAATCTCTCGATTGTGAAAGAGAAAATAATCAGCGATTGTCCCTAATTTTTCTCTTGCTTCCTCATTATCAATACATTGTGGTTCATCAGCAAGATTGCCACTTGTTAAAACAATTGGACGATTCATCCGCCGCAGAATTAAATGATGTAAGGGTGTATAAGGTAGCATGAAACCAAGGGTATTTTGCCCAGATGCTACCGATGGTGCTACTTTTTTACCTGTCGCTTGTAGTAAAACAATTGGTGCAGCAGAACTTGCCAATAATTCTTTTTCTTTGGCATTGACAGTACAATATTGTTCAATTATTTCAATATCTCGCGCCATTAAAGCAAATGGTTTGTGATAGCGCCTTTTGCGCTGACGCAGTTTTTGTACAACGGTTTCCTGAGTTGCATCGCAAGCTAAATGAATACTACTTAAGCCTTTAATTGCGACAATCTCACCCTTTTGCAACAAGGTACAAACAGCATCCACATCATCCAGCATGGAAAACATGGAAGCTGTAACCGATTTACCATCAGCACGTTCTAACCAAGCTGTGGGGCCACAAACATGACAAGCTACAGGTTGGGCGTGAAAACGGCGGTTTTCAACATCGTGGTATTCATTTGCACATTCGGGACATATAACAAACGCAGACATACTGGTATTGCATCTGTCATAAGGAATTGCACGAATAATACTCAGGCGAGGGCCGCAATGAGTGCAGTTAGTAAATGGGTAACGATAAAAGCGGCTAAAGGGGTCCAATATTTCTTTTTGACACTGTGGACAAATAGCTGCATCAGGGACAACTTCTGTTTTAATGGCATTCTTAACGCTACTAGAAATCACAAAATTATTAAAGTTAAATTCACCTTCGTAAGGAATTCTAGTTAGCTGATTAATTTTTGCTAATGGTGGACATTCTGTTTGCAATCTGGCAACAAATTCTGTTAATGCTTCCTCACTACCAGATACCCGAATTAATACACCTTGCCCATCATTACAAACATCTCCATACAAACCGCAGGCTTTAGCAAGACGATATACAGTAGGACGAAATCCTACTCCCTGAACAGTACCGCGAACTCTAATTTCTTCAATCGCCATATAAATCTGACTTTCAAAAATTACGAAATGAGGCTACGCTAAATTCCCTTGGCTTCTTATTTCTTCCTTTGCGTACTTTGCGTACTTTGCGGTTTGTTTATCATATTAAAAATTATTAAACTGCCACAGCAATATTCGGTTATTTCCAGAATCAGCTATTACCAACCTATTGCCACAAATTTTTATCCCATAACACCAATTCAAACTATCTCGTTTAGGCAGCCCGAAATTACGATTTTCACCTTTACTTTGAAAATTTATTTGTCCTGCCAATCCATCTGCCATCACACTTTGCAATGATAAAATTGATTCTGGCTTTCTCCATCCTAACAAACGAGAATTAGCTGTATCTGCAACTACTAACCAATCGCCAGCCACCGCCACACCATAAGGCATACTCAAACTACTAGCACTTGGCAAATAAACCCCTTGATTCATTTCCACAAAATCAAAGCTTTTTTGTCCTAAAACCACAGCACAAGGGGCATTATTTTCTGTTGGCATTCCCTGCCAAATCATCACTCGGTGATTACCTGCATCGCTGACAACCAAATTTTCTCCCCAAAAAGCGATGTCATGACACCAACGCATACTCGCTGCGGTTGGAGAATCACCACCGTTTTCATTGCGAGATATCATATCCGGTTGTCCCAAAACTAAATCAGCCGGTTGACCATTTTCTGTTGGTAACTGATGCCAAATTAATAGTCTTCGATTACCAGTGTCAGCAATAAATAGCCGTCCTTGATGATAGTAAACACCATAAGGCCAGTGCATTGTACTAGCAGATGCTTGCTGATTGCCTCGATTTGGTTCATTATCGGTAAAATTAACTTGCCCTAACACCAAATCTGCTGGAACATTATTATCTTCTGGTAAGTTTTTCCAAATCAAAACCCGATGATTCCAAGCATCTGCTACAGCTAACCCTTCGCCGCAAGCACAAATGCCTGTTGGTACACTTAAGGTTGCCCTTCCCGGTGTAGTTTTAGCATTTTGTCCTTCATGATAAAAGTCAGGTTGTCCAATTACCCAATCAGCCGGTTGACTATCTCTTGTGGGTAAATTCTGCCATCCTAGTAATCGATGATGTCCTGTATCTGATACCCATAATGGGCCATCTGATAACAAACAAGCACCACGAGGCCCAAACATTGTTGTGGCATTGGGTGCTACAGGTATCACTAATTGTTCGGGTTCAATAATGTTACCTAAAATTACCTCCGCACCTTGAGGTGATAGAGGTAAATATTGAGGATTTTCTGTTGCTTCTAGCGGTAATTGTGATATGGGATTAATTATGATTGGGATATCCATGAACCGCAGATAGAGGCTGATAATTATTTAAAAACATTAATGGTGATTAGCATGTAACAACAGTAACGGTTTTGCATTATACTTTTTTCAAATTTCGTTAAAACTCAATACGGTTTAGTTAGTGCTAAAAACCTTGAAGTGTGTAGGTTGGGTTGAGGAACGAAACCCAACATTTTCGGGGCTTTGTTGGGTTGCGCTTTGCTTAACCCAACCTACAATTTTCCTTAACTTACGCATGAGTTAGGGAATAACGAACCACAGAGGCGCAGAGGACACAGAGAAATGAGAGTTTGAGAGATATTTTGCGTAAGCCCTAAATTTTAAAAAATTTATCTAACCTTTAGTAATTTTTACTACATAGCGAATCTTTGGCATGAGTGCGCGATTTACTGAAATGAGTAAGCAAACTGGGGTTTGAGAAAGTAAAAGCTTATTTTACTTGCGGAAAACACTAAAATGAGTAAGTCAAATGATCTTTTGCTTGCGGAAAACACCAAAATGAGTAAGCAAACTGGAGTTTGAATAAGTAAGAGCTACTTTTGCTTGCGGAAAACACCAAAATGAATAAGCAAACTGGGGTTTGAATAAGTCAAATGAACTTTTGAGAAAGTAAAAAGGCATATTACTTTCTCAAAACACTAAAATCAATACCTGAATTACACAAATGAGAAAGCATTCGGGCATTTTGCTTGCACAAAACATTAAAATGAATGCGCGAACTACTGAAATAAAAAAGCAAATTAGCCGTGATTGACTAATTGCCAAGTATATTTGCTGAAATCTTACCTTCGCATGATCATTTTTGTAGTTTTACAAAAACCTTATCGTCTTTAACCTTGACTGGATACGACTGAAGCGAAACATCAGGCACGGTTAAGCATTTACCTGTCTCTAATTTGTACTGGAATCCGTGGGCAGGACAGGTAATAATACCATTTTTAACTTTACCCTTTTCTAAGGGAGATCCTAGATGGGTACAAGCATTACGGTAACATTTAACTGTAATGCCTTGACGATGTAAAATTAATGAAGTACCAGCAAGTTGTACTGCGATGACGCTAAACTCAGGAATTTCATCAATAGTTGCTACTTTGATCCAAGTACAAGTTATTTTTGAAGAGAATGGACTGATTAAACCAGAATTCGCGTTCTTAACAGCAGGGCTATTATTGACTGCAACTACTTTGGTAATTTCAGGACAATGGTTTTTTATTGCCTGTTCTACTCCCTGAGATAAAGTTAAAGTAGAAGCTGGACAACTGCTGCAAGTTCCGATTAATCTAACTTCTACTGTATCTGGGGACTTAATTGCTACTAGTTCTACATCACCATCATGGCTTTTTAAACCTGGGCGAACTTCTTCAAGGGCTGCCTGAATGCGTTGTGAGAGTGGGGCTTTTGGTGGTTTGACTAACTCGTGATACAGTAGCACTGCATATACTAACTCATCTGCAACAGCATGACGCAAAGCTGGCATTGATTCTTGTTTGAGGCTTTTAATCAAATTAGTCAATGCAGCTTTATGCAAAGCTTCAATTGCTCTTTTTAGACCTACTGCTACACACCTTTGGCTTTCATTCCACTCGGATATAATCGCCTCAAAACGATTAATTTCCTGAATTAATTCTTCAAGATTTGTCATTTGTCATTGGGCATTAGGTATTGGTTGTTTATCAATGACAATTCACTTTGTTTTAAAATCTTTGAAGAGAAACGGCATAATCATGCCCGTCACTAAACTAGATAAGATGATTGGTATGTAGAAGGGAATAGGGGCTTGTGCAAGTAACACTAGCAGTAAGAAACCTACGGCAATACCAATAGTAGTTTGCTTGACAAAAAATATTGGATTGCGTATTAGCTTTCCTTTAAAAAATAGCTTGGCAGATAACCATCCTAGCTCTAACATATTTTCTCCTAATAATTTGTCAAGAAATTTAAAGCAACAAGCCCTAAGAAGATGGCAGGAATTACACCCGCAGGGGCAAATAATGCACCAAGCATTGCTGAAAGTTGATATCCTATATCTTTACCAGCTAATATCATTCCACCAATTGCACCGCCAACCATAGCCAAGGCTGTTGCTATAATTAGCCACACTAATTCTGTTGCTATGTTAAGATCGCCATCTGCTAAACTTGTGAGAAAATTTATCACATTTGGCGTTGTTAAAATGTCTCTCATGCTGTTTTTCCTCATTGTTTAAGTAAAGAGTTAAGAATCAATTTAGATCCATAACCCATAACCAATACGCTTGGGTTTTTGAGACGCGATAAATCGCCGTCTATACAAGGGTTTTGGTCTATAACTACTAACCCTTCATTTCTATTTCTACATCTTGTAATGCTTGGACTACTACCTCTGCTTGGGCAATTTGTTGGTATTCCGTAAATATTTCTAAAGCACTTTGATAGTAGATACGGGCTTGCAAAAGATTTTGAGGATTACCAACTTCTGGTTTTTCAGGATCGTCTGGTAAGTTGAATAGGGCGTTGGCTTTGTTGGAAATTGTGTTAGCGTACTCTAAAGGTGTATCTTTGGCGTTACGCACTTTTAACGCTTCGTCATAAGCTGCGATCGCTCTTAAATTATTCTCGACAGCATGGGAACTCACTAAATATTGCAAAGCGTTGCCTAAGTTGTTTTGCAACATCGCATATTCTCTAGGATGATCGATTAAATTAATATGCTTTAGCGCCACCTCAAATGATTGCACAGCTAACCCTTGACGCAAGTATTCCCGTTCTGATGCTAGGGGCATAGAAAGGTAAGCGATCGCAATATTGTTATACAAAATCGCGTATTCTTGGGGGTAATCTTCCCAAGTAAACACCCGCAACGCCTCATGATAAGCCTGGATGCTGTCGGTTATCCGCGCCAAATTGAACGGTACAAGCGACTGCAACACTAGCCCAAAATTCATTTGCGTCTCTGCTACTTCCTCTGGAGAAGCTAATTGTTGTAAAATCGGTAATGCCTCTTCATAACCGACTTTAGCTTGCATCAACAGTTGGTAATCAGCATCCGGTATTGCCTGTAACGTCCCCGCCATCCCCACTTTCGCCCTAGCTTTCAGTAGGGGATACTCCTCACCACACATCTCATAAGCCCGGTAATATAAACCAACTGCATTCCGCAAGTCTTGGGCAGCTTTAGGCTTTTTTTGAAAACCCTGTGCGATCTCAATCAGCATTTGGATTTTTTCTTCTGCTGAAGCTGACTCTGAAGCAACAGCTGCTACCGCAGCCTTCACCGCCGAATCTGTAATGCTGGGGTTCATAACTCTGCCGTACTCTAGCCAATTGGGAAGTGAGTCCAACACCCATAAATGATCGAAACACGCGATCGCATTTCATCACGGGCTATACCGATTTACGCAGGCTTCGAGTCCTTTAGGCGGAATTCCCCTTTTGTCTGAGACTAGGGCTAATGATTAAGGACTAGGGAAATTGATCCCATGTCCAATATCCAATACCCTATGCCAACCAATTTTTTTACTATAAAACACCCTATTTCTAAAATTCTAGGGGGAAATTGCTAATATTAATGTCAACTTTAAACACCTAATATTTTTAAAATACTTTTTGTATCATCACTCGACACAATCCAAATATTCTTTATTGAATTGTTGACATACATATATGCACTATCTTACCAGCTAATTTTTGTATACTCCAAAGATTCGCCACGGGATCGTCGAAGTGTAAAATATATTCATCAACTGTAAAACAAGCTCCCTTGAAAACAGACAGCATCTTCTATCGGATCTTTCAGAGTATCCCCACTACTTTCTTTGAACTGATTAACCAACCGCCCCAACTAGCTAGTGTTTACCAATTTTCTTCAGTAGAAGTCAAACAACTAGCCTTTAGAATCGATGGCGTTTTCCTTCCAAATGCAGCAGAACTACCCATTTATTTTGCCGAAGTGCAATTTCAACCAGACAAAAAGTTCTACTCACGCTTATTTACCGAAATCTTTAATTATCTTGACAAAACCGAATTAACCAATAATTGGCGTGGTGTTGTCATCTACCCTAACCGCAGCGTTGATACTGGAGATACCGAAAGATATACAGAACTACTCAACTCCCAACGAGTAACTTGCGTCTATCTTGACGAATTAAGCTCAATTGAGGCATCATCAATCGGCATAGAGACAGTTAAACTCATCATCGAACCCGAATCAACTGCGACAACAAGAGCTATCGAAATAGTCAACAGTGCTAGAGAGCAAATTCCAGATGTCGCTACTATTAGAGAAATTATACAATTGATAGAGACGATATTAATCTATAAGTTGCCGCGATTGAGCCAAGAGGAGATAGGAAAAATGTTTGGATTAAATGAGTTAAAGCAAACTAGATTTTACCAAGATGTTTTTGCAGAAGGTGAGCAAAAGGGGAAACAAGAAGGTAGACAGGAAGGTAAGTTAGAAACGATACCCCAGTTATTAGGGTTGGGTTTAAGTATTGAGCAGATAGCTCAAGCGTTAGGTTTGGATGAACAACTTGTTAGGCAAGCTGCACAATCAAAACCCTAAAACAGGAGGAGATTAAAACAATGTTTGGAGCAAATGAGTTAAAGCAAACTAGATTTTACCAAGATGTTTTTGCAGAAGGTGAGCAAAAGGGGAAACAAGAAGGTAAGTTAGAAACGATACCCCAGTTACTAGGGTTGGGTTTAAGTATTGAGCAGATAGCTCAAGCGTTAGGTTTGGACGAACAACTTGTTAGGCAAGCTGCACAATCAGAATCTTAAAAAAACTGATATATAGCTGACGGGGTGCAAGACTTTGCACCCCAAGATTTTGCTGAGTTTGAATCAGTTATTACATTAAAATACTCATCCTTTCGCACAAATTAACAGCTAGCAGGAATGAATTCAGTACACGAGGTTATTTAACGCCAGTAAGTAAAAAATAATAATTTTGTTTTTACTGTTTTTTATTTGTTAAATCTGTTACGAGTATAACAAACATAATAATTTAAAATAATCTCGTCCAACTTTTGACTATTGTTAATGATTAATTCTTTTTTAATGAAAGAGAATTCAATCAAAAAATATCTTAGTATTGAAAAACAAATATTGATAAGCAGGTGAGACTTTACAAGCATTATCACCTACATCATACATGGGAAACAATACAAAAACACCTAGCCCATGACTAACGTACTATGGCTACAAGGTGGTGCTTGCTCAGGCAACACCATGTCATTTCTCAACGCTGAAGAACCGACAGTCTGCGATTTAATTGCCGACTTTGGTATCAATATACTTTGGCATCCTTCCTTGGGGCTGGAACTAGGCAACGATTTGCAAACACTGCTACGGAATTGTATTTCTGGCACAATTCCTTTAGATATCTTGGTATTTGAAGGCAGTGTTGTTAATGCCCCCAACGGCACAGGTGAATGGAATCGCTTTGCCGATCGCGCCATGAAAGATTGGTTATTAGACCTTGCCAAAGTTGCTAAATTTATCGTCGCTGTGGGAGATTGTGCCACCTGGGGAGGAATTCCCGCTATGTCACCCAACCCCAGCGAATCAGAAGGTTTACAATTTCTCAAGCGTCAAGAAGGCGGTTTTTTAGGTAAAGACTTTGTGTCGCAAGCTGGATTACCTGTAATTAATATTCCCGGATGTCCCGCCCATCCCGACTGGATTACGCAGATATTAGTTGCGATCGCTACTGGACGCATAGCAGACATTGCTTTCGATGAACTAAATCGTCCCCAAACCTTCTTCAACACTTACACCCAAACTGGTTGTACCCGCAACGTCCACTTTGCCTACAAAGCCTCAACCAGCGAATTTGGTCAGCGCAAAGGCTGCTTATTTTATGACTTGGGTTGTCGCGGCCCCATGACTCATTCCTCCTGCAACCGCATCTTGTGGAACCGCGTCTCCTCCAAAACTCGCGCCGGAATGCCTTGTTTAGGTTGCACCGAACCAGAATTTCCCTTCTTTGACCTTAAACCGGGAACCGTATTTAAAACCCAAACAGTAATGGGAGTTCCTAAAGAATTACCGCCAGGATTCAACAAAAAAGACTACGCCCTACTCACAATGGTTGCCAAAGATGCAGCACCATCTTGGGCGGAAGAAGACTTTTTCACAGTTTAGTCAATAGATATCTCCGAAAAAGAGTGTAGAGACGTAGCAGTGCTACGTCTCTACAAGGGTTCTGGATAAACGTGAGTTCGACCATTTTACAGGGGGCGAGTGAATAATTACCAATGACCAATGACCAATGACCAATGACCAATGACCAATGACCAATGACAAAGGACAAATGACAAATGACAATTCAATCATTAGATATATCGCCCGTTGGTAGAGTTGAAGGCGATTTAGATGTCCGAGTTGATATTGAACATGGAAGAGTAGTCAACGCCTGGACACACGCGGAACTATTTCGCGGATTTGAAGTTATCCTCCGCGGTAAAGATCCTCAAGCCGGATTAATTGTCACACCTCGCATTTGCGGTATTTGCGGCGGTTCTCACCTAACTTGTGCATCTTGGGCATTAGATACAGCTTGGGAAACTGAAGTTCCTCGCAATGCAATTTTAGCTAGAAATCTTGGTCAAATTGTCGAGACAATTCAAAGCATCCCCCGCTATTTTTATGGTTTGTTTGCCATTGACTTAACCAATAAAAAATACCGTAATAGTCGCTATTATGAGGAAGCTGTTAGACGTTTTGCCGCCTTCACTGGCAAATCTTACGAACTCGGCATAACAATTTCCGCGAAACCTGTAGAAATTTATGCACTGTTGGGCGGACAATGGCCACATTCTAGCTACATGGTTCCCGGTGGCGTGATGTGCGCCCCAACTTTAACAGACATTACTCGCGCTTGGGCGATTCTAGAATATTTCCGTACCAATTGGTTAGAACCAGTGTGGTTGGGTTGTTCTTTAGAACGCTACGAACAAATCCAAACTTATGATGACTTCAGAGATTGGTTAGATGAAGATCGAAATCATCGAGATTCTGACTTAGGTTTTTATTGGCGCATGGGTTTAGACATCGGTCTAGATAGATATGGCGCTGGTGTTGGTAAATATGTCACTTGGGGATATTTAGCCCATGAAGATAAATACCAAAAGCCGACTATCGAAGGGCGAAATGCGGCAATGATCATGAAAAGTGGAGTGTATGATAGCTTCGCAGACACTCACGTTTTAATGGATCAGTCATTTATCCGCGAGAATACAACTCACTCTTGGTACGATGAGGGAACAGCAGATATTCACCCTAGCGATCGCACCACTAAACCTACTGCAATTAATACCAAAGACTTCGATAACGCCTACTCTTGGTCGAGTGCAGTCCTTCACAAAGACTTCGGACGTTTGGAAACTGGCCCCTTAGCGCGGCAATTAGTAGCTGGTGGTCAACATGGCGAATCTTGGCAACATTACGACCCCTTCATCCTTAATGTCTTCAAACGAATGGGTGGTGCTAGTATTCATGTGCGTCAGTTAGCACGAGTTCACGAACTTGTCAAGTTATATCGTCAAGCTGAACACTGTTTGCGCGAATTCAAATTAAACGACCCTTGGTATATCAAACCCAAAGAAAAAGATGGACGCGGTTGGGGTGCAACGGAAGCAGCACGCGGTTCCTTATCTCACTGGGTGGAAATAGAGGGTGGTAAGATTAAGAACTACCAAGTGATTGCCCCAGGTACTTGGAATATTGGCCCTCGTGATGGTGAAGGAATCCGCGGCCCCATTGAAGAAGCTTTAATTGGGACACCCATTTACGATTCTAGCGATCCAGTGGAAGTTGGTCATGTGGCGCGATCGTTTGATTCATGTTTGGTGTGTACAGTCCACGCCCATGATGCTAAAACTGGTGAAGAACTAGCACGTTTTCGGACTGCTTAAAAAATGGTAATGGCTAATGATTTTTTAGTTAATCATTAGCTCATTATTATTAGATTTACTGATGTTACCTTTCCTACTAGGCTGCGACTATACATACTGTTGAGCAAATCGATAAGCAGAATAGTGTTTCAATTACACTTATTTACTCTACTTGCTAATACCCAGGAATTTGAAATTCCTTCTCCTCATTCATTGTGATTAAATCACGGGCTTTATTGAACAAACTAGCTCCTATATTTGTTTCAATATTATTGGCTAAGTGAACAATATCTTCTTTATGAGAGTGTCGTAGAATTATTTTAACATCTCCTTTTTGCAATATTGAACTCTCTGAAAGTCTTATCTCTAAAGGTTTAGTGACTAAATTCGTCTTAAGACTATGTTTATTCAGAGCTTGAGAAAAAAGTGGTAACATGACTTCTTTGTAAAGAATATCATACTTAATGAATCCAAATGAGTGATTTTTTTGGATAAATATATTTGGCATTAGATCCCGCTCAGGATATACAAATCGGAATGCCTCGAAAATCTCTAATGCAATAATTGAGGCTTGAACAACGTCTATCTGATTAGCTAGATAAGGTATAGAAGAAAAACTTGTCTTGTCAAATTGAACTTCTGAATTCAAGAACCTATCATGAAAAACCTCATTTCTGAAAGTTTCAAATTCTTGCAATTTTGGGAATATTCCTGAGCTATAAAAAACTTTATTTTCAATCTCTAGTAGTTCAAAAACTGCTGTGAGGCGACCGTTTAGGTGTTTTCCTCTAAAATTTTTGAAATCCTTATCTTTAAGAAAACAAGCAATTTTTAGCAGTGTGTTTATAAACGCTTCAATAGCAAGAAACCAAAAACCAACTGCACTTATGGAAACATTTCCCTGATTGATTATGTCTTTTGATTGCTCCAGTTGCTCAAGATTCTGACATGAAAAGTAGAAAGCTTTAATTGAATAGTAAGGATAGGTAATTAGAAGCATAGAAGATTCATCATTTCCCTTTTTAGGGAACCAGGCATAAATCTGACCGATATTATCTTTTCTGAGGTCTTCCAATTTCATATTACTGATTGGCTTCCAAAGCCTAGTAATTGATAATTGAGCGTAGACGCATAGAGCCTGTGGCTAGAGAGACTTACAGCTTACTGGATCGGTCATCTACCTTAGCGTAGACATCGCTCTTGCACCACTACGACAAAAACACTAAACTTAGTTTACAAACTTAGTTTAATCTTATGGAAACTGTAAATATTCATCAAGCTAAAACGAATCTCTCAAAGCTTTTGTCGCGCGTAGAACTTGGCGAAGAAATCATTATTTCCAACCGAGGTATTCCTGTTGCCAAGTTGGTTCCGTTTCACAACTCATCAAATCGACTCAATAGTTTAGGGCAGGATAAAGGGCGTTTTGTAGTGCCAGATGATTTCAATGCCCCAATGCCCGAAGAAATTTTGGCAGCATTTGAGGGCGGTGAGGAGTGAAACTTTTGCTAGATACGCAGTGTTGGTTATGGTGGTTTACCCAACCAGAGCTTTTGAATGAAGCAGCGATCGCCTATATTGCGGATGAAACCAATGAATTGTGGCTCTCAGTTGCCAGCATTTGGGAAATGGGGATAAAAGTTGCGATCGGCAAGTTACCACTGCCAGACCCCCTAGACAGTTATATTTCTAGTCGGATGACGGTGTTAGCAATGCGAACGCTAGAAATTACAGCTTCTCATGCTTTACAAGCGGCTGCTTTACCTTTGCACCACCGAGATCCTTTTGACAGAATGTTGATTGCACAGGCTCAGATAGAAGAAATGACGCTTGTGAGTGCCGATTCGATGTTTAATAAGTACGACATTTCCCTACTTTGGGCAGCCAAATCTTAATGTCTACGGCTGGCTACGCCTACGTATTTGCTACTTTGGAGACTACATTTGCTATTTCAGCGATCGCATTTGTTATTTCGGCAATCGCATTTGTTATTTCGGCAATCGCATTTGCTATTTCGGCAATCGCATTTGCTATTTCGGCGATCGCATTTGCTATTTTGGCGATCGCATTTGTTATTTCGGCGATCGCATTTGCTATTTTGGCGATCGCAAAAGCTATTTCGGAGTTCGCAAAAGCTATTTCGGAGTTCGCAAAAGCTATTTCGGAGTTCGCATTTGTTATTTCGGCGATCGCATTTGTTATTTCGGCGATCGCATTTGTTATTTCGGCGATCGCATTTGTTATTTCGGCGATCGCTCCATCAACTCTTTATCCTGGTAAAAATGTGGCAATAAACTTTTCAACTCCTTTAGGATCTTGCATCAGTTGCTCATTGAGTTGCTTGGCCTGCTCACCTGGGTAAACCTCTTCAATACCATCAATCACAGCTTGCAGCACATCCCGAACTACTTCCTCCGGAGGTACTTTTGGATCAGGGAAAGACTTGCCCATACCAATATCGATAGCTCCTGGTAACACTGCTACCACAAGCGTTTTTTGAGCCGCCAACTCTGCCCGAACCGCCTGAGTCAATGACAAAACTGCTGCTTTAGAAGCGCCATAGCTGCCATTAAAAGGAAGATTTACCCGCGCCACCATTGAAACCATATTAGCGATCGCTCCACCTCCATTTTGTTTCAAGATGGGAGCAAAAGCACGGCACATAATCAACGTCCCAAAATAATTAACTTCCATTTCTGCCCTAGCGGAAGACAAATCAGGTGCAGCAATCAATCCCTGGTTCAAGCCCACACCAGCATTGTTAATCAACAAGTTGACATCTTGACATTTTAGTGCAGCTTGGCGAACAGATTCTTCATCAGTAATTTCTAACTGAATCGGGATAATTCGCTGCGGATCTGTTGCAACCAGTTCAGCTAAAGCATCCACCTTGCGAGCGCCAGCATAAATTTTGGCTACACCTTGCGCTCTCAATCCCTCTACGAAGTACTTACCTAAACCTCCATTTGCGCCAGTTACCAGAGCAGTTGCACCTAAAACTTCCATGCTTTTCCTTTATACCGTCGAAATAAGAATTACTCTAATCCAAAAATATACTTATACTTACTTTTTGGGAAGTACTTACTTTTTTGTAAGTTCGCATAATATATGTCAGAAAAGCAAACTGAAGGCACATCATTTGTGCAAACAACGCTAAAAATTTTAGGTGGCAAATGGAAGATTTTGATTCTCTGGCACTTGAAGGATGAAGCCAAACGATACAGCGAATTGAAACAATTGATTCCTGAGATTACTGAAAAAATGTTGATTCAACAACTTCGTGAACTAGAACATGATGGAATTGTTAACCGAAAAGTGTACTCAGATGTACCTTTAAAAGTGCAATATTCTTTTACAGATTATGGCAGAACTCTTATACCTGTCTTAAAAGCTCTGTGCGACTGGGGACAAGAACATCTAAAGCGAGTTATTAGGGAATAGAAATTAGGAAGTGGAGCGGAGATTTTCTAATGCCCTATTCCCAATGCCCTATTCCCAATGCCTTATATTCAAAACTCGTAGCGTAACACACTAAAACTTATAGAAATAGTGGGTTAGGCTTGCGTTAATGCATTTGCATAAAACAGCAATTTACACGGTAAGCTTGTGTCTGATTTAGCGCTACATAATTATCTCCCTCGCGTTCCCGATGCAGCATTGCAAGAATACATAGAATGGTGTGTTTTAGAACAGGCAAAAGCCGCAGAATGTAACTTTACTCCCGATAGAAGTAAGTTAAATAACTTGCCACCAGAAGACTATGTTTCTAAACTTGTCGAGCAGTTCATGAAAGTTAAACCAGACCCAATTAAAGCAGGTTTGGTAGCTGCGATCGCTGGTAAGGAAGCTGACAAACATAGCTTATCTGGTTTGGCGATCGCTGCCGATTTTGTATCTCTTTATGTCAAGTATTTAATTCCTAAAGAGGGAAGTACTAAAGAACAGGCTGAAGAGATATTAACTCAAGCATCACAACATCAGTATGAGAAACTGACTGAAGTTGCTAAGAAACATGGTGTAGATTTATAGTTTCCTGCTGATAATTTGGTTTTCAGAGGCTTTGTCTGTATTATTAGTCAAAGCCTCTGTTTTAGTCACTACTGATTGCCTGTATTACAAAGTTTAATTACTGTTAATTGTTGAATTGCGATCGCTCCATAGACAAATTTAGACTTAGACTCCAAGTAGAGTAATACGAGTTAAGTGCTGGAAACAAAACACTAGAAAAGTCAAAATTAGACTATCGAGGAAGGTTATAACTGCTTGATCTAAAGCTTTTTCAACCCATTCAGGTGACTTTTCAGACAGATATTGACGTAAAAACAACAATATTGGAATGAATGAAAAACTTATCCAGCCAGCTACACTGCCAATTAGAGAAGCTAGGAGAGAAGTTGAGATACTTATAATACTTCCTCCCAGGATGACAAATACCCAATTGGCCAATTTTAAAGTGCCTATTGCACCTAAAATAACTAGAGCGAATATACCACCAAGAATAGTACCTGCAAATCCAAAATAAATCGTAAAGATGACTACTGTAAATATTGAATCTGCAACTCCGCCATAATTTGAGGATACCAAAAGTAAACTTGCTAGAATGTCCAAGATAATACCTAGCCTAAATCCCCAAATTGCTCCCTTTTTAAGTGCATCTAAAGAATCCATAATATTAAGTTCTTGAAATCAGTAAAAATCAGTAAACTGACTACATTGTTCCCAAATCCAGCAGAGATATAACAAGCTAACTGTCTTCACGGCGATCGCCTCACCAGCAACCTCACAATTACATACCCACTGAGGTATTGCTAGAATATACTTACTATAATTTTGTGACTCTATGCCCGCTAGGGATTTCTACCATAATGCTGTAAAAGCAGCCCTCATCAAAGACGGTTGGATAATTACAGATGACCCTTACATCATCAAATATGAAAATACTAAGCTATTTGCTGATCTAGCGGCTGAGAGAACACTTGCAGCTGAACGCAATGGAACTAAAATTATTGTTGAAATTAAAAGCTTCTTGGGAAAATCGCCAATAAATGACTTTGAAAATGCTTTAGGTCAATATATTCTTTATCGTAATCTGATTCAAGTTACAGAACCTCAATATAAACTTTATTTAGCAATCAAGCAAAGTACTTATGAAAATTTTTTCCAGCTAAAAGCAATTACATTAGTAGTTCAGCAGAATCAACTCTTATTAATGATTGTAGATGTCGAAAGTGAGGTTATAGTTCAATGGATAAACTAACTAACTACAGAAATATTATTAAAAATATTCTCATAGAGTACGATCGCCTCTGCAATAGCTCACCTGATGAGGACTTAGAAAGCCTTTTAGCACTCGATAATGAACGCGATCAGTATCTATGGTTTCAGATTGGCTGGCAAAAAAATCGCAGAATTAAAGGTATTACTGTACATATTCGGATTAAAAATAACAAAATTTGGATCGAAGAAGACTGGACTGAAGAAGGTATTGCCACCGATTTATTAAACGCCGGCGTTCCCCAAAGTGATATTGTGTTAGCTTTTCATCCTCCAAGCGATCGCGCTTTGACTGAATTCGCAACTGCTTAAACAATTAAATTTCATCCCATGCTCACTATTATTGGTTGCGGCAATCTCAATCGCAATGACGACGCAGTAGGCGTAATCATTGCCCAACGCTTACAAAAATATCTAGCTGAAAACCCTCATCCTTATGTGCGAGTTTATGACTGTGGCACCGCAGGGATGGAAGTAATGTTTCAAGCTAGAGGTAGTAAACAATTAGTAATTATTGATGCAAGTTCAACTGGTTCTGAACCCGGTGCTGTGTTTAAAGTTCCAGGAAAAGAACTGGAAGCTTTGCCAGAACCTAGTTATAACTTGCACGATTTTCGTTGGGATAATGCTTTAGCCGCCGGACGGAAAATCTTTCAAAATGACTTTCCTGAAGATGTCACAGTTTATTTAATTGAGGCTGCAAATCTTGCTTTGGGACTAGAGTTAAGTCCTGCTATCAAACATTCTGCTGATTTAGTTTTTGAAGAGGTAGCTGCACTCATCAGCCAAAATATCAACTAATCCAAAATCCAAAATCTAATCAAGCCCAATCCCGATAAACAGAAAGTTCATCTACCCTCATTTCAAAAGGTACGCCTTGACTCTCTGGCGGACAAACACGGATTTTAGCACTGCTGACAATTCCGTGTAGTAATGTCCCCATTGGCACGATTTTTTGCAAAATACGCCAATTAGTAACTTGATCGGGACATTCAATAACCAATGTTAGAGCATTGGCATGAGTTGTGACATACCATCGACAATTAGATAGAAGATTTTGAATCGTGCGATCGCAAGCGTCATAAAAGTATCTGCTAATAGAATACTCTAGTTGTTGCCGCAGTATAATATCCGCCGATGTCGGTTGTATTGGATGTGAGTCATCATCATTGAAGTAATACATCTTTCTAGCCATGTTTCTTTAGCTTCCTGCTTATATTTCAATCACCATTCCATAAAGTACATCTTTATTTGTTTCTAATAATTCTTGGGTTTCGTCATCATAATAAGCACCAATCCCACTACACTGAATTCCCAAATAATTACTAGTTAAATAAAGCCTTTGTCCAAGAAAACCAGCTATTTGCATAGCAGTTTGATAGTTTAAATAATCTGACACAAAAAATAAAGTTACAGCGCTATCTCTAGCAATAGCCTGATTAATGCATAAGTAACCTGTCTTTTCACTAAAATTACCTGTCTTAACCAGATACGTACCTTTATATAACCCAGGTGTCATTCCCTCTACTCGATGCACCACTGAGTAAATTTCTATTTGCTCATAATTTTCTGTCGGTATTGACTGCTGAAGTTGTTGCACTACATATAAATAATCTTCTTGAGAAATAGACTCTTTCCGGAAACGTCTAATAGAACGTCTAGCCCAAACTTTTTGAGAAAATTTATCCCGATCAAAGTCAAATTGAGGATACTCTAATTTCTGCTGACGACTCTTTTGTAGAGTAGTTGCTTTATAGGCATCTTCAATAAATTGATTGGATTCAAAATAATCAGTACCAGACACAAAAGGAACTTTCAGCCTTAAGCCTCTGATTTTCTTGTCTTGTACTTCTCCTGACACCGCACAAGCATAAACTCCTTAAGTACAGGGGCGTGAATAATTCAAGGTTTGTAGTAAGGACTTTAGTCCTAATTTGTTCGCGTAGCGTCTCGTAGAGAGGGCTGAAGCCGCTCTCTACGAGACGCACTCGCGTTCACTACGAACTCATCTCAAGATTTTTTACATTACTTAATCTATTTTGATTTATTCTCGCCTACTTACTTATTCTCAAAACCCAAATCGGAATTGAGAGCAAGTTTATCAAAGTCAAAAATTAGTTGTATATCTCGGTTGTGGAGAAAAGCTGAAGCTGCAACTGCACCTAAATGGTGTCCGCTATCTAAGAAGCAATATCTTATGCTTCTATTTTGATATTTCCAGCTAGACCTATAATAAACACAACTAATTAAAAAGATGAATCCGTTGATACTTTTACCCGGTATAATATAATTTTCCAACCTATCATCTATATACATAAAATAATAAGATATTTAATCGATAAGTCTATTTTTGATAATGCCTATTAATATTATTTTTTAAAATTCTTTGAGCCTGAGTTGAGCAGCACGTCACCACGCTTTCTTGTAAAAATCATCAACTAGAGGTAGAACCGTTAGGCAAATGAGAATTATTTCATAATTATTAAGATATTTAAAAAAAGAACATTTTTAATATTAAAATTTGCTAACTTACTAAAGTATAAATAGCTAAACTTGGCAAGTAAAAACATGGAAATTAGCGCTCGTAATTCTCTCAAAGGTACTGTAAAAAAAGTTGTGCCTGGAACAGTTAATACTGAGATAACTTTAGAAGTGGCACCAGGAGTAGAGTTAGTGTCAATAATTACAAAATCATCGGCGGAAAAGCTAGGACTTGTAGAAGGTAAGCAGGCTTATGCCGTGATTAAATCATCAGATGTGATAGTTGCTGTTGATTAAAAAATAGGCAAGTTGCTTTTTCTTGCAAGCGGCTTTGTCTGTAATACCAAATTGCATTCATCTCTATAAATTTAGTGACCTCACCCCTGGAATTAATTAGGAAAGGAGTGAGGTCAATGTAATTCGTAGTTGCAATCAGTGCTTGCTTTTTACCCTTTTAATTATGAATTAATAATTATTTTGTCAAGATAATATTATATAGATGTTAATTAATTTAATTAGTTATCAATAACGCGGACATAAATAACACGGCTACTTTCTATATCTACTGCTAAGTATGTATTTCCTATTTTAATAATTAAAGAGGGAAAGTTTTGTTTTAAAGTGATACTATCTCCTGGTGTTACTCCCATTGCTCTCAGTTTTTTCAAGATTGTTTCATCTTGACTTTTACAGAAGGTGACGATTCCTCGCTCTCCCGTTCTTAATAATTCTAATGAACAGCCAGTAACACTAAAAGGGGAAAACATTTTAATTATAAATTAGGGATTGTGAAGGGAAGAAGGAAGTATATTTTCATCCTTCTTCCTTCATCTTTTATTAAGTCGCTAAAGGTAGCCACCAAAGTAATACTTTAGACGAGATACGCTTCTTGATGAGTCTTAATTGTGCAATTAGAACGAGGATAAGTTACACAAAGTAGAGCGTATCCTTTAGAAACTTGATCGTCATCTAAAAAGTTTTGATCATCTTGATTAACTTCACCTTCGACAACCTTGCCAACACAGCTAGAGCAAGAACCTGCGTGACAAGAAAAGGGCAATTCAATACCATGTTCTTCTGCTGCTTCCAAGATGGTAGTCTCTTCGTCAACTTCAATTGTGGTGTCGAGGTCTTCTTTTTTGTTGATTAATCTAACTTGGTAGGTAGCCATTTTCCGATTCTCCTCAAACGTTATACAGTTGGTCTAATTTCCGAATTTTTTGAGCAACCTATCCTACTTTTTGCTTCCTTTTTTTTTACAGAGATGCTAAGTTTAATCGGCTTCTCTATAAAAGTAAGGGATGCAATGCGAACTAGAAGCTATCTCAAGAGCATTGAAACTCTGCGGAGTATTTCTAAAACTGACTTAGCGCTAAGGGAATGATGTTAGCTGCAAGGTACACCAGTAGGCGTACCGTCATCTGTTTTAAAGGACTTTCCACAACCGCAGGTATCAGTTGCATTGGGGTTGATGAACTTAAAACCGCTTTCCATCACTCCTTCAACGAAGTCAACGATAACTCCGTCTAATAACGGCGCACTTTTGGCATCAACGTAAACCAGCACTTTGCCTTGCTGACTTACCAAATCATCTGGTTGGGGCTTGCTGGTGATATCGATCGCATATTCATAGCCACTGCAACCACCATCTTTTACAGAGATGCGAACACCTTTAGTTGCGCCATTAGCATCGGGTGCGGAACCTTTGAGGAATGCCCGCAGATGAAATTCTGCTTTTTCTGATAAAATAACGGCCATGAAGTCTCCTGATTTGTAGCGATTAGTTGTTCTGATTTCAGGTGGGGATTGTCATTTGTCAGTTGTCCTTCGTCCTTTGTTATTTACTAATGACCAATGACTAATGACTATTTTGTGTAATACCCGTGGGTTCCATCGAATTGGATTGCGCGTGTCTCCAAGGCGCACTATTACCGCATACTGGACAAGAGCGATCGCGGTGAGAACGGCGTTTAGCAAATTCCATCCGATTCAAGTCAATTGTCAGCAATTGCGACAATAGAGGCTGACTAAACCCGGTGATCAGCTTGATCGCTTCCAAAGCTGTGAGACAAGCTAGTGTCCCAGAAACAGCGCCTAGAACTGAAAAGCCGCGCTGATCCCAATCAGGCTTTTCTGGAAACAAACAAGACAAACAAGGAGTCACACCAGGAATAATCGTCGTCAGGTAAGCCTCCATCCCATTCATTGCGGCTTCCACCATTGGCTTACGCGATCGCACACAGGCTTCATTTAACAAATTGCGCTCTGTAAAGTTGTGGGCGCAATCAAGAGCCATATCAGCAGATTGCACTAACGAATCTACATTTTCCGGGGTGATGTAATCATGAACAATTTCCACTTGGACATCAGGATTAATCGCATCCAGAGTTTCTTTAGCTTTGAATACCCTTGGCTTACCTACCCAATCATCAGTCATAAGAACCTGACGATTCATATCATCTAGCCGTAAGTCACCACCCCGGACTAGGATTAGCCGCCCAACGCCCGCTACTGCTAAGTAAAGCGCCGCCGTACCGCCTAATCCCCCCACACCTGTCACCAGAACTGTCGCTGACTTCAGGCGCTTCTGTGCTGTTTCGCCAAAATTCGGAAGCATCATTTGGCGACGATAGCGTTCTAATTCGGTAGGCGTTAGGTTAACCAATTTATACCTCCTAATCAGAAGTGATTTCTGTCAGTGTGACTACATTTTTCGGCTTGTCGTTAAACACTTTGAACAGCTTTTGTTCATAAGCTGTCGATTCGGTAAATAACTGATAAGCTTTTTGCAAAGCCAAAGAATATTGATTTAATTTCTCTTCTTGACTTAAGTCAGGAGAATTATCATCAATTTCCTGCATGTGTTGAGAAAACTTTTTCAGAATATGTAGACGATGTACATTCACAACTTCTAAGTCGTAGGACATGTTAAAGAATTGAAAAAATTCTTCTGCATCTACGAGCTTCTTGAATTCATCAATAGTTCCAGTCATTTAGCACTCTCCAATTGTTTCAGATGTTGCTTAAGCTCATCTAACTGGCGATAGATTTCATAAGTTGCGGCGGCAACATCCATAAGTTGTTTGTAATCTGCTGGCAGACCTTCAGCTAAATCATGCAGATCCATCTTCATTTGACCTGCTTTGCTGTTGAGCCGTCTGATTTTTGCTTGTAGTTCCTCAATTGTCATTTGTCCTTTGTCCTTTGTCTTTTGTCATTAGTCATGTGTCTTTTACTAATGACCAATGACCAATGACTAATGACTAATTAAATTTTGCCAACTTCAGGAAAGCGTTTCGCCAAATCAAGGCCTTTTTTGACGTAGTTTTCTCCCTCTTCTGCTAATTTTTCTAGCGAGTCAAAGCCAAAGCGTTGAGCATCTCGCAGGGTTTTTACAGTTAGCAAAAGACGACCAGAAAAAACTAGCGCCCAGCCAAATCCTTCATGGCTCAAATCAACTACAACCTGGGATATCAAACCTGTTTCTTGTTCAATTCCAGCCGCTACAGCTCGGAAAAATGCCATAATCCGAGCTTGAGTGATCGGATCAACTTCGCCCTCAATGGAGATTTCCCGTTTCTTTTGTTTGGTGACAATAAAGGGTTTGAGAATCAACTCATCCGACCAAGTACGATAAACTCCATAGCTGTCTTGACCACGGATTTGTTTGATTAATACCTTAAGAAAAGGTGAGTTCAAGACTTCAGTTGTAGCGGTTCCGTTAACACTATTATTTGTGGTCATACTGTTGCTTCGTCTTCGATTTCATCAGCAAAGTTTGTGGTTTTTGGCTGTAAAGCTTTACGCAACCAAGGTGGAGGATTACCTTTGAGGGTTTTCACTAGCTTATTTAGCACTTCACTAATTTCTTCTTCTTCCGATCGCGCCTTCACTGGGGTGACACCTTTCTTGATTAACCGAGCGGCGGCGCTACCACCAATTGCTGTTACGTAAATAATCGTACAGTCGCCTATTGACTCAAGTTTTGGGGTGATTTTGTCTTCATTTCCATCTTCCTTGAGTTCACCTTCAAAGGTGAGGGTTTCTACGAAGTGATATCCCTCATCGGAAATTTCGTAAACATCAATCATTTTTGCCCATCCGAAGTGGGCATTAATATGAACTCGGTCACTCGTCGTGAAGGCTATTTTCATTGTAATTCTCCTCTCTAAAGTTTTGAATTTTGAATTGGGAAGAAGGAATTCAGGGGTCAGAATTAAGGAGTTATTAGAGGTGGACTGGCAGAATTAAATCTGCATATTCTGTTTGGTGATGCGCCAAATTATATGAGAAACGAACCGCAAAGGGCGCAAAGGACACAAAGAAGAAAGAAGAGGAGATGAAAAGAAAGAAAGCATTCTGAATTCTGACTCCTGAATTCTTGAAGAAGAATTCAAAACTCTGCGCTCACAATTCCGAACTCTTGGAACTGCTTAACTCTCGCTTCTTCTGCCTCTAAAAACAGGTTGCCTATGCCAAACAAAAGTTCCATCGTGCCTCGATAGCCAACTTTAGTAAATTGACCATTACCTAAGCGGTCATAAATGGGCAATCCTAGACGATAAAGAGGAATGGAGAGGCGTTTTGCGATCGCACCGACATTCGAGTTACCAATCAGCAAATCAGAACCACCCGCTAGACTCTCAAAGTCTTCTAAGTCGCCGATGGTGATGCTTTTTACCGGGAGTTTTTCTAAGAGGTGCGATCGCGTGGTTGTCACCACTGCATGAATTTGCGCTCCCATCGATTGCAGGAAATGCACTGTTGACCACAACAAATCAGGTTCCAGTGCGAGGGAAACTCGTTTTGCACCGAAGTAAAAATGAGTGTCCAGCATCGCATCTTGCAACTGACGACGTTGGCGGCGGTATTTTTCGGGTACGCTGTTACCGCTCAGAATCGCCAATGCTTGGATAAATTCATCTATTGGTTCTAATCCTGTCAGTTCGCCAAACACTTCGTAAGGTGTACCAAAGCGTTCTTCTAGAATCTTGGCAGCCCCCCGCATACTTTCACCCAATGCTAGGGTAAAGGCAGAACTACCCACTTCTCGTAGCTGTTTTAAGGTAGTTCCACTGACTGTAACCGCACTATAATTATCCTCTAAATGTCCATCTAGAGAAGCGCCAAGGTCAGGTACAAAAATCGGCACTAGTCCAAAGGAGGTGATTATCTCTTTGATTTCCTGTATATCCCCAGGTGTGAAGGCAGAACCCGCCAAAATTGTGACTTGTTCAGTTCTGAGTCCACCTGCGCGAGGAATTTCCTTAACTATGCTTTCGACAGCAACAGCAAAACCATCTTGCAACGCACCTTTAAAATCTGGGGTAGGTGCAAAAACGATCGCTAAATCATTCAATTCTGGATGGCGATCGCGGATTTCCTTCAGAAAACCCTCAATGTCATCGCCTCTAGTTTCCGTTAACCCAGTACTACATAAACCAATAATTTCTGGATTAGCCTTTTCCACCAGAGTCAGAATTGCTTGCTCCACATTCTCTTCACCACCCAAAATGGTAGTGACTTCCGTCATCGCCGTCGTAGCCAGGGGAATCGCTTCTCGGAAATGCCGCACCAGCACAACTTTAGCGAAAGCAGTACAACCTTGAGAACCGTGGAATAAGGGCATCGTTCCTTTTAATCCCAAAAAGGCTAAGGTTGCGCCCAAAGCTTGACTTTGCTTGAGGGGATTAACAGTCAGTGCTTTGTTAGTAACGGTAACGATCGCCATTAAACTACCTCCTCGCCCCATGTCCTACATAACTCTTGACTCTGCGCTCTCTGCGCCTCTGCGGTTGAAAAATGATTTTTTTGAACCACAGAGGACGCAGAGAAGCCAGTGCGTTGCGGGGGTTCCCCCCGTTGTAGCAACTGGCGCGACACAGAGAGAAAAAGATGAGAATTCGCCATTTAAACTTCCTCCTCTTCTTCCCAAGGAGCTGGTTTGCGTATTTGTTCCCAAATCGGGCTATACAAAGCTTCGTACAATTCCCGCGCCATTTCAATCATTCCCACATAACCTGCATAAGGATGGTGGCGTTCTTGGTTGATATCAAGGAAAGGAATTCGAGCTTTCAAAGCTGTATATTGGTTACGTCCACCAGCAATCAGCATATCTGCGCGAGTGTCTTTAACCAGTTGTAGCAATTCTTGAGCGTTGCCTTTCTCTAGCATGATGCCATCGTTGCCAATCAGCTTCTTGATTTTGGCTTTATCTTCTTCAGTACTTTTCCGAGTACTGGTAGCAACAACTTCAATGCCTAAGTCTCTAGCAGCCGAAATAATCGACCAACTCTTGACACCACCTGTATATAAAACAACCCGCTTACCTTTGAGTCGAGCGCGATAAGGAGCTAATGCCAAATCTAAAGCAGCCGTTTCTTCTGCAATGAGCTTTTCTGTCCGCTCTTGTAAATCAGCATCGCCTAATTTAGCGGCGATGTTTCGCAGACAGCGATTCATGTCATCAATGCCGTAGAAAGACTCTTCAATGTAAGGGATGTTGTAACGCTCCTCCATCTTTCTTGCCATATTGAGCAACGCTCGTGAGCAGATCATGACGTTGAGCTTGGCGCGGTGGGCATAGCGAATTTCATTGTAGCGAGCATCGCCCGTAATTTTAGACAAAATACGGATGCCTAACTTTTCTAGCAGTGGTGTTACTCCCCACATTTCCCCGGCGATGTTGTATTCACCGATTAAGTTAATATCATAGGGCGTTGTATGTTCCGGTTCTGCTGTTCCGACAACATATTCTAATAAAGCTTCGCCACCAAAACGGTTGCCGAGATTTTTACTGCCAATGAATCCTGGGGCAATAACGGGAACAACAGGAATACCAATTTTTTCAGCCGCCGCTTTGCATACAGCATCCATATCATCACCAATTAGGGCTGTAACGCAAGTGGCATAGACGAATACTGCTGCTGGTTGGTAGCGCTCTTTGAGTTCCAAAATTGCTTTGTAGAGTTTCTTTTCGCCACCGAAGATGACATCATTTTCACCCAAGTCAGTGGTAAAGCCCATTTTGTAGAGTTGCGGGCCAGACGACAGACTACCACGACTGCCCCAGGAATTACCAGCACAGGCGATCGGCCCGTGGACTAGATGCGCTGCATCTGCGATCGGCACTAGAGCAATCATTGCACCATCAAAGGCACAGCCCCCTTGAGCCGCGCCAGGTTGTGCCTGTTGAGCGCATGATTTATTTTTCTTTTCCGCTTGTTTGTGCTGATTATGCTCGCATCCTGTCTCAGTCAGCAGCTCGTTGATTTTTCCTTGGGTGCTTTTCATCTCTATTCTCTTAATTTTAATTGTCCTTTGTCATTTGTCATTTGTCCTTTGAATAACTAACAACTAATGACTAATTGTCCTTTGTCATTTGTCCTTTGTCATTTGAATAACTAACAACTAATGACTAATGACTAATGACTAATGACTAATGACCAATGACTAACAAATGTATCTTGTGACATCCTCTCTACATACATCAGCGAGGTAAGATAGAGCGCGAAAACGCAATCCTACAAATTCGTCATATAAAGGATTTAGTTTACATAGTGGTGGGATATCAATAGTCTTCCCAAATAATTTAATTTGTCGCTCAAAGGGACAACAACAAGGAATTGTTTGGCAAATTAGATGAGCGATGCGATTATTTTTAACCTGAATTTCATCCACCACACAGCGTAACGGATTAAGAAGATTGTGGAACCACCCTGGTTTTTTCTGATTAGGTGGATGGTAATTAGGATGAGGATGAGTGTGAGTATGTTCGTGAGTGTGATTGATGGTTTCCATTTATAAATTCCTTGGGTAAATGCTATCAAGAAAAAGGGGAGTTGGGGATTGGGAATTGGGTCTTGGGCATTGGGTTTGCATATTTCCCCATTCCCTATTCCCTATTCCCTACTCCCCTTCTTTACCCTTTAATTAACACGTTGTGTTTCTACGCAATTTCTAACGAATCAAGTCGTAGGAAATATCTGTCTTAGAAGGAATGTTGGTGTTGCGATCGATTTCTTCAAACAGGGTGTTTACAGTCCAGTTGAGGAGGTTGATTATACCTTGATAACCAATGGTGGCGTAGCGGTGTAAGTGGTGACGATCCATGATGGGGTAGCCGATTCTCACGAGGGGAATCTTGGTGTCGCGCCACAGGTACTTACCGTATGTGTTACCAACCAGGAAGTCTACTGGTTCGGTGAACAACAGCGATCGCATGTGCCACAAGTCTTTACCAGGCCAAATAGTTGCATGTTGACCGAAGGGGCTAGAAGCAAGCAGTTCTCTCATTTCTGCTTCAAATACTTCGTTGCTGTTGTGAACCAAGACATGTACAGGTTCAGCACCCATTTCTAGCATAAAGCCAACTACGCTGTATACTAAGTCTGGTTCGCCGTAGATAGCGAAGCGCTTGCCGTGAATCCATGAGTGAGAGTCAGTCATGGCATCAACTGCACGACCGCGTTCGATTTCCAATTCTTGAGGAATGGGGATACCACTCAATTCGCTGAGTTTCATCAAGAACTCATCAGTACCCTTAATGCCCCAAGGACGGGAAACTGAGGTTGGTTGCTTCCATTCTTTTTCAATATACTCGCGGGTTTTGAGGGTGGAGTGTGCTTGCAGAGCGATCGTCGCTTTAGCATTGATTGAATCTTCTGCATCTTCCAGCTTTGTACCACCTGGGTACATATCGAACTCACCTGTGTTTGGTGAATCCAAGTAGTCGCTGTTGTCGGCTAGAATTGTGTAGTCAAAGCCGAACAAAGAAGCAATCCGCTTGATTTCGCGGTTGTTGCCTACGTAGGTGTCAAAACCTGGGATGAAGTTGATTTTACCATTGCTGGTTTCTTTCTTATGACCTGCGGTCAAGTTAGAAAGAATTCCCTTCATCATGTTGTCGTAACCAGTGATGTGGGAACCGACAAAGCTAGGGGTGTGAGCGTAGGGTACTGGGAAATCTTGAGGAACTGAACCAGCTTCCTTGGCGTTGTTGATGAAAGACTGTAAGTCATCACCAATTACTTCTGCCATACAGGTGGTGCAGACAGCGATCATCTTGGGCTTGTAGAGTTGGTAAGAGTTCGCCAAGCCGTCAATCATGTTTTGCAGACCACCAAACACGGCTGCATCTTCAGTCATTGAAGAAGATACACCAGAGAATGGTTCTTTGTAGTGACGGGTTAAGTGGGTGCGGAAGTAAGCAACGCAACCTTGAGAACCTTGAACGAAAGGTAGAGTACCTTCAAAACCAACAGCAGCAAAGATTGCTCCTAGTGGTTGGCAGCCTTTAGCAGGGTTAACGGTTAAAGCTTCACGAGCGAAGTTCTTTTCACGATAGTCCCAACCCTTTGTCCACTCTGCAACCCTTGTTACTTCTTCGGGTTCGTGACCGTTTTCAAACTGCTTTTTGTTTTCAAATAGCTGTTGGTACTCAGGCTGGTGGAATAACTCGACGTGATCTTGAATTTTTTCTGGATTCTGAGGCATTTCTGGATCTCCAAGGTTACTGAATTCTTTACTAATCGAGGTGGGAGTGGGATAGAGACGCGATTAATCCGGTACAGACGCGATGAATCGCGTCTATACAAGGGAGGTGGGAATATGATTCAAAATTCAAAATGCAAAAATCAAAATAAATTTTTAATCTTTCAATTTTGAATTTTGTATTCCCAACTCCCACCTGGGGTTTTAGCCCCAGGTTATCCTTACTTATCTCACTCTCCCATTTCCCTAAACGGCAGCCTTAGCCTTAGCTTCAGCCTTCTTAGCCTGAGCTTTTTCATTCCAAGGAGCGCCTATTAATCCCCAGGTTGGGCTGTTGAGTGCCAAGTCCATGTCGCGTGCGAAGATGGCGAAGCCGTCATAACCGTGATAAGGGCCGGAGTAATCCTTTTTGTGGTTTAATTCTTTTCAACTGTCTAATGTTTGCAGTAAACAGTGTCAGCGATAAGCATTGTTTTCTGAGAACACATTTATTTTTAGCCTAAATATAGGCTAAAAACACAGCGATGCATAATCAGGCTCAGGACTCACGCATCATCTAAATGTTGTCTTGAGCTAGGGCGTTGCTGAATCAAGTGATGATTGTTGTAGGGTGGGCATCCTGCTCGCCTGGAAATACAAGGGACGCTCATGTTGCCCATCCCACAAAACCAGCAAAATCATCCCGCAAATATGCAACACTGCCCGGTGTTTGTGTTCATCTCTGCAATCACAGTAACAAAGAGCGCATGATGAAAACGAAAGTACTTTTGGAATTAGAGAAAGTTAATCTGCGTTTGAAGTCTGCAAAGGCAAAGGTAACAATTAGAGAATCGAATGGAAGTCTGCAATTACGGGCGACGTTACCAATTAAACCAGGAGACAAGGACAGTAATGGAACTGGGAGAAAGCAATACAATCTCAGTTTGAATATTCCCGCTAACTTGGATGGACTCAAGACGGCTGAGGAAGAAGCTTATGAGTTGGGAAAGTTAATCGCTCGTAAAACTTTTGAATGGAATGATAAATATTTAGGAAATGAGGCAACTAAAAAAGATTTTCAAACCATAGGAGAATTACTCGAACAATTTGAAACTGAGTATTTTAAAACTCACAAACGCACAACCAAAAGCGAACATACTTTTTTTTATTACTTTTCCCGAACAAAGAGATTTACGAATCCTAAAGATTTGGCAACTGCTGGAAATCTGATAAGTTCAATTGAACAAATCGATAAGGAATGGTCTAAGTATAATGCAGCTAGAGCGATCGCAGCATTTTGTGTGGCATTTAACATCGAAATTGATTTATCTAAATATTCCAAAATGCCTGAGAATAATTCCCGTAATATCCCTACAGATGCGGAAATATATGATGGAATTCTTAAGTTTGAAGATTACCAAAATAATAGAGGTAAACAAGTTAATCAAAATCTTCAAGATAGCTGGCAACTTTGGCGTTGGACGTATGGAATGTTAGCAGTTTTTGGTTTACGTCCACGGGAACTTTTTATTAATCCTGATATTGATTGGTGGTTGAGTGCAGAAAATACAGATTTGACATGGAAAGTCCATAAAGATTGTAAGACTGGTGAGAGACAAGCATTACCATTATATAGACAATGGATTGATGACTTTGATTTGAGAAATCCGAAATATTTAGAGATGTTAAGGGGTGCGATCGCAAAAAAAGATAACACAAATCATGCGGAGATAACGGCGTTAACACAGCGAGTTAGTTGGTGGTTTCGTAAAATAGGATTGGATTTTAAACCTTATGATTTACGCCACGCTTGGGCAATTCGGGCGCATATTCTGGGAATCCCAATTAAAGCGGCAGCAGATAATTTGGGGCATAGCGTGCAAGTTCATACCCAAACTTATCAGCGTTGGTTTTCGCTAGATATGCGGAAGTTAGCAATTAATCAGGCTTTAAGTAAGAGAAATGAAGTTGAGTTGATTAGAGAGGAGAATGCTAAGTTGAGAATGGAGAATGACAAGTTGAGATTGGAGATTGAAAAGTTGAAAATGGAAATGGTTTATAAACAAAGTTAAACTTGCCCAAATACTGATAAGATAATAAGCTAGGAGGTCACGTTATGGAAAGCATTAAGATTAGAACATATATTGGTGATGATGGAATTCTGCAAATTCAGCTTCCGCCGGAAATTATCAACCAAGAATTAGATGTAGTGATTGTCTTTCAACCTGTTATACAAAAATCCACACAGTCTCCAACCAAAACACCGGAATAACTAGGATACTCTCATAAGTTTGTTGAAGAAGTAATAGGTAATTGGGAAGGCGATCCGCTTGAACGTCCAGAACAGCTTCCCTTTAAGGAAGATTAAAAAAGTATGACAATAGAAACTTTGAACAAAATACTTAAGCAGCTTGAGACACTTGAACTAAAAGAGCTTCAGCAGCTTAATCAGACAATCCAAAAGTATCTTTCTGATAAAGAAGAAACTGTTAAGCAAGCAGCATTTCATCAAGCCCTGATCGATTCTGGGTTAGTAAAACAGATCAAGCATCCTACTTACGAGCCATTAACTGAGCGACGACTAATTCATGCTGAGGGAAAGCCTGTTTCTGAAAGTATCATTGAGGAACGCCGTTAGATGGCAGTTTATTTTCTAGACAGTAGCGCATTAGTTAAGCGTTATATTAGCGAAACTGGATCAATTTGGGTTTTGGGGCTATTTGATCCGGCTCTCAACAATGAGGCATTTATTGCAGCAATAACTGGTGTGGAAATTATAGCGGCAATTACCAGGCGATCGCGCAGTGGAAGTATTAGCATTACAGATGCAAGAATAACACGCAATCAGTTCAAACGTGATTTACAGAAAGACTATCAAATTGTTGAAATCACAGAAAATATCATTAATTCTGGAATGGTATTATCTGAAACTTATGGTTTAAGAGGTTATGATGCTATCCAACTAGCAGTAGGTCGTGTAGTCAACACCATTTCCATTGCTAATGGATTACCACCTATTACCTTTGTGTCCGCAGATAATGAGTTGAATGCAGCAGTTGTAAGTGAGGGATTAATGATTGAAAACCCTAATAGTCACCCATAATGCAGACTTACCTGTGATATTTGTTACATACAAGAAAAACGAAGTCATGGATAGATTATAATTTCATCACAGGATGACTGCAAAAGTTAAAATTAACCAAGGAGTATAACTTATGCAAATTATCATTGAACTCCCCGATGATATAGCCATTCAATTACAAGTGCAGCCCACAAACATTTCCCGCAGAGTTTTGGAACTCATCGCAGCTGATAATTATCGTCAAGGTCGCATTGGAGCCGCCGAAGTTCACCGAATGCTGAATTTATCTTCTCGATGGGAAACCTATGAATTCCTCAAACGTGAACAAGCTTATTTACCCTACACTGAAGAAGACTTAGAACAAGATGTTCAAGCGATTCGTAACCTACTAGCTACTGAATGATTATTGTCTCTAACACTTCTCCAATCAACTACCTAATTTTGATTGAGCAAATCAACCTCCTACCAGAACTATTTCAGCAAATTATCATTCCTCAAGCGGTTTACACTGAGCTATCTGATAAACTTGCTCCACCACCTGTCCAAGCTTGGATTGCAACACCACCCAGCTGGCTAAAAATTCAAACCGTTAGCCAAAGTACGGATGCGATGTCTACGGCGGACTACGCCTACCCAAATTTGCTCGATCCTGGTGAATCAGAGGCTATCTTGCTAGCTCAGGAACTCAATGCAGACTTACTTATATTAGACGACATGAAAGCAAGACGCATTGCCAAAGATAGAGGCTTGGTGATCACAGGTATCCTGGGAGTTCTCGATCAAGCAACAACGATGAAGCTCATCAATTTACCTGTTACTATCCAAAGTCTTAAAAACACATCTTTCTGGGCATCTGATAGTTTATTTCAAAAGTTGTTAGATAAGCATTCTTAAATGGTAATTAACCACGGGGCGATCGCGCAGTAATATAATGTGACTAAAGATTATCAGCAGATGGTCGCAGACGATATTGTTTACGAACATCTCTTAATAACTTCGTCTTTGAAGCGTTTGGTTCTAATACTTCTATCACTTCCCAAAGCTCGCCCTCGTGCTTAAGGTTGAATACCCGACGAATTTCCTTCACCTCGTCACGAGAAATACCTAATTTATCTGCCATACGGTTATGAAGTTGCAATTCTGAACCCTGGATTTTGTCATCAGCAATGGCAATTTCCCAAGCCGCACACAACATTAAGCGATGCTTCAGCCGCTCATAATCGCTTTGGCTACAAGTTTTTTCTCGATGTTCATTGTCGAAAAGAATACTTGTTTCTATAATTTGGTCAAAACTTTTGCGTTCTTTTATAGCTTTCCAAACCAGAGATTGTTCTTCCTTTCTAATACCGGAGGTAGTTATCAACCTATCTACTGTATCTTTCTCCTGGTCAGCTAATTCACCGTCTATCCAAGCCATTGGTAACGCAGCAATAATAATTTCTGATAAAAACTTACTTTTTTTGGCAGCTTCTTCTTTACTACTCCAGTTCGTCAAACCATTGTAAATTCCGACAGTTGCTAACACTCCCAGCCCGACAGGAGCCGCAAGCGTTAGTAATGTGTATGTTGATGCACCGACAACTATACCCGTTGATATTCCAAAAAACCCTTGAACAGTTGTCAAAATACTAGCTTGCACAAATACTGATGAGGCAACGGCTGAAGTTCCAACACCAGCCAATGTTCCTAAAGATGCACCTGTGCCTAAAGAGAGTGTATCTTTTAACCAACCATCGCTGTTATTTTGCTTTAATAAATCTGTATTTAAATCTTGATACTCTTGAATTGAGCTTCTAGCAATATATACATTTAATCCCTCTAATTCATGGTCAAGGTAGTTCTGAAAAGATTTATCAGTAAAGTTAATGCCGCGTTTGCTACCATCTTCATAGATTTTCTGGGTGGAATCATTAATAGTAGTTACAACTTTATGCCATGAATTGCCAAAAATGCTTTTCAAATTCTGAATATCGTCTTCTATTTCATGTAGTCCAGCAAAATTCTCTTTTTTAAGTCGTTCCAGATAATAACCTTTATTCATAGCAAAAATCGTGTCTAAAACTGTCAGGGCGACCACAATGGCGATAGCGGCTGCAATGGGACTGGTAATAGCACCAATTAAGGGAACACCAGTCCAAGGTATAAGGGAATAAGCCATAAAAGTCAAAATACTACCAATTGCCAGAAGTGCCGCATTAATAATTTTGCGTTCTTTGGCAGATGAATCAATATCAGAATACAAAATTTTTATCAGGCGAATATACGAAGGAATTTTAGGGATACGAGTCAAGGTGAAATTTATAACAGCAGCCAATACAGGAGCCAAAAGAGCAAAAATGGTGGTCAACGCAGGCAAAACAGCCTGAATTACAAAGGGAAGAATGATGGCCATAGCAAATTACCTAAGAGAATTTAGTTAGTTAGTTTGAGTCTATTTGGATTTGATTTGAGCCAGACCAATGACGTGGTAATACTTATGAAGTTCTTTTTCTACGAGCCATGATATACACTTTTTAATACAGTACTGTTAATATTCTTTACTTTAAAAAACTTCCGTATTGATCGGCATCAGAGAATTTCGGCAAATCTCCAATACTTTTTGTTACACACTATACCAAATAGAGTGCCTCAGCCGACAATGCTTCGGTATTATAAAGGTATTGGGTTCTGGTTCTGTCCATGTCTGCAAGAGACATTTTTCACGAAGCCGTCAAACGAGGACTGCAAAAAGAAGGGTGGGTGATCACTCATGATCCGCTAGTTGTTAAGTTTGCCAAAGATAAAATGTCAGTCGATTTAGGAGCAGAAAAAATATTAGCAGCCGAGCGAGGAACTGAAAAAATTGCTGTTGAGATTAAAAGTTTTTTGGGGGATTCAGAACTGTTTGAGTACCATGCGGCTTTGGGGCAGTTTCTCAATTATCGATTAGCTCTGCGACTCAGGGAGCCAGAACGAGTTTTGTTTTTAGCAGTTCCAGTCTCAACCTATCGCTCACTATTTAGCCGAGACTTTGCTCAAAGTTCAGTACAAGAGTATCAAGTTAAATTGATAGTTTACGATCCAAAGATTGAGGTGATTGTGCAATGGCAAAGCTAGACCAGTATCGTGAATATATTCAAAATTTACTAACGAAGTATGGCAGTTACCAACCTTCAGAGGAAGATGTTGAAATCCAATTGATATTCGATACAGCGCGAGATCATTACCAGATTCTAGAGATTGGTTGGGATGGATATGACCGAATTTATAATTGTGTGATACATCTCGATATCAAAGATGAAAAGATATGGATTCAGCATAATATGACCGATATCCAAATTGCTGAAGATTTGACTGAGATGGGAGTATCTAAAGAAGATATTGTTTTGGGATTACAGCCATCTTACCTGCGTCAATATACGCAATATGGCGTAGCGTGAATTTATCTAAAAAGTAATTACAGGATAAATCTCTGTTTAATAGCGTGCATTGTCGCAAAAAGCCAGAGCTACTTTACTCAAAAATAACGCCGCGATAAATTTCCGACATCGGCAATTCAATACTAACTGAATCCAAAGAAATAGATAGCTCTAAGCCGCTAAAATCACTGAGCAACCAACCTTGAGCTTGCTTGCTATAGCGTTCTACAAAAGGTTCATCTTGCTCGACTAATAAATATTCGCTAAAAGTTTCAATTGAGCGATACATCCGAAATTTACTGAGTCGGTCGTAATCTGCGGTGGAAGGGGATAGAACTTCGACAATCAGCGTAGGATTCAAGACTTCATCTAAACGATCGCCATTTAGTTGCGGTTCGCCGTCAAAAACCATTACATCTGGATATACTCCGCGTCGATGTTCAGGAATCCACAGCCGTAAATCGCTGTTAATTGGCTCGAATTGAGTATCGCGGAGCAAAAACTTCAGAAAGGCAAAAATATTGCCACCGATGCGGCTGTGTTTGAGGGTTCCTCCGGCCATGGGTACAATTTCTCCATCTCGATATTCGCTGCGTCCTTCGGCTTTTTCTTCGATCGCGCGATATTCATCCAAGCTGTAGCGGCGCGAGATGGTAGAAATCATAGGTCGTAAGCGATCGCATTAGCTATAAAACAACAATATTATTTTGTCACAAATTTGGTTGTGAGGAGATATCTTCTCTTTTCTACGAGATGCTGCGCGATCGCCTTCAGATTCTGCAAAGGTAAATGTGTCTACACTTAATGCTGCTTGAATGGGATAAACGATAGAATTTAGGCAAAGACTTTATCTTTCTGGTTAGCTATCTACGATGTCTGCAAGAGATAGGTTTCATGCATTGGTCAGGATTGCCCTTGAGAAGGAAGGGTGGATAATTACTCACGATCCATACCACATTGATTTGGGGTTTGTTGATTTTTATATCGATTTAGGTGCGGAACTATTGCTAGCAGCGATAAAAGATGATAAAAAAATTGCTGTTGAAATCAAAACATTTTTAGCAGCCTCAACAATTTCTGAGTTTCATACTGCAATTGGACAATTTATTAACTACCGCATTGCTTTAGAAGATGATGATCCAGAGCGGTGGTTGTATTTGGCAGTTCCGCTCGATGTTTATAGGCGATTTTTCAGATATCCATTTATTCAAACGGTTATTGTCCGTAACAAAATTCCCCTTTTGGTGTACGACACAGAAAAACAGGAGATTGCAGAATGGATAAGCTAATTTTGTATCGTGAACTAATTCAGAAATTATTGACGGCGCGAGCAAAGTTGCGTTCTGAGAGCGATCCGATAGAAAGTCAAACCATTTTTGATACTACAAAAGACCACTATCAGCTTGTGCATGTGGGATGGAAGGATAGTAGTACCCGGATTTACGGCTGTGTGCTGCATATAGATATCAAGGATGGGAAGATTTGGGTGCAGCATGACGGAACGGAGGATGCGATCGCAGATCAACTTGTGAGCGAGGAAGTGCCTAAGCAAGATATTGTGATCGCATATCATGCACCTCATGTACGGCAGTATACAGAGTTTGCTGTAGGCTAAACCTATTTAAAAAGCCTGTTTGCGATCGCTATTCGCAAACAGACTTGACTTTTTTTATACTTCTAATTAAGCTTGCTCCCAAAGCTGACGGACATAATCAGGGAGGCAGCCAGCAATTTCCTGAATCCGCTCTTCGGAAAGTTCGTCTTTGGTAGCAGAAAATACCGCTTTAACTGCCTGTTCTGCGTCGACTGATCCTGGAACTCCGCCTTCATTCGCAACTCGCGTTAGAAATAGCTTGGAGTCAATTCCGATGGGAGCTGGGCCTTTTAAAGGTTGACGGATGCGACTTAAAAATCTCACAACCGGATTGGTGTCTTTCCAGAGATCGGACACTTCAAACTGGAGTGCTTTTTCATCAGTAGGTAGAGCTTCTGTATGCAGTTCTGCCTCGACGCGATCGATTGTGTCCGTGGTCATTAAGTCACGCATAACGCGATACACAACTTCGGTAAAGTCTCTTGTGTCATACAAATCTGCAAATCCGCTTCGAACCATGACCTTTTCAAGAAAGGAGTGATGTTCATCAGCGATCGCAGTTCGAGTATCTTCAATCTCTGTTGGGTCAACTTCTGGAATATTTGTTCTAAAACTTTGATCTGGCATTGTTTTTTCTTTTGGTTATTAATTTTGAGTCTTTATGCTTACTGTATGTAAGGTCGCACAAATCAAAAACCCTTGGAATCTCCCAGAAGTTTGAGATGGTATCTATTCAAAAGTTAGAAATTTCTTTGATCTGCTCATAGCTGTAAAATCATGGTTGAGGTGAGAATAACAATACTTCTGATCTTTGTGCCCGTCTGTGTCGAAAACCAGTCAAAATAAATGAGTTGGTATAAAATCAGCCGAAACAAAGATGCTAGAAACAACAAACATCGAAATTAACACCTCCTATGTCAAAATACCCAACGATGACTTAGAAATCGATGCTTACTTAGCTCAACCAGCACAAAACGGAACCTTTGCTGCTATTATAGTTTTTCCAGAAATTTTTGGAATCAATAGTAATATTTGAGATATTACAGAATTAATCGCCAAACAAGGATACGTGGCAACGATGCAGGGCATGGATTCTTTGCCGGATTTTTCAAAGATAAGTACCCATTTTTAGAGCAGCACCCAAGTTACAACCCAGAAGCTGCTCCTGATGCTTGGCAACATGTTCTATAACTGTTTAAAAATAACTTGTGATATGGTTACAAGCTAATCAATTTTCCTTTAAAAATGTTCGTAGTCGGGACTTTAGTCCTGATTTTGTTCCTATAGCCTCTCGTAGAGAAGACTTTAGTCCTCACTACAAAACAACATTACAAGACTGCGATACTGTTGCCTTTAAACTTTTAACTAATTTCAGCAGAAGTCCCACACTCACACTTACGGAGTGTGGGATGAATGCGCGGGAGTGGAGAGACATAGTAATTAATATATTTTGGCATAGCCAAAATATATTAATTACTATGTCGAAG
>JAIVFU010000059.1 GCA_020829485.1 Nostoc sp. CHAB 5834 | reverse complement strand
TACCATTGAGATACATCCGAATACATTCTTCTTTTATCTCATTGCTATAAGTTTTTGATGGCTCATAATCTTGAATAAACTGGCGACGACAATTACAGCAGATGTGATTCTGTTTACCTCTTTTTATCCCATTCCTACGGATATGATGAGAGCCACATTCAGGACAATTCATGTTTTAGCACCCTATATTCATACCTTATTATGCAACGCCAGTTAAAGAAGTTTTTAGCTGGTTGACTATGAGTTAAGTAATATAGCGGTTCTCAGTTGAGTGCAATAAAGACCTAACCCCCAACCCCTTCCCTACTAGCGTTGAGGAGTAAGACTCAAAGCCTCTCTCCTTTTAGGAGAGAGGTTTGGAGAGAGGTCAAAGTCTATTGCATACAAACGAGAAACGCTATACGGGTGCTTTTTTACCAAATTGATGCTATTGGAGAGTAATCTATGGCGATGACGAAACTCTGGAAGTTTTGGCGAAACATCCCGGATTTAAACTGGGGACAAGGCGTAGAGGTAACAAAGACTGGAGCCGAAGCTGCTAAAGCCGTCCTTGATTTGGCAAAAGCCATTAAAGAGCAAAAACCCAATGTTCAAAACCTCAAACCTTATGTAGAACAAATTTCGTCATTATTAGATGTATTTAATTCTCCTCTCGGTCAAATTACCAAAGAAATAATTCCTTTTGCACCCATCGCTGTTACTATACTAAAGTTCATTATTGATGCAACCAACAAAGAGCCAAGTTTAGAAAACTGTGTGCTACTAGTTAGTCAGGCTGCTTACATAGATAGCTTTCAGGATATTCTCAAACAAGATTCGGAATTACTTCAGAAAGTTGAGCAAAACCGTGAAGCTTCTAAGACTTTAGCTTTGCAGATTCAGAAATTAGGTGAGCAAGAGTTTGATGAGCGGGAAGTGAAAAAAGCCATCCTCTATTTCCATGAATCTCAACTAGCAGAATCATTTAATCAGATTTTACAGCAACGCTTGCAAGAAGCGGGATTAGATGAGACAGAAGCAAAAACCTTAACTGAACGGGTAGCGCGTCACACCGATGACAAGATGCAAGACGCATTGGTAGAAGTCGGAGAGAAAGCGGACAAACTTTGGAAATGGTATAGCGCCGGAGGCAAAGAAAAGCTAGAGAAGAATCTGAATATTGAAGATTATTTGGAACAGGTAATTAAACCAAAGCCAGAACAAAACATTTTTGATGAAAGCGATATTACCTTTCGGGATTTGTATGTACCGTTGCAAGTCAAACAACTCGATGCCAAAGAAGATGCAAATGTTGAATTGGAAGCGTGGGTTAAGGCAATACTGAATGATGCAGACCCAAAACAAAAACAAGTTTTGTTTATTCAGGGCGAAGCCGGACGGGGGAAAAGTGTCTTTTGTCGGATGTTTGCCGATTGGGTGCGGCGAGAATTGCATCCCACTTTTACCCCAATTCTGATTCGGTTGCGAGATTTGCGCGTACTAAAAGATAACTTAACTGATACTCTAGAAAACTATTTACAACACCTTGATTTTGTCACCAGTGATTCAGGCTGGCTGACCGATAAAAATACTCGCTTTTTATTTTTCCTAGATGGGTTTGACGAGTTGTTGCTGGAAGGACGAGCCAGTGGTGGCTTGAAGGAATTTTTAGAACAGGTGGAACAGTATCAAAAAGACCGCCTTTGTCATCATCAGTTTTTAGTTACCGGTCGTCCCCTAGCCTTGCAAGGAATTGAGCGCTTCCTTTCACAAACCAAAAGCTTAAAGCGCGTCGAACTTCAGCCAATGGATGACTCAATTCAGCAGAAATGGCTGGATAAATGGGCGGTTGCGGCTCAAGTTAACAAGAGTGAGTTTGAGGAATTTTTGCAGGCTTGCCCTGATGAAGTCAAAGATAAACTAGCACGAGAACCTTTACTCCTCTATTTACTGGCACGGATGCACCTAGACAACCGTCTCAACGTCCAAATGTTTGCAGGTGCAGAGGGTATTAAGGCAAAAATCCGTATCTATGACGAATCAATAAAGTGGGTACTAGAAAAACAGCGTGACAGTGAAAATCAGAATGATAACTCCCGCTTGACTGGATTTGAGAGCGAAGATTTGCGGCAATTTCTCACGGAAGCTGCTTTGTGTGTCGTGCAGTCGGGGAATGAATCTGCCAGAGTGACGATGTTAGAAGCACGGCTCAAAGACAGCAACAACCCAGCTGCAAAGTTAATTCAGGATGCCAGACAGGAGAATAGCTCGGAAAAAAATCAACAAGATAAGCTACTCAATAATCTGTTGACCGCGTTCTATATTAAACCAGCCTCAGGCAATAAAGGCGGCTCAGTGGAGTTTGTCCACAAGAGTTTTAGCGAGTTTTTATTCGCAGAACGGTTACTAGAAAGCTTGGTAGATTGGACAGTGAAGGTAAGCAAGCGTCAGCGCGAAGAAGACTTGGTTAGCAAAGCCGCGATGGATAAGCAGATTTACGATTTATTAGGTTATGGGAATTTAACCCCTGCGATCGTGGAATATTTGATGGGGTTGTTGGCTGAGAGTTTAGAATTTCAAGACGTGGAACGCTTGTGTAGATTGTTTCAAAGATTGGAGCATTTCTACTTCCGTTGGTGCGATGGGGAATTTATTGATGCAGAGGACGCAAACCTTCCCCAGATGAAGAAAAAACAATTGAAAGAGCAATTACCAGAGCGAGAAAATCACTTGGGATTGCGACAGGTGGATCTGTATACAGGGCTGAACGTGTTGATTTTGCTTCTAGAGTTGCATCACTATGCCCAAAGAAAAGACGACCTCAAAGAGAAAATCAACTTTCACCCTTGCGGTAAACCTAATAGTGATGAATTTGACTCACAACGCTTGCTCCGTATTATCCACTATAGTGACTGTCTGGCTGTCTTGGCTTTTAGGGAGAACTTAAGATTGTTTTTCAGGGATGCCAACCTCTGGGATGCCGACCTCAGGAATGCCGACCTCTGGGATGCCGACCTCAGGAATGCCGACCTCAGGGGTGTCAACCTCAGCCGTGCCGACCTCTGGAATACCAACCTCAGGGGTGCTGACCTCAGGGATGCCGACCTCAGGAGTACCTACTTCGGGTTTGCCGACCTCAGCAATACCGACCTCAGCAGTGCCAACCTCTGGGGTGCCTACTTCGAGTGTGCCAACCTCAGCAGTGCCAACCTCAGCAGTGCCAACCTTACTGGTACTGACTTCAGGGATGCCGATCTCAGGGGTGCCAATCTCGAAGCAGTTGTATGGAACAGTGACACAAAATGGTTTAATGCTAAGAGGCTGCATGAAGCAGTGGGCGTATCTCTAGAGTTGGCGAAACATCCAGCTTTTGCGGCTGCGGTTTCCTTAAGTCAGGGCATCAGTTGGGTGAGAGAAGGCAAAATTAAAGAAGCACAGGAAGCTTTCAAGCAAGCCCAAATATTTGACCCTAGTTTGAGAAACTCTGCTGAATTTTGGAATAGCATTTGCTGGGTTGGCTGTTTATATGGTTATGCCAAGGCTGTTCTCCGCTTCGGTGAAAAAGCTGTCACCTTAAACCCGGACAATAAAATCTATCAAAACAATCGAGGACTAGCTAGAGTACTGACAGGCGACTTGGTTGGGGCATTAGAAGATTTTCAGGCTGCTGTAGAGAGTGGCAGACTTGATTACTTAGACCATGTGAAGCAGCGACGGCTACGCTGGATAGAAGCACTGAAGTCAGGAAATAATCCCCTCACGCCAGAGGAATTGGAGGAACTGCGGCAGGTTGAGGGCTAGGCTAATTCGTAATTCGTAATTAGTTAGTAGGGTGGGAAGGCAAAAATCTTTGTAACTTAGCGTGTCCCCCTAGCCTTTGGTAATGTATCAGTCCAAGTTAATCGCCTCGTAGGTTTCCCAAAAATATAATTTCTAGCAGCTATTGGAAACGAAGGATGCGAGGCATAGCAAGCTTTAAGAGTAAACGCTCGCACGCCCATAATAAAACTATCCCCTCTATGCTATTTACTTATGGCGATCGCAATTCAACCCCAACTAACTTTAGACGAGTTTCTCAAACTACCAGAAACTGAGCCAGCATCAGACTTTATTAACGGAGAAATCATTCAAAAACCAATGCCTCAAGGTGAACATAGCCGACTACAGGCTAAATTCTGTAATGTCATTAATAACGTAACTGAAAGCCAAAAAATTGCTTACGCTTTTTCAGAACTGCGTTGTACCTTTGGCGGTGCTTCTATCGTTCCTGATGTCTCTGTATTTCGCTGGGATAGAATTCCAAAAACTCCATCTGGCAGAATTGCTAACCGCTTTGAAATTCATCCCGACTGGGTAATTGAAATTCTTTCTCCAGACCAAAGGTTAAAAAAACTGTTGAGTAAATTATTGCATTGTTCGCGCAATGGTACTGAACTAGGCTGGTTAATCAACCCAGAAGACGAAAGTGTGCTAGGGATTTTTCCTGGAGGGCGATTGGAATTATACGAAGGTGCTGATAAATTACCCATCCTTGACGGTATCGAATTGGAACTGACTGTAGAACAAGTTTTTGGCTGGTTGAGTTTGACATAAAGATATCTTCTGATTATCACTAACGCTCATAATTAAACTATCCCCTCTATGCTATTTGCTGATGACTATTGCCACTCAACCCCAACTAACTTTAGACGAGTTTCTCAAACTACCAGAAACTGAACCAGCATCAGACTTTATTAACGGAGAAATCATTCAAAAACCAATGCCCCAAGGTGAACATAGCTTGCTCCAAGCTACTCTTTGCGAAACAATTAACAGCATAGCTAGAAGTCAGAAAATTGCTTTGGCTTTCCCAGAACTACGCTGTACCTTCGGCGGTGCTTCTATCGTCCCTGATGTCTCTGTGTTTCGCTGGGATAGAATTCCTAAAACTCCATCTGGCAGAATTGCTAACCGCTTTGAAATTCATCCCGACTGGGTAATTGAAATTCTTTCTCCAGACCAAAGATTAAAAAAAGTGTTGAGTAAATTATTGCATTGTTCGCGCAATGGTACTGAACTCGGCTGGTTAATCAACCCAGAAGACGAAAGTGTGCTAGGGATTTTTCCTGGAGGGCAAGTGGAATTATACGAAGGTGTTGATAAATTACCCATTCTTGAGGGTATCGAATTAGAACTGACTGTAGAAGAAGTTTTTGGCTGGTTGAGTTTGACGTAAATAAAGCGATCGCATTTCCCAAAGAAAGTTGCAAAGGATTGTATCTGTAGGTTTATTGTAGAAACTGGACGGTACAGTGCTTTTTGTGTACCACAAAAATTTGTATGCCGTACTTTTATGCAAAATCAATTAGGATTGGTTCTGAAACTGCTTTTACTCTCGGCTTTGTTATCGGTATTGATTAAATATGCAGGGCCAAGTCTATCAATTCCGGCGACAGCAACCAACGCGCTGATTATAATTTTACTGCCGATCGCTACTGTGGCGATCGCGCTACTGTGGCGATTCCAAGCACAGAAACAAAATTAACTTGGGAGCATAGACGCACAAGTGACTAAAATCAGTTAACCTAGCTTAATTACAATAAAATTGCATCTCGCCAACCGTTGGGAGTCAGCCTGTGAACCTCGGTCAATGGATCGGCTTAATCGCCATAGTTATTTCTTTATACATCCTGTGGCAAATTCGGGAAGTACTTTTGCTCATGTTTGCCGCAGTTGTGTTAGCCACCACCTTAAATCGGCTAGCGAAACGCTTCCAACGCTTTGGGATGAGACGTGGATTCGCCGTCCTCCTGGCAGTAGCTATCTTTTTTGCAGGTGTCGTGGGTTTTTTCTGGCTAATTGTGCCACCATTTGCACAGCAATTTCAAGAACTAACCTATCAGGTTCCAAAAGGGTTTGGGCGCTTTAATAGTTGGCTTGACGCTCTGAGAACTCGTATTCCTAACCAGTTGGTTCCTTACATCCCAGATATCAACAGCCTTATCCAACAAGCACAGCCCTTCGTCAATCGCGTACTGGGAAACTCCTTCGCTTTTGTATCTGGATCTTTGGAAGCCGTCCTCAAAATTTTGCTAGTGTTAGTTTTAACAGGAATGATATTAGCCGATCCTGTGGCTTACCGCAAAGTCTTTGTGCGGCTTTTCCCTTCATTTTATCGGCGGCGGGTAGATGGGATTTTAGATAAGTGCGAAGTCTCTTTGGAGGGATGGATTACAGGCGCTTTCATTGCCATGTTTGTAGTAGCCCTGATGAGTCTGATTGGTTTATCAATTTTGGGTATAAAGGCTGCACTGGCTTTAGCGATTTTGGCAGGATTTTTGAACTTAATTCCTAATCTGGGGCCGACAATTAGTGTAATACCAGCAATGGCGATCGCCCTCTTGGATGATCCTTGGAAAGTTATCGCTGTCTTAATTCTCTACTTTGTTATTCAACAGGTTGAGAGTAATTTCATCACGCCAATTGTAATGGCACAGCAAGTTTCGTTGCTGCCAGCCGTAACCTTAATTGCCCAACTATTTTTCGTCACTTTCTTTGGCTTTTTAGGATTATTTCTGGCGCTACCCCTGACTGTTGTCGCTAAAATTTGGTTGCAAGAAGTACTGATAAAAGATGTTTTGGATGAATGGGGGAATAACCATACAAAAGAGACTGAGTTTGTGATGGTTCCTGAATCTCCTAGAGCAGATGATAATTGGACAGCAGAAAACCCCGATGTTAATCGGGAACGACGGATTGATGATGATATCTTGCGAAAAGAAGATTAAGAACGCAGATTTAATAAAGTAGAAAATCTCACTCCCAACCCCTTAGAGATTGTTTGAAAAGTATTATTGCTAACATCTAAGCCTCAGAAACCTAACCCTCCGAGCCAGCCTTCCCTAGAAGGGAATGGGGGTTTATAGTATACTTTGCGACTTTTCAAACATCCTCTAAGGTTTTTCCGAAACAATCGCTTCTGCGGCAATATCATCTAAGCCGATGCTACCTAACAAATTCTGCCACTCTGCTTGCAGTGCCGCATCTTTAGGATTTTTCTGACGCAGTTGAGCCAGTGTCGTCAGTGCATCGTACCATATTCCGTTTTGGGCATAGATAGTATAGCGCCTTAGAAGTTCCGTCGTTTGTAGCTCTTTGACTGCGCCTGGATTCAGTTCGACTCTTTGTATTACCCCTTCAACAAAAGTCGGAGGAGAATTCTTTTGCTTGTCACAGTTAATAATGAAAAACCAGCGATATCGTTTGTCTAGTGCCAAGGGAGGAGCAGTAGTAGGCAAAGAAACGCGGATGATTCCTGGTTTCTGTGGTAGAGCGATCGCTTTGTGGTAAATCTCGTTAGAGTCGTTAGCCTCGTTAGAGTCGTTAGCCTCGTTAGAGTCCTGATCTTCTTTCAGCACAAATTCAACTTCATAAGGTAAATCTTTGCTATATGGCACATAGAAAAACCAGCTTGGGCGTTCTACCGTTGTCTGTCCCCAGACATTGATCACTGATTTAACTCCCTCAGTAAAGTATACTAAAGCAGTCAGGTCAAGTTTACTAACTTCACATTCACCTCCGCGCTTCCCTCCACCACGAACGCGACCTCCAGGAGCGGAGCCTGCTGGAATTGGGGGTTGATTAAAGATTGTGCCTTGAGCAAGGTTCGTTTTAGCACCAGAGCGTAGGCGTAGCCCGCCGTAGGCATCGCTAGATGAAGAACCAAGAGTTGGTTTTGCCAGTATTGGAGTCAGGCTAACTAGTAAACTGGTGCAGCTAAGAGCTACGACTAAAAACAGTTTTATCTGTTGTGAATTTGACTTCATAAAAACCTTCCCTTAAGTATGCGAACCTTGTAGATTTATCTGCTGGTTATCTAAAAATTTAAAAAAAAATCCTTCCCCATTCCCTATTGAACTCCAAAAATTAAATTAAAAACTATATCATCTAAATTCTTTTATCTAATACAATTATCAGATTCTTCTCCCCCTGCCTCCCCTGCCCCCTCTATTCTCTATTAGCCACCCGAACTTTTGTTGTTGAATTATAAATTGACATAAAGCCAACCGTGATAACCAACGACAAAGCCGAAGGTACAAAAGGCACCCAAGCACCCGAAATTAATAGACCAAAGCAAACTAAATATAGAATGCTAGAGGTAATACTGACTACCAATACCAACCAAGGGGACGAAAGCTTTCGCCAAGCCAAGACTCCCCCGACCAAAGACCAGCCCCAAATCCAGACTACCTCAGCCCACAGTGACCAAATCCGCAGCAATGGCCGCCCATTCTGGACTGCGCTGAGGATTTGGCTGACCATTTGGGCTTGTACTAACACTCCTGGCATTTGCTCATCTAAAGGAACGCCATAGGGCGTAGGCCAGGTGTCTGGAGAATCCCCCTTTGCCACCACACCAATTAAAACAATTTTATCTTTGATAGCACTGGGGTTAATGGGACTAGATAAAAATTGGGTTAGCTTCACCTGTTTGGCTATTTGTTTTGAGGAACGGTAATTGAGTAAGATTTGACCGCCATTGGCATCAATATTTTGATAGCCGCCAGTACGAGATTTTAGGTTCTCAAAAATAGTTTTACCTAGCTGCAAATTCCCTTCAGGTGTAAACTTTGGTTTGATTCCTGAAGGGCGCAGATAGAGAGAGGCCAGTTGTAGACTGAATGCAAAGGGAGCAGGACACAACGATGTCGCTTCTTGGTTCATGAACAGGAGATGCCGACGGATAACTCCATCACGATCATGAATAAAGTCACTGAATCCCAGATTTGTTTTGGGGATTTCTGGCGGCGGTTCATTGCCTGGGATATTTACTGTGCTATCGCTCCCCTTACATAAGCCAATCAAATTCTGAGTTTTTTGAAGACGAGTAATTAAATCTGGTTCTTTAGCCTTAAAATCACGGTAGATATCCAAGCCGATCGCACGGGGTTGGTATTGATTCAGTTTTGCCAGGAGTTGGTTGAGAGATTTTTCCGAAATTGAAGCTCCAATTAAGGACTCGTTATTTTTTCTTTGAATTGCCAGATCGTTATCGTCAATTGTAATTACCAGCAATCGGGAATCAATTCCCTCCACAGGGCGCTGACGCATCATCAAGTCAAAGGCTTGAATCTCTGGATTTTCCAGCATTCCCAGCAATCTCGCTCCACAAACAAAGGCTGTAATCGCCAAACTGGATAACAAAGTTGTCGTAAATCTGTGTCTGGTAGACAAAGCTAAATTTGGTATATCTTCAGTTTTTGTAGACCTTAATTCATCCCAAGTGGGTGGGATTTGCGCTGGATTTTGACAAATTATTGGTAGCCAAGTCGCACAGGGAAATTTATCCTCAAGTCCTTGCAACCGCTCCCGCCCTTGGCGTACCGCTTGATATAAAGACTCGCCACTGGCAAAACCTAGGAGAAAATACTTTAAGAACTCCTTGGCAACCTGGTCTGGGACAGGTTCACGCATGATGATCATCTGAGGGATTTGCAAATCAGCCAGTTCTCGCGCCAATCCCAATCCATCACAGGAGTTGAATATAGCTAGTTGCAAGCCGTTTTCAATAGCATTCCTTAGAGCATACTTTAACTCGCCAATGCTGAGGCTATCAGTTTTATTCAGGTAAATTCGTCCGCTTTCTCCATTTTTCTTACTAGAACTATGCCCAGCAAAAAAGAGAATATCCCAATTTTTTCCCCAAAGATGGTCTGTTAATTCCTTCCGTTGTGGTTCTACCACAAAGGTGACTTCTGCATTACTACATTGTTGCAGTAAAGCTTGATCAGCCTGGGTGTCAATTCCCTGACTATTGCCCACAATCGCTAAAATGTTGACTAATTGATTTTTTGTGCGTGGTTTGTGAATGCGATCGTAAGATGGTGAAGAAAGGGCGATTTCAGCTTTGGGGTAGCGCTCTAACAAGTCCCACACATGCCAGGGTAATAGCTGCAATTGGCTATTTTCTGTTTGCAAAATCACCCGCATTTCTTCCGTGGACGACAATCTTTCTAACCACTTTTCCCTCAAAGGGCGAAACTCCTCTGCTCGCAGCCAGGTATTAAAGCGTGCCCGCAAAATATGAGAAGCGTTTTCGCAGTCTTGAATCATAGATACATTCGTCACCTGCATTTTGTCAGCATGGAGACGATAACGATTGCCTATCTGCCGATAGCTAGACTGCCAATGACTGTAATAGAGCGGCATTTCGGGAAATGAAGGTAGCTTCCCCGTAATTTCTGTTGTAGCACGCTCGCCTTCTTCACCAATTTCGAGGGTGACAGCAAACCCTTGCTCAAAACTACCCTCTCCGAATTTCAGAACCACTAATTTACCCATGACCGTTGCTATCCCCCTGTGCAAAACCATGCCCTGTTCTAATGTCTTATAACAAGCTCTACAAGCATTTAAAGATTTTTTTCAAAACCCCAAAAGTCGGCTTGAATTTTTAATTTTTAATTAACCAATTACCACTTAATAAGTTACCGACAAAGAGGGAAGATAGCTAGATGTTTTAAATCCTAAAATGTTCAGTAATGCTAGTATCATTTATAGCTACCTTAACGCTAAATTTTTCTCTAGGTTCACCACGAAACTGCAACTGAATGTAGTTATCTAATTTCCTAGATTGAGCATTTAGAAATACTGTTCCCGAACTATCTAAAACGGTAAGATGAACTCCGGGTGGCAAGTAGATTTGATTCCCAGTGGCGTGCAATTGCAGATGAATACTAGTTTGCTGATTCTTTTCTGGGCTGATTTCCACAATCAACATGACGGGTTGGTTGAGAATTTGAATACCCAAGTCAATCAGTTTTGCACGTTTAGTAATTGATTCTGCTTGGTTAAGGGCATTTAGTTCCACAGTGTCAATACTGCGAAAGGCATAAGTTGGTCTAAGTTCCGGTACGTTCCATAACGATTCAACAGTCTGCCAACCTGTCTCAAATATACCAGCAAACCATTGAGTTAAATTCACCAGTGGACTAGCTGGGTATTGGCGCAGTTGACCCAGGTGGTCGATAAACGCTTCCAATGGTTGCAGTTGCGTTAAAGGCAGCGTTTCAGTTGCGACACTAGGGATAAAACCAAGCAGCCTCGCTTCTTGGAGCGATTCATCAAATTGAACTACTAAATAACCCACCCGTTCTTCCCAGGTTTCTGGAGGAATGGAACACATCTGCTGATGCAGATGGACAGGGCGACACTCCAGACGACCAATTGAGGGCACTTCTAAGTCAGCTACATTCCCACAGAGGCGCATGATGGGGTTCCAGCTGTCACTAGCTTGGAGGTCAGTAGGAATATCCATCATTTCTAAGTAGTCATTCACTACCCACACAGCCAGCGTATTCAACCGAACTTGCTCTGCTTTTTCAGAATTTGGCTGCTGGTTAGCAAATTGCTGGGCAGTTATGCGAGCTGATTGGGAAATCGGCAATGTTAAAGCGGAATCGTCAAGCTGATAGGTGTAGTTATTCATAAATTAATCTTTAAATGATCAATGCTGCTATGTATGTATCACTCGCATTCACTAAATTTATGCCACAAAATAGAGAATAATTTTTGGAAAAAAAGAATTGAGGATTGAAGGGTAGAGCGTGTTTTCAAACTACTCGTTTAGCCTCCTAACTTTTTAGATACCTCAAAATCCCCCTTAAAAAGGAAGACTTTGATCAGTTTTTACCCTCTTTTTTTAGGGGAGCCAGCCCCAATGGCATAGCAACGCTATGAGTGGCATTGCTGATTGCGGTATGAAAACGATTGTGCATTCCGGTGAAAATCCTTGTAGAGACGTAAAATTTTACGTCTCTACATCCAAATTCATACCTCGCAGCAACGCCCGCTATGAGTCAGTCCGCGTACTCCTGCGAGCTAGACGTTGCTTATCCGAACCGTATTGTGGGTGACTCATACAATCTCTGCTTTCCTCAGTGCGTTCCATCGAAGTTCTAATGCCTGCGGCGGAAGAGGATTGCAACGCCAGGTCATTATATGTCTGAGCGAAAAGTTTTGTAACGATTGTGGCTAGTTTGTGTAAAAATCGCAATCAATGCATGAGATATATACAAATTCGCAAGTTGGTACGTTTGAATTCGAGGTCTTTTATGACTAACGACTGGAGAAAACAACTAGATGTACAACTTAAAGAATTAGCGCTCAAAGCCCAACAACACCCACACGCAACCAAAGAACAGAGGGTAGCTTTAACACGGCTGATGAATGCCATTTGGCAGTCGGGTAGACTTATTCATCCTTATAAGGGCCAATTTCAACTACTTTATGAAGATATTTATGATGAGGCAGTACAAAATTTATTTTTCTATCTTTGCCAAAATAACAATATTAATAAGTATGATCCAGAACGCGGCGAAGTTATAACTTGGCTAAATATGCTATTGAGTAAACGCTTTTTCCCAGAAGCTATCCCTAAAGTTATCGGCAAAGGAAATGAAATAAATCTCGAAGAATCTCATCTGGAAAATATCCCATCATATCAATCTCAACCTATGTCTTTATCTGAACAAATAATCGAATGTATAGAATCTGATCCAGAGTTGATTTTTTCCAAAGAACACATCAAAGGTCATCCAGAAGCAAACTTTCAAGCTATAGCTAAAAGAAGATGTTCTGGAACTTCCTGGAAAGATATTTCGGCAGAATGGGGCATTGGAATCACATCTCTACATAGTTTCTACCAACGATGTTTGAAAAAATTTACTGATAAACTCCAAGAATATTTATGTATTTAATCATTTGGTCAAAAAAATATGGATAAAATCGCAGATACTTTAACATTTACAGGGCCTATACCGCTAGATGGAAGGCATCGAGCAGAAGAGTTATGTAGGCAACAAGCTACGCAAAGAAAAGCTGAACAAGTTCATCTTAATACTTTGTCTGTGTCTTTTGTCAACTCTTATCTACAATACATGGGATTTGAGACAGACTTAGACAAGAGCGATAGTTGGAACGTTGTACAACAGACACTTATGGATGTAGCTGATTTGTCGCTAAAAAACTTGGGATCGTTAGAATGTCGCCCAGTGTTTGAAGATGCACAATTTATTTACGTACCGCCTGAAGTACAGTCAAATCGAATTGGCTATGTGGCTGTGGAGATAAGGAAATCATTTCGAGAAGCGACGCTGCTGGGATTTGTTAAGCAGGTACAAACTGATTTGTTAGCAATCAATCAATTGCAACCTTTGGACAATCTCCTGGAGTATTTAGAAGAACTGACTCAAGTGAGGCAAGCAGAGCTAGCTTCTCAATCGCTCACTGACAACAAGACTTTAGTTAACTTGAAACAATGGTTGGAAAATATTTTTGAGGTCGGTTGGCAAGAAATTGAAACTCTCTTTGATTATCAAATAGCTAATCAAGATTGGAGTTTGAGAAGTGCTAATGGTTCTTTTGTTAGCAGGGGTAAGCTGATTGATTTAGGAAAAACAGGAACAATCCAATCTGTAATTCTAGTTGTTGGCTTTATTCAAGAGAATGAGCAGGAAATAGACATCATCGTAGAAGTGCATCCTATATTGGGGGAAATTTATCTGCCACCCAATCTCCAACTGATGGTAATTGACTTTGAAGGAGTAGAGGGAGAATCTATTATGGAAGCGCAAACTAGAAGTACTAACAAAAATATTCAATTGCAGTTTAGTGGCGATGTGGGAGAACGTTTTAGTATTAAATTGGTATTGGGAAATATTAGCGTTATAGAAAGTTTTCTCATCTGAAGCGAAAAACAATAGGGGTGCTGCAAATGGGAAAATTAGTTGTTCTAAAGCTAGATGGCGATTTGGAGTTAGGGGTGCGAGTAACGCTGGAGATTGGAGAAGATGGTAAGCGTCCCAGCATAGAAACCTCTGGTTATTTACCTCCGAATATAAAAATAGCTAAAGCAATTGACGAGTGGCGGTTAACTTATTGTAGTCTAGGAAATGGCCGCATCAAAGCTAAAAAAATTATTTACGATGGTTCTATTACCCAACGGCGTGATGACTGTCAAAACAAAGCTTGTGAGTTACGATCGCACTTAAATCACTGGCTAAATTCAGAGTCATTTTGGCGGATTCGGGAAAAATGGCTGAAACACTTAATGCCCAATGAGGAAGTGCGAGTGCTGATTCGCACTGCTTCTGGGCAGCTACAGAAACTTCCTTGGCATCTATGGGATTTGCTCGATTTGGACTACACCAAAGCCGAAGTAGCTTTGAGCGTTCCAGAGTTAGAACAAGTAACTGCATTGCAGACATCTACCTACAGACACAAAATCAACATATTGGCGATTTTAGGCGATAAAGCTGGTATTGATGTAGACAAAGACTGCGAATTACTAAAAAAATTGCCCAATGCTACCACAACCTTTTTGACACAGCCTCAACGCGATCGCATCAACGATCATCTGTGGAACCAACCTTGGAACATTTTATTTTTCGCAGGTCATAGTAAAAGCGAGGGTGAGACTGGTCGCATTTATATTAATGACCAAGATAGTTTAACAATTGCAGACCTGAAATATGCCCTGAGAAATGCCGTCACCAATGGGTTACAGTTGGCGATTTTCAACTCCTGTGATGGATTGGGATTAGCGCGAGAACTACAAGATTTACATATTCCCCAAATTATTGTAATGCGGGAACCTGTGCCGGATCTTGTGGCACAAGCATTTTTAAAACATTTTCTGGCAGCTTTTTCTTCAGGCGCATCTTTATATATTGCAGTTCGCACTGCTAGAGAAAAACTGCAAGGATTAGAGGACAAATTTCCTGGGGCAAGTTGGCTGCCGGTAATTTGTGAAAATCCTGCTGCTATACCGATGACTTGGCCAAAGCCCCGGATTAAATCTAATATTGGCCTACTGATCAGGGGATTGCTAATGAGCGTGATGCTCACCATCAGCGTGCTAGGAGTCCGGCAAATGGGAGCATTGCAAACATGGGAGTTACAAGCTTACGATCAATTAATGCGATCGCGTCCCCAAGAAAAGCAAGATCCGCGCCTGTTGATAGTCACTGTCACCGAAGAAGATTTTCAGTTACCAGAACAAAAGGAAAGAAGAGGGTCGCTATCGGAGCTAGCACTAGCCAGACTTTTGGAAAAACTTGTACAGTTCCAACCCAAAGCCATTGGTTTAGATATTTATCACGATCAGCCATCACAACGCAAACAAGCTTCTTTGGCAACTAGGTTGAAAACAGATGACAAGCTTTTTGCAATTTGCAAAGTTCAAGAACTTACAAAAGACCGTCCGGGAATTTCACCTCCTTTGGGGGTTCCGCTAGAACGCCAAGGATTTAGTGATATTGTCCCAGATCCAGACCGCGTTCTGCGTCGTCATTTATTGGCAATGCAACCAGCAAACGTAACCTCCCCTTGTACTGCACGTTACGCCCTTAATGCTCAACTGGCATTCCACTACTTGCAGGCAAAAGGCATCTCTGCCAAATACACTGATGGGGATTTGCAGTTAGGCAAGATTGTTTTTAAGCGGTTGCAGCCTCATAAGGGTGGCTATCAACAAGCGGATACACGGGGCTACCAAATATTGCTCAATTACCGATCTTTCCAAGGTTCTCCTGGAGAAATTGCACCTAAAGTCACACTCACAGATGTTCTTAGGGATAAAGTCAACCCTGAACAAGTCAAAGACCGAATTGTTCTCATTGGTACTATTGCCCAAAGCTTTCGTGATTATAGTCCTACCCCCTATATGACTAGGCAAGGTTTTTCCGAAGAAATACCAGGGGTGATTCTGCAAGCACAAATGGTGAGTCAACTGGTGAGTGCGGTGATGGATGGGCGACCTTTGATATCTGTTTTGCCCGTTTGGGGGGAAGTTTTGTGGGTTTGGAGTTGGTCGGTGGTTGGAGGTGCGTTTGCCGTAGTTGGAGCAGTGGCGATCGCTTGCTGCGATCGCTCAAGACTATATTTAATATTGGCAGGAGGAGGTGTACTTGGAGTCTTATACATTTTTTGCTTAATTCTCTTTTACCAAGGGATTTGGGTTCCCCTAGTTCCGTCAGCTTTGGTTTTAGTGGCTACTGGCGGCACTGTGGCAATTTACCTATTTTTACAACAAAGCAGTGACAACTGATTTTTACAACTTGAGGAATAAAAAAGATGAAATTCTCTATGCAAAAGATTCAAATTTTCCTCGCCGTTAGTTTAACATTTCTTAGCTCTATAGGTGTGCAGGCACAGCCTGCAAATCCCAATGAACAATTAGACCAATCATTGATTTTCGCAGCACCACCTCCACCAAAAGACATCGGGGAACCAGGTAAGCGAGGAGAAGCAGGTAGTCGTGGCTGTGGTCAGGATATAAATAAGCTCGTGACATCTTCTCAAAAGCGGCTCACAGCCTTAGTGCCTGTTTATTCAAACTCAGAATTGGTGTTTGGCACAACAATCAGAGAGCATCCTAGTTTCGTATTCTATGTTCCTTATCCATCGGAATTTGCATCTGGAGAGTTTGTCCTAGAAGATGAAGCACAAAATCAGACTACTTACAAAACTTCTTTAATGGGGACACCAGGAATAGTAAACCTTCGCTTGCCATCAAAAGCAGCACCTTTAGAGATTGGCAAACAATACCGATGGTATTTTAACATCTACTGTCAGAAGGATAACCAAATTATTGCTAATGTTGAAGGCTATGTAAAACGGGAGCAACTAAAACCAGCTTTGAAAACTCAATTGGAAAAAGCAACACTAAGCCAGCAAGTAAATCTTTATGCGGCTAATGGTCTTTGGTATGAAGCGCTGAGTGCTGCTAGTGAATTGCGTCGCACCAATTCGCAGGATACTTCTTGGAGGGCGCTATTAAAAGCTGTGGGTTTGAATGATTTTGCAACTGAACCAAAAGTAGAGTGCTGCAATCTTGAGAATTAGGGGGTTGCATAAATGTGGGATGATTTTAAGCTGATGCGCGTATAAACGTTAAGCGTTGACTGTTGACTGTTGACTGTTGACGGTTAACAGTCATCACATCTTTATCCTGACTTTTCACGGTATCTGGAAAATCTCTCTTTTCTTAGGAGAGAGACTTTGAATTTTCCCCCTTCCCGCGACGAGTTGGGGGTTAGGAACTCCAAGAAATAAATTATTCACTATTGTGGGGTGGGCAACATGAGCGCCATATAAACTGGGCGCTCATGTTGCCCACCCCACAGGAGTTAATTGGATATTTTTTTATTTGGAAGTCCCTTAGGGGGTGTTTTGTGGCTTTTCCACATAACGTGAAAAGTCAGATTTTTATCTCACGCAAAGCCGCTCCAGGCGCACAGAAGAATCAAGAATGTGGTCTAAAGACATGAAAACTACTGTAAATTATGTAAGCCGATGCGATTGCATTGTCAGTTGATGCAATAGCATTGTAAGTCGATGCGATCGAATTGTCAGTCGATGCGATCGAATTGTCAGTTGATGCAATAGCATTGTAAGTCGATACAATGGCATTGTTAGCCGATACAATCGAATTGTCAGGCGATGCGATCGCATTGTCAGCCGATGAAAAAAAACCAGATTGCAATATGACTTTCTAAAATTACGAATTACGAATTGCTTTGCAAGATGCAGGCTTTAACCAAGGACTATGGGGCGTAGTGGTAGGAAGATTTGCTGTTAGCACGACTTCCCCTTTTTGGTTTAGAGTCAAACCAGTAGCTTCTATGATTGGTTCTGGTGCGGGGGAAGTTGTTTTGCTGGGAACAAAAGGGCGATTGGGGTTATCAGCGTTTGGATTGAGAGCCACCAAGTCTACCTGCACTGCGTCAGCGTTAAGAGCTTCACCTGGATTAGGTGGCAAGCCGCCGCGTCCAGTGATTGTAAAACTGCTTTTAGCTAAATTGCCACCAGCTTGACAAGTCTGTGCTACTTGGGTATCAACTGGTATTGTTGGCAGGTTGACTAAGCCACTGTTAGGGTCTACATCAGGTGTGTTGATTTCTACATTACCACTTAACTCAGAACTTGCTCCTGTTGCAGTGATATCACTTGTTTTATCAGATGCCACATCTCGGAACTGTATACCAAAGATACCTTGAGCATTGATTCGCACATTTCCCCCACGGAAGTTAGCAGAATTAGCGCTGATATCGCTATTTTCAGAACCAATGAGGAAATCGGTATCAATGTTAATGTTGCCGCCGATGACGTTTTCACCCCTGGCGTTGGTTCTGATGTTGCTATTGCGACTCATTATTAAATCTTGCGAGTTAATGTTAATTGTCGCTTGCTCCCGATTCGGGTTTACTTTAGCACTTTGTGTGTTACCGCTAAGTAAGGCATTGTTATCTAAACGGATGGAGCGAGAATTTAATGTCATGTTCCCTGCGGTTCCTGTTCCTAAACTCTGTACAGTTATTTCAGCCCCATCTCGTACTAGTAAGTTATTAGTTTTAACAGTCAAATCTCCTGCATCCCCTGTTGAGTTTGCGTCTGTGGAAGCAAACAAGCCACCACCCAACAATTGACCTCCAATGAGTTCTATGGATTCCGAGGCAGTCACGTTCAAGCTCCCTCCTAACCCCGATTTTGAAGTAATAGCAGATATCACTGCACCATCCCGGATACTCAACTGCTGTGTTTGAACTGTCAAGTTTCCAGCAGATCCGGTGCCTTCTGTCTGAGTATACAAGCCGCTAGAAGACCCGTTTGCTGAGGTACCAATAAGTTCTATGGATTCCGAGGCAGCGACGCTCAAGCTTCCTCCCGCTCCCGAACTACTAGGAAAAGTTCCAGCAGATACCTGTGCGCCATCTCGGATACTCAATCGCTGCGTTTGAATTGTCAAGTTCCCAGCAGATCCAGTACCGTAAGTACTAGCATACAAGCCACCACCAGATAATTGACCAATTCCAATGAGTTCTATGGATTCCAAGGCAGTCACGCTCAAGTTTCCCCCCAGTCCTGAGCCAAAAGTACTAGCAGATAACGCTGCGCCATCCCGAATAGTTAACTGCCGCGTTTGAATCGTCAAGTCCCCGGCAGCTTTGGTACCAGATGTTCGAGTAAACAAGCCGCTAGGAGCCAGAGTATATGGTGAGGAGCCAATGAGTTCTATAGATTCTGAGGCAGTCACGCTTAAGCTCCCTCCTAATCCTGAGCTACCAGGAAAAGCACCAGTAGATATCTGTGCGCCATCTCGGACACTCAACTGCCGCGTTTGAATCGTCAAGTCCCCGGCATCTCCGGCACCAACAGTACCAGTAGATATTAATGCACCATCGCCAACTATCAACTGCCCCGTTTGAATCGTCATGCCCTTGGCGGAGCCAGTACCTTCCGTCTGATTAAATAAGATGGAGTCTATGATTTCTATGGATTCCGAGGCAGTCACGCTCAAGCTTCCTCCTAATCCTGAGCTACCAGAAAAAGTACCATTAGATATCTGTGAACCATCTCGGACACTCAACTGCCGCGTTTGAATCGTCAAGTCCCCGGCATCTCCGGTACCAGAAGTACTAGTAGATATTAATGCACCATCGCCAACTATCAACTGCCCCGTTTGAATCGTTATGCCCTTGGCGGAGCCAGTACCATTCGTTGCATTAGATAAGATGGAGTCTATGATTTCTATGGATTCCGAGGCAGTCACGCTCAATCTCCCCCCCGATCCAGAACTTCCACTAGAAGTAGTACCACCTCGTACTACTGAGCCATTTTGGATACTTAACTGTCGCGTTTGAATTGTCAAATCTCCAGCATCTCCGGTACCATAAGTACCAGTAGTGATCTTTGCACCATTCTGAAAAAAGACCGTATTGCGGGCATTAATGTTCACACTACCTGCATTTCCCTGTCCGAAGCTATCAGTAGTGAGTCCAGCGCCATTATTTACATCAAACGAGCCAGCTATGATATTGATATTGCCACCGTTGCCCACGGCTTGAGGTTCTACCCAAGCAGTTACTCCACTAGTGAATCCATCACTAGTTACCCCATCAAAGGAGACTGTATTGCGGGCACTTATATTTATATTTCCCCCATCACCTTGTCCTCTAGTCCGCGATTGCAGTTGTGCTCCGTTTGTCATCGAGAGTGACCCAGTTGTGATGTTGATGTTGCCACCCTTGCCCACAGCTCTTGGGCGCACCGTATTAGCAATTAAACTCTCATTGCTAAGATTTATTGCCTCTGTTACATTAATTTCTATATCTCCTGCCTGAGAGTCAACAGAACCTAACCCTGAATCTATTCCTGCTAGCAAAAGACTTCTTTCACCTGCTGCCATATTTAAGTTTTGGGCATTAATGGCAATACTACCGCTATCATCAGCGCGTACATTCACTTCAGCACCATTGCTCAAGGAAACATCGCTTCTTTCTACACGAGCGGGAAAACTCAAACTTAGATTATTATTATCCCCATTCAATCCAACTGTTCCCGCACCTGCTAAGCCACCTAACTCGACTCGCCCACCAAAAGCGTTCAATCCTCCACCATCCATATTGATATCACCGCCTACCAACAGCAAGCTCTTGCCATCTAGTACGCGCAAACCTCTTGCTATAAATTCAAAAGATGGATTAAAACCAGAGGGAGCAACTGAGTTATTTTCGATAGATGCGGTTTTTATTTGATTAAATAATAAAGCTGAAGGATTAACTGTTAGCAGCGATGAAGAACTTTCTGGATTTGAAGCACTAAAAAAACCTTGATTGCCAAATGCGATCGCATTAGCTGTCGTCCCTACAAAAGAACCACCAATATCCAGTCTCGCACCTTGACCAAAAATAATCCCCGACGGATTAATCAAAAACAGATTGGCTGTGCCATTAGCGTAAATTAATCCATCAATATTAGAGACTGATCCACCCGTTACTCGACTGATAATATTTTGAATATCCGCAGCATTATTAAACAAAGCAGCGCCGTTAGTCGGGACAGAAAATTTCCGAAAGCTGTGGAATAAGTTACCACCTGCTTGGGTTCCTCCTTCAATGATGCTGTTGTTCCCTTCTAATTTGACACTAGAGTTATTAGGCAAAGTGCCATCGGGGATAATGTCGGCAAAAGCGCAATTTGTACTCCAAATGCTTGAACCACAGATTGCAATTCCTATTAACCAGCCCCAACCAATACTTCTCTTAGACATTGCACGCACCCCTCTAAGCAAACAGCGATCGCTAAACTTTTGGTTATGTCACACTACTAATGTGGATTTACAGTGGTTGCAGTCACCTCTGGATAATTCTCTGTTGCGATCGCGTTAGTTTTACGCAAAACTGGATAATTTCTTTACATAATTTTATACAATGGCATTGTCAGCCGATACAATCGAATTGTCAGCCGAGACAATAGCATTGTCAGCCGATACAATCGAATTGTCAATCGATACAATGGCATTGTAAGTTGATGCGATCGCATCTGCGTAAGTAAATATAGCGTTTCTCGTTCCGATGCAATACACTTTGACCTCTCTCCAAACCTCTCTCCTAAAAGGAGAGAGGCTTTGAATTTTACTCCCCATTAGTAGGGAAGGGGCTGGGGGTTAGGTCTGTATTCTATGCAACTGAGAACCGCTATAGACAAAAAGTTAACTCCAACTCTTAGCGTGAATCCCACCGCTTGAAGTGGTAAGAGTGGCTCAAAGCCAATTACCCAAAAGAACATAGGGGGCCCAAAACCTGGGACGTTTGTATTTGGGATTTTGCAAAAGAGCTAGCTGGGCGTGACGGAGTACTTCAGCTTTAGTCAGTTTTTTGTTGGCTAACTCTTGGTAAAATTGATTCATCAACACAGCAGTAGACTCATCATCCAAGTTCCACAAAGAAGCGATGGTACTGCGTGCTCCTGCCTGAAAAGCGACACCAGCAATTCCCAATGCAGCTTGTTCGTCCCCAGCAGCTGTTTGACAGGCACTAAGGATGAGCAATTCAATTGCTTCGGGTCTATTTTGCTCTAGTGTTCGCACTAACTCATTTAACTTTTTGACATAAATACGCTCATCCCAAGCGACAATAAATGTCTCCTCAGCCTTGGAGCTAAACTGACCATGAGTTGCAAGATGAACGATAGGGAAAGATAGAGAATTAATCCGGTTTTGCAAAGCTTCGCTGGTAAATTCTTGATTCAGAAGGATGCTGCTAGGGACTTGAGAGCGGATTTGTTCTAATTCAAGTTTGACGTTGGGTAGTGCAGAAAATCCCGAACTTGCTTCACTCAATCCTGCGGCTATTGCCTTGAATTCCTTCTGTGATGTTTTGGGTTCAATCAGTTGCAGACTGGGGGTAAGTGCAATGTTATACTTCTCAACTAGATACTGTTTGCCATCGTAAAGAACTGCCATCGGAATATTTCGCAACCAGCCATCCAGCACAAACACCAAAGTAGGAGTCTGACTTTCAGCTAAGGCAGCTTCAGCAGGTTGAATCAGCCATTTGTAAACTTTCTGAGATAAAGATTGAACCTGTCGCCGGGTGTGTGGTTTGGGTAGATTTTCCTGTAGTTGCGCTAAAGTAGTTTCCACTTCTTTTTCAACTACAGGGGTACTGTAATGCAACCAACGCTGTTGAGGCAACTGGAGGATGACTTCTAATCGGTCTGGCAAAATAAAAGGATAAATAATTGCTGCTTTTGGATCTTTTTTTGGATTAACGATTTGAGCATTCAGACAGTTGTTGCGAAAGAAGTTTTCTAGTTCTGCTACTTGGAGTAATTCGATGGTATTGCTAGCTTTTTCGAGATTTTCCGAGCTAACTTGATTACCCTGAGATTGCAAAAGTAAATCAACCAACTCCCGATAAACTGGTTCAACTTCTTCTCGAAAGGAAAATTTCACCGCAGAATTGACAGCAACTAAATCACTACGGAGGGCTTGGAGGTTATTAACTGCTTCTGTGTAAGCTGCTACTGCTCCTTTTGTATCTCCCTTAGTTTTAAGCAAACGTCCCAGTTGCCATTGCCATTGATAGCCAATGTCTTTAGCATCGATAGCTTGAGCGATGAACAAGGCTTGTTGGGTAAGCTTTTGGGCATCAGATAACTGTTGAGTTTGTTCGTACACTTGACCTAAAACACCAATAGCATAGGATTGTGTGCGTCTATCTTGCAAACTTTTTGCTTGCTCAATAGCAGTTGCTAGTAATTGGGCAATGTCCAACCATGAGGGAGTGTCTGCGGCAATTTTTTTTCGGAATTGCATTAGACTTTGGGCAAAGTTAATGCGGGCAGAAATTGCTGTCCGAGTAAGGGGTAAGTCTTTAAGCTGAGTTTTAATTTCAGAGGACAATGTTTGGAAAGCTGACAATTGCTCGGTTTTCAGCAGTAGTCTGAGTTGATTGGCTTGAGCTTGGATGCGTGTAATGGGTGAGGTTGCAGTTTTGATAGTTTGTTGATAATATTTTATAGCTGTTTGCGTGTCTTGCTGGACACGGGCTGTATTACCCAGACTGAGGAGAATATCAGCGATCGCTTCTTGATCTGGCAACGATGAAGCTATTTCTAAACTTTGCTGCAATATCTGCCGAGATGTTTCTAAATCACCTGTGACTTGCACGACATTGCCAAGACTATGCAAAGCTGCAACTTTAACAGATGAGTTGGGTTGACTTTGGAGAATCTGGGTACTTTCTCTTAACGTCTTCTCGGCTTGCCGATAAAACCCTAAACCTTGCAAAGCTTGCGCTTGATTAATCCGATTTTGAATAATCGCCCTTTCGTCACCGATTTTGGCATAAATGTCAAGTGAGACTCGCCAAGTATCTAGGGCATCTTCAGCTTTGCTTTGAGCCAATTGCAGGCGACCTTTGATATCTAGAACTTGGGCTAGAATTTGCGGGGAGTCTTTGGTGTCTATATTTTTAGCAGTTTGTAATAAGTTGAGACTTTGAGCGATCGCACCTTCTGCCTCTGACCACTGTCCCAATTGCTGATAAGCTAATGATAAATTACCCAGTGCGATCGCTTGCCTCAATTCATCTTCATTAGCTTTGAATGCAGAGATAGATTGTTGCCAAGAAGTAGCAGCTTCCGCAAACCGTTCCGCTTGATAAAATTTACTACCCTGTTCCAGCAAACTCTGGGCATAAGACAACTTTTGAAGACTAGAGTTTTCCGCAGTTATATATGCGAAAGTAGGGGGCAATAACCCCGCGCTTAAGAACATAGCCAAAAGCAGCAGTAAACTTAAAAGGCGTTTGATTTTCCGTAATCTAGATTTTTTTCTTGTCATGTTTTTGCCCCCATTCGCACCGCATATCTAAGTTAGTTTCTAAGCTGTTGCGTATTTAATTTGTATATGCGATGCGCTCATGTTGCCCGCACTACAATAATTTTACGGGCATTGATTTAAATAACCAGCAAGTAAACTACACCCTCTTAATAAGGATAGATAAGACCTCTTGCATAAATCAAACAATTTGAACCCCACCCCGCCAAAGCTACGCTTTGTCTCCCCTCCCCAAAGCATCGGGGAGGGGTTGGGGGTGGGGTATTAAAGACTTTTGCAAGAAGTCTATAGAAAATCCACGGTAGGATTGCGAGAAATAGTTACGAATAGTTACGCTGCGATGCCTGCGGCGGGCTACGCCAACGCGCTATAAGTCTGCAATCAACCTTGCCTTTCTCAAAAAGAATTGCAACACAGTCTCTTCTCTAGAAATAATATCAACTGTACCCTCCATTCCTAATTGGATAGCACACTGATGTTTTTCTCTACCTAGAGAAAGGCTTTCTGGCTCAATTGTTACTTCATAAAACGAACCAACGGCTGCCATCTTTTGGCTGGAAGATGTTGCGGCGGTGGGATTAGCAGCATTCCCAACAGGTGCAATCGCATCTGGGGAAATCGTCTTAACTTTGCCTTTGAGAGTACCATAATCTGGATAAGGACAGGCAGAAACTCGCATTTGTACTGTTTGACCTTGTTTCAACTTATTTTTATCTTGAAGTGCTACTGCTGCCTTAACCTCCAAGGGAGCATTACTGGGGACAATTTGGGCAATTTCCTGTCCAGCAGGCACAGTTTGACCAGAGTTTCGCAGGTTTAATTTAGAAATAATTCCGTCTGCTGTGGCAGTAATTATAGTCTGACTGAGGTCGATATTTACTTGTTGGAGTTCGCGGGTGTCACGCTCTAGCTGTTTTTGAATTTCAATTCGTTGCTGGATTAAAGCTTGGCGTTCTTTATCTAAAGTAGCAATGTTGGCTTGACCGGTAGCTTTTTCTTGGGCAATGCGATTATAAGCGATCGCTATTTGTGCATTACTGGGATTGAGGGCAGTTTGGACATTTTGCAATTTGGCTTTAGCTGCTAAGAGTGCTTGTTCTTGCTGGCGAACAGCTAGTTGTGCTTCCTCAAATTGATCTTGAGACAAGGCTCCGGCTTTGGCTACAGTCTCATAACGATTTCGCTTTGACTGGGCTGCTTTGAGAATAGCATCGGTAGCTTTGACATTGGCATCCGCTTCTTCAACATCAGTAGCGGTAGTGATAAGTTTATCTTGATAGTTCCGGCTGCGATCGCTTAATTCAGCTTCAGCACCAGCAATAACCCGGTTGAGGCGCTCAGTTTCAGCTAAAACCTGGCTATTAATGGCATTAATCTGGGCATTAATTTGAAAGAGTTGTAAACGACTTTGCCCAATGTTACTTTCCAGTTGGCTCTTTTTAGTTTGTAGCTTCGAGTTATCAATAGTGGCAATGACATCCCCTTTTTTGACAACTTGATTCTCAGCAACAAAAACTCGCGTCACCTGGCCTTCCGTAGCAGCTTGAACGAGCCGCAATTCACCAGCAGGACGGACAACAGCCTGTCCTTTAACAGTTACTTTATATTTGGTAACAGAGGCGAGTGGAACGCCTAACCCCACAGCACAGACAAGAACTAGTCCGCCCCAAGTAGTCCAACGGCCAAGTGGCGGGAGAAACTCGTTGTCTTGAATTGGGGGCAAGTAGTCTGAGTTGGAATGGCTAATCATGCTATTTTAGTTAATGATTGTGCTAAATTTACCGTTAGAGTTAGAGGATTTAGGCACTAAACCATTTGTAAATGGGTCAACGCTGTCTAAAAAGTCTAAGTGTTCACCAGATTGATGGCGCAGAGCCTCTGGAGTGCCTTGGATTTTCAAACGCCCTTCTTCCAGCAGTACAATCCAATCAGCCCGCCCAATAACTTTGGGGCGATGGCTAATCATAATTGTGGTTTTGCCCTGCCGATGGGATAGCAGCCTATCTAGCAATTTGGCTTCACTTACTGGGTCGAGAGCGCCGGTAGATTCATCTAAAATTAATACTGGTGGATCAGTAACTATAGCTCTAGCGATCGCTAATCTCTGTCGTTGTCCACCAGAAAGATTCGCGCCAAATTCGCCTAAAACAGTTTGATACTTATCGGGCAGTTTACTAATAAACTCATCTGCACCAGCAATCTCGCAAGCTTGCACAATTTGTTCAAAGGCGATTTGAGGATAGCTGAAGCGGAAATTTTCAATAATTGAGCGACTCCAGAAATGAGGTTCTTGAGGTACTAGCACTACCTGTTGACGCAGACATTCCATCGAGAGGTCTTGCTGATTATAGATGCCATAGCGGATATTGCCAGATTGCAGGGAATATAAACCAGCAAGCAGTTTGGCGAGGGTGCTTTTACCACAACCGGATTTACCAATCAGGCCAATAACTTGACCACCTGGGATAATCAACGAAAAATCTTGCAGCAAGTCAATTCTACCTGCGTGGTGGAAATTAAGGTTGGTGCAAGTAATATCTATATTGCCTTTAAGTTCTGCCCAAGGCTTTTTCTCGTCTTTGTCGTCTTCTGGGGTAGCATCAATCACCTCCGTCAGCCGTTGGATGACAATCTGGGCAGTGATAAACTCATCAACTAAGCCGATGACTGAACCCAAAAAGCCGAGAAAGTTGCCGCTCATGCCAGTAAATGCCAGCAACTGACCGATGCTCAAAGTGCGATTAATTACTAAATACGAGCCTAACCACAGTAAGGCAATACTAGTAAAAGTAGAAATAATATTAGTAATTGTGCCACTGTAAAGCCCCAGTTTCATCATACTCCAGCCCAAGTTAGCAAGCCGACCATAATTTGCCTGATACTCTTGCCAAGCTTGGGGAGTGGCTTGGGTAGTTTTTAGCACCTGGACACCGCGAAAAGTTTCAACGAGAAAGCCTTGGTTTTCTGTACCCAAGACGATCGCATTCCGGGTTTTCTGGCGCAAAGCCGGGAGAAAAAGCAGGTTAACAAGGGTGACAATAATAAAGGCAGCAAGGGAAGCCAAAGTCAGCCCCCAACTGTAAAAGAGCATAAAGCCCAAGGAAACCAAGGCGATAAAAAATTGGCTGGGTAAACCGAGGACAATTTGAGAAACTAGCTCATTAATGTGATTCACATCGGCAATGCGGCTGACTACTTCCCCACTGCGTCGTCCTTCAAAGTACGAGAGGGGCAAACGCAACAGTTGTCGTCCGTATTCTAGAATCAGTCCTAATTGTAGTCGTTGACCAAAGTGACCGATTAAGTGAGATTGGACTAAACCGATCACACTGCTAAATAGACTCATAGCGATCGCTCCAATTGCCACGACGGTTAGCAGTTGGGTATCTCCCCGCACGAGTACGTCATCGGTGAGCAATTGCATCATTAAGGGAGAGACAAGGGAAAGTAGCCCGATGACGATGTTGATTGCGATCGCTTGGATGAGAATAGCGCGATAGGGCAAAACCCGCATCAGATAACGCCCAAAGCCGCCAATTTTATCATCTGATTGCTGATAAAAGCGGCTGTCGTCTGGCGTTAGCAGCAGCATGATGCCATTACCCCACCCTTCTAGCAACTCCTCGCGGGTGAGATAACGGATACCTACACCAGGGTCAGCAATTACGTATTTTTTTCCCTTCTGCCCGTATAAAACGACCCAGTGGTAGCCTTTCCAGTGAATAATGGCGGGGAGAGGGGCTTTATTTAATTGGTCTAGTAGTTGTGCAGAGGCTTTAACTTGACGCGTATTAAATCCTAGAGTTTCTGCACCCCGCCTCAAACCCAGCAGGCTGGTTCCCCGCGATCCTGTACCAACTACTTCCCGCATTCGACTAATGGCAAAGGTGCGTCCGTAGTGTTTGGCAATTGTGGCAAGGCAGGCAGCACCACAGTCTTCTTCGCTGTGTTGAAGTACAGTTTGGTATTTCATAACTTAGAACTTACACATAGGAGAAAGTGAGTCGGGGCTTTCACCCCGACCAGAGCTAGTTTTCAAAATGTTAGAGGTGTTGACTCAACTCAAAAATGAGTAAGTAGGTCAACCTAATTAAATTCGTTGGTGCAATCGGACAAGACTAACGGCGAAAATAGGTCATTCGCCCTGCTATTTTGAACGGATGTAGCGCTATAGATTTACCCTACGCGTTTGATAGAAGTTAATTGGTTATCTATTGAAGAAGGAAGACGAGCCTGTGAGCTACTATAAGTCGCCACATAGCCGCCATATTTATAGGCTTGATACAACGCCCACTTACCCCGTTTAATTATAAAAGATGAGATTTTATCATTAAAACCGTTTAATTTGCCTCTAGTAAACCCGATATTGCTATCACCCTGACCGACTACTGTTGCCTTAATTCCTAAAGCTTTTCCTGTGAACCCTGGATTTGTATATAAAATTATATCCCCATCAAGAGGATTCGCAGTGTGATAGACTCTACCGCCGCTGTAAGTAGCAGCGACCTCATCATCAACTTTCTTAACGGCAAGATTTGTATCAAGTTGATTTAAGTATTCTTTGGTGTTTAACATTGTCACTTTCCTTTATTTCAGATTGATGTTGAAATAGAAATTAGTGGAAACTTGTCTAATCCCACTTCAAGCTTCTGAGATTAAATCTATAAAGTCAAGAGTTTAAAAGTAATTTTTTTGCATAATTAAAGGACTTATGTTTTCATTATTCAAATCTTTTATATAAAAAAATACTTTAATTTTCCCAATTTTATTTTTGATCATAAAAAATTTAATGTAGGAGCGATCGTTGTACGCCCCTATAGGTTTAATGTGTATGATCTTGGAAAGTGTAATCAGATTGTTGAAACAAAGGTTGTTTGATGTTACATTGCCCTTGATTGAAGAGGAAGGCGATCAAGAGAAAAGTAGGATCGCCCTGACCGGATCTGGTTTTCAGTGTATTAAAGATTGTGTTGCAAAAAGTTTCAAAAACCCTATATGTAATGAAGTTACAAACTGTCGTATTACTATAAATGGTGTTTAAAATTTTTTTGTAACACAACCTGACCGCCTGACCTAACTCAAAAATGAGTAGTAGAAATGACCGCTCTAACCAAATTCCTCAATGCATAAGTCAGACAAGACTAATGGCGAAAAGCTAAAACCATCTTCCTAAAAGGTGATCGGCCCTGATACGAACGTGGGGAAATTTGGCGTCGAAATTAAAAATTCGAGCCTGAATTCGACTCCATCGCGCACATTTGTCGCAACAGGGATGAGGTCTCCTTTGGATTTTGCAGGAATTCTCCTTGAGGAAGTACTTACACTACCTCTGCCATTGGCACGCACGGCTCTAACGAAGATAGGGAAATCGAAATCCTGATTTAATCGAATTGAAATGTCATTGAATTGACTAGTCGTGGTGTATGATCGGGATAGCCCTGCTCCTACGTCAGGAATTGTGGCTGAAAAGGTTGATCTGGCTCCTCCTGTAAGACAAGCAGAATTGTCATCGGAAATTTCTTCCAACACAGAGTCTAATTCAGTTAAGAGTTGTTCCTGCTGATTGACTTTCATCTTCTTCTCCTTTTCCTTTATTTCAGATTGATGTTGATGTGGAATTAGTGATGTCTTGTCTAACTCCATTGAAATCTTCTGATATTAACTTGATAAAAGCAATAGGTTGAAAGTGATTTTTTACGCATAACTCAAGTACTTGTGTTTTCATTTTTGAAACTTTATAAATTCACAATCAAAGGTATTTTTGTCTTGTAAATTTAAGTGTTTTCACGCTCTGAGATACTCCAAGTCACCCACCTTGATACTGAAGCTATATCTTTGATTTCATAGTCACTTTTTTATCGCTGCTTTTAACCAGTCACAGACAGCATCAACGCCTGAAAAGCCTAGCTCCTGACCATTCATCTGATAATTGGCAATGCAAGCAGCACCACAGTCTTCTTCACTGTGTTGTAGAACAATCTTGTATTTCATCTTCAAGATTGATGTAGCAGAGAAAGATCGGTCGGGACTTTCGCCCCGACCGAATCTAGTTTTCAGTGTATTAAAGATTGTGTTGCAAAAATTTCAAAAGCCCTATATGTAATTAAATTACAAACTGTAGTATTACTACAAATGGTATTGAAAAACTTTTTTGCAATACAATCTGACCGCCTGATCCAACTCAAAAATGAGTAGTAGAAATGATCGTTCTAACTAAATTCCTCAATCTAAAAATCAGACGAGACTAACGGCAAAAAGCTAAAACCATCTTGCTAATATTCGACCTGCCCTGATATTGTGCCAACTCGTAGAGGAGCTGAGAATCTGAGCCTGAAATTGGTTCTATCGAGTACGTTTGTCGCAATAGTCGCCGACAGTTCTCCTCTACGAATTCTCCCTTCAGCAAATTCAGAATTGTTACGAGCGCGCAAGGCACTAACTATTATATCGGAATCCTCAGCCCGATTCAGTGTAATCTTAATGGTGCTGATCTTATCAGGAATGGTTCTATATACTCCTGTAAGTTTATTCTCAGGTGTGACTCTGAAGGGTCTTGTGACTCCTCCTGTTAAAGAAGCAGAATTGTCATCTGAAATTTCTTCCAACAGAGGGTTTAGCTCAGTTAACAGTTGTTCCTGCTGATTGACTTTCATCTTTTTCTCTTTTTCCTTTATTTCAGATTGATGTTGATGTGGAATTAGTGATGTCTTGTCTAACTCCATTGAAATATTCTGATATTCAATTGATAAAAGCAATAGGTTTAAAGTGATTTTTTACGCATAATTCAAGTACTTATGTTTTCATTATTTAGGTTTTTTAAATTTAAAGTTAAAGGTATTTTTGTCTTGTAAATTAAAGTGTTTTGACGCTCTGAAATACTCCGATTCACGCACCATAATACTGAAGCTATATCTTTGATTTCATCGTCACTTTTTTATCGCTGCTTTTGACCAGTCACAGACAGCATCAACGCCTGAAAAGCCTAACTTCTGACCATTCATCCGATAATTATGAATTTTTGTAACTAGTTGCAGAATTCATAGACTTTTGATTCCGATAAGTAAGCAGAGGTTCGCAAAGAAGCTAAACGAACTTCCAAAGAGTGCAAGTTCTACCAAAGGGAATCGTTATGGAAAATCCAGGTCTTTGCTTAACACCTTTTCAGCGCAGATACCTACTGAAAAGCTTAGAAACCGACTTACGTGCAGAATACCGCCGTCGCATTGAAATTATGCTACTTTTCGATGCGGGTGAATCTCAGGCTCAAATCTGTGAAGCTTTGGGATGTTCTCAAGAGACTGCACGCTACTGGATTACGATCGCACAAACAGGACAGGCTCACAAATGGAGCGATCGCTTGATGGGACGACCTAAAACTGTGAATGAGCAATACCTCGCTCGCTTAAAAGAATTGGTAAGCCATAGTCCGCGCCTTGCTGGCTATTCATTTGAACACTGGACAGCACAATGGTTAAGCAAGCATTTGGCAAAAGAATTGGGAACTCAGGTTAGCAGTTGTCACATTAACCGTTTGCTCAAGGAGATGGGGCTTTCCACCCGACCAAAAGGCAACACAACTAAGCAAGAAACCTTACACCAAAAAGATTTGGGTGCGGCTCTTATAAAAAGACAGCACTTTGTAAGTCAATGAAGTACACATCTTAATATGATAAATATTGTGGGGTGGGCATCCTACCCGCCCTTGTGTACCTCATTCAGATGAAATGTGCTGTAAGTTGACACACATGAGCATTGCTATGCCCCTATAGCGTGGTATATTTACCTAAAAATAGCTGTTTGTTCTTTCGCTAAAGCTAATGCTTGATGAGCATTTTTAAACTTTGTTTCATCTGTAAACTTATTAGCAAAAGAGTTTATATAAGCTTCCAGATATCGAATACGTAAGTATGGATCAGCCGGACTCTCAAGAAAGGGCAGATCAGCTTCAACCATAAACCGGATAGCCAACAAGGGGATAGGGCTACGAAGTGGACGAAAGTTTGGGTTATGCAGACCAGGAGTTTCATTACGTTTATGAAATTCTCCTATCATCAATCCTGACTCAACAAACAAAGGTTTAAGCTTTTGTTGGACACCATCTACTAACTTAGGAGCATCTTCTATATGGATGTCAGGAAAGATGAGTAAAAAAGCTCTATTTATTGCTAATTCATGCTCTTTAACATCCATCTCAAGAAAGATATTTCGGTAGCGTCCAACAACCTCTTCTAATTGCTCTGCACACAAATCTTTTGTGCGAATAACTGCCAGACGAATACTGTTTGACTTGAGAGAGTGAGGTACAAAAGGGCAAACTGCGCCAGGTCTTCCTAAGTTAGGATGAGGTCTTCCTAAAAAATTTTTTACCCACTGCATAATTTCAATCAAGTAAGGAAGGTCTTCATTTTGCTGGAGTTGTTCTATTTCAAGAGTTGTATAAAGTTCCATGAGCTTGAGTGAAACGAAATAATTGTTTAATTCTGAATCAAAAATCAGTTTTACAACATAGCAATCCGAATTTAACCCTGAGAAAATACGTAGAGACAAAGTACGTATTTATAAGTGTTTCAGCGATTTTCTTTCTTACGAATGATTTAAGATTGCTATTTTCTCTGTCTGAAACTAATTATTATCTACGTAAAAAAACAAGCCTTGATATTTTTGGTATAGTTTTTCCTAATCAAATTAAGTACATCATAGCCTTCTCCTCGCTTGTGGGGAAGGGGTTCTTGCACCTTACTCAACTGAGAACCGCTATATATGGCTTGTAATAAATAAAAATGCTCTAATATTTTTGTGAATTTAAAAAAATTTAGTAAAAAAATATTAAAGTATGTTTTTTTACTAAGTAAGCTGTGTTGCTTTACTTTTGGCATTTTACCTAGAATATACATGTATTATCCAGCAGATGCTCCTACTTTTTTTACACTCTCAAGTTTCTATTATTTTTAAGAATAAAAATATAAAGTTTATGTCTAAATGATTAGCTTTACTGTAAAAGTTTAATATTGGTTTAACAGTAACTATGCATTTAATATCAATCTATTACGCTTTTTGAAAGTAAAATATCAAAAAGTAAGTGGAATTTTATAAGCTGTATATTACTGAATATATAAATTAATTCCTAAATTAGAATGCATTAGAAAAGCAGCTAATACCACTCCAATAAGGACTTGATTAGACCTCTGTAAAAGACGTTTGGTAACTATTGGAAGTCCCTTATTTCTCAACAAATTCTTTCACCACAGCCATAGCATCAGGAGGAATCTGCGTAATTAGGCGAAATGGAAATGCCGCAGTCGAAGCAAATTGAGCATAATCTGATGTCAGAAAAATAGCGTAGTTTTTAGCTTCTGGAGTCATCTGGAAAGCAAAGGACAAAGCTATAGCTTTAAGGTACTTGCGAACATCTGCTGCTTGTTCGCCCACAACTTCACCGCCACTAATTGGTGTATTTGGTTGTCCTATCTGATCCAAAGTCTTACTGGGGTCTTTTACACTCAGATGAGTACCGCCAACTATACCAACTAGCCATTTGGGGGATGGGATTTTGTTAAACCCTACAATCTGTTCGGTTAAAGCTGGGGTGGTTTTATCTGCGGAACCTGCTAACACTAGGGTAGGAACTTGCACCTTAGTTAAGCCAGTTTCGCCAAACATTAGAGAAGTTGTAGGATTGAGAGCGATCGCCTGTTTGATTCTAGTATCCCGTAGTTGATAGGTATTTTCTGGCAGTTCTTGAGCGATGCACTGCATATTTTCTCCCAGACTCAAGATAGTCAAGTTCTTTTTACAGCGTTGTTTGAGTCGTTCTAGTTGTAACTCGGCTCCAGCGAGTGCTAAAGCTGTACCACCACCAAAAGAATAGCCAATAACCATCGCTTTACTGGTTGCAAGTTTCCCTTGCAGGGAATGATTAGCCGTTTGGTTGAGCTTTTCTAATTCGTCGAGAACAAAACTAATATCTTGAGGGCGATTTAAAAACTCCTGAGGCTTCATAACTCTGGTTTTGCCTTGGAATGCTAAGTTAGTATTTGCCTCATTACTACCGGGATGTTCTAAAGCTGCTACTACATAACCGTGGGATGCTAAATGTTCTGCTAAGTAATGCAAGTCCGTGCGGACTGACATGAAGCCGTGAGAAAGGACAATTACGGGTTTGTCAAGAGTTGCAGCAGTTGACCAGTAAACATCAACTGGAATTTTCCGGTCGCGCTTTTGGTCATTCAGGCTTAAGTTGAGTATTTTTACTTGAGCTATTCCTCGTTTGCTAGGATCAAAAGGGAAAGCAATCTGCGGTGTTCTCGGCTGTGCTGTTATGGGGTCTAGTTGGGGAGCAATGGCTAGCATAAATTGCTGGGTGCGCCAAAAAGCTGTATTCAAATTCCCTGCAACGACAAAAGCCTGTGGCAAATCAATTTCTAGGCGTTGACTGGGATAAGCCGCGATAAAACTCAGTATAGAAAGACCTTGCGGTGCAGTAGAACCTAATACCAATCCTGCTCTGAGTGCTTGCACCCCAGCTTTATCCTTTCGGGCTAAGGCTGTAGCAAAGTCATTGAGAATAGTTGTACCAATCTGGGTATTAACTAACTTATTAACGGTGACAACATTCATCGGTATATTCATGCCCAGCGCTCCCAAGAGAAAGCGACTTTGTTGTTCAGATAACCCTTTAGCGTAATGTTGCAAACTCCCAGGCAATTCCCCAGTTTTTGCAGCCTTTTGCAACTCAGCAAGAGAGATGGTTTCTGTAAATAAACCGAAACGCACAACAACTGTGTCAGCCGCAATAGCCGAAGTATTTGCCCCAAACTGTGTAAGTGCGATGCTTACGGCGGGCAAAGCCAACGCCCCAAAGAAACCCGCAACTGTCTTTAGACTTCCCCAACTTTTTCTCATAAATATTTATACCAAATGTTACTGACGGGAATATAACGAATATTTGTGTATTTGACTACCCCAATAATCACCTAGAAATAAAAGCAGATTTTTGGCTGAACTAGATAAGACTTCTTGCAAAAGTCCCTAACACCCCTCCCCTTGGTAAGGCTACGATGTACACACAAGTTGAATTACCCCCCTTAGTCCCCCCGATGCATTGGGGGGAAACTGGAAAATCTAGTTCCCTCCCCAATACATACGGGGAGGGTTAGGGTGGGGTTCTTTACTTTTGATTTATGCAAGAGGTCTATAGCGATGTCTACGACGGGCTATTTGGCGTTGCGCTAATCTCCTCAAAGCATCGGTAGATGCGAACAGAATTACATCAAAAACATAACAAAAGTAACGAATTGTAGAATTCATCACAGCTAAAAAGATTGAACATAAATCGGTGTTCACAGCCACAAAAGCCTGATTGTTTCTCAGCTAGGTTTAATACTGTAAGAAAACTCTATAACAGGGAAAGCGATGCCTGCGGCGGTAAACTACGCATCTACAATCTAATCTTTTTCTGGGCTGATGTCTTGACTGCAATTTTTTTGACAGCAAAATTTAACGACCGCTTAATGTTTTCTTTTTGCCCTTTAGAACGTGTTGCAGAGGTGTTGCTAGTGGATAGTCTTACTGCTTTAGCTGGACTATCATTACCCATCAAATTCTACCAGCCACATCAACAATTTTTCTTAGCTTTATGCATCGCAGACTCCGCTATATTTTGATTTTGCTGCTCTCCGTGAGTATTATTATACTGTGGTGGCCTGTGAATAATTCTGATTGCAATTCCGAGGAAATTCTTGCTTCAAAAGCTACAAAGTTCCAAGCACATGCTACTAAAGTTATAGTTCAGCCGTGGCGTGGTCGTCACCATGTATATGGAATTTTTATGATTCCTGACAAATACAAAAAAGCTCCATTTTTTGTATTAACAGTAAAAGGTGCTGGCAGTTACTGTTCAAAACAATTTGGTCAGATAAAAAACTATAATGATATCTTTGCTGAACCAGGAACTTATCTGGTAAGGAATTTTATTAGAACTCGAACGGCTCTGCGGCTGATTCTCCAAGGTTTGTACTTTCAAATCAATGATAAAAAGAATTGGACGTTGACTTTCCCTGAAGCAAAAACTAGTACCGCTACACGGAATTAGTCATTTCTTATTTAATTACGAATTACGAATTATTCAGTCAGCTTGGTGGTTGAGTTTCCAAAACTTCGTTTTTCTCTAACAAGGCAGTAGTAGCATTGACCACAATTTGTGCTGCTCCCGTAAAAAACGATCGCTCGATAGTCGCTGGAACATCGCTAGGTTGATGATAGTGCGGAGTACGTAAATTTGCGGTATCTGTCACCAGTATAGCACCCACACCCTGATACCAAAATGGTGCATGGTCGCTGCGTAGGGTGTCTGGTGTCAGTAAACCTTTAAAAGGAATTGCTAGTGTTAGGACTGATGGCATTGATTTTTGTTTATTCAGAGCGGTTGAGGGGAGCATCTGTGAGTTTTGAAAGGCACTCAGCAAAGGCAAATGCTCTGTATCACCGACTACTGCCAAAAAGTCGCCTTTGTCGCTAATTGGGGTAACAGGCAATCCAGCAGGGTATTTTTGACACCCAGGAGTGTAACATGCATAACCTACCATATCCATAACGATCGCTCCGCTCAAGTTTTGCAAGCGTGCTGTCTTGCTAACAAAAGCCTGACTACCCAAAAGTCCTGCTTCCTCTTTGTCAAAAAAAGCTAGCTGTAACGTCCGTGGCGTGGGACGGGAACCAAGCAACCGGGCTACTTCCAGCACCACAGCTACACCACTAGCGTTATCATCAGCACCAGGGGATAAAGCAACAGTATCGTAGTGCGCTCCCACAAGAATTGCTTTAGCGGCTTTGTTAGTTCCTGGGCGTTCGGCAAAAATATTCACACCCTCAGAGAACTTTTCCAATTTGGGCTTCCAGCCTAATTTTGTGAGTTCAGTTGTGATATAAGTACGAGTAAGCGATCGCTGTGTTGTTGTGTAGCGCTGAAAATTCAACTTTTGGATATGGGTTAATAGCCTATCAGCAGACACTTGCGGCGCACTGTCAACTTCCTTTGACTCTGGCTGTGGTTGGGGTATTTCTACTGGAATGCGCTCAACAATTGCTGGTGACGGATGCTGTTCAAAAAACGTGCTACCTCTGCTACCCACCACGGCAACTGCCATCAGCACCAACAGCATCAGCCAAATCCATTTTTTCATGTGATTTATCCTTGGCTTCCAGACTTAGGCTAGCGCAAATCCCCAAGCATAACTTTCCAAGATTGTTAGGAAGGGTTTAATACAAGTAAAACGACGTAAATAATTAAAGGTTTGTAGTAAGGACTTTAGTCCTAAAAAAAGGACTAAAGTCCTTACTACAAACTTGATTACAATAATTTTACATTACTTCACATAGTTCGATTTATTCGCACCGACTTACTTAGTACGCTGTAGACCTTTGCGGTTTCCCCTGATGCTTTTATTCTATTTTGCTCAAGCCGATTTCAATAAGCAAAAAGGCATATTGCTTTCTAATTTCGGTATATCGCGCATTCATTTCGAGTCATTGAGCATGGAGTAAAAATTCTACTCCCTTTTCCTGATTGCTTAACGCTCTTTCATAACAATCCCAATTCTTCTGGAAAGCCTAGCATGATGTTTAAGTTTTGGATTGCGGCTCCCGATGCGCCTTTGCCCAAGTTGTCGAGACGAGCAACTAGCAATGCTTCTTTGGTAGTGTCATTTGCGAATACAAAAACCTGAACAATATTGGTGCCGTTGAGTGCGTAGGCAAAGCCCGTCGTAGACATTGCATCCAAAAATATTCCGTCTCGCAGCAGAGTAGAATCTTGGTATGGAGCAACCTGCACGAATTTTTCACTTTGGTAGTAGTTAGTAATTACTTGATGAATAACCTCACCTGATGGTGGATTATCCAAAGTTCCTAACGGCAAAGGTATCTGAACCAGCATCCCTTGCTCAAAATCCCCTACTGCTGGTACGAATAGCGGCGGCGATGCTAACTCTGAGTAATGATGCATTTCCTTGACATGCTTATGTCCAAACTGCAAACCGTAGATGCCATAAGGATAAAGCGACTCTCCTCCAGCTTCCTGTTCGTGGAAGCTATGGTATTGTTTGATCAGATTCTTTCCGCCACCAGAGTAACCTGATACTGCATTAACGGTGATGGGAAAATTACTCTTTAGGAGTCCCTTGGCAATCAACGGACGGATACAGGCTAAAAATCCTGTAGGATAACAGCCTGGATTGCTGACAAACTGAGCGCTAGCGATTTTCTCTCGTTGTCCTGGATTTAGTTCAGGAAAACCATATACCCAGTTATTAGCTGTGCGATGGGCACTACTAGCATCAAGGATTTTAACCGTAGTACTACTTACTAAGCTAACAGCTTCGCGGGCTGCATCATCAGGTAGGCAGAGAATGACAACATCAACGGCATTTATTAATTTAGCTCGCTCAGTTGCATCCCTACGTTTAGATGCCTCAATGCTAACTAACTCGATATCATCCCGTTGATTGAGGCGTGAGTAAATGTGTAAGCCTGTGGTTCCCGATTCCCCATCAATAAAAATCTTAGGTTTAGTAATCATGCGTCCAGCATTCTGATCTGTGAGTAGTATTATTTTGACCGATTAATACTTACTTGTCCTCTGGTAAATGAATTATATTAAGTTAGGACTTACGCACTGTACAAATGCATCGTGATGTGCGTTAAAGATGCATAGGTTATTTCAGGCTTTTCTTAATTATCTTGTGATCATAAGTATACCATGCAGTATGGGCAATTCATAAATTGCCCATACTACGTGTAGTTTTGCGTAAGTCGTATAAAAGTTAAATTGAAATTTTTTGTGTTGGTCACGACATCTAAAAAATAATCAGTATGTTATGTTACTGAGCAACATCATTAATGAAATGATCTGATTTTCAGCAATTAACTTAAGTGTGAATACAGCCATTGCGGTATAGGCAGTCGGAGGATTTTTAAATTCTTCCTGACCAAGATATGCCAAAGTTTCTGGTGAGTTCTCACTAAAAGCTAGTTTAAATAACGAATTTATAGTACCTGATATCATAACTAATTTGTCATATCAGGTACTACAGAATCCGTTAGGTCAAGCCATTTTAGCTGTTTTCAATTGTATGGAATACACATCTGTTAAGGAGTGCAAAATCTTGCGCCCCATAGCGGATTGCATCTATACAAGAATCTGGAGATTTATTTCAGGTTGGTGTCTGAGCAAACTTTTGTAGGAGTTAAGTGAACAAGATGAAACTGTCCAAACAACGTCAAAGCAAAAATAGCGTATTAATTTTAACTTCTCTGGCTGTGTTGGCTTCTCCATTAGTATTGCCCTTGGAACAAGCCTTTGCACAAACATTAACAACCGTTGTAAATTTCAACGGTACTAATGGAGCGGCCCCAAGAGCAGGTGTGCTTCCAGGGAAGGATGGCAATCTTTATGGAACCACTTCCGCAGGTGGTTTGCAAAATAGAGGAACAGCATTCAAATTAACTGGTTCTAATTTTAGTACTCTGACTACATTAGTTAACTTCACTGGAACCAATGGAACTAACCCAGTTGCTAGATTATTCCAGGCAAGTGATGACAATCTATATGGTGCAACCTTTACAGGTGGTACAAATAACCTCGGTACGTTGTTTAAGTTGCAAAAAACAACTTTTACAAACTTGACAACTCTTTTAAATTTCAATGGCACTAATGGAGCCAACCCAGCAGGTCGATTGATTTCAGGTAGCGATGGCAACTTGTGGGGGATAACTTCTGCCGGTGGGGTCAACAGCAGAGGAACTGTATTCAAGATTCCTCTGACTGGTGGTGTCCCCACTATCTTAGTTAACTTCAACGGTACTAATGGAGCAACTCCATCAGCAAGGTTGCAATTAGGTAGTGACGGAAACTACTATGGCAGCGCCTCAGCAGGTGGAGCAACTAATAATGGTGTGGTATACAAGCTAACTCCCGCAGGAGCAATAACTTCATATAACTTTAGTGGCGCTAATGGGCGAAATCCCCGGTCTGCATTAATTGAATCTGATAATTTTCTTTATGGCACAAGTTTTCTGGGTGGAGCCAGCAATCGAGGAGCTATATTTAGGTTTCCGCTCGGTGGCGGTACACCGGTTTTAGTTGCTAGTTTTAATGGCACAAATGGGGCTAACCCCACAGCTGCACTCACAAAAGGAAGCGACGGTAACTTCTACGGTACGACTTCTACAGGTGGTGCAAATAATAAAGGAGGCATCTATCGGTTGACACCTGGAGGAACCCTCACTTTATTGTTTAGTTTTAATGGCACGAATGGGGCAACGCCAGAGTCCACCCTAATTCAACTTACTAATGGTAATGGTGCATTTTACGGTACTACCTCTGCTGAAGGCGCTTCTGGAGGAGGAACTGTGTTTCAATTTACACCATAGCTTCAACTACAATCTACCTGCCTAATAAATAGTAGAACGTAGATTAGAAAAATGTGGATTTTTCCACTTTCAGATAGTTACGCTTACTGAACTATCTGAAAGTGGAAAATATATTCGTAGATAACCAAATTGCTTGATGATGGAGCAAAACAATTAATCAGATTGTTAAGCTGTCGCGCATTTAATTTCCACAACTAGGGCGGGCAAGATGCCCACCCCACAAAAGATTCATTTTTTTGAGGATGCAAATTAAAAGATTTTTAGCTTACTGAGAAATTATCAAAACTACAATCTGATTTTTGTGCTTCAACAGACATCTTCAGAAATTAAATATGCGTTATCTAGAACCTTTGTAGAGACGTAGCATTGCTACGTCTCTACGTGTTTCCACCGTTAATTGTTCAGGTGAAGGGCTACTCCTCCCAAGCGAGAGTGCGTTTCACTGCCTTTTGCCAATTAGCAAAGTTGGATAATGGGGCATCGCTCCCCGGCTCAAACACACGTTCAATTTGCCGTTGTTCCACCAGTGCTTCATAACTCTCCCAAAATCCTACAGCTAAACCTGCTGCAAATGCTGCACCTTGAACGGTCGTATCGCGCATTACCGGACGTTCAACTGGAATACCTAAAACATCAGCTTGAAACTGCATCAGAAAATTATTCTCGCAAGCTCCACCATCTACCATTAATCGCCCAACTGGAGTGCTGCTAGATGCATTAATTGCTTGCACCACCTCCAGAACTTGATAAGCGATCGCTTCCAACACAGCGCGAACTAGATGCTCTGGTTGTACACTGGCGGTAATGCCGAAAAAGGCTCCCCTCGCGCTCATATCCCAGTAAGGTGCGCCCAGCCCACTAAATGCAGGCACAAAGTAGACTCCGCCATTATCTCTTACCTGATTTGCCATCGCTTCACTTTCAGCAGCAGTTTTAATCAGCTTCAGGCGATCGCGTAACCATTGAATACAAGCTCCACTAGTAAACATACTACCTTCTAAGGCATAGCCTACATCTAAAGTTACCCTCGGATTTGCTTGTGTCCATGCCACTGTAGAAATAAGTTGATGGTGCGAGCGCACAATTTTATCGCCTGTATGAGCTACCAAAAAGCTACCAGTGCCGTAAGTACATTTCATTAAACCGGGGCGATCGCAGCCATGACCAAATAGAGCAGCTTGTTGATCCCCCAAGATGGCAGCGATCGGAATTTCAGCGCCTAACAAAGTAGCATCAGTGACTCCAAATACTCCTAAACTAGGCTGAATCTGGGGCAAAATATGCGCTGGAATCTGAAATAGTTCTAGTAAATTCTCATCCCAGTCACATGTTTTGAGATTCATTAACATTGTCCGACTGGCGTTGCTGTGGTCAGTAGCATGGACTTTGCCACCTGTGAGGTTCCACAGCACCCAGGTATCAATAGTGCCTGCTAAGACATTGTTCAGGTCAACATCTGTAAACTTGTCTAATAGCCACCTGAGCTTAGTAGCAGAAAAGTAGGCATCGATGATTAATCCGGTGCGATCGTAAATTTCGTTAGCGTAGCCTTGCTGTTGTAATTGGTGACAAAGGGGAGCAGTGCGACGATCTTGCCAGACGATCGCTTTATGGAGTGGTTTACCAGTAGTTTTGTCCCAAATCAAACAGGTTTCACGCTGCACAGTTAGTCCCAAGGCTGCGATCGCCGATGGGGCAATTTGGGCATTGCCAATTGCGGTTTGCATCACCCAAGATGTATCCTGCCAGATTTGTTGAGGGTCATGTTCTAACCATCCGGGCTGAGGATAATACTGAGTTAGTTCTTTGTATGCCTGCCCAACAATCTTGCCGTCTGCGTTAAACACAAAGGCGCGGTTGCCTGTAGTACCTAAGTCCAGTGCTAAGATGTAGCCCAATGATGGAGTTGTGTTGCCAAGTGTGTGCATAGCTGCTTTGACATGCTGCGTAAGCGATTCTAGTGGTCTGTCAAGCTAAAAATTGTGAGTTAGAGGGAAAATAGAGAGGCTATTAACTGTAAACCTCACCAGATATCCTAATAACTGATTATGCTCAAGACCTATATTGTCCGGTTAAGTCAAGAGGAACGGCAGACCCTACAAGATTTGGTATCCATAGGCAAAGCAGCGGCTTACAAAATTAAGCACGCCAATATTTTGTTAAATATTGATGTCAATGGACAGGGATGGACGGACTCCGAAGCTGCTGCCGCCTTTAGTTGCCACCGGAACACAGTCGCAAATCTAAGGGAGCGATTGGTAAAAGAAGGTATAGATTCAGCATTAAACCGTAAGCCCAGTAAAATGCCGCCTCGTCAACCGATCATTGATGGAGAGGTGGAAGCAAAACTAATCGCTTTGCGTTGTGGGGAAACGCCTGCTGGTCAGGCACGTTGGACATTGAGGTTACTGGCAGACAAGGCGGTCGAGTTAGAAATTGTGCCAGCAATTAGTCACGAAACCGTGCGTCAAGTGCTAAAAAAAATGCACTCAAACCTCATTTGCGGC
>JAIVFU010000058.1 GCA_020829485.1 Nostoc sp. CHAB 5834 | reverse complement strand
TTTGTTTTCCTCTTTAGTCAGAAATACCCTCAAACGAGCGCCCATATTTTTTGTTACCTCGGTAGATATATTCTCCGTATTTATTTATTGTTACATAGTTTCGTTTTTTCCTGCCGACCTACTTACCTGTTGGATTTAACGTTCAGCCCATTAGCCTCTTGTATAATGGGTTTGCAGATGTGCCTAAGGGAGGTAGTGCTGACGTAGACGTTAGACTAGCGCTTCTAGGTAAAATAATTGCTATTTCAAAGCAAAGCTTTGCTTCTGGCTTCTCAGATACTTTTTCCAAAGATGTAGCTGTTGTATCAGACACAATAAATGCCTGTAATAACCCAGTGAAGTCAGTTTTTGGTATCAATTCAAGTCTGACTGCAAGAGCTAATAATCTACCTGCAACCCCTGCGGGTATTAAAACCCAAGTCTCAATTAATACAATCGACACATCAATTGGTACTGTATTGTTTAAAATCAAGTTTGCTTTCCTACCTTGTACTTAGGTTTTTTGAGTGTATAGTAAGTTTTGCATTTAATTTTTCGCAAAAACTGATCCCTTTTAGAGGTTGTTTGAAAAGTATTTTTCGTAACATCAAAGCTTCGGAAACTTAACCTCCCCTAGCCCCTTTGCCTACAAGGGAATTAGGGTTTAAAACCCTATATCCGTTTCGGGGAGAGGAGTGATATCATGTCCGGCAAATTGCTTATGATATTATGTCATTGCGAGTGCAACGAAGTGGAGCGAAGCAATCCAAGGACTCTGCGATTGCTTCACTTCGTACCCTTCTCCTGACGGAGACGCTGCGCGAACGGGAACGCTAAGAGCGAACGCAATTGACTTGTGTTCAACCGGACATGATATGAAAGCGGTTTTTTTGGTATACTTTAACACTTTTCCAACATTCACTAAACTCCTTTCATTTCACAGGGGAGTTTTTTCACCACAGCCATGCCTTTGAGGTGATGTAAGCGTTAGCCTAAGAAGAAGTACGATCTGTGCTAAATAAAAAGTATTTTTTAGAAATTTCTAGGAAACTATAGCAATCCGATTTGATTCCTGAATTACTCGTAGAGACTGGGGACTCTTAAGAAGGAATAAAGGTGTACTGAGTTTTTTTCAAAAATCAAATATGAGTCCTATAGTAAATAACTATATAATGAAGAACTTTCAGGAGGAGCGGTAGTGAGCCTACAAACTCTCGTTGACCAAGCCACCATCCCCCCAGATTCAGGGTCTGTAGCATCTAGTCCCTTTGATACAGATAGCTTTAATGAAGCTGTCATGTCTACCTACGCCCGGTTTCCTTTAGCCCTAGAACGGGGTGCTGGATGCCGAGTTTGGGATACACAGGGGCGAGAATATCTGGACTTTGTGGCTGGAATTGCCACTTGTACTTTAGGACACGCCCACCCAGTGATGGTAGAAGCGGTGACACGCCAAATCCAGAAGCTGCACCATGTCTCTAATTTGTACTACATTCCTGAGCAAGGTGAATTGGCAAAATGGCTCGTTGATCATTCTTGTGCCGATCGCGTGTTTTTCTGCAACTCTGGTGCTGAAGCTAATGAGGCTGCAATTAAACTGGCGCGAAAATATGCCCACACAGTATTAGACATTGAAAAACCGATTATTTTAACCGCCAATGCCAGTTTCCACGGACGGACTTTGGCAACGATTACCGCCACCGCACAACCGAAGTATCAAAAATATTTTGATCCTTTAGTGCCTGGGTTCCACTACGTAAATTACAACGATATTAACGCTGTGGAAGTAGCGATTAGCGAGTTAGATGAAGGCGATTACCGGGTAGCGGCGATTCTGATTGAGCCATTGCAGGGAGAAGGGGGTGTACGTCCAGGAGATGTTGCCTATTTCAAAAAGCTCCGGCAAATTTGCGATGAAACTGGCATTTTATTGATTTTTGATGAAGTGCAAGTTGGTATGGGACGCAGTGGCAAATTATGGGCTTACGAACATCTCGGCGTTGAACCGGATATTTTCACCAGTGCCAAAGGCTTAGGTGGCGGTATCCCCATCGGCGCAATGATGAGCAAGAAATTCTGTGATGTTTTTCAACCAGGGGAACACGCTAGCACCTTTGGCGGAAATCCTTTTGTGTGTGGTGTAGCACTCAGTGTTTGCCAGACATTAGAACGGGAAAATATTTTGCAGAATGTGCAAGACAGGGGTGAACAATTGCGATCTGGATTGCAGGCGATCGCAGCGAAATATCCTCAGCAGGTTGGCGAAATCCGGGGTTGGGGTTTAATCAACGGTTTGGAGTTGCGAGCCGACATTCAACTAACCGCAGCAGATATTGTCAATGCTGCCATCAACGAGGGTGTATTACTCGTACCAGCCGGGCCAAAAGTAGTCCGATTTGTGCCACCGCTAATTGTCACAGAGGCGGAAGTAAACACTGCTTTAGAAGCTGTGGATCGAGCGATCGCAACTCTCACAGCTTAGGTAATCAAAAAGCGAGAATAAGTCTTTGTGCCTATCTCTCGCTTTTTTTGACTGTTATATTAATTTTCACTAAAACTATTGATTTTTTGAGCTATGTATGGTTAAAACCAAGTATTGTGTTCCGTTAAAATTGAATTGCTGCTATAAATACAAGAATGTATTTAAATAAGGTCTAAGAATTTACTATATAAATCCGGCAGCATTTACTTAGTCGTAATTTTAAAACCGTGCAAATTCATCCTCACTCCGAATTTCACCATAGCCGCGATCGCCCTGAACAGGGTTTGCAAAATTTGCTCGATCGCCTTGTTAAAACAATGCAGCGTGATGAGTTAGTTCGGCAAACAACCAATCAACTTAGAGAATCGCTTCAGGTTGATCGGGTAGTATTGTATTATTTTTACAGTCAGTGGCAGGGACAGGTGACTTTTGAATCTTTGAGTTCTAAAGAATTCTCAATACTTGGTTCTACTGGCCCAGATGATTGTTTTAACAATGAGTATGCTGCTTTATACTTAGCAGGACGGGTAAAGGCGATCGCTGATATTGAATTAGAGCCAATCCAGCCTTGTCACCGAGATTTTCTCCGCAATATGCAGGTTCGCGCCAACTTGGTTGTACCAATTGTCATACCTAGAGGATTATGGGGATTGCTAGTAGCACATCACTGTCAAGAGCCTCATTATTGGTCGCCATCAGATATAGAAATGATGAAAACAGGCGCACAAACTCTAGCAACAGATCATAATATTCTGGAGAGTTAAAACAATTCGTAATTCGTAGTTAAAAGGGCGGTTAGAAACCGCGTCTACACAAGGCTTTACCCACCTCCGTGGGTTTCAAACCCTCATTTTTTCTAGTTAAGGAGAAAGAATTATGAAATTTGCTTACACGGTTATTTGGGTAGACGATGTAGTTAAGACCGTTGAGTTTTACGAAAAAGCCTTTGGTTTAGTTCGTCGCACTCTCCAGGATAAAGGACAATCTATCTGGGCGGAAATCGAAACCGGAAACACCACACTAGCTTTCTCCTCTAGTAGCGAAGCACAAAAGTTATTTCCTGGTGGTTGCCATCCCAACGACGCTACACAACCACCGGCATTAATTCAGATATCATTTATTACTCCCGATGTTGGCAGCGCTTACATGAGAGCGATCGGCGCAGGCGCAAAAACATTAGATGCCCCGAAAAGCCAGCCTGGGGGACACACTATTGCTCGTGTCCGCGATCCTAATGGCGTGCTGGTGTCGTTGGTGAGTGCTTAATAGCGATCGCTAAGTAATCGCACAGAATTATTTACACATGAGATTCTAGTGTAGATAAGGGTTTCATAGCTTAATTTTGTGTAATTAATTTTGTTTAGCTACTTACCTTGAAATTGGTAATTCCCATAGCGCAAGTTTTTCATTGATTGGGGCATCAAACAAGCAAAGCTATAATTACCGTAGCCTCTAGCCACGTTCCATACTTCTATGACCCATCTTCTGACACTGGAACTGAACGATCAGATTTTCACTGCAATTGCGCGACAGGCTGAGGCAATTGGCGTTCCTCCTGAACGGCTAGCTGCAACCTTTTTAGAGCAACAGTTTGGACAAGTTTTTAAATTGTTGCTGTCTGAAGCAGAAAAGGAGACAGCACGAGCCAGATTTGAACGTCATTTTGGGGAACTTAATCTTGAACATACCATTGATTTGAACTATGAACAATAAGAGGATTGATGTCAAAGATTTTTGAGTTAACAGGACAGCAAAAAGCTCTGATTGGTGACTATCGAATGAAGTGGTATTCAATGGCAATATCAACTCAGCCAGTTGATAAAGTAAGAGTTTTTTCCGCAATCGAGGCAGTTTACAAGAAAATATCAAATACAGAAATACCTGACATATACTATTTTGAAAGTCCGCTTAGTGTGGCTAACCTCAGCTTTATAAGCCATATTCATCCGGCTGCAAACTTATCCAATCAACGTAAGCTGAACAACATCATTAGAAAAGTTAAAAATCAATTATTCAAAGGATTACTTTGTAATTCTTTTTACCGACATATTGTTTATCCTATGATTGAAATTGTTGGACAGCAGTTTGAAATTAAGCTATGGAATATTTTGCATAAGCAATTAACGTTCTGGTCACCGCTCAATAATCTGATACCTGGAAGCCTACGCGATAGTGAAAAATCATCTTTAATCTGGAAATTTGGTAAACCTAATCAGCAAAGGGAAATAGAGCAATTTTGGTTCTATTTGGCATCAGGTTTAGTCTCACCAGATACGGTGTGTAGTATTTGTGGATTGTTGGACTTCTGCACCTCTGAGCTAGGATGCTTCATAGAGGAAGACTTATGGAACACACTAAGAACATACATTTCTGAGTGTGGTTGGACATTCTTTTTTCAAAATTTTTGTTTCACCTGTCAACGTCCATATAAAGTGCTGCTTGATGAGCAAAATGAACCTCATGCAGAGAATGAAGCAGCCATAGAATTTTTAGATGGTTTTAGCGTATTTGCCAAGAATGGTACGCTGGCTTTCGATTGCGAGTAGTCTAAGAATCTGCTTTTACCTGATATAAGGTGATTTGTCAATTAAAGTGAATGGAGTTTGTAGACCATTAGGGAAATTATGAATTATCAATTTTGTTTTGGATTATTCATAATTCATTTATTGTTTTTAGTTCCCAATCTCAAACCTCAAATTTTATGGATTCAAATCCAGCATTGTGTGCAGCGATCGCTCATCACATTACCACTACTCCCCAGCAACGAATTACTTTTGCCGAATTCATGGATATGGTATTATATCACCCTGAACATGGCTACTATTCCAGCGATGCAGTCAAAATTGGCTTTCAGGGTGGTGATTTTTTCACCTCTCCTAACCTCTGTGTTGACTTTGGGGAGTTACTAGCAGAACAATTTTTGCAAATGTGGGAGATTTTAGGAAAACCTGTACCCTTTTCTCTGGTAGAAATGGGAGCAGGTCAAGGATTGCTAGCTTTGCATATCCTCAAATATCATCAGCTACGCTACCCAGATTTTTTTACTGCGCTAGAGTACATCATTATTGAAAAGTCCCCAACTTTAAGACAAGAACAGCAACAACGCTTGCAAGATTTCCCCGTGCGTTGGTGTAATTTAGAAGATATACCAGCAAATGCGATCGCAGGCTGCTTTTTTTCTAACGAGTTAGTTGATGCTTTCCCCGTCCATCAATTCATCCTAGAAACGGGTGAACTCCGAGAAATTTATGTGACAACATCACAAAACCCAACCCCCCAAACCCCTTCAACTGAGTCTTTCTCCCCTCCCCGCACTTCGTGCCGCTACGCGAACATAGGGGAGGGGTTGGGGGAGAGGTCAAATTTTGCATTTGTAGAAGTCACAGGCGAACCTTCAACGCCCCAACTAGCTGAATATTTAGACTTAATAGGAATCGACTTTACCCAAAATGCATATCCAGATGATTACCGCAGTGAAATTAATTTAGCTGCTCTAGACTGGTTGAGTATAGTAGCAGACAGCTTGCAGCGCGGCTATGTGTTAACAATTGATTATGGCTACCCCGCTAGCCGTTATTATAATCCCAGGCGATCGCAAGGAACGCTACAGTGTTATTACCAGCATCGTTTCCATGACAACCCCTATATTAATATTGGGCGACAAGATATCACAGCCCATGTTGACTTTACAGCTTTGGAACTCTGGGGGCAGAAGTACAATTTAAAGAATATTGGTTTTATTCAACAGGGATTATTTTTGATGGCGTTGGGGTTAGGCGATCGCATTGCTGCCCTTTCTGATCAACAGCAACCCCTCTCACAGTTACTACAGCGCCGGGACTCACTACACCAGCTTATAAATCCCACAGGACTCGGCGGCTTTGGAGTCTTAATTCAGAGCAAAGGTCTAGATAAGACAGAAATTTCTCAACCCCTCAAAGGATTGACTCTGCCAGAGTAAAAGTAAATTTGAAAAGTTAAAACTCTATTTAAGAATGCAGTATCATTCTTTTCTAGACTAGTATAACAGTAATTACTATAGGACTAATATTTGATTTCTGAAAAAGCTCCGTACAGATCGAAAAGCCTAATTCCCTACTCCCTACTCCCTACTCCCCACTCCCCGCCCACATAGATAATTTCAAAAATCAAATACGATTCCTATATAAAGTTAAACACAATACCAAAGTAATAATTATGTCGACTCATGACCTGTTAATGCTAGTAACCTTACTTACTCCAGGGATTTTACTTTCAGTGATAATTATGGCGACTTTTGCGGCTGGCGGCTAATCGCCAGAGACGTTAGTTACTAGTCAGTGAATACTTAAGCTGTCGCGCATTTAACTTGCACATCTTTTCGTGTTGGTTGTTGACAGTTGACAGTTAACCGTCAGCGGTCAACGAACTTAGAAAGTGACTATGTAATTTAAAAGCGTAATAACTTATCAGTATTTAAAGATAACTGATATTAAAATCAAACGATGGAAACGCGATGCCTACAACAGGCTACGCCTAAGCTGTACCAAAGGAACGTGAAAAATGAAGGTGGCATTTCTGGGAACTGGACTGATGGGACTACCAATGGCTCAAAGGTTATTAGCCGCAGATATACAGCTAGTTGCCTATAATCGCACCCCAGAAAAATTAGCACCACTACAAGCAGCTGGGGCTGAAATTGTTACACATCCCCGCCACGCCATTCGTGCTGCTGAGTGCGTAATCCTCATGCTGACTAATGCCCCGGCCATTTATAATGTGTTGCTTTCAGACACTGCTTGGCAAACTCTCGAAGGTAGCACGATCATCCAAATGGGAACAATTACTCCTACAGAAAGCCAGGAAATTAGAGATGCAGTTGTTGCTGGTGGCGGTGAATATTTAGAAGCACCTGTATTAGGGAGTATCCCAGAAGCGAAAGCTGGCAAGTTGAATGTTATGGTAGGGGCCGAGCCAGAACAATATGAACGCCACTTGAAGTTACTCCAAAATTTTGGGACAGAACCTTTACTTATCGGGCCAGTGGGTTCTGCTGCGGCGCTCAAATTGGCACTCAATCAGCTAATAGCTTCTCTAACAACTAGCTTTGCTCTGAGTCTGGCTTTTGTCCAGCGTCAGGGTGTTGATGTGGATGTGTTTATGCAAATATTGCGCCACAGTCCACTCTACGCACCTACCTTTGATAAAAAGCTACAACGGATGTTGGATGGCAATTATGCTGATCCGAATTTTCCCACAAAACACTTGCTCAAAGATACAGAATTATTTATCTCGGAAGCAAAATCTCAGAGTTTGGATCTCAGCAGTATTAAAGGTGTGCGGCAAATCTTGCAAACAGCCGTGAAAATGTCATTTGCTGATGATGATTACTCATCACTATTTTCTGTAATAAAAGAATGGGGAGAAGCGATCGGGGAATGAAACCAATTCGCAATTCGTAATGGGCTACGCCCCGCTACGCTAACGTAATTCGTAATTAACCCGATACGATAAAAGAAATAACCGAATAGCCATATTAATGAGAAGGAGTCAGAAGTCAGAATACCCCAGCAGTCAAGTCAGGGGTTTCAAGCAAGGAAAATTTTTCTTTCTGGCATTCCTGATATGCCTTTGAAAATGCTGAATCAAAAGGTTTTAGGGAACTCCAAGAAATAATTTATCCAATATTGTGGGGCGGACAAGATGCCCACCCCACAAGAGTTAATTGAATATTTTTTTATTTGGAAGTCCCTTAACAATTCAGTTAAGGGACTTCCAAGTAAAAAAATGTTCCATTGCTATTGTTCACTGTTGACCGTTGACGGTTCACGAGTTTTCAGTCAACAGTCAACGACTTTAAGTGGAATAATTTATTTTTTGGAGTTCCCTAATAAGGATATTACTGGCCATTAGTAGTAGTTGATTCAGGAAATGGTAGAGATTCAGGCTGAGGCTGAGGTTCTGGTTGAGGATTGAGAAATTCCTGCCAAGCCCTAATTTGCTCTTGCGCCGCACTGTAAGCAGCACTACCGCGTGGAATCGATTTGGCAATGTCAATCCCTCTGGCAATATCAGACTGACCTTGAGAGCGTGCTATTTCTAACAATTGCTGACTCCACTGGTCAATAGCCAGATTCGCATCCATACGCAAGATGCTATTATTTGAAACCCGATCTGCCAACCGTATTGCTTCAACCAATGCTTCTGGCGTGCCAGCTGAGCCAACTTCCTGGGCTTTTCTCCAGTTTTCTCTGGTGCGGATTTGCCCTTCCCACTCATTTATCGCAGCTTGTGCTTCCCCAGAAAGCGCCCTTCCCGACGAGGCAATTTGTTGAGCTACGCTAATAGCGGCAGTGAGATTTCCACTTTGAGCCAGTTCTTGTGCCTGATCTAAGTAGGGTTGGTCTTGAATTCGCTGAATCTTTCCTACCCAAGTGCGAATTTTTTTCCGTGCTTCTGGATATAATGCACGACCTCTACGAATTTCGCTAGCCTGAGCGATCGCAGCTTGCAAAGAGTTGATATCATCAAATATTGCTATCTGTTCGGCGCGTTCTAAATAAGGTTGGTCTTCAATTGTCTCCACTTGGGCCCGCCAGCGACCCATTTCTTGCCTAGCTTCTGTGGCGCGGGGATTACTAGCAGGGATGAGTTCTACTTGGGCGATCGCTGCTGTTAAATTAGGGACTGTTCCCTGGCTAGCTAATATTCTCGCTTTTTCTAGATTGGCAACATCTTCAATTTCCAATTGCCAACTAGCAATCAGCTGCTGTGCTTGGTTATACACTGGTCTGGAAGGATCAATTTGTTGTGCTTGAGCGATCGCAGCCTCTAAACCAGAAACATTACCTATCCAAGCACTTCTTTTCGCGTCAGCTATGGCGATAAAGTCATCTGTTTCGCCCTGTAGTTTCGCAATCTCTGGAATTTGTCTAGCAATATCCAGTGCTTCATCCGCATCCTGCTTATCTAGTTTTGCCTGTGCCAACTCCAGCATTTTGCGTCCAAATACCGGAATCGCTTCCTGAGCTTTTTGGTAAATGTAACTTTCTTGCCCAATAGACTGAGCTAGCTTGATAGCTTCTAATAAATTATCGACAACTTTGCTGTTTGCTAAATTTTCGGCTTTTCCTAACTTATCGCCATCTTCCCGCGCTGTGGCAATTAGACGATTCAATTGGTCGTATTTAGTACCCGCCCAGTATTGATTGTCTACGCGCAGCATTTTGGCGGATAACATAAATGCCGATTGCCATCGCCGTTCCTTAACTTGGGCGATCGCACCGTTGTATGTGGCTTCTGCCTTTGACCAAATTGACTGCCATTTGTCAATCTGCTCATTAACTAATTTATAAGCAGTCACATTTTCGGGTATTTTCTGAGCAGTAGCGATCGCTTCCTCTAAATTACCTGTTTGGAAACTTTGATCGGCTAGCTTCAAAATATCCCGTGACCATTCTTCGATAAAACGATCAATTTCTCCATGCAACGGGTGATTTTGTGGTAGTTGCTTCACCAGGGCGATCGCTTGCAATAGGTCGTTCACTGTCTGTTTAGAAGCCGCCAACTGAGCGCAATGTAACCGCACTGAAGCACTAGCTAGCGGCCAGAAAATCGAGGGGCAATTAGGGGCAGTTGGCAACTTTAGCAGCATTGCCATTGCCAAGAATGCTACACTGCCGGGAATCAAAGTTAGCAGTACCAGCCACAACACCCAGCTTTTCATCCAGCGTGGCAATTTCCCAGGACTTCTACTGAGTTGTGCAATTTCTTTTGAATTCCTATTTATAGGTAATCCTTCCCTATGGTTTTTTTTTCGCCGCTTCACTGACTTGGAGTTAGAACCAGTAGCTGGGGAATCAAATGGCTGAGTTTCACCGAATTGTTCTGTTCGGGATAATCTTTTGTTTTGATCTGGCTCTCTTCCACTGGCTGAAGACCAACTGTCTGGAATATCCCGCTCTGTCATCTCTCACACCAAAATAATTGAATACCGCTCTGTTTTAGGTCGATAATTCCATTGTTGACATAGTAACTTTCTCATGATTAAAAAGCTACTTTTCTGATTATCTCTCTCCACAGAATATCATTATCAATCTAAAAAATCAGTGGTATTTTATACGTTATCCTAAAACAGTAGATTCAGCTTGCAAATCGACAATTAGTTGAGCTAACTGATCGCTACTTGCCTGATAAACGTTGCCGCAAAATTCGCAAGTTGCTTCAGCACCATCATCTTTAACAATCATATCTTGCAGTTCAGCTTCTCCCAAAATCTTCAGTGCCGCCAAAACGCGATCGAAAGAACAACCACAGTGGAAGCGCAGCATTTGCCGTTCGGGAAAGATTACCAGCCCCATGTCTCCCAACAAGTCGCTAAATATTTCAGGTAACGTCTTACCAGCTTGCAACAATGGCGTAAATCCTGCTAGACCAGCAACCCGTGATTCCAACGTTTCTACTAAAGCTTCGTCTCTAGCAGCTTTGGGCAATACTTGTATCAGTAATCCTCCAGCCGCAGTTACTCCACCTGCTCCCACAAACACACCTAAAACCAAAGCCGAAGGTGTTTGTTCGGAATTCACCAGATAATGAGCCACATCATCGCCAATTTCACCAGAAACTAGCTCAACAGTACTAGAGTAGGGATAACCATAACCGATATCCCGGACAATGTAGAGGTAGCCACCACCCACAGCACCACCAACATCTAGCTTACCTTTGGCATTAGGAGGCAATTCCACAGATGGATTCCCCACATACCCGCGTACCGTACCATCTAAGCCTGCATCTACCAATATGCCACCCAAAGGCCCATCGCCCTTCACCCGGACATTGACCCTTGACCCAGTTCGCTTCATACTAGAAGCCATTAATAAGCCCGCCGCCATAGTTCGACCCAGTGCTGCCGTTGCCACATAAGAAAGCTTGTGACGCCCCCGTGCTTCTTCTGTTAAACGTGTGGTGATCACACCTACGGCACGAATTCCACCTTCGGCTGCTGTTGCACGAATTAACTGATCCGCCATGAATAACCTTACATTTCTTAACAAGTTCACTTTTTCTATTCTAAGTTCTCTGCTGCAAGAAAAGTAACGTAGTGGGGTGTTACGCAAATAAACGGCTGTCATTGGTCATTGGTCATTGGTCATTGGTCATTGGTCATTGGTCATTGGTCATTGGTCATTGGTCATTGGTCATTTGTTATTTACAAAGGACAAAGGACTAATAACTAATGACTAAAACTATTTGCAATATTAGAAATAGCTATGTCTCACCTTTAGGTAATCCTATAAAAATGCTGGGTAATTTTCAACAAAGCCAACTGCGGATCGAAATCGAAGCTTCAACAGATGCAATTCGTAACAGTCTGCTGCATCCGGTACAACTCGAAAAATGGCTATTAGGGCAACGCTTTGCGCCAGGAATGCCAGAAGAACTGCTTCCAGGATTCCAGTTTACAACCTGGACTGGGCCAGTTGCGATTCATCATCAGGTAGATGTTGTCAAATCCAACTGTCTCCGCTTGGTACTTAGCGGAGGTATTGACGGGTTCCACGAATGGTACTGGGGAGAAGGTTGGGTACAGTCCCGCTTGGAAGGAATTTCACTTTTGCCCTTGAATTTGGGTCAAACTTTGAGTTTGTTGAGCTTGCGTCAGTTTCTGGCAACTCAAGGACGTTGATTCGATTAACGTAAAGGGATTGGGGATTGGGGATTGAGAATTGGGCATTGGTTATTCTTTGCGTTCCCAGTCAATACGGTTCGGATAAGATCCCCCCGCCTGTGGCGACCCCCTTAAAAAGGGGGTAAATGAGGAAATTAGCCCCCCTTTTTTAAGGGGGGTTGGGGGGATCTTCGCAGGGTAAACAAGCTAACCGAACCGTATTGCATCCCCAGTCCCCAGTTTATGAACCAGAAATAATACCTACAATAATTTTTATCAGCACAGATAAATCTTCTGGAACTTGATAACGTTTCTGGTCTTGAGTCACCTGACGATTCGCCCGATGGTAAACCCCGAAACGCCAGTCTTCACCAGTTGTAACTGCACCATATAAAAGTTCAGATGTGGATTTAGTCCATTGATCAAGTGCTATTAATTCAACAGCGAGTTGAATAAATCCTCTAACTAAATCTGATTGTTTGGCTTCGATAACTAATAAATTTTGAGGTGCTGCAATATAGTAGTCGAGAGTCCCTTTCAGATAACTGTTGACAGCAATAAAATATTCTATATTGAGTCTCTGATTAGTTAAATCGCATACTTCAAACAAAATTGGGCCAATTAAAGCTTCGCGTTTAGTAGTTTCATTAACTAAATCAATATGAGATAAATTACGGCGAAGTTGCTGCTGTAAAAATTGGATGTCTAAAATTTCTGATGATTCAGGTAATGTTATATTTTTTCTTTCAATAGTGCAATTTAATTCGGCTAGAATATCATCAATTGTGAAAGGCAATTCAAAATATCGGCTGAAAGTATAAGATTCACCAACTTGGAGAATGCGGCGGGAACTCATAAAAAACCTAAGCCAAATTTATCCTCCTATTTTAGTTCCTGGGCGATCGCCACATTAGCATCGCTGAGATTCAGCCCCGCCTTAGCCTGTTCTAGTCTAGCAACATCGCCCCCGTATTTCCCATCTGCTGATATCGGTTCATAGATGCGATCGCTTGTCCCTTTGCATTAAACTCAGTTGAACACAACATGTTGTGCCCCTACGATTATCTGTACCTCACCAAGTTGCAATCGCTGTAAGTGCCTTACCTATAGGAATCCGAGTTGAATTTTGAAAAAATCTAATACCAATTTGAAAAAAAAATGCGACAAATAGACCATTTGTAGAGACGCGATTCATCGCGTCTTTACCCAAGGATGTGTTGCAATCATTAATTGAATTGGTATAAGTATTTGTGTTAGACGGAACGTGATAACGCACCAGCATTTTGGGATGATGCGTTACGCTACTGGCGTGACAAGCCTAAATTGATGCATTAGATAAAGAGGTAAAAACTTTGATAATGCTTGGACTAACGTCATTATATATTTGCACTATTTTAGCTTTGACACGCTACTACGTGTATTTAAAAAATCAAATATGAGTCCTATATGTATTGAGTATGTAAATATCAAGCTTATATACGGCTATATTTATTTAATAAGCTGTCACATCTTTAATATTCAAGAGTGTTTTCGTTGCAACAAGGGTTACAAGCCATAAAAAGTGCCAAGTTATACGCACGAGAGCTTATGGCAGTTAGCACATTTTAGTACTAACATCAAATCTTTATAATTTATATCTAAAACTTTATCTTTTCTTTATTCACTTTCTCAGAATTTGTATTATGAGAATCAAAGATTTTTTGGAATTAATTAATAATTAAGCAAACTTAGGAGTTTATCTATCAAAAGAAATTATATATTGCAAGCCTATAGATGTATACACTTATCTAAGTAACTACATTTTTATATAAAAATACTTATTTAACAAATCAAAATCACAGTTTCGAGTTTTATAAATTTATTTAAGCATGACCCGTATAAAAAAGTTGTTTTATTTTATTAAATATATCTTTAATCCTATGCATTTTGGTTAATTTATCAGTATCAATACTTAATAAGCTTAATTTATAAACTTTTTGAAAAAATGAGTTTTTAGAAAGCCATACTTATATCAATATACATATTGAGGTATTGACGCCTACGGTTTTTTGATAATTTCAAATTTGTTTTTACTTTGTATTGTATAAAATATTACTAAATTTTATATGTTCTGAAGATGTGTAATACATGTTTATTAAACAGCTGGTTGCTTGACCTATTCAGCAAAAACCTTATAATACTCCTATCGCCACAAAAAAGTTGCAAAATATACTTTTTTGTATATTTATTACTTTGGAGTGACGTGACTTTAATCCCAACAATCAAGCGAGAACTAAGATTATGGAAAGCACATTATTTGCTGCATTAAGCACCAACGAAGAAGCTAATTTGTCTGGTGGTGGTGACGCTAATGGCGGCAGAGGCGGCAGAGGCGGCAGAGGCGGCAGAGGCGGCGACTCTACTGCCATTGGTGGCGTTGTTATCGGAACCGGAACAGGAGCTATTAATGGTAGCTCTATTGCTGGAGGAACTACAAATAGTGGAACTGGTGGAGCTGGTGGAATTGGTGGAGCTGGTGGAATTGGTGGAGCTGGTGGAAATTCTAACGGATAGAAAATTGATCGCCCTCCATTTTGTTACTTGAAATGTGACGTGACTTTAATCCCAACAATCAAGCGAGAACTAAAATTATGGAAAGCACATTGTTTACTGCATTAAGCACCAACGAAGAAGCTAACTTGTCTGGTGGTGGTAACGCCAATGGCGGCAGAGGCGGCAGAGGCGGCAGAGGCGGCAGAGGCGGCGACTCTACTGCCACTGGTGGCGTTGTTATCGGAACCGCCGGTGCTATTAATGGTAGTGGCCCTATTAATGGAGGAACTACAACTAGTGCAGCTGGTGGAGCTGGTGCAGCTGGTGGAGTTGGTGGAGCTGGTGGAGCTGGTGGAACTGCTAACGGATAGAAAATTCTTCGGCAGAAGGGCTAACCTATGAAGTTTAGTAGAAGGGAAATAATAAACGTCAAGAGACGATTAACCGCGCCTTTAAAGAAATAAAGTGTCACGTTTTAAATAATTTACCCTGTTGCAGCAGGTTAAGTTACTTTTACATGTACCTCAATTTCTAATTGGCCCACCAGCCATTAGCTAATTATTGGTAAGTGGATAATCATACATAGTTTTTTGTTACCCATCTACTTTTCTTAAAGAAACTTAGCATTGAAGTTGCTTACCAGCAACCGTCGCTCATCTTCAGCAGCGCTTTTCCCTAAACATACTGTTCACCTTTCAATAGTCCAGTAGGGAAACAAGCGCTGCTACTTTATAAATCGACCATGTTCATTACAATCTAATAACTTGGGGATAACGAAACTCTTTTTACCTTACCTATTCCAAACCAATAAGCAAGTCTATCTATTAGTTTGGAGTAAATAAGGTAAACATACCAAAAATTCTCGGTTGAGATATAGAATAGAACAATTTTGGTACGGGCTTGCCCTCGTTATCTTAAGTGAAAACAGCTTTGTCAAAAGTTAAAAACTGATAATTATCAACTTTAAGTTAACTATGGAAAGCACTCAAACACTCCCAATGTTTATCTCACTAACTGAAACCGAAGAAGCAAACCTGTCTGGTGGTCAGAGTATAGTTAATACTACTGCACAAGCCGGAGCACCTGGACAAGCCGGAGCACCTGGACAAGCCGGAGCACCTGGACAAGCCGGAGCACCTGGACAAGCCGGAGCACCTGGACAAGCCGGAGCACCTGGACAAGCATCTGTACAAATACAAAATATACAGATATCCAAACGAACTAGTAGAACTAGAGAAAAACTCTTAGAAAGGTTATTGTTCCGACTAAAAAGTGTAGTGGAATTATAATACAACTAGAGTGTTGGTCAAATTTTTAACCATGCAGGTATAAAACCCTGCTATTCTTTTGGTTTTTATCACGAGGCAGACGATTTTACGAGCCACCAGTTTGAATTTTAGATGAATAAAATGCGGGACTTGACCTTGTGGTGAAGTAGAGGTTTTAGACAAGCTACTACTACTATTTTACCGCCAAGGCAAAACTAGAATCCTGATTCAGTCACCGTCCTAGAGTCATTAATCGGGCTGATTGGATTATCCTGCTACGATCAAGGCAAATTGAAAATACAAGCTTTTTTAAAGAAGTTACGCCACCAACCAGGTGAGCATTTAGATTTTTTTAAATCCTTAAATTATTTTTAATTGTCGGCTATTAACACTTGCTCAACTGTCAATTCTAACTCCGCAAAAGTTTGAGATTGAATGCATTGAGTACCAACAAACTCTACTGGTTCGTATAATTCTTCAATCAATGTGAAAACAGTCACTTTGTTTGTTAATGGATCGACAATCCAATACTCTGGAATATTTAAAACGTTATACTCAACTCGCTTGGCTCGATAATCTACAATCTTTGTTGACTCACTGACGACTTCCACCACTAACAAAGGGGGTGGTTCGTTGAGTTCAATAACTGCCTCTCGGTTTCTCAACTCTCGCCATTGAGGTAATGGAATCACAACTACATCTGGAATCCTTGAAGTATCCCATCTGCCAGCACGGGGCGAACAAACACCGATAACCATTTGTTTAGAAGTCCAATCCAACTTTAGCCGGAGAATTTCTGCTCGGAAAGAAACATTGAGAAATTCTGTTACCGCCCCATGTTGTCCACTTCCTAGACTCATGGGAATTAGTTCTCCATTGACCAATTCATAGCGGGTATCAGTGCCATTCTCATAAGTTAGATACTCTTCAAAAGTTAGTTTTGGGGTGGTTATAGTCATTGCTTCCCCTTACAAATTTTTACCTTGATTTGACAACTAACACCGAACAATTAGCCTCTTCCACAACTTGACTGCTAACAGAACCTTCGACAATTCGCTTCACCCCCATCAATCCCCGGCTGCCAATTATAATCAAGTCAGTTTTGTAAATATTGGCAAGCCTAATAATCTCCTTAGCAGGATCACCAGTTACTAGTTCTAACTCACTGCTGACAAATAACTTTTCCTGATAAGATTGCAGCTGTTTTTCAACATGAAAATAAGAAAATGTTGGCGACTCTGGCTGAGGACGATCGGCGGGTAGTTCCATCTCTGACTCTGGCGTAAGGAAGACATGACAGAGAATAACCTTGGCATCTTTTGACAACGCCAAATTATCTAAAGTCTGAATTACTCGTTCTGAAATTTCCGAACCGTCCAGAGCTACCAAAACACTATTTAGCACCGCTCTCGTCTCCTAAAGAGTAGACCCCTTACATAAGTATCTAGCAAAATTCGTCGGCAACGACACTAAACCAATTTTTTCTTTACCAATTAGTTTATATGTTTGAGGCTGTACTATGTGTCAGTTTCATGGTGGTGAATTGTAGCAGCTTGTCTGGAGAAGCTTTTCACGAGTTTCTACGAGATGGTTTTCGTCTCCCAGAAACTACCGTCGGCAATGCCCGACTTATAGACGTTTAAAGGTCAGATGAAGATCAGGATAGCAAATGGCGTGCGTTAGCGTAGCTTACCGTAGTTAAATCAGTGAACTGTTCACTGTTGGCTTCCTTACCCGCCTTGAACTAAAGTTCCTTGCGGGACATGAGTTTTACGTTAAGTTGACACCTATGACATCTCTGCTACCCTACAATGGGATATTTTTTAAGTAGAAGTCCCTTATAAGAAAAAATTAACCATTCCAAATCACTCTTCTTGCTGAGTTCGGCGGCGGACTGAATCAGCATGGGAAGGCAAGCCCTCTGCTGTTGCTAGCACATCAATGGCACTAGCGACATTTTGCAGCGCAGTTTGGGAGTATTGAATGATACTAGAGTGTTTGAGAAAAGTTTCCACCCCTAATGCCGAAGCATAGCGGGCAGCGCCAGAAGTTGGCAGGGTATGGTTAGGGCCTGCCAAATAGTCTCCTACAGCTTCTGGTGTCGAGTAACCCAAAAAGATTGCCCCAGCATGGCGAATCTGTGGTAAGAGTGCCCAAGGGTCTTTGATTTCTAATTCCAGGTGTTCGGGGGCAAATTCATTTGAGAGTTCTGCTGCTGCTTCGAGCGATTCCACAAGGACAATCAAGCCGTAGTGAGCGATCGCTTTTTCTGTGTCTATTCGCCGTGGGTGATCTACTAGCTGTCTTTCCAAGGCTAATTGCACGTTTTTCGCCAAAGCCGCATCTGTTGTCAGCAAAATTGCTGCCGCCATTGGATCGTGTTCGGCTTGGGCTAGCAAGTCAGCAGCTACATGCACCGGATTTGCGGTTTCATCGGCAATCACCAGCACTTCGCTGGGGCCTGCCAAAGAATCAATGCCAACGGTGCCATAGACAAGTTTTTTCGCTAGGGTGACATAAATGTTACCAGGGCCAGTAATCACATCCACTTTCGGAATTGTTTCTGTGCCATAAGCTAAAGCAGCGATCGCTTGTGCGCCCCCAATGCGATAAATTTCTTGCACTCCTGCTTCTTGGGCAGCTACCAAGACTGCTGGGTTAATTGCACCTCCTGGGCCTGGTGGTGTCACCATCACTACGTGAGGTACAGCAGCAACATGAGCCGGAATTGCATTCATCAGCACTGTACTGGGATAGGCAGCACGGCCACCAGGCACATACAACCCCGCCCGATCTACGGGGGTATAGCGTTTGCCCAGCACTACTTCATCGTCGCCAAAGTGTACCCAGCTTTTTGGGACTCGCTGACGATGAAACGCTTCAATTTGGCGGCAAGCTAGCCGAACTGCGCCCAACAACTCTTTTGACACCTGCTGATAGGCTGCATCTAGTTCCGAGCCTGTAACTCGAAGTTCTTCTGCTTTCAGGCTTTGTTTGTCAAATTCGGCTGTGTAATGCAATACAGCTTTGTCGCCTTGGCGCTTCACTGCTTGCAAAACCTCTCGCACCGTTGCTTCTTTGTGAAGCACCTGTTCGTCATGGGTGCGCTCGCAGATCCGTTGTAGTTCTGCTCTGACGTCTGCCTGCTGAGTAATGATTCGCAGCATGGAGTAAGGACAATGCCAAAATTATAATATTCATACCTGAGATTTAGTATTGCTCTTGACCCACTGGGGTGTGCAAGCTGACTCTAATTCTCTTCTCTAGCTTAACCTGGATTTTTTTGATACTCTCAAGTCTGCCAGCATCTAGTTTGCTTGAGAAGGCTACTTAATTGCTCAGTCCAACTAGCCAAGGCTTGGCTAGCGGCAGGAAGCAGGCGTGCCATTTCCCGCTACTCTTATGCCCTTACCCTTACTCCTTGCGGGGTGCGAGTGGTGTATTTACACATCCAATCCCCCAGATTTAGAGGGGGTAGTGTCTGAGTATAATTTTTCTTTTCCTAACTTTTATCAGTTAAAAATTGTACAGAGACGATAATATAGTATCGATTCTATACTTTTAAACCCCTGAAATTTAGCTATTTACAGTTCCTTGCCTTTGACAATACACCTGTTTTCGGGACAGATTGATTATATTGGCAATCACATTGCTTAACCAGGTGATGAGTTAGGGTTGACTATTTTACATGTACCTTATTTTAACGCATTTCCTTAATTGACGACACACCAAATTAAGGGCTGGGATTCGGGAGCAAAGACTATCTTCCTCAATCTCCAGTACCCAATTTCCAATGATAGATTTTTTTAGGAAATTATAACATTGGCAATTTGGATGCTATATTAGTAAGTCTAGTAGTGTGTGTACATATTAATAGTATTTTTGGAATTGACTGTGGCGAATACAAAGTCTGCTCTCAAGCGTGCCCAAATCGCAGAACGTAACCGACTGCGTAACAAAGCTTACAAATCAGCAGTCAAGACGCTGATGAAGAAATACATTAATGCTGTAGCTGTCTATACAGCTAATCCTACCCCAGAATTAAAACAAGAAGCAGAGGTTCGCTTATCCGAGGCTTACGCCAAAATCGATAAAGCGACCAAGCGGGGTGTCCTTCACCCAAACAATGGGGCAAGGAAAAAGTCAAGATTGGCTCATAAACTAAAACCTCTGACACAAACAGCTGAGTAGCCATTGGTCATTTGTCCTTAGTCATTGGTAACAAAACAAACGACAAATGACGAAGGACAAACAACATAGACGCGCCAGAGGTGAAGGAGGGCGGTCTTGGGGGTTTCCCCCATGAGCGACTGCTGAACCTGTTGGCGCAGCCTCTCGTAGAGAAGGGCTTCCCGCAGGGTAGGACAAAAGATGCAACTGATAGACACGCACGTTCATCTCAACTTTGATAGTTTCCAGCCGGATTTAGCAACAGTGCGATCGCGGTGGCAAGAAGCAGGAGTAGTACGTTTAGTACATTCCTGTGTTCACCCAGAGGAGTTTTCCAGCATTCAATCCATAGCGCACGAGTTTCCCGAAATCAGCTTTGCCGTAGGATTACATCCTTTAGATGCTGATAAATGGAATCACGAGACAGCCGAGAAAATCAAAACTTTAGCAAGTTCTGACTCTCATGTGGTAGCAATTGGGGAAATGGGGCTGGATTTTTACAAAGCTGATAACTATGAGCATCAGCTGATGGTGTTTGAGTCACAGTTAGCGATCGCTTCTGTTCTCAACTTACCAGTAATTATCCACTGCCGCGATGCTGCTGTGGCAACCAGAGAAGTGTTGCAAAAATGGCGCGAACTAAAAGGGGAAAGAGTGCGGGGAGTCATGCATTGCTGGGGAGGAACGCCAGAAGAAACTCAATGGTTTCTCGATTTAGGCTTCTACATCAGCTTTAGCGGGACGGTAACGTTCAAAAACGCCAAAGCGATCCAATCCTCGGCGGCGATGGTGAGTAGCGATCGCCTACTGATTGAAACAGACTGCCCATTTCTCGCCCCAGTTCCGAAACGAGGCGAGAGGCGCAACGAGCCTGCCTACGTGCAATATGTAGCCGAGCAAGTAGCTAAACTGCGTCAGGAAACGGTAGAGGCGATCGCCCATCAAACCACCCAGAATGCCTGTGAATTATTTGGTCTGTCAATATAAAGTGTGCAATAATTCTCTTTTATTCGGTTGTGCTAAAAAAAATAAAACTCTAGAGAGGGAAAATATGGTAATATTATTCCCTTAAAAACATTTTGCTTGCGCCATAATGATAAAGGAAGGAACCTAAAATTTCTGAGCCTAATTTTCCATAATCTTATCGGCTTGGCCATCCTCCAAATCTCTACAAGCGGATGCTCTCCACAGATGACTAACTGTGCCAACCCAAGTTGAGCTAGATTGCACAACATCGGCTTGGTGTATATCGAACCTATTCAAAATCGTTAAACGAAATTGCCTTGTGAGTATAATCCAGCAAAATGAAGTGATTCTGATTCAAAGCCGACAAGGTGCGGATCATTCCCTCAGTCTTAGGATATCTAGGATATCACTGAGAGTATAAATAGGCGGGTGTATTTAAGACACACCGTCTAGAGCTGCGTCAGCAAATTAACGCGCTTTTTGGAGGGGAAATGAAGCAAGTAGATAAAACTCAGGAATATCTCAACTGTATATTCTTCTTAAATCAAGACTATAGTGGGTTTTTGGCGTGTGAGTCCCCGATTTTGGGCGATTACCCCCTTGTCCAAATTGCTCATTCCAGCTTTAATGGCTGCGTTTGCCCACACCTGTAAATAGCAAGTGTGTAAGAAGGAGTTCCCAAACAGCTAAGGACACTAGCTAGCAATGGGAAGCGTAAAACAGCAGTGTCCAAGGGAAAATTTTACCAGGTTGACAAAGGAAGAGGCATGACTAAAGAAACATACATGGAACCCGCCTTTCTGTTGCCCGACTTGATTGAAATCCAGCGTTCGAGCTTTCGCTGGTTTTTGGAAGAAGGGCTGATAGAAGAACTTAACTCCTTTAGTCCTATTACAGATTATACGGGCAAATTAGAACTGCACTTTTTGGGTCATAACTACAAACTCAAGGAGCCAAAGTACAGCGTCGAAGAAGCCAAACGGCGGGATAGTACTTATGCCGTCCAAATGTATGTTCCCACACGGTTGATTAATAAGGAAACCGGGGAAATCAAAGAGCAAGAGGTATTCATTGGTGATTTGCCTTTGATGACCGATCGCGGCACATTTATTATTAACGGAGCCGAGCGGGTAATTGTCAATCAGATAGTGCGATCGCCAGGCGTTTATTACAAATCAGAAATCGACAAAAACGGGCGACGTACTTATTCAGCTAGCTTAATTCCCAACCGGGGAGCATGGCTGAAATTTGAAACAGACCGTAACGATTTGGTCTGGGTACGCATCGACAAAACCCGCAAACTGTCAGCGCAGGTACTCCTAAAAGCTTTAGGGTTATCAGACAACGAAATCTTTGATGCCTTACGCCACCCCGAATATTTCCAAAAAACCATCGAAAAAGAAGGGCAATTCTCTGAAGAAGAAGCCCTGATGGAGTTATATCGCAAACTCCGTCCTGGTGAACCACCAACAGTATTAGGTGGACAACAACTCCTAGATTCTCGTTTCTTTGACCCGAAACGTTATGACCTTGGCCGTGTGGGACGGTACAAACTCAACAAAAAATTGCGCCTTTCTGTTCCCGACACAATGCGCGTGTTGACTGCTGGTGATATCTTGGCAGCTGTAGATTACCTGATCAACCTAGAATATGACATCGGTAATATCGATGACATTGACCACTTGGGCAACCGTCGGGTGAGAAGCGTCGGTGAATTGCTGCAAAACCAAGTAAGGGTGGGCTTAAACCGCTTAGAGAGAATCATTCGGGAACGGATGACCGTATCCGATGCTGAAGTGCTAACTCCCGCTTCCTTGGTGAACCCCAAACCATTGGTAGCAGCAATTAAAGAATTCTTTGGTTCCAGCCAATTAAGTCAGTTCATGGATCAAACCAATCCTCTAGCAGAACTGACCCACAAACGCCGTCTGAGCGCCCTTGGCCCTGGTGGTTTAACCCGTGAACGCGCTGGTTTTGCCGTGCGGGATATTCACCCTAGTCACTATGGACGTATTTGCCCCATTGAGACACCAGAAGGCCCCAACGCCGGACTGATTGGCTCCTTAGCAACCCATGCGCGGGTGAACCTGTACGGCTTCCTAGAAACGCCATTTAGACCGGTCGAAAATGGTCGGGTCAGATTTGACCTGCCTCCAGCCTACATGACAGCCGATGAAGAAGACGATCTGCGGGTTGCTCCGGGAGATATTCCTGTAGATGAAACCGGGCACATTATTGGGCCACTAGTGCCAGTGCGTTATCGTCAAGAATTTTCCACCACAACACCAGAACAGGTGGACTACGTAGCAGTATCTCCCGTACAGATTGTGTCGGTAGCAACCAGCATGATTCCCTTCTTGGAGCATGATGACGCTAACCGAGCGCTGATGGGATCGAACATGCAACGGCAAGCAGTACCTCTGCTCAAGCCAGAACGCCCTCTAGTGGGTACTGGTTTGGAAGCCCAAGGAGCAAGAGACTCCGGGATGGTGGTTGTATCGCGTACCGATGGCGATGTCACTTATGTGGATGCTACAGAAATTCGCGTCCGTCCTAAAGCTAATACCCAAGAAATTAAGTACACCCTTTCTAAGTACCAACGTTCCAACCAAGACACCTGTTTAAATCAGAAACCTCTCGTCCGCATTGGTGAACGGGTTGTTGCTGGTCAGGTATTGGCTGATGGCTCCTCCACCGAAGGGGGTGAATTGGCGTTAGGACAAAATATCGTCGTTGCCTATATGCCTTGGGAAGGCTACAACTACGAAGACGCGATTTTAATCTCTGAAAGACTGGTGCAGGATGATATCTACACCTCAATTCACATTGAAAAATATGAAATTGAAGCGAGACAAACCAAACTGGGGCCAGAAGAAATTACCAGAGAAATTCCCAACGTCGGGGAAGATGCCTTGCGTCAGTTGGATGAACAGGGAATCATTCGCATTGGGGCATGGGTAGAAGCTGGTGATATCTTGGTAGGAAAAGTCACACCCAAGGGTGAATCTGACCAACCGCCAGAAGAAAAACTCTTACGTGCAATTTTCGGTGAGAAAGCACGCGATGTGCGAGACAATTCTCTGCGAGTACCAAACGGTGAAAAAGGTCGCGTAGTTGATGTGCGCTTGTTTACTCGTGAACAAGGCGATGAACTGCCACCAGGAGCCAATATGGTAGTCCGGGTGTACGTTGCCCAAAAACGCAAAATCCAAGTTGGCGACAAAATGGCAGGACGGCACGGTAATAAAGGGATTATTTCTCGGATATTACCAGCAGAAGATATGCCTTATTTGCCCGATGGTTCACCAGTGGACATTGTACTTAACCCCTTGGGTGTACCCAGTCGGATGAACGTCGGACAAGTATTTGAATGTCTCTTGGGTTGGGCTGGTCAGACCTTGGGAGTGCGATTTAAGATTACTCCCTTTGATGAAATGTACGGTGAAGAGACATCCCGCCGAATCGTGCATGGCAAATTGCAAGAAGCACGAGACGAAACAGGGAAAGACTGGGTATATAACCCAGATAACCCAGGCAAAATCATGGTATATGACGGTCGTACAGGTGAACCCTTTGACCGAGCAATTACCATCGGTGTGGCTTACATGCTGAAACTGGTGCATTTAGTGGATGATAAGATCCACGCCCGTTCCACAGGCCCATACTCACTGGTGACTCAGCAACCCTTGGGTGGTAAAGCACAACAAGGTGGTCAGAGGTTTGGAGAAATGGAAGTGTGGGCATTGGAAGCCTTTGGTGCAGCTTACACCTTACAGGAATTGCTCACAGTTAAATCTGACGATATGCAAGGACGGAATGAAGCGTTAAATGCGATCGTTAAAGGTAAAGCAATTCCTCGACCCGGAACCCCAGAGTCCTTTAAGGTGCTAATGCGCGAGTTGCAATCATTGGGGTTAGACATTGCCGTACACAAGGTAGAAACCCAAACAGACGGCAGTTCCCTAGATGTAGAAGTCGATTTGATGGCAGACCAATCAGCCCGTCGCACCCCTCCTCGACCAACTTATGAATCTCTTTCCCGTGAATCGCTGGAAGACGACGAATAATCAATAATCATTAGTCCTTAGTCGTTTGTCATTAGCAAAAGACTAAGGACTAATGACCAATGACCAATGACTAATGACTAAATATGAGACCTGCCCAAACTAATCAGTTTGACTACGTAAAAATCGGCTTGGCTTCCCCTGAACGCATTCGCCAATGGGGCGAGAGAACATTGCCCAATGGTCAAGTAGTCGGTGAAGTTACCAAGCCAGAAACGATTAATTACCGAACTCTCAAGCCAGAAATGGATGGCTTGTTTTGTGAGCGCATCTTTGGCCCAGCGAAAGATTGGGAATGCCATTGTGGCAAGTATAAAAGAGTTCGTCACAGAGGTATTGTTTGTGAGCGCTGTGGGGTAGAAGTCACCGAGTCACGGGTGCGTCGTCACCGCATGGGCTATATTAAACTCGCCGCACCAGTAGCTCACGTTTGGTATCTCAAGGGTATTCCTAGCTATATTTCCATCCTGTTGGATATGCCCTTACGGGATGTCGAGCAGATTGTCTATTTCAACTCTTATGTTGTCCTGAGTCCTGGTAATGCCGAAACTTTAACTTACAAACAACTACTGAGTGAAGACCAGTGGTTGGAAATAGAAGACCAAATTTATAGCGAAGATTCTGTGCTGCAAGGCGTAGAGGTAGGTATTGGGGCTGAAGCGCTGTTGCGTTTGCTTGCCGATATCAATTTGGAACAAGAAGCCGAAAGCCTACGCGAAGAAATTGGCAACGCCAAAGGACAAAAGAGAGCCAAGCTAATTAAGCGACTGCGGGTAATTGACAACTTCATCGCTACTGGTTCAAAACCAGAGTGGATGGTAATGGCAGTTATTCCCGTGATTCCCCCCGACTTGCGCCCAATGGTGCAACTAGATGGCGGACGGTTTGCCACGAGCGATTTAAATGATTTGTATCGGCGGGTAATTAACCGCAACAATCGTTTGGCACGCTTACAGGAAATTTTGGCACCAGAGATTATTGTGCGGAACGAAAAGCGGATGCTGCAAGAAGCAGTGGATGCTTTGATTGACAATGGTCGTCGGGGACGCACTGTGGTAGGGGCAAATAACCGACCCTTAAAATCTTTGTCTGACATTATTGAGGGTAAGCAAGGACGTTTCCGACAAAACTTGTTAGGTAAACGCGTTGACTACTCTGGACGTTCCGTAATTGTGGTCGGGCCAAAGCTGAAAATTCACCAGTGCGGTTTGCCTAGAGAAATGGCGATTGAGCTATTTCAGCCATTTGTGATTAACCGCCTGATTCGTAGCGGCATGGTAAATAACATCAAAGCTGCGAAAAAGCTGATATCCCGTAATGATCCCAGTGTTTGGGATGTGCTGGAAGAGGTGATTGAAGGACACCCTGTAATGCTAAACCGGGCACCAACGTTGCACCGCTTGGGTATTCAGTCTTTTGAACCAATTTTAGTAGAAGGTAGAGCGATTCAACTGCATCCTCTGGTGTGTCCAGCCTTTAACGCCGACTTTGACGGCGACCAAATGGCGGTACACGTCCCTTTATCGTTAGAAAGTCAGGCTGAAGCGCGATTGTTGATGTTGGCTTCTAACAATATTTTGTCACCAGCCACGGGTAGACCGATCATCACGCCTAGCCAAGATATGGTGTTGGGAGCCTATTATTTAACAGCAGAAAATCCCGGTGCGACAAAAGGGGCAGGAAATTACTTTTCTTCGCTAGAGGATGTAATTATGGCTTTCCAGCAAGATCAAATTGACTTGCACGCCTATATCTATGTCCGGTTTGACGGTGAAATAGAATCAGACCAACCGGATACAGAACCCGTGAAAGTGACGGAAAACGAGGATGGTACGCGCACACTACTCTATAAGTTCCGTCGAGTCAGACAAGACGCTAAAGGCAATGTACTTTCCCAGTATATATACACAACTCCTGGCCGCGTTATTTACAACAATGCCATTCAGGAAGCACTAGCAAGCTAAGGCGTGGGGAGTGGGGAATGGGGAGTGGTGAATTCCCTACTCCCTACTCCCTACTCCCTACTCCCAATGACTTAGGACTAATGATAAATGACTAACGAAAAAATGATTTTTCGCAATCGGGTGGTTGATAAGGGTCAACTGAGAAATTTAATTTCTTGGGCCTTTACAAATTATGGTACGGCGCGAACCGCAGTGATGGCGGACAAATTGAAAGATTTGGGATTTCGCTACGCTACCAAAGCAGGGGTTTCCATCAGTGTAGATGACTTGATGATACCACCAACTAAGCGATTGCTCTTAGAAGCAGCCGAAGAAGAAATTCGCGCTACTGAAACCCGTTATCAACGGGGAGAAATCACTGAAGTAGAACGCTTCCAAAAGGTAATCGATACTTGGAATGGTACTAGTGAAGCCTTGAAAGATGAAGTAGTCGTTCACTTCAAGAAGACTAATCCCCTAAACTCCGTATACATGATGGCATTCTCCGGGGCACGGGGTAATATCTCTCAAGTCAGGCAATTGGTGGGGATGCGGGGACTGATGGCAGATCCTCAAGGGGAAATTATCGATTTACCTATCAAAACCAACTTCCGTGAAGGACTTACTGTAACGGAATACATTATTTCGTCTTACGGTGCCAGAAAAGGATTGGTGGATACTGCCTTGCGGACGGCTGACTCTGGTTATCTCACCCGCCGTTTGGTAGACGTATCCCAGGATGTGATTATTCGGGAATTTGACTGTGGTACCACCAGAGGAATTCCCATTCGACCAATGACAGAAGGTGCTAAAACCTTGATTCCTCTAGGAACCCGCTTGATGGGACGGGTAATTGGCGAAGATGTGCTGCATCCGGTGACAAAAGAAGTAATTGCACCACGCAATACCCCAGTTTCTGAGGACTTGGCGAAGAAAATCGAAAAATCTGGGGTGGCAGAAGTTATGCTGCGATCGCCCCTAACTTGTGAAGCTGCACGTTCTGTCTGTCAACACTGCTACGGCTGGAGTTTAGCCCACGCCAAAATGGTGGACTTGGGCGAAGCTGTAGGGATTATTGCCGCCCAAAGTATCGGCGAACCTGGTACTCAGCTAACCATGCGGACATTCCACACAGGTGGGGTGTTTACTGGAGAAGTGGCGCAACAAGTTCGTTCCAAAATCGATGGAACTGTCAAGCTTCCCCGCAAACTGAAGACTAGAACATATCGTACCCGCCACGGGGAAGATGCCCTCTATGTTGAAGCTAATGGCATCATGCTTTTGGAGCCAACAAAAGTAGGTGATGTTACCCCAGATAACCAAGAGGTTCATCTTACCCAAGGTTCAACATTATATGTATTCGATGGAAATAAGGTAAAACAAGGTCAGTTGTTGGCAGAGGTTGCCCTTGGTGGACGCACAACTCGGACTAATACAGAAAAAGCAGTTAAAGATGTAGCCTCTGACTTAGCAGGGGAAGTGCAATTTGCCGAAGTTGTTCCAGAACAAAAAACTGACCGTCAAGGTAATACCACAACCACAGCCGCACGCGGTGGCTTGATTTGGATTTTGTCTGGGGAAGTTTATAACTTGCCGCCTGGTGCAGAATTGGTGGTAAAAAATGGTGATGCGATCGCTTCTAACGGAGTTTTAGCAGAAACCAAGTTAGCCAGTTTGCACGGCGGTGTAGTGCGCTTGCCGGAAGCTACCCCAGGTAAGAGTACCAGGGAAATTGAAATTATCACCGCTTCTGTGGTACTAGACCAAGCAACGGTGACAGTCCAAAGTTCCCAAGGGCGGAATAACTACTTAGTCTCCACTGGCAACAACCAAGTATTTAACCTCAGAGCTACACCAGGCACAAAAGTGCAAAATGGTCAAGTGGTAGCTGAGTTAATTGATGACCGCTATCGGACAACCACTGGTGGTTTCTTGAAATTCGCGGGTGTAGAAGTCCAGAAAAAAGGCAAAGCCAAGCTCGGTTATGAAGTCGTGCAGGGCGGTACCCTTTTGTGGATTCCCGAAGAAAGCCACGAAGTTAATAAAGACATCTCCTTGCTGTTGGTAGAAGACGGACAGTTTGTAGAAGCTGGCACTGAGGTAGTAAAAGATATCTTCTGCCAAAACAGTGGTGTGATAGAAGTTACCCAGAAAAACGACATCCTGCGGGAAGTTGTAGTTAAGCCTGGGGAACTGCTGATGGTAGACGATCCAGAATCAGTCATCGGGCGAGACAACACCTTCATCCAACCAGGTGAGGAATTCCAAGGTAATGTCGCCACGGAATTGCGTTATATCCAGTATGTGGAGACACCAGAAGGGCCTGCCCTGTTGAGTCGTCCAGTTGTTGAGTTTGCCGTACCGGATAATCCAGATGTGCCATCAACTACATCGGTGAGCCAACAAACCGGGCGATCGATTCAATTGCGGGCTGTGCAGCGCCTACCTTACAAAGATTCAGAACGCGTCAAATCTGTTGAAGGCGTGGAACTGCTGCGAACCCAGCTAGTGCTGGAAATTGAGCAAGAAGGGGAACAAGACCATAATGCTTCGCCACTAGCAGCAGATATTGAATTAGTAGAGGATACTGAAGATCCAGAAGTTCAACGTTTACAACTGGTAATTTTGGAATCCTTGGTAATTCGTCGAGACATTACCGCCGATGCCACCCAAGGTAGCACCCAAACCACACTTGAGGTACACGATGGGCTTACCATCGCCCCTGGATCTGTGGTTGCACGTACCCAAATTTTATGTAAAGAAGGCGGGGAAGTGCGGGGTGTTCGACAAGGAACCGAAAACGTGCGTCGCTGCTTGGTATTACGCGATGCTGACAGGCTTACCATTAATAGTAGTACTCAGCCAAAGGTAAAAGTGGGTGACTTGCTAGTAGAAGGTACAGAAGTTGCTCCTGGTGTTTTTGCCCCAGAATCAGGACAAGTAGTGGATATCAAAAGTGCCGCTGCTGCATCTGGTGGGGAATCAGCCCTGAGTACTAAAAACTACGTTGTTACTACCCGTATCGGTCGCCCTTATCGAGTCAGCCCTGGTGCTGTGTTGCAGATAGAAGACGGCGATTTGGTACAACGGGGTGATAACTTGGTGTTGTTGGTGTTTGAACGCGCCAAAACCGGAGATATTATTCAAGGTTTGCCCCGAATTGAGGAACTACTTGAAGCTCGTAAACCCAAAGAAGCGTGCATTTTATGTCGCCGAGGGGGTGAAGTTAAGGTAGTTTACGCTGAAAGTGGTGATGAAGCGATCGCTATCAAGGTCGTAGAATCAAATGGCGTGGTAACAGATTATCCTCTAGGCCCAGGACAAAATTTGATTGTGCCAGATGGATCGATTGTGTTAGCGGGACAACCATTAACCGATGGCCCATCCAATCCACACGAAATTTTGGAAATCTTCTTTAGCCTGGGTTCCGAAGATGGAATCTATGCTTGTGCTAGCCATGCTTTGCAGAAGGTACAGTCATTCTTGGTGAATGAAGTGCAAATGGTGTATCAATCTCAAGGAATTGATATTTCCGATAAACACATTGAAGTCATTGTTCGCCAGATGACCAATAAAGTCAGGATTGATGATGGTGGTGACACCACCATGCTTCCTGGTGAATTGGTAGAACTGCGCCAAGTTGAGCAGGTAAATGAAGCTATGGCAATCACAGGCGGTGCTAGGGCACAGTATACCCCAGTATTGTTGGGGATCACCAAAGCATCGTTGAATACCGACAGCTTTATTTCCGCCGCATCTTTCCAAGAGACAACACGGGTACTTACCGAAGCAGCTATCGAAGGCAAATCCGACTGGCTGCGAGGATTAAAGGAAAACGTGATTATCGGGCGGTTGATTCCGGCGGGTACTGGCTACAATACCTATGATGAACCCGGTGCGATTGAAGACTATGCTGCTGAAATTACCAGTAGTGTCTTGGATGAAGTCGATGATCCCCTAGATATGGTCTTAGATGACCGCACAGCTCGCACCTATAATTTAGATTCTCCTACTCTTGGGGAATCTGGTTTTGGTAGCAGACGTGCAGAAAGGTCAGTTCTAGATGACGAAGATGAATTAATCGCCGATGAAGTTGCAGACGACGACGATTACGAGGAAGAAGAAGAAGACGACGATGATTTCGACGATGAATAGAGACTTGAAATTTCGGCGTTGCTGAATCGAGGTATGAATTTGGATGTAGAGACGTAAAATTTTACGTCTCTACAAGGATTTTCACCGGAATGCACAATCGTTTTCATACCGCAATCAGCAATGCCAAAATTTACTGTGTCTATTAAAAGGTAAAAATTAATAAAGGCAAAAGAAAATCTTCTTTTGCCTTTTTATTTTGCTCTCTAAAAACACATTTTTAAATCCTCAATATTCTGGTTTTTACCTTTCTAGTAGTCAGTCAATTAGGGGGATTCAAAAGTAACATCCTCATATAAATCTGCAACAGCACACCGAAAATCTACACTTGCCAAATGAATGATATCTTGCTGTCCATAGGGATAAAGTACCCATTGTCTCTCTGAATTGCGGCGAAAACACTCAACATTTAATCGAGTTTGACTCACAAGTACATATTCCTGAAGTGACTCCATCTGTCGGTAGTCAGCAAATTTATCACCTCTGTCAAAGGCTTCTGTTGTGGGAGATAGCACTTCTACAATTAAGCAAGGGTAACGCAGAAAGTTGTTAAAAGCTCTATCTCGTTGGTCACAACTTACCATCACATCGGGGTAGTAATAGATATTAATCGACTCAATATGTGCTTTGGTGTCTGAGATATAAGTCTGACATCCACTCCCACGCAAATGATTTCTCAGCATTGAAGCAATATTAAGAGAAATAATTACATGGGCGTTACTTGCTCCTGCCATTGCATAAACCTGTCCCTGTCTATATTCATGCTTGATAGGACTGGTTTCTTCTCCTTTGAGATAGTCTTCTGGAAAAATATAGCTAGAATTTGGAGTTGCAACCATCTGTAATGACCTTGTGTGATACCTTGTATCTAGTTTAAAATAAGCTTTACGGCTAAATCCGCATAAATCTAGCTATTGCTAGATGCTGTAATTCTCTCAAGAGCTATAATCTACATCTGTTGCACCGAGAGATTAACTTGTGGATGTCATATTAGAACGATCGCACCAATTAAAACAAGCCTTAGTTGATTTTGTCCTTGATGCTGAAGGGGAACTAGCAGAAGCACTGGAAACTTATGCAGCAGCACAGTTGCGCCGTGGAAGTGGGGATAGTACACAGCAGGACTTAACTATCGATAGCTTTCTGACAGCCGGGAAAGTCGGTGATAAGTCACCATTAGAGTTGTTTATCGAAAGCCATCCAGATTTAGAAGAAAGCGATCGCAACCTGATCAACAGTTGGCATCATAGTTTTATTGGCTTATTTGCCATAACGGATATTCTACCTGATGGCTTTGAATTGACGAACTGGTTGACAGATAAACGCTACATCGTCAAGCCAAATAATACTCAAACATTACAGGCAATATCTCGGTTGAAAGTAGGAGAAATTTTACTAACTCGCATTTCTCCTGTCACCGATAGCTACTGGATGTTTTCTGGCCCCTACACAATAATGGGTAAATTGGGTAAACCAAAACTGGCTGTAGCAATTGGTAATTTCAAAGAAAACTATAAAAGTAATCTTTACAGCGATGCTCCAGACTTGCTAGAAGAAGCTTGGCACTCAGTAGGACAATATCATCAGCAGTTTGTGGACTTTTTTGGCACTGATGAAATCACACTATCTGGATACCAGCTTAATAAAAAAATAGCTGAATTCCAAGAACTAATCACTGAAAAACGCTTTGCAGAAGCAGGAATTGATACTTCTAAATCCTTGGCTGAAGTAGCAGAAGCAGCTGGCATTGGAGACGATGAAATAAAAGCAGCAGCAGAAGAATTTGGTGCTGATTCCAACGTAGTCTCTCAGATGTTTAACAGCAAAAGTAGTAATAGCAAAATGGTGATGCCAAAGGTTGATTTACCTCCTGAACTCAAGAAAGCAGAACAGGTAACTGCTCTTTCTCATCCCCGTTGGGGACAAATGTTTTTACCAACATATAGTAGAATACAAGCAATTTTATTAGCAGAGGATTGGCAAAGTGTTCAAGGGGCAGAAAAACTAGTTCGTTACTACCTCGAAGATAAAAGTATTAATACTTTTATTTGGCATCGATTAGCGCAACAGTATCCAAGTCAATTAGAAAATGTGTTGCAAACAGTTCTGAAACGTCCAGAATTTCATCTTGAAAGCGACTTGGACGCACTTTTGCAAGAATTCAATAAACCTATTGAGCCAGAGTTACCAGAAATTGCTAGTGTCCCTATACATCTACACAATTTATTTCAGGAAGCTTTAGGAGAAGTTAACAAATCCAAGCCTAAGAGCAAGGGGCAAAAAAAGCCAGCAAAAGGTTTTCAATAAAGTTAACAAATATATCCAGCCAATATATTACCCTAGCCACTTAGGGTTTAGTTTCCAAGTTAGAGTCATTTGTAGGAGCGTACAGCTAGCTGTACCTCCCAGCATCTATGGAAGTATAGGTACTAAAAGTTACATAAAGACTAAGCATTTATATTTAAATATCGTTAGATAGCAGGTGAACAATCTCACCTACGATTTCATCTGGACTTTCAAGCTTGACTAAAAATCGATTAAAGCCAGCATTCAAAGCCTTATGACTTGAGACTTCCCGTGTATAAGAAGTGATAGCGATCGCAGGTAACTGTCTTAAGGATGGGCAAGAATGTACTCGAATTTGTTTAATTAACCAATTTCCATCATGATCGGGCAACTTCACATTGCACAGCAGAATATCGGGATGAAGCGATTCTACCAAGGCAAGGGCTGCTTCTGCATCGGTTAAAGCAATCACCTCTGCACCATCTGCTTCCAAAACGAAAGTGAGCAATTCTGCAATATCTGGCTCATCCTCTACCAGTAAAATCAGGGTTCCAATAAGGTGCTGGAGCGAATTTAACTCAGTTTCTTGATTGATTTTTTGATCGGTTGCCATGCCGTCCCTTTATTGCCTCCTATAGTGTAGTATTTCTATTGCAACGCATGGGGCGGAATAAATATTCAGCCTAAATACAGAAATTTGGGGTGAAAAGTTTTATCAATATGAAGAAGTTAATTTACGGATCACATTCACCGCTCTGTTAGGTAAGCGATCGCCCCGAATAAATTATCTATGACCACAGGCTTTAATAACCATTAGTCAAAAATAATTTTAGGTAGTATAATTAATCACGCTATTTTCCAGAACTAGATTTGGGTAGCCTCTCTGGGTTACGCTCTCCGAAATCAATAAAAACAAAAGAATCAATGCGTGAAATCAAGCCTTGGACTACTACCCTAGTAGTCATAATATCTATTATTGCAACTTCAATAGGCGTTTACAATCTTGAATCATTTTTAAACACTGTCTGTTTGATAAATACTATGCCTGCTATTACTAAACATTGTAAGGCGTTGCCCTAACTGGGTGCTTTATAACATAATACGCTTGGGTTAACGCTAAAACTCTTTATCTAAAGTCATTTTTTTTAACAACGAACCACAGAGGCACAGAGAAGCCAGTGCGTTGGGCGGGTTCCCCGACTTGAAGCAACTGGCGCAACACAGAGAGAAGAAAAAAATGCTTAACTGTATTGCTTTATAACAGATGTGCCTTTGAGCCGCGCCAAGTTGGTAAACAGTAGAGCTTTAAGAATCAGCTAACTAATAAATATTTTTTGGTAACAGGTAATTGGAGAAAAGCTATTACCTATTACCCATGACTCATTACCGAGGTTCAGCTTGAGTTGAAACTGTTAAAACTTGTGGTGGTGTAGCATCTGGGGGATAGAGAAAGTCAACTTCTACTAAAGAGCGATCGCCTGCTTTCATCTTTAATAAAACTAAGGGTTCCCCTGGTTGACCTCTCTTTTGCACTAAATGCACAAACTGAGTTTGTGGCTGACCTTGGTCATTTTTGTAACGTACCCGCACTGTCCCTCGAAAGAATACTTGACGGGCTGGTGTACTGAAAAAGCGTAACCCTGGTTTGACTAACTGATCCTCTTTGAGTGGTGTTTGTATGGATACACTAACGGTTTGAGGACTTTGAGTATTGTTGTATAGCGGCAACTTCAGATTATATTGAATCCCATAGTTCCCATGAGCGCGATATGCGGTGTCAGGATAGCGCACCAGCATATTAGCACTTTGAATTTGATCAGTTCCTAATGTACCGCCATGCAGGCTACTCAGAGGATAGGAAAACATTTTACCCGGCTGGGGAATAGTCAAATACCTGGCTTTAGGATTATCTACTAATAAAGCTCTCCATCGTGAACCACCAGCCACTCCAGCAACACGCCCATAAATTCTTGGTTTGCCAGTTTCCTCTAAGGGAGTGGGCGCTTTATCCCGTGGCCCAGCCAAATCACCATTATCTAGTAAATTCTGCCACTCTTCTAAAGTGGGCGATCGCTCACTGCCATCGGGATTAACTCGTGCAAACATAGCTAGGCTGGCTGCATAGACAGTGCCATCACTTTGCAGTCGCATTAATGTAGACCGACCATTGAGAGGTGGTGTCAATCCTTGGACAGGAATTGGTAAATTTAGTAACATCCGACTTTGCCCTGGTGGAATCTCAATTTGGGCAGGAAAAATCTCTTGTCGTCGTCCCCTCAGTACATCAGACATGACGCGATCGCCTGGCCCGGCAAAAATTGTACCCAAAAGATTTTGGCTAAAGGATGGTAGCTCAATAAATGGTGCATCCGGTTGACTTAAATAACTCGCCGCCTGCCAAATATTCACCTTCACTGTTTCCGAACCAGGATTATGCAAAATTATCCCTAAATACAGCGATGTCTCCGACGGGCTACGCCTACGCAAATTCTCTGCTGGTTCAGCTTTAGCAATATGGTGGGCAAAAATATCAAATCGTCCTCGAAAAGGAAAATTCAGATGCGCCGTTGGCACTTTTTTGCCATCTGGTGGAAAGGTAGAGAGTAAAATTCCTTCTTTCAAAACCAATTCTGGACTATTGCTGTTAAACGTTGGCACTGTATCCAATTGTCCTGGTAAAGGACGCACTTCTTGTGGTTGTACAACTTCTTCAGGCGGTGGCATGGGAGGAGTTAATTGGGCAATCGGGAAAATTAGTAACAATGGCAACATACACTTAGATATTTCTTTCACCATACAGACATTAACAACTTGATGAAAGTGCCAGTTAGTTAATAATTAATACGGAATCTGCAAGAATCCCCATCAAATTTTCTTGATTGAGAACCGGAACGTGGGCAAAGATACAACGTACCGTGAGTTGCTTTTGACTTAAGTACTCTTTGCGAGACACTACGCGAACACAGACAAATTTACCGTAGTCGTGGCTAATCTCAATTGCTGCTGCTCCCGTCACTAATTCTTCTAAATCAACTGCTGTTTGCAAAACAATTTCTTTACAGCTAAGTAAGGCGGTGTAAATAATTAAAGGTTTGTAGTGAGTACTTGATTCCTCAAATGATGGCTAAAGCCCTGACTACAAAATAATCTCAGGGTTTTTTACATTACTTAATCTAATCTGATTTATTCTCGCCTAGTTACTTAGCAACTGCTTCCCCACTTAATTATGTAAGCTTTGCAGCTATGCCACAACAGATTATGTAATCAGCTTGAATTGCATTGATTTTTTCCATGACCTGAGTACTGGCAAGTTGCACATCTACGGGTAACTAGGGTAAAAAACTTAAATCATCTGGTATCAGATCAAGTTTGGTAACTTCAAATAATAAATCATCAGAATAATTCGACGGTTGATATTTTTGCCAAATGTCAAAATAAGTTAATAGAATTCTTTTCTTCATAACAAATATTATTTAGAATAGAAAAACCCTCCATAATAAATTTACAAGGAGCAGGTGAATGCCAGTAATTGCGGTCGTAGATTACGAGATGGGAAATTTGCACTCAGTCTGCAAAGGCTTGGAAAAAGCTGGAGCAACACCTAATGTTACTTATTCTCCAAAGGAATTAGAGCAGGCAGATGCAATAGTTCTGCCGGGAGTGGGAGCATTTGATCCAGCAGTTCAACACCTGCGATCGCGTGGTTTGGAACAACCTATTAAAGAAGCGATCGCATCTGGTAAACCTTTCTTGGGAATTTGTTTAGGATTGCAAATTCTCTTTGAATCAAGTGCAGAAGGTACTCAACCAGGACTAGGAATTATCAAAGGAAAAGTGCGGCGGTTTCGCTCAGAACCTGACATCACTATTCCTCACATGGGTTGGAATCAACTGGAAATGACTCAACCAAAAAGTATTTTGTGGGAGCATTTACCGTCCGATCCTTGGGTATATTTTGTCCATTCTTACTATGTTGACCCAATAGACCCGCTAATCCGTGCAGCAACCATCACCCACGGGACTCAAACCGTCACAGCTGCGATCGCCCACGAAAACCTGATGGCAGTCCAATTTCACCCCGAAAAATCCTCTAATATTGGATTGCAAATTTTATCTAATTTTGTTGCTCAAGTCCGCGAAAAAATTCCTGCCTAATACTATTTTTGTTATTTGTTGTTTATCCTTTGTCTAAAACTTATGACTAATGACCAATGACTAATAACCAATGAGCCTGAGAATTTACGGGAATCGCCAGCTAAAAACTTTACCCGGAAAAGAAACTAGACCTACTAGTGCGCGGGTAAGGGAAGCAGTGTTTAATATTTGGCAGGGAGAAATTGCAGGTTGTCGCTGGCTAGATTTGTGCGCCGGTACTGGTTCAATGGGCGCAGAGGCTTTGTGTAGAGGAGCCAGCTTAGTAGTGGGAATTGAACAATCGAGCCGAGCCTGTGCCACCATCCAACAAAATTGGCAGCAGGTAGCGAATGCCGAGCAAGAACTTCGGGTATTGCGGGGAGATATTTTCCAACAGTTAAAGACTTTATCAGGCAAGCAATTCGATAGAATTTACTTTGATCCACCTTATGCCAGTGGATTGTACCAGCCAGTATTAGAAGCGATCGCTCACTATCAACTTTTAGATCCTAGCGGTGAAATCGCAGTTGAACACGCCTCACAAGGTTGGACACCGCTAGAGATTCCCGCTTGGGAAATTTGCCGCGAGAAAGTTTACGGCAACACATCACTTACTTTCTACAGAATTGTGCAATGAGAAAAGAGGGGGCAGATAAAGGAGCAGGAGGAGAAAATTTTACTTTATCTCCCTCATCCCCCTCATATTCCCACTCAAAACTCAGCATAGGCTAAACCATAGCTATCCGCTAACAAAACTCAGCACTGCTACCCCCCCAACTGATTAGGGCGCTTATATTGCTTATAGGCAGCGTAAAACAGTCCGGCGAGGGTGACGAAAACTAGACCAAGGACAATACCTGATAGTAGGGGTTCAACCACTGTAAATCTCCTCTTTGAAATTATTAAATATTCGTTGCCTGTTTTTGATTTTACCAAATTTCGTATGAATCCTGCGCCCTACAGCCTTTTTGGAGGGCAACTGCCCACAAGAAAATAGTCTTCTGTGCTTGCAGACACAATCAAGAACTTTTAAGCTATGTGTAGGAAATGAAAAGTTTTTAGCACACCTAGATTTTCACAGCAAACCTTTTGGATAACCAGATTACCAAACCTGAAATTTTGATTCAGAGGATCGTTTTATTGACGCTGGCTACACTGCTAGCAGTCTCTTTGGGCTTTTTTGGTGTTCAGTTGGTTCAAGCCTCCGATCCATACGTCAAGAGCGTTCTATCCTTAACAGGAAACCCAGTTCAAGGACACGCGATCTTTCAAATTAACTGTGCTGGTTGTCATGGCTTGGAAGCCGATGGGCGAGTAGGCCCCAGTTTGCAAGCTGTCTCAAAGCATAAGTCTCGATATGGACTGATTCGCCAAGTGATCAGTGGCGAAACCCCGCCAATGCCAAAATTCCAACCTAGCCCCCAAGAAATGGCGGATCTTTTGAATTATTTAGAGTCATTGTAAACGTTAGAATTTTTGGTTGTGGGATACATAATAGGACTTTGGGATAGAGGTATAGTGAGCGTAGGCGCAGCCTTTCGTAGACATTGCTCTACCAAAAATACAATGGGAAAAGTCAGATTCAAATGAGACTCGCTATAAAGTGAGTATTTCTGGTTAACTAAAAAACCTTTGTTAGGAGAAGGTTATCTCAAAGCACCCTAGCTCAGTCTGATAACTTCGTCTTCTAACTTGCAGTGGCGAGAAGTGTGATTAGTTACTTGAGCGGGAGTATCCCAAATGTGTAAAAACATAATTTGTCATTGCTAGGACTTACGCATTGACAATAAATACCAAATATGTATTAAGGCTAAAAACTATATCTTTCGTAAGGGCACAGCATTGCTCATACGTGTCAACTTAACGTAAAAACCATGTCCCGCAAGGAACTGAAGTTCCTTGCTAATAGCTAAAGTCTACTTTAGTAGACTTTAGCTATTAGCCCTGAAATTTATTTCTGGGCGGGCGTGGAAGCCAACAGATAAGCGATTTTTAGCTTAAGTTGACACCAATGAGCAAAGTTTAGCCCCTACAGCATGGTCTATTTACGTAGTTTACCGCCGTAGGCATCACAGGATAATTAAGAAAAGCCTGAAATAACCTATTTTATGTAATGCATATCACGATGCATTTGTACAGTGCGTAAGTCCTAATTGCGTACTCCTTTGGAGAACCCGCAGGGTAGGTAACGCAGTGAAGCAAAGCAATCGCAATTAACTTGTAACTATTTTGGTAAAGTTGCAAAATTGGGATGCTCCCATTTGACCTTTGTCCTTTTTTTTCCCATCTGGTCGTATTTACGTAGAATCTTTGATAAAAACTCATATAAACTGTATATTTTAAAGTATGTTAAAGCCACTATTTAATTATTACGAAAGTGAAGTTAGCGTACCTAACTCAGTAAGATTAAGACAAAAGCTCCCAGTGAGTAGGCTAAGTTAGCTTCTTTGACAGACCAGATATTCTTAAGATGCCCGAAAGCTAATGACTGAAGCGATCCAAATCGGTAATCGTACAATCACAGCTAGTGAACTGATTTCCTTACTGGCAAGTTACCAAATGCTGCCACAATTGCAGCGCGAATTGATTATTGATGAGGCGATAGAGGAAAATTCACGCTCCGCCAAGGTAGCAATATGTACACCTGAGGAAGTAGCCCAAGCTAAACAGCAGTTTTACGCTGAAAAACAGTTCAAAAATGAAGAAGACATCCAGACTTGGATGGCAAATCAAGGGCTGACTCCCGAACAACTAGAAGTTATTATCACTCGTAAGCTTAAAATTGAAAAATTTAAGCAAGCTACTTGGGGTAATAAACTGGAATCCTACTTTTTTCAGTCCAAGACAAAACTAGACAAAGTAATTTATTCTCTACTGCGAACCCAGGATGTGGGAATAGCCCAAGAACTTTACTTCCGGATTCAGGCAAAAGAAAACTCTTTTGCTGACTTGGCGCGTGAATATTCACTCGGGCCAGAAGCCCAAACTGGAGGCTTAGTGGGCCCGATTGAACTGAATGCACTACATCCGGTAATGGTGCAAATGCTATCTAGCAGTCAACCAGGTCAGATATTGCCCCCTACCCGCATAGCCGACTGGTTCGTGATTTTGCGGCTGGAAAAATTTATCCCCGCACAACTGGATGAATTTATGAAAGTGCGACTGCTAAATGAACTTTTTGAAATCTGGCTACAAGAACAGCAAAAGCAAATCATGTCTGCACCACAATTAGAGGCGGGGACGATACTACAGGAAGAAGGCGATCAGCCTTTAACCTGAGTATGGGAGGTGACTCCTATGCTTAGTTGGCTTCAAAACTGAAGATAGCGCGATCGCTCTGTTAGTTTTCCTGGCTAGACGAGCGATCGCTTTTGATATTGTTCATATAGTAGGTGGAATCCCACCTCATAGGAGTACACGGGATGCGGGAAACTCAGTCACTTCAGTGCTGAGAGGGAAGCGGCACGAGCGACTAAAGTCGCAGTCGTATTTATGTATTCACGAATTAATCTAGGACTTACGCACTGTACAAAAGAGCTATCTTCTGTATTAACGTAAATACGTTGTTCCAGGCTTTTGGAGGTTGCTTTTGATTGCTGGCGTAGGCGCAGCCCGCCGCAAGCATCGCCAAAATATGATTGAAAAACCTAGATAGAAGCCTTGAAAACTCTACCTGTCATTTTTGCTTTTATGTCAATGCGTAAGTCCTATAATCTTTGAACTGCTGAGGACTGTGAGATACCCCTACACGAGCAAGTCGAGCTTTTTAGATGGAGACTCCCTACCCGTATATGGTCAAAAACCAGACGGGTGGAAAGCATCTGGAAAGCGGATTAAAAGAGGGCTGTATCAGTCAGCGAATGGTTCAATTGTGAACGCGGATTTAAACGGTAGCGCGAATATTTTACGAAAAGTAGCCAGCAATCTGAGCTTAGACTTAGGCTTACTGGGTAGGCGGTGTTTGACGACCGCAACGAGAGTTAGGCTATGGGTACTACCCAAGTTTACTCTGTCTGTAGAATCTCAGACCCTTTAGGGTCTGAGAGTGTCAATTACAAATATCCATATTCTGTTCCTAAGGTGTTAGGGTGTGCAGACTCATGGGCATACTATAAACATCAACAATGCTTTAATTTTGTGGCATTTTGCACAGGAATAGTATATGAGTCAACCCGAAATTCGCAATATCATTATTGAATCTGCTAGCAAATGTGTAACTAAAGATAGCTGGTTTTATCTAGCAGACTTTGGTGGTGCCCTTCGTAATTTGGGATTTGACTTAAAATAAATAGGGCACTTAAAACTCTCTCACTTTTTGAGTGAATATACTGATCTAATAGAATTGAAACAGGATGAGGCCTCTGAAATTCCTGTCACCCTTGGAAGGTTAGTTAAAGAACTATCGCAAGTTAAGCACAATGTAACATGAATTTTCTTGAAGACATTGTTCCCCAGAGTTTTGTTTTAGAGGATACAAAAGAAATGTCATACCAAATCAAGTTGATATTGCATTGGTAACTGAGAAAACACAATGAGGTAGTTATCTTGGGCATACAATTTTACCTTTGGGTTGGGCATACAGTAATACTCGGTTGGTTTGTCGTCCAGACAGTGATTGGTTGATTGCACAAAACATTGTTCAAGATGAATAGGTGCAATTGCTTGATAGTCTTCTATGTCTTGAGTGATAGTAAGTAATGTCATAAATTTAGTACAAATCCCTCACATAATCATTTTTCTTTACCTTGTTCCCACTCTTGCCCACCAGGTAAATTACTCAGCATCTCATCGATAGCACCAGGTAAAGACTTTTGTGAATTTGTATAAGTCAGATTTAAAAAATCTTTTGCTACGGACATAATCAGTGATTTATCTACCATTGCTTCCAGCTGCTTAGGTGTATACAAACCATCAAAGATTTCAGCCGATGCTGGCTTGATTGCTGCATAAAAAGCAGCATCCAGCAAATCTTCCCAGTCACCTTGCTTCACATAATGTGAAGTCTTATTATCCTGTAAATTTAAATCTTGAATTTCTAAAATCGAACCTTCAATAGAAGCTGCCCATGAATTATTTAATCTCTGTTCAACCTGATTTTTAATTAAATGAATCATGAGTCTGATGAGGAAACTCCTAATATTTCGGATATAACTCTTTCGACTCATCAACTCTAGCTCATCAACAATTACCAAAGCTTCGTCATAACGTCCATCAAGAATAGACTTTCTTAAATCCCAAAGTTCTTGAGTCATAAGTCATAGCAATTTATCCAATACTAAATTCAGCATAAACGAAAACCCCCTAGCTCTTATAACAGCTAGAGGGTTTTGTTTAAATTATGAATCCTGGCATCGAGCTATTTTTGCGTAGGGCTACCCCTAAACTATCGTGGCCGCAGCAGCGTTTCACCTCTGAGTTCGGGAAGGGTTCAGTGTGGTTCCACCGCGCAATAGACACCAGGAAAAGTCTGG
>JAIVFU010000057.1 GCA_020829485.1 Nostoc sp. CHAB 5834 | reverse complement strand
GCACCAAAAAAGACAAGAAGGGTACTAAAACGTACTCGTCCTTCCAAACGACCCCATGTTTCTACAGCTAAAATTCTATCCCAAAAATAATACCTAAAAACAGACACCTTGAAAGGGCTGGTCCTGTCTTTAATGGTGGCGATCGCTTGCAACACAGCATCTCTCTCTGATTGCTCTAGTGTTGCACTAATTGGGGTTGTGGACATAGAAATTAGTCTCCAGTATGTTGATTAACTTTAGAGTGCCCACATATACAATTTGAATTTCAATTACACCAATAAAGATTCCCAGTTCAAAGCTTCAACAACACGACGTAGGGGCACGGCAATGCCCCTATATCGTTGTGCCCCTTGAGAAAAATCGCACATCGCGCTAGTCTTCATTGACGTAACCGCACGCTGTAACATTAGGCGATGACAAATCAACTCTCTGTGAAAATTCCCTCTTGCACTTGGAGCCGTCCTATCGGCTTAGGCTGGGACAAACCTTATACCGTCCGCTACGCAAGTAATATCGATGATGGCCCTTGGCATGGTATGCCTTTAGGTGGTTTTGGTGCAGGTTGCATCGGTCGTTCTTCACGGGGAGATTTTAACCTGTGGCACATTGATGGCGGTGAACATACCTTCAAAAACGTTCCCGCTTGTCAATTCAGTGTGTTTGAATCCAATAGCACATCTTCCCAAGCCTACGCTTTATCTACCCAAGCACCCGATGATGGCACTCTCAAAGCGTGGCAATGGTATCCGACAAATCCCGCTACACAAGGGACGGGCAATTATCACGCGCTATACCCACGTAGCTGGTTTGTGTATGAAAATATATTTCAAGCACAGTTGACTTGTGAGCAGTTTTCCCCAATTTGGGCAGGTAATTATCAAGAAACTAGCTACCCTGTGGCAATATTCCTCTGGAATGCCCACAACCCCACAGATGCACCGATTACTCTCAGTATTATGCTGACTTGGCAAAATATGGTGGGCTGGTTTACAAATGCTCTAAAATCCCCTCAAGTGCGGGTGCGCGATGATGGTAGTCCGGTTTACGAATACCAACCGCGCTGGGGCGAAAGTCAAGGAAACTATAACCAAATAGTTGAAAATCCACAACAGTTTGGCTGTCTTTTAGGTCGGGTTGGTGGTAATGAACCTTTGCAAGAAGGTGACGGAACTTGGTGTATTGCTACAGTTAAGCATCCCCAAGTGGAAGTATTCCACCACAGCCGATGGAATCCTAATGGTACGGGTGATGAGGTGTGGCAAAGCTTTGCAAAAGATGGTTCTTTGCCCAATTATATAGATGCAAATTCAGTAGGAGAAGGTGAACAATTAGGGGCTGCGATGGCACTCCGTTTCACTCTCCAACCAGGCGAAACTCTCGAAATCCCCTTTGTCCTCGCTTGGGATTTACCCATTACAGAATTTGCCGCAGGAGTCAACTATTATCGCAGATATACGGACTTTTTTGATCGAAGTGGTAACAATGCTTGGGCGATCGCATCGACTGCGTTACAAGAATACCAAAGCTGGCGATCGCAAATTCAAAGTTGGCAAAAACCGATTCTCGACCGGGAAGATTTACCCAACTGGTTTAAAATGGCTCTATTTAATGAGCTTTATGACCTCACTAGCGGCGGTACTCTCTGGAGTGCAGCATCAGAACTTGACCCCATCGGTCAGTTTGCGGTGCTGGAGTGCTTAGATTACCGTTGGTATGAAAGTCTCGATGTACGATTATACGGCTCTTTTGCCCTACTGATGCTGTTTCCAGAACTAGAAAAGTCGGTAATACGGGCATTTGCACGGGCAATTCCTCAAGGTGATGATACTGCCCGGATAATTGGTTATTATATGACAATTAAGGCAGAAAGCCCGATCGCAGTTCGCAAAGTTGCAGGTGCAACACCCCACGATTTAGGCGCACCAAATGAACACGTTTGGGAGAAAACCAACTACACCAGCTATCAAGACTGCAACTTGTGGAAAGATTTGGGTAGTGATTTTGTCTTGCAAGTATACCGTGATTTTTTGCTCACAGGTGCTGACGATGTAGAATTCTTAGCAGATTGCTGGAATGCGATCGTTCAAACCCTCGACTACCTGAAAACTTTTGACCTTGATGGCGATGGGATTCCCGAAAATTCTGGTGCGCCTGACCAAACCTTTGATGATTGGCGGTTACAGGGTGTCAGCGCCTATTGTGGTGGGTTATGGTTAGCGGCGCTAGAGGCTGCGATCGCAATTAGCGATATTTTATTAACTTACCAGACAGGTGACACAGCATTGGCGGCACAAAAGTCCATTTATGAAGCTTGGTTGGAACAATCTCGTCCCATTTATGACGAAAAACTTTGGAATGGGCAATATTACAAACTTGATAGTGAAAGTGGTTCTGATGTGGTAATGGCAGATCAATTGTGCGGACAGTTTTATGCTCGTCTGCTGGACTTACCTGATATTGTACCGAGCGATCGCGCTCTCTCTGCCCTAAAAACTGTTTATGAAGCGTGCTTTTTGAAATTCTGCAATGCTGAGTTTGGTGCTGCTAATGGTGTTCGTCCTGACGGTTCACCAGAAAACCCCAAAGCTACTCATCCCCTAGAAGTCTGGACAGGGATAAACTTTGGACTAGCGGCTTTTCTCGTGCAAATGGGAATGAAAGATGAAGCGTTTAAGTTGACGCAAGCTGTGGTGCAGCAAATTTATGACAATGGTCTGCAATTCCGCACCCCTGAAGCTATTACCGCAACTGGTACTTTCCGCGCTAGCACTTACTTACGGGCAATGGCAATATGGGGAATTTACTTAGTTATTAATTAATTTACCATCAAAGCGGCTCTCGTTTTGATATAACACACGCAGAGGCGCACAGCTATCATGCGTGTCAACTTATAGCGGTTCTCAATTGCATAGAATACAGATCATTTGTAGGGGCACAGCATTGCTGTGCCCTATTGTGCATTGCTTCCATTCGAGAAGCGCCATAAGGTGAAAGCCAATCTAAAACAAGCTTTCACCGCAATACGCTTGGGTTAAGCATTTTCTCTGTGTCCTCTGCGCCTCTGCGGTTAGTTAAAAAAATTGACTTTAACCTTAACCCAAGCCTATTGGTCTTTATCTAAGAAAGCAGAGTTTAGATTTGTGATTTGATTTTCCGAGTGTTTCCGGAAGCGAAGGAAAATTTCAGTAATGGTAAGAGTTGAAGGATTGAGAATTCAAGACTACTCTATGCCGACTATATCTTTGTTCTAGACCGAGATATTCTTGTTGAACAAGGCACTGATCTCGAACTCATAAGAATTGGTAGTTTTTACTAGCATTTAGCCTAACTGCCACAGCATCCGTAATCTCAACTTTATAAAACTTTTAAAGATTAAGACAGATAGAAGTTACTGCTGAATAAACTTAACAATATTATGTGTTAGTTAACTTTATCTCTATTACTAAATCTTCTAATATTTTCACGGCTTAAGTCGCTACATAATTTTTAGTAAAACCATCTTGCTACAAGTATTTTACTTTCTTAGATTGATGATAATTAAAACTAGCTATCTCTATTATTGCTAACCAGTATTTTTTCACAACTAAGCTATCTACGATTACTAGCTGATAATCATAAAATAATTCACGCTCGGTTCATAGTGATTTTATTTAGATACGCAGAAGCTATAGTTATTGTACATCAAGAAATATCATTATCTAATCGAACGTATTAACAAAATATGTTCAACGCTATGGTCGCGAACCTTTTTTATTCTTTTAATTTTACTATTTTTAGAAGTTGTTTTACATCATAGTTAATGGTAGTATTTTCTAGGGACTCGACAATAATAAAAGGTTTAAATTGAGATTGGATGGGGGGTCAGACCCCTCATAAATTAGTAAAGGAGGACAAAATTAAAAGTTGCACAAGATGCAAGTACGTATCTAAATACATTCAGTAAATTTAACTTAAAAATCTACTAACTTAGTAGATGACATTAACGACAAAAAATAGTATAAATACGAATGGCGTTATTAAAGCTCAAAGATAAATAAATTTTTGCCACTACTCAAAAAAATATGGAAAGTTGCCGGAAAATGCTTAATTAAACAGTAGTAAGAAATACAGGCGCTTTAACAGAGAAAGTTTATTGAATTAGGAGTTGAGAAAGTTTCAGAGGACAAAACTGCATCTACCAATATCTACGCCGAGACTTTTGTCTTACCAGTCAGATGAGAAGACAAAAGATAAATTTTTATCTTTCACTTACTAACAAGCTATAAACAAAGTTTCCTCAGAACATCAGAGGGAATGTGGATAATTAGGATTGAGCAGCCAACAAAATTGATTACTTTTAATCAAAGGCTAGTTCATGAAAAGAATCATCAAACCAAATGTAGTTTGTAAACCTCAATTGAAACAGCAACAATCGCAGAAACTGAACTAGTTTACTTCATCCAAGATAACTAAACACTATGATTAATCAAGACATTGCTGGTATTAGTAGTAACTTAGATACAACAGTGAAGGCTCAACAATTTGACAAAGTAGTTGAAGCAATTATTGCTGGAAAGTACTCCTGGGCATGTGTTTTAATGCTACGTTTTGCTGGTTATAATCCTCTCCATTACATTCCCTATCGTACTTACAATCGATTGCTCAAAGAAAACTCTCAAACCAACAGAACAAAACAACAGCAAAGTGAAAATCTAAAAATGCTGAAAGATTCTAGACCTGCTTATCTTGAAGTGGTTGGAAAGCAAAAACCAGAAGGCAGCCAAGATATTTCCTTGAAACGCTGTGGAGTCAATTAAAAACAATTTGGAATCCAGAGATTCTGCCCTAGAGTTGATTGAGCGTCTGAGAGCCTACTATGCTAATTTAAAATTTTTAGCATGGTAGGTTTTCTATAGCAGTGCTTAATTTAATATGTTTTTGCAAAAATCTGCCAAAGTGGCAAATATATACTGACGATATTGATAAACTAATAACAACTACAACTTAAACCAAAATAGAGGTGATTGGCAGCAACAAGTTAATTTTAAAAAATAAAATCAATGATTAGTTCTGACTATGAAATCAATAAAACTTATTACAAAAGTAGTCAGCATTTCATGGAGTAAATAACTCCTATACCAAGACCAACGATACAACCGTTGCTACTGGTGGTTCTTTTTCTGAGAAAGTCTCAGCAAAGATAATTTGGGGAGGTGGATTCCCCCAATCCAAATTTTACACAGCTTTCATCGGCTGCAGACGATGGGAGTAATGCTAATAAAACTTTCTATCCTGTGGTTGGTGTTGCTTTAGTTAAATAAAGCAAACGCTTAACACCAATAACAGGAACGGAAACAGAAAAGTTACGGTAAAATCGTTGGCGTGGCTGGTAAAACTAGTAGGTCTATACGCTTCTCTTTCGACTATTGTAATCCTAGTCCTCCCAACCTGGATTATCTTTGGTTTCTAAATTTTCAATTTATATAACAACTACTGGAAGTTAAAAACTTGAATAGCTTCCAGTTTTTCATGTCTAAATAAAAATAGGGTGAGCAATTTGCCCACCCTATTTTTTGTAGAGAATGGTTAATCCAAAAATGAATTAAACCTTAGCTAATTCTGGGGTAGGATGCTTGCTGTTGCGAATTGATGTAATAGCCTCAGCATAATCCTTAGCGTTAAATACAGCCGAACCGGCGACAATTGCATTAGCTCCCGCTTCCAAAACTTGCCAGGTATTATTTGCCTTGAGTCCTCCATCCACTTCAATCCAAGGGTCAAGACCGCGTTCATCACACATTTGACGCAGCTTGCGGATTTTGGGTAATACACCAGGGATAAAGCTTTGACCACCAAAACCAGGGTTGACGCTCATAATCAGTACTAAATCGCACAAATCTAGAACGTATTCAATTAGCTCTAGAGGGCTACCAGGATTAAGTACAACTCCAGCTTTCTTACCTAGCTCTTTAATTTGCCCCAAGGTGCGGTGCAGGTGTGGGGAAGCATTATGCTCGCAGTGTACAGAAATAATATCGGCACCCGCCTTAGCAAATCCCTCTACATATTTTTCTGGCTCCACAATCATCAAGTGGACATCCAGTGGCTTGGTCGTAACCGGACGAATCGCCTCCACAATCAGAGGGCCTATTGTAATATTAGGTACAAAACGACCGTCCATGACATCAACATGAATCCAATCCGCTCCAGCCGCGTCTACGGCGCGAATTTCGTCACCCAGACGACTAAAATCGGCTGATAGGATAGATGGAGAAATGACAATGGGCTTTTGAGATAGGTTTTGGGTCATGGCTATTGGGTTTTTAAGCGTCCTCGTCTGTAAGCATTGTAACAAAACATTGAGCAAGACTCATAATTTTGATCCCGGATTTTTTGGGAGTGGGGAATGGGGAGTGGGGAGTGGGGAAGATGGGGAGATGAGGGAGAATAATAACTCCTAACTCTTGACTAATGACTAATGACCAATGACTAATGACTAATAACAAATGACTAAAAAACTAACCTGGATAATTTGGGGATTAAGTGCTTCTTGTCTGAGTGCGCCGGTAATTGCTTCGGCTTTAGAATCTGCTTTAGGAACTAATGGTATTGATGCTCTGAAGCTACACCAAGCTCCTTATAATTTAATCGGTCGCAAGATTGCTATTGGTCAAGTGGAAATTGGCCGGCCCGGAATGTTTGGGTGGGATAAGGCGGTGTCTAAAAATCGCGCTATATCTTTAGCGGCGGTGTTCTTACGCAATGGGCCAGCTAAATCTAATAGTGGTGTTGACCCCCACGCTTACAATGTCGCTGGTGTGATGGTGAGTCAAGATAAAGCTTTGCCGGGAGTTGCTCCGGGAGCGCGACTGTATTCGTCTGCGGTGGGTTCCACTAAAAACATGGGTCAGCCAGAAGAGTGCTTATCAGCCCAGCACATAGCCCTACAAAATGGTGGCGATGTCCGTGCCATTAACTTTAGCTTTGGTGAACCTTTGAGCCGCGATCCTCGGACAGAGGCTACTTTAGACGGCAATGCTTTGCTAACTTTATGTGTTGACTGGTCTAGTCGCGTTCATGATGTTTTGTATGCGATCGCAGGCAACCAGGGTAAGGGCGGTATTCCCATCCCTACAGATAATTTTAACGGAATGAACGTGGCTTTTTCATCCCACCGTGGGAAAGTTTTTAATAAAGTAGACGTGGCTAATCTGGCGGGCGCTAATCAAGGAGTGAGTGGAAGGTTAGCTGGAAGGGAATTTAATCTTGATGGGCGTCCCGCTATCAGTTTAGTTGCTCCTGGGAATAATATTCCCTTGCTCAATCCAGATGGCAAATTGAACAAGGTTACAGGTACCAGTTTTGCAGCGCCTCAAGTTACGGCTAGTGTTGCTCTGTTGCAAGAATTTGCTGACCGACAGATACGGGCAAAACAACCCCACTGGAGCATCGATGCTCGCCGTCATCAAGTAATGAAAGCTGTATTGCTAAATTCAGCAGACAAAATCCTAGATAGCGGTGATGGTTTACGGTTGGGAATGAGCCGGACGCTAATTGATAAACAAAATCAAAACTGGCTAGACTCTGATGCTTATAAAGATCCCACAATTCCCTTGGATGCCCAAATGGGAGCGGGTCATTTAAATGTATTTCGCGCTTACCAGCAATTTAGTGCTGGGCAATGGCAGTCATCAGCTGCGATACCTGCCATTGGTTGGGATTATCGCACAGTTAATGCTGGAGCGTCGGTTGATTATATATTAGCAAAACCGTTAAAGCAGGGGAGTTTTGTTGCTGTGACTCTGAGTTGGGATCGATTGGTAGAACTCAAAGATAAAAATAAAAACCAGCGATATGACATAGGCGAAAATTTCCGCGATCGCGGTTTGAATAATCTCGACCTATACTTAGTAAAAACTAATGCTCAAAATTCAGATGCTGGTGCTGTTTGCTCCTCAATCAGCCAAATCGATAGTGTAGAACATATTTTTTGCCCCGTTGCTGCTGCTGGCAATTACAAAATCCGCGTCCAGTTTCGTCAAAAGTTAAATGAAGTGACTCAACCATATACTTTAGCTTGGTGGAGTGTACCTATCAATTGAAATAGGGTAAGTAAGTCGCTGAGAATAATTCAAACTATATTAACTAATGTAAAAAATTTTGGAATTAGTTTGTAGTGAGGGCTTCAGCCCTCACTACAAACATGCAAATTATTTACGCCGTCCTACTTAGCACAACTGTTATCTGTGCCAACTTACAGCGTTTTTCATTTATTTTAACAACACTCCCTTATCGGGTAGTAAAGCCGCCTGTCCCTATAAAAGTTTGGTATTTCGTGAACTGAAAAGCGTGTTTTTATCTTTAAAAACCAAGAGCGCTGGTTATTTTGTAATTAGGTAGTTTACAATACTTTTATAGATAAATAGGAAAATTCCTAAGAATCGAGATTTTTCATAATTCGTCTGCATCGCTGCATCAATTAGGAATTAGCAACTTTAATCAGTTGTGTTTAATTCCTCTGAGCTAATGAATTGCTGTTACATTTTCTGTAACAGTCCCATTTTTCTATTGGAGCAAATGCAATAGTTAATCATTGACACAGTTTCTGCGTCAACCATGATCACAGATCGGGAATCTTTGGCAAGCGAGGTAGCAGAATGAATCGACAAAAATTTAGTGACGCGAAAGAAAATTTCCTGCAAAGACGTTACGGCGTTAGTCTGGGCAGACGTTATGCTTTGGCAGCTGCAAGTGTTGTTCTATTCAGTGTATTAGGGTGTTCTCAAGTCGAGAGTAACAAAAGTGCCCTCGCCCAATCTAGTTTACCTCAGCCAGAAACTCCATTGCAAAAAAAAACAGTCAACCCTGATACAAGAATAGTTGAGTCTAGCAACAAGTTTGGCTTCAAACTATTTTCAGAACTCAAAGATGATCAGGCTGAGAAGAATGTTTTTATCTCACCTTCGAGTGTAGCGATCGCTCTTGCTATGACCTACAATGGCGCTAGCGGCTCGACTCAACAAGCAATGGCAAAAACCCTGGAATTACAGGGAATGACTCTACCAGAAATCAACTCTTCTTACGCGGCGGCATTAAAGCAGCTTTTAGACAATCAAGATGCGAAGGTGCAATTGAGCATTGCTAACTCACTTTGGGCAAATCAAGATGTTAGCTTTGCGCCAGACTTTCTCAAGAGAACCCAGGATTTCTATCAAGCTAAGGTCAGCAATTTAAATTTTAAAGATGCCGCCGCATCTACTATTATCAATAACTGGGTAGAAGAAAATACTAAGGGCAAAATCGCTAAAATAGTTGAAGCAATTGAACCTAATCAAGTGTTATTTCTAATTAATGCCATTTATTTTAAAGGTAATTGGAGTAACGAATTTGACAAAAATCAAACTGCTCAATATCCTTTTTACATCACATCTGGCAGACGAAAACAACACCCAATGATGTCACAGGAAGGTGACTACAGGTACTATGAAAGCGAACAGTTTCAGGCAGTTAGTTTACCTTACGGCAAAGATGGTAAATTCAGTTTTTATATTTTCCTGCCCAAACAGAACTCTAACCTTAAAGCCTTCTATCAAAACTTGAATGTTGAGAACTGGGAAAAATGGATGACTCAGTTCAACAAGCAAAAAGGGTTTATTCGCCTACCCCGCTTCAAAACAGATTACGAAGTTACACTAAATGATGCCTTGAAAACATTAGGCATGGAGGAGGCTTTCAGCAACAAAGCCAATTTTTCCGGCATGGGTAAAAATTTTGCCATTAGCCAAGTTAAACATAAAACTTTTGTTGAAGTGAACGAAGAAGGCACAGAAGCGGCTGCAGCTACTTCAGTGGGAATAGTCGCAACATCTTTGAGAGATGAACCAGAACCATTCCGAATGATTGTTGATCGTCCCTTCTTCTGTGCCATTAGGGATAATCAGACGGGAAGTCTTTTGTTTATGGGTTCCATCATTGATCCACAGTAAAAAATTTAGGCATTTCAGAACAGTGGGATGAATTGAGGGAAGCAGGGGGAGAATTTTGGAAGTTGCTAAATCATCCCGCAAATATGTAACATCAAAATTCAAAATTTCTTCATTTTGAATTTTGAATTTAACTTAAGGTAATGTCGCTTCAGAAATACTCAGAGTATTTTTAGCGTCAGCTTTTGGAGAATCGTTTGCTGCAATAGGTGTAGTTATTTCCCCAGTGGCGCACTCGTCTGTCTCGCTGCTTAGGCTCCCAGGACGCAAGGCGCTTAAAGCAGTCTTAATTACAACAGCTGTGGGTACTGCCACTATTACACCCAACAGTCCGCCAATTCTTGCGCCTGTTAAGACCGAAATTAAAATCCAAACTGGATTTAAACCCGTAAAGCTGCCTAAAATTCGGGGGGCAATTAAGTTTTCGAGAATTTGCTGTACAATTACTGCCGCGATCAAAACTCTCACACCCATTGAGAAATCTTGCAGTGCTACCAATAGTGTAGTCAGGGCGATACCTACAGAACCGCCAAAGGGGACGAGAGCCATCAAACCAATAGTTAGGCCAAATAGTAAACCAAATGGCACTTTCAGCCACAAAAAGGTAGGAATCAGAGCTGATGCCATGCAAGTCGATAAAATCAACTGGGTAATGAAGAAATTTTGGAAGCTCAGGCGGACTGTTTTGGAAAAAGGATCGCGAAATTTAGAGGGTAGCCATTCTACTAAGCTTTCCCACAGTTCACCCCCATGCTGTAAAAGGTAGAAAGTCAAAACCATTGTCAAGAGAATATCTAGCAGGCTAGTGACTGTAACAACTGCTAGATTCAAAACTTGTCCAGCGATCGCTTGCAATTGTCCCTTGACGCGATCGTTGATTTGCACTACTAGAGCATCAAGGTTTATCGGTAAACCATAAGTCTCAGCTTTCTCGTTTAATATCATTAACTGAGAGCGTCCAGAGTCGATCAACTCTGGTAAACGAGCTACCAGTTGTTGAGCTTGGGTAAGAGCCAACGGAAAAAGTGTCACACCCAAGGCCAATAAAATCGATAAAGCCAAGAGAAATACTAAAATAGCGACTTGCTCTCGCCTAGCACCATGATGCTCCATCCAGCTCACGGGGTAGTTGAGCAGAAATGCTAGCACTGAGGCTCCGACTAAAATGACTATGAGAGAATGGAAATAATCAAAAAATACCGAAAGTGCCCAACCATTAAGAACTAGTAGCGGCAGGAATAACGCGATCGCCCCGATTCGCGCTATTGGTGTAAATGTTTGCCACCAGTCGAGTAGCTTGCGTGTCTGCATTTTAAGCTGATTGCTGGATAGAACTAAATAAAATCTTTCTTTACAGATTATTATCTCTAACTATATGAGTCTTATTCATCCTTCTAGTTTAGGAGTTAGACTAATCCAAATGAAAAATTTTGAACCGAAAGAGAATGGGGAGTGGGGAGTGGGGAGTGGGGAGTGGGGAGTGGGGGAAGCAGGGGAGGCAGGGGAGGCAGGGGGAGAAATAACAAATGCCCAATGCCCAATGCCTAATGCCCAAAACACAATACCCAAAACACAGTTGCTTTTACATTTGATTCCAATCATCGGCTTTTTTCCGTCCTTGTGGACTCTCTATCGGGGCCAAGGGAGTCGAGAACAACTTGCTATTAGTCGTCTGTCTATTATTTTGGCGCTTACTTGGCTGTTGGGATATCTATTATTAGCTACCGGAGCAGCAACTTCAGATTTTTTTGGGCTACGTCTTTTTATCCTGAATAGCTTTCTCACGTCGGGTTACTTTTTAGTAAGTGTCTGGTTGATTTTGCGCCTGATGCAGGGCAAATCTGGGCGTTTACCAGGGTTTAGTACCTTAGCCGAACGAGTACTAGGAAAGTACTTATCTTAATTTTTTAGGGTGAGAAATTTTCAGTAGTTTTACTTATTTCTGAAAAAATTACTGTTGATTTATTTATATATCTAGTCAAATCCAGTTTATTATTGCCATACTTCAGTAAAACATCTCTAGGTTGGCCCAAAAAAAAGAAAAATGCTGCTATAAGTGTTGTGGTTGACACTACATTAAAAAAATTAGCACTGATAATTAAGAGTTAGTTATTATGGGTTGATTTGTTTAGATGTTTTTAGTTTGCAAATTTACCGAATTTGATTAGTGAGTAAGTGTGAGGAAGTCTGTGACCATTCAAAGAAGTTCGGCGGAAGAAAACCAGTCGGGAAAAGCCTCAAAGTCCAATAAAAGAATTCCCCTTTCCCATAACTCGAAATCCGGGCGTTGGCTATGGTTTTGGGTAGGCATGAGTGGGATTGCAATGGTGTCCGCAACAGCAGGGGCGCTTTTGGCGGTGTCTTTGACCAGTACACCTTTGCAACAAGCCCAGCTAAGTCCACAGGATGAGGCGGTCTTTGATGGCGATCGCATTTCTGGAGGTGTGCTGCAATTTTCAGAATTAACTCGCCCGGTGAATCTCTTGGTTATGGGGATGAGTGTACTTCCTCCAGATGTGCAAAACCCTCCCGAAGAAACCAAAAACCTTAGATATCTGCCCCAGGTAAACTCCTTTGATGGTCTTGCTGATGTGATGCTCTTGGTCAAATTTGATCCAGAGACGAAAAAAATAGTTATGCTCTCGGTTCCCAGAGATACCCGTACAGAAATAGAGGGGTATGGGGTGAAAAAAATTAATGCCGCCAATGTTGAAGGTGGGCCAGCTTTAACTGCCAGAACCGTCAGTAATCTCTTAGGTGGGGCAGGAATTGATCGCTATGTGCGAATTAATGTTTTAGGAGTTGCCAAGCTGATCGATGCTTTAGGAGGCGTAACAGTCTACGTCCCCAAAGATATGAAGTACCAAGATGATTCTCAGCATTTGTACATCAATTTGAAGGCGGGTAAGCAGCATCTCAATGGCGAACAGACACTTCAATTGCTGCGGTTTCGCCATGACGAACTCGGAGATATTGGTCGGATTCAGCGCCAGCAAATGGTCATGCGGGCTTTGATGGATCAAACACTCAACCCAGCTACTGTAACTCAATTACCTAAAGTTCTTGATGTAGTTAAAGACCACATTGATACCAATTTGACGGTTGAAGAGTTAGTAGCGCTAATGGGTTTTGGGGTGCGAACAAATCGCTCTAATATGCAAATGTTAATGCTGCCAGGCCGCTTTAGCGAAAAGAGTGAGTATGATGCTAGCTATTGGTTGCCCAACAAAGATGGTATTGCCAAACTAATGGCTCAACACTTTGGTTTAGAGTCAGAACAGGAACAGCAAATGACTGATCCAGGCTCTTTACGTGTAGCAATTCAAGATAGTACAGGTGGCGATCGCTCTAACCTCCAACCATTGATTAGAGCCTTGGAAAAATCTGGATATCGCAATATCTATGTAGCCAAGGCATGGGGTGAGCCTCTAGATGTGACTCATATTGTCGCCCAGCAAGGAGATGGTGACAGTGCCGAATTAATTCGTGACACTTTGGGGTTTGGCGAAGTACGTGTGGAAAGTACTGGCAACCTTGGCTCGGATATTAGTATCCAAGTAGGCCAGGATTGGTTGCAACAAAAATCTATTTTAGAGGAGTTGCTGACGAAATAATTCGTAATTCGTAATTCGTAATTAATTACACTGGCACAAATGCTGCTGAAAGCGAATTTACTACCTGACTGAGTTCTTGGAGTTTAGCTGCTACTACACCATTGGTTAATAATTCTTCTGCCTTAGCTAAACCCTCTGGCATATCTCGACAAATACCACTCCGCCATAGGTAAAAACCTCCATTCCACAGGGCTGTTTGCATTAGTTCGCCTGGTTCACCTGCTAAAACCTTCTGAATATCCGCCACCAGTTCTTCAGTAGTTCCAAGGGGTACGTTCTTGGTAGTAAAGCCGTAATCACGCGGTACGAGGTGCAATCGTTCTACCTCTTGGGATGCTACGGATGAAGATAAGCTGATAATCGCAGTGCGATCGCGCGGTAAGTCGCAACTACCTTCCAATCCTTTTACGAATGTAAATTTTGTTACTCCCCGCAGCCCCAAAGCTATCTGAAACATCCCTTCTGTCGGCGGATGCACAAACCCAGCAATTACGTGACCATCTCCGGCATAAGGACACCAGATTAGCTCCATTGTTGCCAATGGCGGGCGTTTGCCAAGTTGGTCGCGGTATTCCCAAATACTGTTAGTTAAGGGAAAATGCTGAGGTAGATAAATAAAGCCGATTCCCGTTTGCTCAAACACTTGCTGAGTTTTTACTAGTGGTAGGGTAGTCCAATCGACTCCTAAACCCTGCCAAATATCTATCAGGGGTAAACCGTATTTAGTTGGGAGGCGATCGCCACCGTGCATTACCACTGGTTGTTCAACTGTGGCGAGTAGTAAAGCTGTTACCGGACTAATTGGTGCTGTGCGGGTTCTGCCATCATAAGGGATACCAAGAGCGATCGCTGGTCGCCGAGAGAGGATTGGTTGCAATTTTGGCCCCAGTTCATCATAAGCATCCAACATTCCCGCTAACTCTTCCCCTGTGGGACGTTTGATTCGATGAGCAATCAAAAACGCTCCGATTTGGGCTGGTGTAGCTTCACCCAGCAGCATCATTTTAGTAGCGGTGGCTGCTTGGGCGCGAGTTAAATTCTCGCCTGTGTGGTTTCCGCTACCTACTTTTTGCAGTAATTCCCGAAATATGTTGCTCATTTGTCATTTGTCCTTTGTTATTTGTCCTTTGTCATTTGTCATTTGTTCTTTGTGAATAATTGAAAATCACTAATGACCAATGACTAATGACTAATGACTAATGACGCTTAAGAAGCCGATCGCTGCTGGTCAATTTGTAATGGGATATTTTCGCGCACGAGTTGCCAAAAGTGCTTGATGGGGGGAATTTGCAGCCGATCTTGAGTTGTTACCATAACTACCCGCCGAGTCAAACTGGAACCATCTGCTAAACCACTAGTATTATTGCTGGCTAAGGAACGAATCGCTAGGGTAGGGTCAAAACGAGCTTCCATTAATGCTGATTGAGGTAGCAAAGCGATCAGTTCTCCTTGACGCACTACTCCCCGAAAGGCATCTAGGGTATTTACCTCTAAAGCCGCTTGGAGTGTAGCTTCCATTCGCTCAAATCTATCTTGTATTAAACGTTGCATCCCATAACCATCTTTAAAAACCACTTGGGGATAACGAATTAATTCCGACCAAGGGACGTATTCATATTGGGCTAGGGGATGATTAGCTGCGGTTAGAATTTCTATCTGTTCATCATAGAGTACTTCTACCACCATTTCTCTACCAGTGATTAAAAAGCGATTATTCATCACAATTGCTAAATCCACCAATCCATCTTTGAGGACTTTCAGAGCGCGATCGCTTCCTAATGAAGTCACGCGCAATTGCACATTTGGATAATCATGGCAAAATTTTTGCAACACTGGGGGTAAGTAAGATCCACACACGGAGTGAATCGCGGCAATGCAAAGTTCTGGCTGCTTTCCGGCGATTAAATCGGCTAATTCTTCTGTAGCTGTCTGCCATTCTTGGCAAATTTTGCGGGCACGGGGTAGTAAAGATTCACCTGCCAGTGTCAATTTTGCGTGACTAGTTCTGTGAAACAGTTCTACACCCAAATCTGCTTCTAATGCCTGGATTTGGCGACTAATCGTCGATTGGGTAACACCACATTTTCGCGCTGCTTGTTGAAAGCTGCCGGTTTGGGCGATCGCTAGAAAGGCTTGCAACTGCTCTAGGCGCATTTTTATGTAGCCTGAATTACATTTATAGCTTTCATTAAGTTAACGGTTTTTTAACCATAATTTAGTATAGTTTGTTACAACAATTTTTCTCTGATTTACATTTGTGTAAAACAGGTTTGACTGCCTTAATCGTCAATTATCTGCTTCGCACGGGTTTTTTCGGAAAATATCGCCAAAAAATAATTGACTATTTTCTGCTGAAATATATGAATTTTTAGATAAGATTTTCAATTCATCATATTATGGGGCGGATTATGAGGTTTGAGCAACACAAGTTTCTGTGCAACTTGCGGATACAGCTGCGATCGCGTCATACTTGCATTTACTAAAATTATGTTGATTATTTTTATTCTGTCTGCTGCACCGCAGTGTTAGGCTGCTGGCGTTGGGCAACCTGAATTAACAACCTCAATGCCTCATTCACCGTTTTATCATTAGGAAAAGCTTGGGCAACATCTGGATCTAAAAGTACTAAATTTGTTCCCTGACGATACCGCTCAATATACTTACCTCTGATCCCTCCCTCGATTTGAGCAAAATTGTACTCAGAACGTAATTCGTCTTCCATTTCATTCTCAATTTCTTTCTTCATAAAACCTTTTCTCCTGACGGGTGGCTTTTCGAGCACTGATAATTCGTAGTTTTTCTCCTCGATCGGTGTGTGCAACGACTAAGAGTTGTCCAAACCTAGATATACCAATGATAATGTAACGACTTTCTCCAATAGAGTGGTCAGGATCGAGAAAGGTCACAGATAGCGGGTCGTTAAACACGGTTGCGGCTTCGGGAAAGGAAATACCATGTTTTTCAAGGTTTAACGCCGCTTTGTCTGGGTTCCATTCAAATTCCATGTCAAATGTTCTTGCCGTCTACTTAACTTCACTGGAACGCTTTAGCATACTAAATAACCTGTGACAGTTCTTTTGCTTTTTTTAGAAGCAATTCAGCCCTTGAAATTAAAAAGCTTTCATAATCGTCTCTAAACACATTAATTGGGCAAAAATGCGTTGCCAATATTTGGTCAATAATCTGATCATCAGTAGGCATTTCAGAACGATACTTACTAGGGGATTGATCTTTAATTTTGTTGTTATCGGTTCTGGAAAGCACTGAGAAGTTGCCTAGACAATTGATTTGTTCATCCTTATATTGATTTTCTGACCTTTGTAGATGGGCTTTAGGAAAGATTCGATTGCCTTGAGATAAAACATCCTGTAAAGATATATTTGTACCCTGAATAAAGTTTAATGGTTTAGCCTGTGCTAGAAGGAGAATGAAAGTATTAGTTGCCACTGAAGACATTCTGAAGACATTTTTTGTGAAAAAATCAGTGTCTAACGATACGTCAAAATCACCGAGATTATGAGCTTTACCAGCCTTAATTTTCTGAACTTCTAGCAAATCTTGATCAGTACTTTTAGCTCCTCCTCTTGCATATCTCTGAGAAAAACATGCACGCCAAAACCACCTTTTGATAACTTCATATTGATCTTGAGGAATAGGGAGAGGTTGTTTTTGTGAAGAAGCGAAAAATGCCGTGAGAACAGTTAAGATATTCTCCATTGGTAGAAGCTTGAGAGAGAAAACATTTAAATCAGTTTTTAGAAAGTCTATAGCTCTAAATATACCTGTCCTGATTTCATAAAACTTTTCTCTTACTGCACTACCGGGAAGCTCCATAAAATTCTCTGGGTCAGCACGATTCATTACTACCGCAGAAGAACACTTTAGAAGTAAATCTGAACCGATTTCTTTAAAGCCAAATGGTTGTAACTCTTCAGTAAGTTCCTTAAACTTTTCCTGGAGATCAAAATCTTCACTCCAGTTCCATACAGATAAAAGCTGAAAAGTATCTAACTCAACACCTTGTCGATTTATCCTCTCAAAAACAGTTGCAACGTATTTTCTTTCCTCGCTTTCAAAACGTTCCACCGGTATTCGAGCTTTTGTAAATTTTTCAACTAAATTGTCTATTTGCTGTGCTAAACTTTCGTCTAAGTTTCTAGTAAGCTGTCTATATTTAGGAGAATTAAATACATATTTTAGCGGAAAAAACTTCTGGTTGTCATAATTGGTGAAATCATTTAGGTGCTTAAATGGAACTGATTCTTTACTATTAAGTTCAAAGAATAAATTTGTCCAATCAGTTCCTTCGTCCTCTTCAGCAATAAGAGAATTTTGAAATATCCCAAAAATAGAGGTTATTCTTTTCTGCCCGTCAAGAACGTAATCTATAGGGTACTCTGGCTCATTCTCAGGAAGCCTGTAAGGCCCAAGATTTCTTTCAGTTCGTAGAGGATTTTTAGTTCTCCAAAGTAATACAGAGCCAAAAGGGAAACCCTTATAAATACTGTCTATAAAATAGGCAACGCGATTTGGTTCCCAAACAAAACCTCTTTGAAAAGATGGAATCTTGATTCTTCCTCTTTCCAAATCATTAATCAAGTCTTTAATAAAGCAATAAGTGTCAGCCATAGAAAAACGGACTCGCATTTAGCTGGTGGTTTTTGATAATCAAAAGACAAGAATATCTTGTCTTTATCGAAGATACTTGGTTTAATGCCATATTTTAACTCAAAAAGCCATAAATCCTTGATTGTGGAGATAATATCTGTCAGAGGCTGTTTGTAGTAAAATCCTTATAGAGTAAGAACTATAGAGTTATTTTAAAAATACCTTGAGCTATATTTATAACTGTAAAATCTGAGTTTTACACAATTGCTAAGACAAATTACTCTTGTTGCCTCCCAATCGTTGTTTAAGAGAATTTACCACTCAGCTAAAGCGATCGCTATTCCTTGTTGTAAATCTGGTGTGAGTTCGGGGTTATTTGCTAACTGCTGCAATTGTTGATATGTGGCTTCCCCATCCAAGTTTTTCAGTGCTGCGATCGCATGTAGTCTCACCGATGTATTAGGATCAGCTAGCAGCGAAATCAATGGTTCAATAGCTTGCATTTCACCTAACTGCCCTAAAGATAAAGCGATCGCACTTTTTACATTAGCAATCTCTGTGGCTGGATGTTGCGTTAGCGTTCGCGGAGCGTCTCGTAGAGAAGCTTGCCCTTCGCGTAGCGTTCCGCAGGAAAGGCATCGCAGTATTTGCAATAATATTTCTACGGCTTGTGTAGTTTGCGGCTTTTGGACTCGCCCCAAAACTGTAACAATTTCTTGCCAAAGTGTCTCGGATGTGCTTTGATTAAATGCCGTTTGTAAATATTCCAAACTAGATGGTGTACCCACCCAACTTAAAGCGCGGATGGTTTCTAATTGCAGCTTTGTTGGTGTCTGAGGTGAAATCAACAAGTCAAATAAATGTTTTGCAGCGTCATTACAACCCATCCGAGAAAGGGAAACTGCGGCTGCACAACAAACATCAAGATTAAAGTCGTAAAGCTTGGGTTGTAGTCTCGTCACCAAATCTAATGCTTCGCGTAAGTCAGAGCGAAAACCTAAACCAAGTATTGCTGCACGCTTAACTGTGGCGGCTATATCATTTAAAGCGTTTAACAAGATTGGTGGTATACGTTCGTCATGAAAGCTGCTGAGGGCTTCAATTGCAGCCGTGCGGATTGCTGCTTGTGGATCTTGTACTACACTTAATAGCGGTGTGATGGTTTCTGTTTGGGGAATGCAGGAAAGCGATCGCACTGCTAAAAGCCTTGTATTTTCATCTGCTAGAAGTTCAGTTAGTGAAGTAATCGCAACACTACCCATTTGCCCCAGTGCTGTAGCTGCGATCGCTTTAAGTTCTTCATCCTCATCGGTTTTCAATAATTCAACTAAGGGTGCGATCGCTTCTGGGTGCTGAAATTCGCCTAAAGTCCGTGCTGCATACCAGCGTAATTCTTCCTCTGCATCTTCGTCTTCTAATATCTCAATGAGTGGTGGGATGGCAATATTTCCCAAGGGAGTCAACACTTTGGTGATTTCCCAGCGTTGCTGAAAATCCCCCATCTCTAACATTGAAAGTGTTAATTTCAGCAGATATTCTCGATTTTTAACTATCTCTGGATGCTGAGAATCTGTTCCTAAAATTAATTGTTGTAAATATTGAATTAATGATGACCAATCAGCTGCATCGTATGCTGTCTGGGCTTGCACCAAAAGCTGGTTGATATTACTCACCATACCCTAAATTGTATTGTTTAACTTGCCTTGACTAGAACTGAATTACCCTCAATTTTGACGGCGTAAGTTTTAAGCGGTTCTGTAGCTGGGCCTTTTAACACTTTACCGTCAATGCCAAATTCTGAATCATGACAAGGACAGACAAATTTTTTTGTCTCAGCTTTCCATCCCACCGTGCAACCTGCGTGAGTACAGGTAGGATTAACTGCTGTCAGATTCGTAGCCTTAGATGTGCCGATTAGCAACACAGGCCCAGCAGGTGAGTTTTTCGCCAGCAATTGGCCAGTTTTATCTAATTCTGCTGATGTACCTACTGTTTCCCAATTTTTAGATACTGGAGTTGTTTGAGAAGAACAGGCTGCGATCGCTACAGGTAGAGAACTCGCTATCAAACCCAAACCTACCCAATTAATAAAATCACGACGTTTCATAGCTGCTGAAATAATATCTAAGTTTTAGCTAACATCTGCCACTCAATTTTGGATTCAGAATTGATTTATGGCAATCTAAAATCCCTTCGATCATTTCAAATACCCTTCATTAAGGGGTTTACGTGGGTCATTGGCTAGCTTTGATGCAATAAATGCATATTATTTATCCGTTTTCAGCAATTTTACCAAAAAACCGTAGCTATTTATACGATTCTAACAGAAATATGCCTTTAAGTTATAAGTATCGAAATTGTTACATGAACATTATCTAAACCTGGTTGACAAATTTCCAAGATGTAAATAGTGACAAGTTTTCCTTAACTAATTACGGGTTTGGAGTTTCGCTTTGAATGCTCTGAAGTAAAAATAATCAGCCGTAAGCAAATAAGCTAAAAAACATCTAACTTGCATAATCGAGTTAAATATAACTCTTGTGGGGTGGGCATCTTGCCTGCCCAGTATATGCAATTTAAATGTGCAACAGTTTATTAAGTTTTTATTTCCTAACCTTCGTCTGACTTTTCACATTATGTGGAATCCACCAAAAACCTAACCCCCTAACCCCCAACTCGTCGCGGGAAGGGCAGGGTGGTTTCATACGGAAAAAGAAAAATACATAAGTCTTGATTTCTCATGTATAACCATAGATTTTGACCCCTCTCCAAACCTCTCTCCGCTTCGGAGAGAGGCTTTGAAACCCAGTTTTAGTTTTTATTCTCTCGTTGTATGAAACCACCCTGCTTCCCGACGCGGGAAGGGGGGAAAATTCAAAGTCTCTCTCCTTTTAGGAGAGAGATTTAGAGAGAGGTTTTCCAGATGATCTGAATTGTCAGAATCCTTCGTAGATACAACACCTAATGGAACTACGGGTTGATTGATATTGGGCAATTCTCACCATATTCAGTAATTTGCATTGAGAGTCAGATCATGACAGACACAGCAACTACCGCTACTAGCCTCAACAAGTTCGAGAAATTCAAGGCTCAAAAAGATGGACTCGCCATTAGGGATGAGATAGAGAAATTTGCCGCCTTGGGCTGGGAAGCAATGGACGAAACCGATCGCGATCATCGGCTCAAGTGGGTAGGCGTGTTTTTCCGCCCAGTTACCCCAGGTAAGTTTATGATGCGGTTGCGGATGCCTAACGGTATTCTCAGCAGCAATCAGATGCGTGTTTTAGCCCAAGTGGTGCAACGTTACGGTGATGATGGTTGCGCTGATATTACTACGAGACAGAATATCCAATTACGGGGGATCAGAATTGAAGATTTACCAGATATCTTTAATAGATTTCACGCAGTTGGTTTAACCACCATTCAGTCAGGGATGGATAACGTCCGCAACATCACAGGCGATCCTGTGGCGGGGTTGGATGCAGATGAGTTGTACGACACACGAGAGTTGGTACAGCAAATTCAAGATATGCTCACCAACAAAGGCGAAGGGAACCCAGAGTTTAGCAACTTACCACGGAAGTTTAATATTGCGATCGCAGGTGGAAGAGACAATTCAGTTCATGCTGAGATTAACGATTTAGCTTTTGTTCCAGCATTTAATGAGGGGAGTGGGGAATGGGGAATGGGGAGTGGTGAAGATGGGGGAGCAGGGGGAGCAAAATCTCCCTCATCTCCAGTCTTTGGCTTCAATATCCTTGTGGGTGGCTTTTTCTCAGCTAAACGTTGTGAAGCAGCGATTCCTTTAAATGCTTGGGTACTTCCCGAAGATGTGGTAGCTCTATGTAGAGCGGTTTTGGAAGTCTTTCGTGATCATGGCCCGCGTGCTAATCGGCAAAAATCGCGGTTGATGTGGCTAATTGATGAATGGGGTTTAGAAAAGTTTCGAGCAGAAGTAGAAAGCCGTTTGGGTAAATCATTATTACCCGCAGCAGCAAAAGACGAAATCGATTGGGAAAAACGCGACCATATCGGGGTATATAAACAAAAACAACCAGGATTAAATTACGCAGGTTTGAACATTCCCGTCGGGCGGTTGTATGCCGAAGATATGTTTGAAATTGCCCGGCTAGCGGAAGTTTACGGCAGTGGCGAAATCCGGTTTACAGTTGAGCAAAACATTGTTATCCCTAACATTTCTGACTCGCGTTTAGTAACATTTTTAGCAGAGCCTTTGCTAGAAAGGTTTTCTATTGATCCAGGTTTGCTGGCGCGATCGCTAGTATCCTGCACAGGCGCACAATTTTGCAACTTTGCCCTCATCGAAACTAAAAACCGCGCCCTGGCAATGATTAAAGCCTTAGAAGAAGATTTAACCTTCACCAATCCAGTCCGAATTCACTGGACGGGTTGCCCCAACTCTTGCGGACAGCCCCAAGTTGCAGACATCGGCTTGATGGGAACTAAAACTCGTAAAAATGGCAAAACCTTAGAAGGCGTTGACATATATATGGGTGGCAAAGTGGGCAAAGATGCCCATTTAGGAACTTGCGTCACCAAAGGTATACCATGCGAAGACTTGCAGCCAGTATTGCAAGACTTACTCATCAAAAACTTTGGGGCGAAACTCAAGCAAGAAGCCTTACTAGTTAGGAACTGATTGGGGATTGGGCAAAACTCATATTTCAACCTTAAAGTTGCAACGTCCGAGTTCAAAGGTGCAACTTCCGAGTTCAGAGGTGCAACGTCCGAGTTCAAAGGCTCAACGTCCGAGATAAAAGGTGCAACGTCCGAGTTCAGAGGTGCAATGTCCGAGTTCAAAGGCTCAACTTTCGAGATAAAAGGCTCAACGTCCGAGTTCAAAGGCTCAACTTTCGAGATAAAAGGCTCAACTTCCGAGATAAAAGGCTCAACTTCCGAGTAAAAAGGCTCATCTTCACCGTATTTTATTCAATTAGAAAGATTAGAATGCTTAAAAACTTATTTTCGTTCAGCGATCGCTACCGCATCTTACATCAAACTTGGTTTGCTTTCTTCCTGACCTTTGTCTGTTGGTTTAACTTTGCTCCCTTCGCTACAACCATTGGCAAAGAGCTAAGTTTAGCACCAGAGCAAATTAAAACTTTAGGCATCTGTAACCTCGCCCTCACAATCCCTGCACGGCTAATTATTGGGATGCTTCTGGATCGTTTTGGCCCCAGAATCACCTACTCAATCCTGCTGATGTTTGCAGTTGTTCCTTGTTTGGCGACGGCGCTAGCGCAAGATTTTAATCAACTAGTCATCAGCCGTTTGCTGATGGGGATTGTCGGATCTGGGTTTGTTGTGGGTATCCGCATGGTAGGGGAATGGTTCCAGCCGAAGGAGATGGGAATTGCTCAAGGCATTTATGGTGGTTGGGGTAACTTTGGGGCTTTTGGTGCAGAGTTTGCCTTACCGATACTTGCAGTTTCTACTAGCTTTTTCGCTGGTGGTGCTTCTAACTGGCGATTTGCGATCGCACTTACAGGGATCATTACAGCCATCTACGGCGTAATTTATTACAACAGCGTCCAAGATACACCCACTGGCAAAGTCTACAAAAAACCTAAGAAAAATGGTTCTCTAGAAGTGACGAGCGTTAAAAGCTTCTGGGCGCTGATTGTCTCGAATTTTGGTTTAATTTTCGCTCTAGGTTTATTAGCTTGGCGCTTAGAACAAAAAAACATTCACTTCCTAACTTTGAGCCAAATGTATCTGGCTTGGTTCCTATTAGCAGGATTGTTTATTTACCAAAGTTACAAAGCTTGGGAAGTAAACCGAGAACTCCTAATTGGTAAAAAAACTTATGCTCCATCTGAACGCTTTCAATTTGGTCAAGTAGCCTTACTCGAATTCACTTACATAACTAACTTTGGCAGTGAACTAGCAGTTGTTTCCATGCTCCCGGCATTCTTTGAAAAAACTTTTGCTTTAGAACATGTTGTAGCTGGGATGATTGCCGCTACCTATCCATTCTTAAATTTAGTTTCTCGTCCCAGTGGTGGCTTAATTTCTGATAAATTTAGCTCCCGTAAATGGACAATGACAATTATTAGTGTTGGTATTGGTGTTAGTTATTTGATTGCACATTTTATTAATAGTAGCTGGCCGATTCCGCTAGCGATCGCAGTGACAATGTTGGCCGCTTACTTTGCCCAAGCTGGCTGCGGTGCAACCTATAGCATCGTACCCCTAATTAAGAAAGAAGCCACTGGACAAATTGCTGGAAATGTGGGAGCTTACGGTAATTTTGGCGGCGTAGTTTACCTGACAATTTTTAGCTTAACCGACGCTCCAACACTATTTACCACAATGGGTATAGCTGCTTTAGTCTGTGCTTTCATGTGTGCCTTCTTCCTCAAAGAACCAAAAGGTTCCTTTGCCGCCGCCTATGAAGGAGAATTACCAGAAACCGCAACGAAAAACCCTATCTTCTTAACTGAAGAATAATCAACTCAAGGATGAAGTAGTAAAATTAACTATCAGATTTAAGTTAGGTAACTTTACACTTCATCCTTCCATAGCAATCCTAATTCATGATTTCTTTCTTCTCTCTACGCTGAGATATTTTAAAAATTAACAGTACTGATGCAAAAACCCTTTCTTACCTTTGCGCTCTTTGCGTTCTTCTCTAACGAGACGCTACGCGAATGCGGTTCGTTTACTCATTCTCTTATTCCTATATTCAAGCAGAATAATAGGAAAATTCAACATTTTGGCAGAATAATAGGAAAATTCAACATTTTGAATGCTCTCTCTACGGTTCGTAACAAAAAAAATTTCAATAAACCACATCGACAGAACTTACGCAAATTTATGAAAAAACGAACCGCAAAGGACACAAAGGACGCAAAGGAATAAGAATTTCAAAGAGTTTTTGCATAACACACAAATTTTTCAAACTGTCGCTACATCTGAGTTTGCACAATCAAAATAACAAAATGGTACAACTGCCATGAGTGAATTTACCAAAACCCTTTGTCCTTACTGTGGTGTTGGGTGTGGTTTAGAAGTTTCACCCCCAGCCCAACATAACAAAGCAACTAATCGAGATAGCCAAGGAACTCCAACTTGGCGGGTGCGCGGTGATAAAGCCCATCCATCTAGTCAGGGAATGGTTTGCGTCAAAGGCGCAACGATCGCAGAATCTTTAGATAAAAATAGATTACATTACCCAATGGTGCGAAACTCCTTAGATCAAGAGTTTCGCCGCGTTAGTTGGGATGAAGCTTTTAATATAATCACGCAGCGCATTCAAACTATCCGCTTCACCCAAGGGCCAGAAGCCTTATGTATGTATGGTTCCGGTCAGTTTCAAACTGAAGATTATTACATAGCCCAGAAACTGATGAAAGGCTGTCTGGGTACTAATAATTTTGATGCCAACTCTCGCTTATGTATGTCTAGTGCTGTGTCTGGCTACATTCAAAGCTTTGGCTCAGATGGCCCGCCCTGCTGTTACGATGACTTAGAGTTAACCGACTGTGCATTTTTGATTGGTACTAATACAGCCGAATGTCACCCCATCGTTTTTAACCGACTGGAAAAATATCACAAAAAGAACCGCAAAGTCAAAATGATTGTGGTCGATCCCCGGCGCACGCCAACAGCAGAAGCTGCTGATTTGCATTTAGCCATTCGTCCCGGTACAGATATCGATTTGTTAAATGGCATCGCTCACTTGTTGATGCGCTGGAATTACATCGATACCATGTTCATGGACGACTGCACCAGTAACTTTCCCGCTTATGCTGAGGTGATTCGGCATTATCCGCCAGAAGTGGTGGCTCGTCAATGTGGAATCAGCATTGAAGATTTAGAAACAGCAGCTCGTTATTGGGGTGAATCTGAGCGAGTATTGTCTTTGTGGTCAATGGGTGTGAATCAATCGTCAGAAGGGACAGCTAAGGTAAGAACTATCATTAACCTGCACCTGATGACTGGACAGATTGGCAAACCTGGGGCTGGGCCTTTTTCCCTCACTGGTCAGCCGAACGCAATGGGAGGACGGGAAGCCGGAGGTTTGGCGCATTTATTACCGGGTTATCGGGTGGTGAAAAATCCTCAGCACCGAGCCGAAGTTGAGCAGTTTTGGGGACTTAAGCCAGGACAGATTTCGCCCAATCCCGGTTTGACTGCTTGGGATATGATTACTGGCTTAGAAGATGGCGCTGTAGAGTTACTGTGGATTGCCGCTACTAATCCAGCTGTAAGTATGCCAGATTTGGAGCGAACTAAAAAGGCATTATTGCGATCGCCTTTCACCATCTACCAAGATGCATATTATCCTACAGAAACCTCTGCTTATGCTCACGTTTTGCTACCAGCAGCCCAGTGGGGTGAAAAAACTGGTGTAATGACAAACTCCGAACGGGTGGTAACTCTGTGTCAAGCATTTCGCCAACCGCCAAGAGAAGCTAAAGCAGACTGGGAAATTTTCGCCGAGGTTGGACGTAGATTAGGTTTTGAGAAAGAGTTTGCCTTTGCTAACTCCGCCGAAGTTTATGCTGAGTTTGTCAAACTAACTAAAACCCGCCCCTGCGATATGACGGGTATCAGTCACGCGCAATTACAAACTGAAGGGCCGACTCAATGGCCTCATCCTGAAGAGGGGAGTGGGGAATGGGGAGTGGGGAGTGGTGAATCCCCTACTCCCCACTCACTACTCCCTACTCACTCCAAACGCCTCTACACCAATCTCCGCTTCCACACCCCTGATGGACGCGCTCGATTTGGGGCATATTACTCAAAGGGATTGGCAGAACCACCAGACCCAGATTATCCTTTTGTGCTAACTAACGGGCGACTTTACGGACACTGGCATACCCAGACGCGTACCGGGCGAATTGAAAAAATTTGCAAAATGCATCCCGAACCGTTTATCGAAATTCATCCCCGTGATGCTGCGAACTTAGGTATTGTAGATAGTATGTATGTAGAAGTGCGATCGCGTCGGGGTAAAGCTAAGTTTCCTGCTAAAGTAACAAAAGCGATCGCGCCTGGTACAGTTTTTGTCCCCATGCACTGGGGTTCACTGTGGGCAGACAATGCCGAAGCTAACGCTCTTACCCATCCAGAATCTTGCCCCGATTCGCTGCAACCAGAATTAAAAGCCTGTGCTGTGCAGCTGATACCAATCTCTGTAGAAGTTACAGTCAAAGATTATCAACTCCAGTCCTCACAATGGTAAGCTCCTAAGTGTACCGCCTAAGAGATAATTAATAATCACCAATAGGTAATTTAGTCAATAATCAATAGCCAATAGTTATTATCATTTTTTATGGCTCTCTACTCTTGACTAATACCAATTACCATATCTAAAGAGACTAAATTTCTAGTAAATAGAGGTTTTACTAGCATCGATTTCAGCTATGGGAAAGAATAAAAATCAGATAGTATTAGAAATCATCTTATTTTAATCCTCTAGATTTATCTATGGGATTTTATTTTATTTAAAAATTGGGTGCAGCAGATGAAAAAGTTACTGAGGGAAATTCTAGGGGCTACCAGAGACGAGAACTTCATGCACATCATTGAAAACATAGAAGTGATAGTTTCTAAAGTTCTATCTATTTTTATGGTGGTCGTAATTTTGGTAGCGATCGGGGATTTAGGAGTATTTATTCTTAAAGAGTTATTTACAGCGCCTTATGCAAAGTTTAACACAACCTTATATAAAATTTTTGGGCTGTTTTTGAATATTTTAATTGCTTTAGAAATTTTAGAAAATATCACAGCTTATTTACGAAAACACGTTTTTCAAGTTGAATTAGTTATTGTCACATCTTTAATTGCTGTTGCCAGAAAAATTATTATTCTTGACTTAGAAAAAGTTGGAGGTATTGATATAATTGGTTTAGGAATTGCTATTCTTGCGCTGTCAATTAGCTATTTAATAATTCGTCTAAGTAATTCCAAAAATAGCCGTTAAAAATAAAATATGTTTGGCATACAATTTAGTTATATATAGCGGTTCTCAATTGCATGAAATACAGACCTAACCCTCAGCCCCTTAAGAGCAAGGGAAGGGGAGTAAGACTCAAAGCCTCTCTCCTTTTAGGAGAGAGGTTTGGAGAGAGGTCAAAGTGTATTGCATCCAAGCGAGAAGCGCTATATAGGTTAGTCTGAACTCTTTGCAGATAATATATAGCAATCCGATTTTATTTAAAAAAAATCTAGGTATATGTATGGTATGAAAGCGTTGCGTAACGCACCGTCCATTGATAGTTAAAAAACCTTAATTTTGAATACTTTCTTATGACAGATTTCTTTGAATTTGAAGCAGACTTTGTTGATTCCCTGCGCTGTATCCCCATGCAGGTGCGTTGCAAATTAGATACTTGTGGCATCAAACTAAAATTGTCTGATTGGAATCAAATGACTACAGCCGAACGTCAAGCTTTAGTCGAATTACCTTGCACTACAGAAACGGAAATTCAGTCTTATAGCGAACATATCCAGCAATTAATTCTACAACGCACAGGTATACCAGCTACAAAATTGCCCATCGAGTCTCATCCTGCATGGCTAGACTCTGCTAGTGTACCAGCCAGCATCCAGGAAAAAGCTCAAGAACTAGGTGTAACCCTAACACAGCAAGATTGGACGGGTTTAACGCCCTTACAGCGTTTTGCCTTGATTAAACTCAGCCGCCCAGGACATGAAAATCAAAATTTTAAGAGAGCGATCGCAGAATTTAATCTGCTTTAACTAGCCAATAGTCATAAACAGAAAAAATCTGTAGAGTACATTACACTTTGTTAACTTGCTGCTCTCAAATGATACTATAGGGCGGCGGAAATAAATCTACTATTTCATTACAGCCAGAAAGCCCAAAATTAAAGCATGTGTGACTTTCGACTTTTAAGAGCCTTGATACTGCTCGTTTTCTCCCTCAAGTTTGGCCTCAAATACCAGCATGTTTACGTTATGTACACCAACGTAAATCATAACATAGAAATTGCGTAGATATCCACTGTTCTCTCACTTGTTTTGCTTTGGGCAAAACGATGCTTTGAGAACGTGGAGATTTTAACCCACCTTTCATCCCCTCCCTACTCCGCCCGTGGTAGGGGCATTCGGTGGCTCATGGTAAAAAATACTATTTTTTGATAAATTCCTGTGGGTTTAATTTGCAGTTAGGATCTTAAGAGTACACTACCGATACAATCTGATTTATCCGCCTAACAAGCCAGTTTTAGGATAAACTCTCAGCAAATGGAATACTTATTTACATTAGGTAAAACAATTTGAAATTTTGCATCTATAAATTTAAATTTCTTAGCAGTAAGTGAAGCTATAGTGGATTTAGCAATGCTGCTGTTAATGTGGCTAAGGTTAGTCCTGCTGCCAAATTATGTGAAGGATTAGTTTAGAAACGCACTTCTTATCGATGACAGGCAAACACGCAAGACATAATGCATTTCTGCGGCTAGTGTCTGGTAATGGGGCAGCTTTTGGATCAGAATCTCGCTACTCCCTGCCCCCCAGTAAAGAGATGGTAATTGGACGCGACCCCAGCTGCCAAGTTGTCTTGGATGCCATGATTTACCGAATGGTATCTCGTCGTCATGCAGTGGTTCGCCCCCTCTCTCTATCGCCAGATAGTAAATTCAGTTGGGTGCTTTGTGATTTAAATAGTGCAAATGGCACTTATTTAAATGGACAACGCTTGTATGAATGTCAGGAATTGCACCCAGGCGATCGCATTTCTCTAGGTGCTGATGGGCCACAATACGTTTTTGAGTACGAGTATACCTTACTTACCCCGGCGACGACAGTGAACCAAGTTACACCACTGCCTTCGGCGACGAACTACCACGGTAACACACAATTAAAGCAGCCAGATTCTGTTAGCTTCACCCAGCTTTTTCCAATTATTTCCACTGGTAAAGATTTAACTCGTAAAGCTTACCTTGTACCGGGAATACTGACCGTAATCTTTGTAGTTTTAATGTTTGCTACAGTCGGTCAGCCCCAAGCTAATCAAGTTATCGTCGCAACTTACATCGCCTTCGCTGCCTACTATTTTGTTTACCAACTTTGCGGTAAACAGAAGCCTTGGTGGGTGCTAATGGCTGCGGCATTGGGTACGATGCTGATTTTGCTTAGTCCTCTGTTGGATTTATTTATCTTCGTGTTTCGCACAGTCCTGCCTGGAAACTTGCCCTCATCCCAAGAATCTACCACCTTCACAGAGTTGCTGGTGCGGATGTTTTTTGGCGCTGGTTTGATGGAGGAATTACTTAAGGCATTACCTGTACTAGGGGCTTTTGCCATCGGGAGGATGTTATCTTCACCCTGGCGGGAACGCATAGGCGTTTGGGAACCTCTAGATGGTATTCTCCTGGGAACAGCTTCTGCTGTGGGCTTTACTCTCTTGGAAACTCTCGGACAATATGTGCCAGATATTACTCAAAATGTCACGCAACAGGTGGGTATAGGCGCTGCCGGTCAACTGGCGGGTTTGCAACTACTAATTCCGCGAATTTTAGGCTCTGTAGCCGGACACATGGCTTATAGTGGCTATTTGGGTTATTTTATTGGGTTGGCTGTCCTCAAACCCAGTAGAAGTTGGCAAATTCTCTCTATTGGTTATCTTAGTGCTGCTGCGCTTCATGCTTTGTGGAATGCTACAGGATCGATCAATGCCTTGCTGTTGGTAGTTGTTGGGGTGTTATCTTACGCCTTTTTGATGGCAGCAATTCTCAAGGCACGGGCGCTATCACCGACGCGATCGCAAAATTTTGCTACCCGATTTCTTGGCCCAAAATAAAAGATGGAGCAGGGGGAGTAGAGAGAAGTGGAAACGGCGGCTACCCTGCTGTTCTTTGTACCCCTAGGGTGAAGCAAGCGACGCGTAGCATCTCGTAGAGAAGGAGTACCGCTACCATCTCATTAGAGCCAGAAAGCTCAAAATTAAAGCATACGTGACTTTTGATTTTTGACCAGAAATAAAAAGGTACAGAGTAACTAAATTTATTTATGGGCTTGGTAAATTTTTGACTTTTGACTTCCCCGTTCGCGTAGCGTCCCGTAGGGAAGGGGCTGACGCTACACGAACGAGGGGAACAGGGGAGCCGGGAGAGAAGAGGATATAAAAGAACTCTTAAGTGTGGACTTTTGAATTTTGAATATTTATATCTTGGGATAGATGGCCTAGTCTGAGAATCAGTTTATCGTAAAGTTATTATAGGCTTACTATACGAAAATATTAATAATTAGTAAATGCTTAAATTGCCGCACAACGTTACTAACAGATAAATCTGCCTGTGCCTGAAATTTATTTAGAAAATAGAGACAATTCATTCAAGTTATGCTTCATAGTGAGACTTGTTGATTTCATTGAAAGCATAAGAAGCGATCGCTAAACTAACCTTTGCTTTCTCTACTTCTGATAAAGCTGTCCACTCGCTATTTTGAAGATTACTAAGTGCAGATGCGGCGTTATGAGATTGGCTACTTCGCATAGCGTAAGCAAAAGGACGAGCTAAAACTAAAAGATCCTCTGTTCTCCAATTTGGTAGTACTGTCTGAACACACTCAACCAGTTGTTCACCGATTGATTGCTGGGCAGCAAGAATTTCAGCAGCTTTGGTGGCGATGGCATTGAGCAATGTTTGGGGGACACAGGCGGCAAAAGTAGTAGATAATGTTTCTTGAAGATTAAGCACTAATGCTTGTTGAGGATTGTGATTAGAGTTTGATTGCAGGGAGATGCCAGACCAAAGTGTGTCTAGATGGCTATAAAAATCTTCTGATCGCTTTGTCAGTTCTTCGTCAAGCAAATCTTGTATTCCAAACTGTTGTTCTAATTCGTCAAAATAAGCTTCTGACTCTTCATCAGCTGGATTCCAGGGATAGGTAGCATCGTCTGGTTGCAGTAACGCTTCTAATAATTCTAAATCTACTTGAGATGCCAAAGAAGAGAAAGTGTCTGAGCCGTTAATTTTATTAGCCATTTTTCATTGCCTCACAATTATTTGGTCGTATTGACAACTACAATTCCTCAGAAGAGATTTCCGCAAAAATAATTGAATTTTTCTATGTTTCTATAGTAAAAAACAAATTTTAAAGGTTGATGCTAAAAGCTCAAATTTATTTTTGCAATAGCTTTGCTAGGAGTCTTCAATAATAAACTCCCAGGTTTCAGCTCTCGCACTTCCAAACTTTAACTGCATTCCCGATTTCAATGGGACTTCCTCTCGGAGGATTTGTTGCCAACCATTAGGGGCTAAAAACCAGGTTGTCCCATAGGTGGAAAAATCTTGCAAGTAATAACTTTGCACCAATGTAGCATCAGTAAGAGTATTGCGGCAAAAAATTTCGGCATGGCGTTTGGATACAGATGGTTCGGGGATGACAATATCATTGTCTTTGGTGCGGCCGATGCGGGTGACTCCATAACGCAGTAGCCAGGTTTTACCTTTTGGGGCGAGCGATCGCAACGAAGCAGCCGGAAGCGGGGAACCTATATCAGGAATGGCTGTATCTGGTAGTTCGGTAATACCTTCATCTAGATTCTTAATTAATTCGCCATTAAAATCTGGATGAAGGTAGAGAACAGGCAAAGTCCAAGCAGGTTGATTAAATTTATACAACGTTAACAACTCTTGCCTAGCCTGGGCTACGGCTTCATCAATTGGTTTGTGCGATCGCAAAGCTTCGGTAAAGGCTTGAATAAAACTGTGGCTTTCTTGGTCTGCGATTTCATCACGCATCCCCAAAACCGCAGGCACACCATGACGAATCAACACTTCTGCTAAACTGCTGGCAGGTATAGCTTGATGATTGATAGCAGCTGGTTGTGCGCCCCAACAGGCGTTGAAAACTGCTAATTTCACACCTGTACGGGTCAATACTTGCGCCAATTCTATCCCATTCAGGGGCATATCTGGTCGCAAAAACAGTAACCCTCCATCTGGGTCTGGCAAACCATGTCCAGCGTAAAATAAAACATTGTATGCTCTGGTTTCTAATTCTTGAATTAACTCTTGTGGAGTTGGTTGTAGGAGTTGATTCACTATACAAGGTGCATATCTTTGGGAATTAGCACCCCCAGGCGTATCTACAAGAGTTTGCTGTAAAATAGCAGCTTCTTGTTCTAATTGCAGCTTGTCATCATGACCTAAAACCAGCAGAATATTTAAAGCTTTGTCAGTTCGCAAATAGGGTAAAGCGTCAACTTCAGTGCTGGTGCGACTAAATAACAAATCTTGGGAGAGAGACATAGCCGATTGACCGGGTTCACGCTGCATAATTTCCCAAGGGAGAGCGATCAGATGGGGGTCGCGGATTTCTAGTCGGAAGCGCAAACGTGTATGCTGACCCATAGCAATACCGCGACTGCGTTCTAGACTACCAAGAATTTGCCCGTCAAATATCCAGCGCCATAAATTCATTCCCAAGTTTTGCATCAGACGACTGCTGTAGGGGCCAGTGGCTTGACCTGAAGACGGAGAAATCCAATTTATGGGGAATGGGTTGGCCTTTTGAGATGTTGAGTTTGGGGAAATATCTAAACGACTATGACCAGCAAACATCTGCTGCCATTCTTGCCAGACTTGATTTAGTTCATCAGGCCATACACAGTCACGTAAAACGTAGCCACTGGGATAGGGAGCTTTGACCACCCAAATGGCGAAGTTGTCAGTGCCAGTGTTTAGGAGACGGGCGATCGCCAAATTCAGGGATGGCATGGATTCATTAAAATAAAAACTAAAATAAATAATTTCAAATAGGAATTTTTCAAGGTGAAAACTTTCTACTTTTTTACCTTGTAACTTTTTACTCTGATGTTACCTGTTATTATTCCAGGTTTCTACCAGTTTATCGATTATTTGACTAAGTTGGACTGCTGTCGTCAGGTGGTTGAGTAACTGGCGGTTGTGTGATAGGTGTACATGGACTTGGTGCATTTTCTGGTAAAACAGAGACACCAAAGCGTTTCAGTTGAGAGAAGTCCAGTAATACTGTTGCTGGCAAAGGTTTTGAATTTGATGGCACTGAGGAAGTTACTGCTGGATTATTAGTATCAGCTGGGGTTTGTGTGTTTTTATTGGCACAGACTCGCATAGACACCGAAAGATTTCCAGAAGCAGGTTTAGGATTTGGTTTTGTGTTGATAACTTCTAAAAATGCTCCAGGGGGAAGTGATTGGTTATTTCCCAAGGATATTGGATTGTTAGTTTTAACTACCCAGCCAGGAGAAAGGTTGGCTAGCGATCGCGCTACGGGTGTCGGTTCGATGGTAGGATTTGAAGTTGGTATGGGATTGGGTGAAACAAAGGGGACTGATGGCGATCGCAGTTGCCTCACGAACAATCCTAAAGCACCTGCTGCTACCACAAATATTAACGGAACAATCCACTGTAGCGGTAAACCGGAACTTTTAGCAGGCTCAGTGTCTGGAATCACCTGAGTTTTGTGGTTTGGGCTACTTAAAAGTGTCGCATCTGTCGCTCTGGATGCAAAATCAACAGTTTTGGCAGAATAACTCTCTGGAATGAAGGCTTTAATCGTGATTTCTGGTTCCCAGTATTGGACTTGATAATAAACTAAAGCGATGGTGACATTATCGTGTCCATTCTTGGTGTTAGCGATTTCAACTAATCTATCCGCAACATTTGCTATAGGGACTTCCCCAGCTAGAATCGGCAAGATTTCTGTTTCCCAGTATTCCTCCACCCGATCAAAATCACTCAAACCATCGGAAGTAAGCAGAAAAACAGCATCTTCATCGAGCATAAACCGTGCCGATGTGGGATGCAATGAAGTGCTGGGCCCCATGCCCAAAGCCTGGACGAGAGAGCCAGCAGCACTTTGTTGTACAGCTTCGCGGTAAATGGCATAGCCTAGGCGCACCTCGCGGGAGGCAACATCATCGTCCAGGGTAACTTGATAACAGCCGTGGCGGGTAATCCAGTAAGCACGACTATCACCGACGTGGGTAATGTACATTTCATGAGCAACAGGTAATGCCATTACTAAAGTCGTGCCCATCCTCTGACGACCTTGGCGATTTTCACCGTCATTGCGCTGACTAATTTTGTCATTAGCAATTGCCACTGCCTTTTCTAGGTCATTAAGTAGCAGTGAGGGGTCTATATGGTCGTAGGGAACTTTTGTTAGTTGCTGTACCTGTTGCTGGATCGTTTCAATGGCTAAATTTGAGGCGACATTGCCACCCTCGTGCCCACCGATGCCATCACAGACAATTGCTAAGGCTGTTGGCTGGGGTGGTTTGCTTACCAGAGTTCCACTAGGGGGGCTACAAGAATCTTCGTTACGTTGGCGGCTCGGCCCAGTGTCGGTTTTGGTGATAATTTTGATTGAGGGTGTTTGCGATCGCCCTAACCCAGCCAGTCCGCGATCTAAAACTCCGATTAATTGATCGGTTGAATTAATCTTTCCCTGAATTAAGGAAAGGCTAACCTCGTTAACAAATTCAGTTATGGCTGGTTTGGCTTCATGTACCAACTGCTGCCAAAATTCACCTAATTGGGGCAATTCTGGTGATGTTGCTGCATCGAAACGCAATTCTAATAAACGGACTAATGATCCTTCTACCCTTAATACATAAGAGTCAAGCAAGCTAGATACAACACCTTCACTTGCAAGAGGTTGCCACAGATGAGCTATTTGCCATAACCAATTGAGTTGGCGCATCGATGTTGCATCACGCCAAGCGGTAGTTAACTCAAAAGCCAACTGCACTTGTTGGATTTTGTCATCTAATAATAATGGAGGTTTTTCTAAAAGTAATATTTCTCGATGGGAGGGGCCGTCACCGAGAAAAAGTACTCCATATACCTGCGGTACGTGTAACCGATAGGGAATGAGTCTCAGGTAAGCTTTTAGAGGCTGTAAATTATCTAACTCAGGCGTTAGCGCTAATAAACCAGGTTTTGTATCTAAAAGAACAAATTTATCAAGGACTAAATAGCGATCGGCTAATATTTCTCCAGGGCTACCCACACTAGGGCTATCTACCACAGCCCAGAGGTAATTTTTGGTTAGGGGCGTGGAACATCGCAGGCAAAACTTGTGAGTCAGGGGGTTGGCAGCCTGACAATTTTCATTTGTACAGTAGAGCGTTGCCGCGTCATTTTCCATAGTTTTCGCACCGGGAAGCGATTGGCAATTTCTTTAACAGCATTATTAGGGACAATCTAGACCGCTCATCTTTCTTAAACTTGACATACCCAGACTTTAGATGATGATTTTAGCTGGGGGATATCAGCAGGTGCTAATACTTTCTTATCCAAAAATACGCTCCTAACTCAACCCTACAGCCTCATCATAGCTTCTATTGCTCTGTGACTCTCCATCCCCAAAGCAACGAACTCCAACCCTGTTACCAAAGCATAACCCAAGCATAACTGCGCCCCAAGCTTTTGCTGAATTACCCCATCATCAAGAGGGAGATAATCTTGGTATTTATTTAGTTTATAAGTAGGATAGCAACAATTAACTTTAATTAAGAATTAAGATAAGTGAACTACTCAAAGTAGCTGACTAATGAAGAGGCTTTAAAAATCTAGTAATCTCGTTTCCGGGTTCTTTTTAGGGAGATCGCAAAGCTTCACAGATTAATTTTCCCCCTTCCCAACGCGGGAAGGGGGTTATGGGGTTAGGTTAATCGTTAGCTTTTCCAGATGATCTGAATTGTCAGAAAGGTTCAGCCAGATCGCTCGCTACCAACTCATTCGGTTATTGTTTGTCGTCAATTGCAACTTGGGGGACTCCCATGCTGTAGTTGGTAACGCGGGCAGATAGATTGTAGCTGATTTCGCCGAGTTGCAGGAGCGATCGCAGATAATGCTCTAAGTCTGACCCAACACGGCGCAAGTTATAGTCTGTGAGGTCTGCGCCACTAGATGCTTCTACTAGTTCATCAAATTTTCGATAAACTTTTTGCAGCGCATCTTCATTCCAGTTAAATTCGTTATCTGGGTCAATATCTAACGTTAAAACCTGTTCACTGGGAATCAGTTCGCCATCCCGGTCAATTTCGCCTGCAAAAATGCGGACATGCCGGGTTGTGGACTTGAGCAGCATCGGGTTATCCATAAAAGGGTGTAAGATTTGGGTGGATTACACTGAAATTATTGTAAACGGTATATTCAAGCTTGAATGCTCTCAATTTACAAGCTTTGAGAGCAGTTTCAAAAGGGTATATTGAATGGGCATAAGTAAAAATATCACCTGTACTGATTAACTTACTACTTCTGTTAAGAGTTGAAGACACAATTAGTAGCTAGTACTGACAGTAGTCCAATTGTTGTCCTGTAAAAATTACTGTAAAAAGTATTTTTATTTGGCGTATATAAAGAAGTCAAAGCGGTGTGCTAATCTTACCTACTGCTAAGATTTTCGTACTCATGAAGCCTAAAAGCCAGTAGGATAAGGCACTGACCAGGAATAATTTGATCTGTGTACATTTTTTTTATGGAGAACAAAAGTTTTTACCTTAATAATTCTGCTCATCAATTTCTTCGGATTTTTCTATTGCAAAAAACGTACATCAAGTAATTTTACTGAATAGGGCTACATCGACCTCTGGCTTTAATAAGTTCAAAAAAGTTAAGCGATTTTACTTACGTATAAACACCAAAATTCAAGTAACAAGTCAAACTGTTATTGACGTTAACATAAAGTTGATGTAAAAACCTTTAAAAAGACCGGACAACTTCTTACAGAAACTTTATTGTGTAAAATCTTAAAAACTGAATAATAGTTATGGCTTACCATAAGCTACATCTAGCAGAAGAACATCAAAATCTAGCTTGAAAATAAAACATAGGAGACTGAAATGGAATACAAAGGTGATTGATGAAGAAAAATTCTTAATTCAAGCACTTTGGATTCAAAGAAGATATAAAGAATTTTGCTGGGCATCTACCTCCTTACCCTCATGACCACCAAGTAAAGGAATCTCAATAGCTATGAACTCCAAAGCATTACCACGCCAGATAAATAATCTCGAAGTAGGTGTTTATGAATGCGAAATCCATCTCAAATTCCGGTTGATTGAGGAAAAAAGTCTATTGGGCGATCGCGAACAACTGTTACAGGTGTTACTTGATGCCTTGACCGAAGGTTCTGACGACTTTCTAGAGACGCTGCAAGCGTCCGTTAAAGCGCAGGAAGTGTCAGAGTTTAAAGCTTCACCTCAAATGCGACGCCAGTTGATGCGCTTGCGTAATGCTGCTGAAAATCTGCCAACTTAAATGTGTAATTTAAGTAGTGAAAAAACATGAATTGGGCATCAAATCAAATGTTGATCATGTGGCCCCGTTGCTATAAAAACTAAGCAGCAAGTAGAATTCATAAAATATTGTGATTTCTCCTTTATGAAAGTCTTATTTAGCAGCATAGAGTCCCAGGAACAGTTTCTCTATTAAAAACTTTGTAGCAAAAGATACTGGTAGAATCTAAGATCAAATTCAGCCGGGTGCATTTTACCGAGTTTTTATCAAAACATTGCAGGAACAAGAAAACCCTGTGTCTTTACAGATGGGGAATTGGACAACAGGCGCGAATTCAATGAAAACCTAAAAGGCCAAAGTGAAAATAAATAACCTTACTTTTTAGCTTTTTACTTTAGGTAAGTGCCTGATTTGCTGAAATACTTATGTTTTATCTATTACTGGTAATAGGTGATGGTTTAGTCATGGTTTAACAGTCAGTTACCTATTACCAATTACCCATAAGAAGGGGGCAGGGGAGCAGGGGGAGCAGGGGGAGCAGAGGAATACCAATGCCCAACTTAAAAACTCTCTATTTCGCAAGACCGTGTTCTAGGGCAAAACGGACTAACTCTGTACGGCTATTGGTGCCAGTTTTACTAAACAAACGGCTGACGTATTTTTCTACATTGCGGACGCTGGTTTCTAAGCGACGGGCGATTTCTTTGTTCATCAACCCTTCAGCGACCAAATTTAAAACACTTTGTTCTCTGGGAGTCAAATCAATTTTAAAAGGGGCTGGGGATTGGGAAATGGCATTTCTTTGAGTTAACAATGCCTTAATTTGGGCAATCTGATTGGCTAGTTCAGCAATATCAGGAGTTTCAACGTCATCTCCGGTAGTTGAAGCCTTAGCGGCACGGCGGGCTAGCAAATTTTCGACTATAGCCACTAACTCATCTGGATCGAAGGGTTTGGGTAGATAGGCATCGACACCAGCATGATACCCTTGGATGCGATCGCCTGTCATGCCTTTAGCAGTTAAAAATACTACCGGGAGTGCTTGGAAGCGGGGGTCTTCTCGCAGTTGTTTCAGGAACTGATAGCCATCCACCTGAGGCATCATGACATCGGAAATCACTAAGTCAGGTGTATTCATCTGCATCCATTCCCAACCTTCAAGGGCGTTACTGGCGACTTGAACGCTGAAACCGCTCTCTTGCAAATAATCCTTCACGGCTTCCCGTATCCCTGGTTCATCATCCACCAGTAACAATTGTGCTGACATTTAAAATTCCCTTAAGCTTAACTTTTTCCAATTTAGCGAAAGTTGACAGTCATTGAACAAAAGTGTTTATTTCCGCGCCCGTAAGAATCCCTACAGAACTGACTAAGAGGCAGGGGAGCAGGGAGCGGGGGGCAGGGGAGAAAGATTCGCTCATTTCCCCTGCTCAAAGGGTTTCAAGCCCCTAAATTTATTTATGCCCAAAAATAAAAATATTTATTTCGAGATGCGTAGCACGAGAAATAATACGTCCTTAGTTCAGAGCCAATATATTTATGTATGGGGTTCTCCCCCTGCCCCCTGCTCATATTCCAGCGCCCTAATATTGTTACAGTCGATCAATTATCTTGGCATTTTCTGGCAACTTCGCGTCTCGTTGCCCAGCAGCACGCGCCCTAGCAGTGAACAAACCAATGGGAGTATTTAATAAATCTACAAGGGTGGCTTTACCCGCAATCGCCTTTTTCATATCCCTTGGTATTTCCTTGACTAACCAACGTGCCAAACGATAGCCGCATTCTTTGAGTGTAATATCTCGCATCAAATCTACACCGTGTAGTTCGTGCAGATAGCGATTTGAGCGTCCATAGCGCCGCCATTGACTTCGTAGTTCTTGAAGTGTGGCGCGGTGGCGGTGCTGAACTATCGCATTCGGAGCAAATTCCAAACGCCCGATGTTTTCCCCCAAAATCCGCCAGCAAATATCGGCATCGCCGCCAGTGGTAAGATAGGGACGAAATAAACCTGTTTTTTCTAAGGCAATGCGTCGAATCGCTAAATTAGCGGTTTGACCATAGGGACGAAAGGAATGTTTAAGGGTATGCTTTTGCGACAAAGTTTCTTGACTATCTGCGTGCTGTTCTAGCAGACTTGTGCCTGGTAGTGCCAAAATTTCACCAGCGACAATTACCACTTCTTTGTTGACAAAAGGCTTAATTAATGCATCTAACCATTGTGGTTGTGGACGACAATCTGCATCAGTAAAAACGATAATTTCACCCGTAGCGGTGCGAATCCCAGTATTACGAGCAGCATAAGAGCTTTGAATTTGATTTTCGCTCAATGGGCGGATTGTGATAGGGCAATTTTGGGCAGATGTTTTGAGGATCGTGAGAGTGCGATCGCTACTATTATTGTCTACCAACAAGTACTCTAAGCGGTCTTTCGGGTAGGTTTGAGACAACAGACAATTGATTAACTCTGGTAAATCCGCCTCACCGTTATAAATAGGAACAACCACCGACACCATTGGTAAAAAACTGGTGGTGGTGGTTGCATCAACTAGCTGATGATTCATAAATCTGAGCTTTTAGAGATGAGATTACTAACTAGTATTCCCAATCCAAAATCCTAGAAAGATATATCAAGCAGTTTTCATAACTCCAAAAATTTGGATTTGGGAATACTACTATATAAACATTGGGGATAAACTCGGTGGTTTGATTTGTCTTGAAAAAACGAATTAAACGCAACCGCAGCCGCGACACTTTCAAAATGCGTTTGGGCATGGGCACTGTCTTAGAACTAACCCTTCATTTGGATGAAGGGTTTAAAACCTAAAGTTTCAGTTACCCTGAAGTTAGTTGCCCAGCTAGCATTGACCGTCCCATAGATAGAAACGATGACTCAACAAACTTCTAGAATTTGTATCCTTGGCGGAGGCTTTGGTGGTCTCTACACAGCCTTGCGCTTAAGCCAGTTACCTTGGGAATCTACGCAAAAACCCGAAATTGTTTTGGTAGATCAAAGCGATCGCTTTCTATTCTCTCCTTTACTTTACGAATTACTCACTGGCGAACTGCAAACCTGGGAAATTGCCCCACCGTTTGAAGAACTTTTACAAGGTACAGGGGTGCGTTTTTATCAAGGGGTTGTGTCTGGAATTGACATCGACCAGAAACTGGTAAATGTACATGAAGGGCCGGAAATCCCTTACGATCGCTTAGTGTTGGCGCTAGGAGGTGAGACACCGTTAGATTTAGTGCCTGGTGCAACATCCTACGCCTACCCATTCCGCACAATCTCTGATGTCTATCGTTTGGAAGAACGCCTGCGATTTTTAGAAGAATCGGATGCTGATAAAATTCGGGTGGCAATTATTGGGGCTGGCTACAGTGGTGTAGAGTTAGCCTGTAAGTTAGCCGACAGACTAGGTGAAAGAGGACGCTTTCGGATCATTGAAATTGCTGACCAAATCTTGCGAACTTCCCCAGAGTTTAACCGGGAAGCAGCAAAGAAAGCAATAGAAGCCCGTGGCGTGTTTATTGATTTAGAAACCAAAGTGGAATCAATAGAGCAAAATTCTATCTCCCTAGAGTACAAAAACCAGTTAGACACGATTCCCGTAGATTTGGTAATTTGGACTGTGGGAACTAGGGTTGCGCCTGTAGTGAAATCTCTTGCCCTCAAGCAAAACCAGCGTGGTCAAATCAGCACTACATCCAATCTGCAAGTCCTCGATCATCCAGAAATCTTTGCTTTGGGAGATTTAGCAGACTGTCATGATATTGAAGGACAGCAAGTTCCCGCCACCGCACAAGCAGCTTTCCAACAAGCTGATTATACTGCTTGGAATATCTGGGCAAGTTTGACCAATCGCCCCCTGCTTCCCTTCCGCTACCAACAGTTAGGAGAAATGATGGCACTAGGGATAGACAACGCCACTCTTACAGGCTTGGGAATTAAACTAGATGGCCCCTTGGCATCCGTCGCCCGTCGGATTGCCTATTTATATAGGTTGCCAACTTTAGACCATCAACTCAAAGTTGGTTTTAATTGGCTAGTCCGTCCAATCATAGAAACACTTTCTAAGTAAGTTTAAGGTTGGAAATTAGTCATTAGTCATTAGTCATTAGTGACTCTTCCCAGTCCCCACTCCCCACTCCCCACTCCCCAATTCAATCAAACTTTGATGGAACAACCGAAAGTTATTTTTTTAGATGCTGTGGGTACACTCTTTGATGTCAAAGGTAGTGTGGGCGAAGTTTATAGTCAGATAGCCCAGGAATTTGGCGTTACAGTTTCAGCCAAAACATTGAATACAGCCTTCATCAAAAGCTTTAAAGCAGCGCCGCCGCCGATATTTCCAGATGCAGAACTGCAAGATATTCCTCAGCGCGAGTTTGATTGGTGGCGGATAATTGCCCTGAACACTTTTGAAAGTGCGGGTGTTCTCAAAGAATTTTCTGACTTTTCGGCTTTCTTTAGCGAACTTTACATCCACTTTGGCACTGGCGAACCGTGGTTTGTCTATCCCGATGTTTTACCAGCTTTAATCAACTGGCGGCGGTTGGGAGTTACCTTGGGGGTGCTGTCCAATTTTGATTCTCGGATTTACTCAGTATTGCAAAGTTTGGGATTGAGAGAGTTTTTTACTTCCGTCACCATTTCTACCCAGGTACGTGCAGCTAAACCCGATCCTCAAATTTTTGCTATTGCCTTAGATAAACATAAATGTTCCCCAGAGGCAGCATGGCATATTGGCGATAGCATTGTAGAAGATTACCACGGAGCTAAAGCAGCTGGACTCAGAGGCGTTTGGATCAATCGGGGAAAATGAGGGGATAAGCTTCAACACGATTATGCAGGTAAACCTCGTCTAAGTTGAAAGCCGTAGTTTTTCCTCATCAGGTTTAAGATGAGTTGTCACCCACAAACGATCCGCCACTGTATTGGGAGAGACGTTAATTCGTTGTTGAAATGCCGAGACCTGTTC
>JAIVFU010000056.1 GCA_020829485.1 Nostoc sp. CHAB 5834 | reverse complement strand
GTGCAAGGACATACCCTGATTTGCTCCAGGCATTAGATGCGGCATTCGCAGAAGTGACGATAGAGAATTTACTCGGTTGGTTTACTCACTGCTGCTACTGTACTTCAGAAGACTGATAACCGCTATATGTTGCCTATACTACCGAATATGGTCGAGAAGCAGCAGAACAATCCTGTTTGAATCTACTGTTTTTGATTGGTACTAACACTGATACATTCTCAGTCTACGGCGAAAGTGATGAACGTTACACCATTCGTGGTGGTAACGACCAAGTACCCCGTCTACTAGCGAATTACTTAGCAAATGTTATACAAACTGACACAGAATTAGAAGCTATCTGTATCCGTCCCGATGGTCGCTATCGAGTTAGTTTACGGTCTGGGTATAGAACCTTTGATCGTACTTATGAAAGAATATTGTTGACATTGCCCTTTAGCACTTTGCGTTTAGTAAAGTTGAAAGTGAATTTACCAGCAATCAAACAGAAAGCGATCGCAGAATTAGGATATGGTACAAATGCCAAATTAATTACAGCCTATCAACAAAAATTGTGGCGCACTAAATATAACTCAACAGCAGCAACATTTACTGATACAGGCTTTCAAAACACCTGGGAATCCAGTCGCTACCAAAAAAGCCCCAAAGGTCTGATTACTGACTTTACTAGTGGTAAACATGGTTTATCTTTAGGTAAAGGTTCAGCAGAATCTCAAGCCGAAATACTATTACCACAATTAGATCGGATTTTCCCCGGAATCAAAAACCTACGTCAAGGTCAAGCCATTCGCGCCTATTGGCCTGGAGAACAGTACACAAAAGCCTCCTATGCTTGCTATTTAGTTGGACAATGGACAGGGATAAGTGGAGCTGAACAAGAACGTGTAGGTAATCTATTTTTTGCTGGTGAACACTGTTCTTTGTCCTACCAGGGATATATGGAAGGGGGTTGTATAACAGGTGAAGTTGCAGCTAAGAAAATCCTCAAAGATTTAGGTTGGCGAAATATGCCTGCTGAACAGAAAAAACCAATTACTATCAATCGATTAAATCACTATCATCCCAGGATTCCAAGGAACGAACGTTTTTCTGACGACTATACCCAAGAGTAAAGGTAATTGCCTAGCAGCTTGTCGTTAGATATCGCCTGGTCTATTAAAGAACTGACATCATAACTATTCAAACTAGCAATAGTGTCTGGTATTAGATATTCTGCTGTTTTTGTAATCGTCTGCTCTATTAAAGAACTGACATCATAACTATTCAAACTAGAAATAGTGTCTGGTGTTAGATATTCTGCTGTTTTTGTAATCGCCTGGTCTATTAAAGAACTGACATCATAACTATTCAAACTAGAAATAGTGTCTGGTGTTAGATATTCTGCTGTTTTTGTAATCGTCTGGTCTATTAAAGAACCAAAATTGAACCTATTAAAACTAGAAATTGTCTGTGATGTGAGATAATTTCCGATTTGTGCGTTTATAGCTAGCAAATTGTTGCCAGAAATCACCTGCCTTGCCAGAGAACTAACATTGTAAATATTAAAACTAGAGAAACTAGAAATTTTACTTTGTGAACTATTTTCTGCTGTGTCTGCTCCGGCATAGCCCGTCGTAGACATCGCCTGACTCGCCAGAGAACTGACATTAGAAATATTTGAACTATTTGTACTTTGTGTACTATTCTCTGCGGTTTCTGTGACAATCTGACGGACTTGGGCATCAGTCAAGTTGGGGTTAGCACTAAGCATCAGGGCAACTACACCAGCAACATGGGGAGCAGCCATAGACGTGCCGCTATAAGTGCCATATTGATTATTCGGAACTGAGGAGTACACCTTGACTCCTGGGGCTGTGACGTAAGCGATTTCATCCGTTCCAGAGCGGTTAGAGAAATCGGGCATATTATTATTCCTATCCACTGCGCCAACGGCAATTCCCGACTTGGATGCATAGCGGGCGGGATAGTCTGGTAATGAGTCACCATCATTACCTGCTGCCATGACGATAATTACTCCTTTGCTGCTGGCGTAGTTAATGGCTGACTCTAAAGTACGATTGGAAGATGTGCCTCCTAAACTGAGGTTAATCACATTAGCTCCATTATCCACAGCGTAGCGAATACCTTTAGATATGGAACTATAAGAACCAGAGCCAGATTCATTTAAAACTTTTACGGGCATAATTTTGGCATTGTATGCAATACCAGTGACACCGTAGTTATTATTTTCTCCTGCGATCGTGCCGGAAACATGAGTGCCGTGACCGTTTTTATCTAGGGTGTTGTTGTTTTTATCAGAGAAGTTCCAGCCGTAATTATCATCGATATAGCCATTGCCATCATCATCAATACCATTACCCGCAATTTCCTTGGTATTTGTCCAGATATTATTTTTTAAATCCTCGTGGTTATAGTCAACGCCAGTATCTACAACAGCAACAACAACGCCTTTACCTGTGTATCCCTGTGCCCAGACTTCGGGTGCTTTAACAAGGTCTGCTCCCCAATTATTGCCACCAAGAGCAGGAACATCAGCAAAGGCATTCTGACCAATTGCTCTAGCTACTGCTGCTGCTCCATTAATCAAGCCATAGCCATTAGTGGAGTTATAATTTTGAGCGCTAAAAGCATTAGTAGTAGCGTTACTGCTATTTTCGGAGTCAGCATTGTTTAACAACTGCACATCAGCATCGCCTGAGTTATAGCTACTACTTCTGCTGAAGTTGAGGCTGTAGTCATTTTTCGTATTAAAGCTATCTAATGAGGAGATTGAAGTAACATTTAGCTGTTTATTTGACAACATATTGTTATTAACATCATCAAAGAGCATAATTATTTTTTCTCAAAGATAGCAATCGTTTTTTGACAGGTTGAAGCTTTAAAATCTTCATAAGAAGATTTCAATGTGTGAATAAGCCCCATTGTCAATAATTACTATGAAATTTCATAAGAAAATGCTAATTTTATTACCAAAAAACCTTCTGGCAAGTGTGGTTTGTATTAAGAGTAAATTTATCAAGTGAATATTAAATCTTTAAAGTGTATTAATAAACACTAGTGCGAGGAGAAGAAAACGTTATAACTGTTACTACTTTTAAAAATACTGCGATCGCTGCCTATAAAACAATACGCTTGGGTTAAGCCCAAAAACCTTGGTAGAGACGCGAAATTGTACTGGACTTCTCTGCAAGACGCTAAAAGCGAACGCCCCGCTACGCTAACGCGTCTCTACAGATATAAAATCAGTACCAAAAATCCTTAACTGAACTGTGTTGGCCTATGTAGGACTAATATTTGATTTCTGAAAAAGCTCCGTACAGATCGAAAAGCCTAATTCCCTACTCCCTACTCCCCGCCCACATAGATAATTTCAAAAATAAAATACGATTCCTATAAAAGTATTTACACCACTCAAACTGGAGCGAGGGTAATCATTAAAACCATCAAAATTAAAATTGCGAATGGAGTTATACTCCATTCGCCAAAAACTATACTTAAGCGGCTTTCCAGACGTTTATCTTTTATGTAACAACAAGCTTTGAGTTAGTTAAATGTTTGCTTGCTGCCGTTGATATAGTGACCAATACAAACCCTTTTGTTGCAACAATTGTGAGTGAGTACCACGTTCGGCAATCACGCCTTGCTCCAATACCAAAATCAAATCAGCACGTTTGAGGGGAGCAAAACGGTGAGCAATTAAAAACACGGTACGATTAGCAGAAATTTTTTGCAGGTTTTGCAGTACTTGCTGTTCAGTTTCACTATCCAAAGCGCTGGTAGCTTCATCCAAAACTAAAATCGGCGCTTGAGAAAGAAATAACCTTGCAAGAGCAATACGTTGCCTCTGTCCACCAGATAAAGCTGTACCACGTTCGCCAACGTTGGTTTCGTAACCGTAGGGTAATTGACTGATGAAGTCGTGAGCTACTGCTAATCTTGCCGCCTCTACTACTTGCTCTGCGGTAATGTCGGGACTACCGAGAGTGATATTTTCCAAAATGGAACCGTTGAATAAAAAGTCTTCTTGGAGAACTACACTAACTTGTTGCCGCAGTGATGCTAAATCGGCACTTTTTATATCAAAACCATCAATAAGGATGCGTCCTGATTCAATTTGATAAAGGCGTTGCAATAGCTTAGACAGGGTACTTTTCCCAGAACCGCTACGTCCGACAATGCCAACAAATTGCCCTGGTTCGGCATTGAAAGATATTCCCCGTAGAATTGCTTCAAAGTTCGGGCGGTAGCGAAAAAATACTTGCTCGAAAGTGACTTGTCCTTTTAGGGGTGGTAAAACTAGACCGGTTCCCAGTTCAGCTTCTGGAGAGACGTTAAGAATATCACCAATGCGATCTACAGAAAGTAGCACTTGTTGGAGGGTTTGCCACAACTGTACTAAGCGCAAAAGCGGGCCTGTGACTCTACCAGACAGCATTTGAAAGGCAACAAGCTGTCCGACTGTAAGCTTTTGTTCGATGACTAACTTAGCGCCAAACCAGAGAATCAGCAGGGTAGACAAATTGGTGAGGAAGTCACCGATATTGCTGCTGATATTGGAGGTGGTAGAAGCTTTAAAACCTGTGCGAATGAAGCGAGCAAATAAGCCTTCCCAGCGATCGCGGGCTACTGGTTCTGCTGCATGGGCTTTAACGGAGTGAATTCCGGTGATTGTCTCTACTAGAAACGATTGACTATCAGCACTCCGGTTAAAGGTTTCGTTGAGCCAGTTACGCAGAATTGGTGTTGCAACTATCGTCAATGTGGCAAATAGCGGCAGTACTGCTAAAGCCACAAAGGTAAGTGGAATATTATAGTAAAACATCAATGCTAGGTACACCACAGCAAAGATGCTATCCAGAATCACAGTTAATGCTGTACCTGTGAGAAACTGACGTATTTGTTCGAGTTCCTGGACTCGTGCTACTGTGTCTCCGACGCGCCGCGACTCAAAATAAGCTAATGGCAGACGCATCAGATGGCGAAATAGCTGTGCTGATAAACTCAAATCCAGACGACGAGCTGTATGGGTAAAGATGAATAGGCGCAGAATGCCAAGTATGGACTCAAATATGGCTACGAACAAAAGTGCGATCGCCATTACATCGAGAGTCGGCAAACTCTCCTGCACCATCACTTTATCAATGACAACTTGCGTAATTAGTGGTGTTGTTAACCCCAAAAGCTGCAAGGTAAAAGATGCTAACAATACTTCTGTGAGCAATCCCTTATATTTCCAAACTGCTGGGGTAAACCAACTTAGGTTAAATTTTTCTTGCTGGGATATGAGTTCTACTTGCCATAATCGCCCATCCCAACACGCTTCAACTATCGACTGCGGTAAGCTTTCACAAATGCGATCGGGATTTAGAGGATTAGCGATAATCAAGCGATCGCCTTTAACTCCATAAGCCACCACCCAAGATGGATTCTGAGGTGAATCAGAATTCCACAGCAGTAAAGCTGGAAATGATAATTGTCGCAACTCACCCCAACTCACTTGTAACCGCCGCAACACTAACCCTAACTTTTCTCCTGCTTCCACAACCTGTTTTGGGCGTTGTCCTCTGAGTTGGCGCTGCACCCATTCCAGTTGCACAGAATTTTCTAACTGTTGCGCCACCATTGTTAAACAAGCAGCAGCAGTGTTCCAGCTAGCAACAAAGGGATAATTTGAGACGATCAGATTGGCAGCCGGAAGTCCTCTTTGGGGTTGGATGCTGTGGGGGCTAGAAGTTCCTTCTGAGGCTGGCGCTAGTGAAGGAGTCGAAGAGAAGGAAAATGTGTCTTTCTCTCTCTCTACGTCCACTGGTAACACTTGCCAGAATTCCTGAATTTGTGGGTTAGAAAATTCTGCCCACAACGCTGTATGCCAACACACTACTACTACTTCTTTACTAGCAGCTACAGCTTTAAAATCCCCAGATAGCTTTTGGAAGTCACCAAACCAATCCCCCACATCTAGGGCGGCTAAAGGTTTGCCAACGCCTTCTTCTCGTAAACGGACTTTTCCAGCCACAATTAAGAATTGGTAACCGCCAACATCGTTTGACCAGATTTTCTCTCCTAGACGATACTGACGAGTTTGGGACTCCTTTTCCAATCGGGATTGTTGTTCGGGAGTCAGCCAACATAACGGTGGCTGATTCCAAGGCAAAGAAGCTAGCACTTTTAATCGTAAAGATTCATTATCCAGAATATTTAACTCACTTGTAATTTGACTGTCAGTTTTTGAATTTTCTCTGCTAGCCATTTCTCAAACAACTCATTTTGTAGTGCAAGATTTAGTTGAGTATCTTCTAAAGACGCTGGCAGAAATTGTTCTACTCGAAACAAACCATAAGGGCCTTCTCCTTGGGGAGAGTCTTTGCCAACGATTTCTATTGGCCCTATCAATTGTCCAGGACTGGCCACATCAATAGCTGCCCGTAATATATCCGGCATACTTCCTCGGCTGACTATTCCCATCATGCCGTTCACAATTCGGTCATCTGAAAGGGAATACTCTTTAGCTAGTTGCTCAAAACTACCTCCTTCTTCAATTTGGGTGTGTAGTTCGTCTGCCAATTCTCGATTATCAACAACGATCCGAGAAAGTACCACCCGATCTAAAAAAATTTTGCGTTCAATAAAATATTCTGAGACTTTTGCTTGGGTCACTACAGTTTTTAGCTTTTCTAACTTGTAACCAAAAGCCACCGATGTGTGAAAGGTAGCATAATCTGTGTTGTTGGACTTTAACCATTCTTGAAAACTTTGGGGGTCAATCAGTTGGTTTTTCAGCCTAAAGTCAATAATTGCCTGTTCAGTTATTGCTGTACCAATCTCAATATCGTCTCGTGTTCGGATTTCTTCCTCAATTACGTACTGACGGAGAATATCCCCAATGAACTGTCCCAATTTTCCAGAGGCTTGCAGGTACTTTACTGCTGACTCAATAGAAATTGTTTTGTCATTGATTGTCAAAAATGATAAAGATTCCATGAACTAACTATGTGAAAATGATTAAGAACTTATAAGACTTTTAAATTAAATCATATAAAAAGTATTTGGTCATTGATGATTAAATATGATAAAGATTTTATGAACTAATTACATCTAAATGTTCAAAAAATTATATAACTAGTAAATAAAATAATTTCCCATAATTACTTTTACGGTCTAGTGGGGACAGAACAGGATTTAAAATATTAGTTATAAGCCAAAACCAGTTGTATAACCAAATCTTTATAAATTCAGATAAATAATCAGGTAAATCAGCTAATGATCATTTAGTTGTATAAAAGCAGTGCTGGAGCCGCTTACTAAGCTGTTCCACATTTAAATTTTATATATTGGGCGGGCAGGATGCCCACCCCACAAGAGTTATATCTAAATTCGATTATGCAAATTAGATGTTTTTTAGCTTACAAGCTAATTATTCTGGAAAAATGAATGATGACTAGGTTAGATAGGCGAAAATAAAGTAAAACATATTAAGAATTGTTTCTTGCCAGTTGCTTATATAACCAAAGTTGTAGCAGCTGAGGGCGTAACCTTAATAAGTAATCCTTTATTCTCACCTGTCTACTTAATTATACTTATCCATGTCCAGGCAAGTAACACAGCTGCGATCGCACCGATTAATGTATTAAAAATGTTTACTACCTCATTGGTCAGCCAGGTATACTTAGATTGCAATGTTGCCCCAATCACACTTTCTAAGTTAGTGGCAATAAATGCTGCGAGTACACACCAAACTACTCCTAATAGATCAATTAAACCAACTCCCCAACCAACAAATGCGATCGCTACAGAAGCCACAATCCCAGCTAAAGTCCCCTCCAAGCTTACCGCCCCTTCTGTACCGCGAGGCACTGGTTGGAATGTGGTAATTAGAAAGGTGCTTTTACCATACGCCTTACCGACTTCACTAGCAGTGGTATCAGCCAGCTTGGTACTGAAACTCGCTACATAGCCTAACAATAATAGGGACTGGGGATTGGGGACTAGAGATTGGGAACTAGGTACAATAAATCCCGAATTTATTATCCCTACTCCTAAAGCACACAGTGCCCCTGTCAAAGCCGAACCCCAAACATTTTCTGGGCCTCTTGCCCCAGAGCGCTTTTCGGCAATTCCTTCAGCCTCCTTCTGCGCCATTCCGATGCGGGTAACACCAGAACCAACGAGAAAATAGAACATTACTACTGTATATCCTTGCCAGCCTAGAGTTACCCAAATTAGGATGGCCAGAAACCAGGCGTGAAATAATCCAGCAGGGGTAAGCAGCTTTTTCGGAGCAATCCAAGCTAAACCCAATAGAATTGTGTTTAATCCTACCGCCAGCAACCAGGGATTAACAGAATTAATTAAGGATGACATCAGCAATTAATCAATGAGTAATTTTGTCTGAATATCAACAGAATAACTAATTTGTTACCCTTAGTACCGCAAGGCGGAAGTCAAAAATCAAAATGATACAACGTAAGAGTTTCGTTGATTTGGAATGAGTGTTTTATTTACGTCGTGCTGTACTAGTGCTTAATTTATGACACCTCCGCAGCTAAAGTAATATGTTTGTATTATTAACTAAATAATTAAGTGTAAATTATGTAGATGCAGGGCGAAGTCTACAGTTGTAGGGTGCAGCAGATGAAGTGGTACTCAATCTCCAATCTTAGTTATAAGGATAAAGGATATAAGTTAATGTCAATTAAAATTGTGTTCAAGTTGACCACAATCAAGATTTAACAGCATAAATTGTAGATAGCATCAATTACTAGTCTTTTCCACACAAGCTATGAGCCAAACTTTATTCCATCTTGCTTTCCCTGTGACTGACATTGCCCAAACAAAAGTATATTACGTGGATGGCTTAGGCTGCATTCCTGGTCGTGAAAACCATCACGCCCTGATTCTTAATCTCTACGGTCATCAATTAGTAGCTCACGTCACCAAAGAACCCTTGACACCGCAACACAGTATATATCCTAGACACTTTGGGCTAATTTTTACCCAAGAACGTGACTGGCAAGACTTACTAGAAAGGGCACAACAACAACAGCTACCTTTTCGTGAGGAAACCAAAAACCGCTTTGTTGGTTCTCCTCTTGAACATCGCACTTTCTTTTTAGAAGATCCTTTTTATAACCTCATGGAGTTCAAGTATTATCGTCACCCAGAGGCGATTTTTGGGAGTTACGAACATACGCAAATTGGGGATAGAACTTGAGAAATTCGTAATAGACATCTCCGAAAAAGAATGTAGAGACGTAGCACTGCTACGTCTCTACAAGGGTTCTGGGTAACGCATATTTAATTTCTGGAGATGTCTAATTTAAAGATGAATAAATCTAGTGTGGCAAGCATTCTACCTACTGACTGGATGCTTTTTTAAATAAGGGCAGCTTAATATCCTCTGCTAAAGCTGCTTTAACTGCTGCTAAACTCCTGGGGTCTGTCAGCATCCAAGGGTGTAGAGCAACTGGTACTATGACTTCGTTTCCTACGGACATTTGTGAACTATTCGCTGGGACAATCATCAAATCATAAGGTGTCCAGATAGATGTAAAATTTATCTGCCCCAACATTACAGCATCAGAATTTAAATCCTTGAGAAAAACGCTGTCGGGGCGCATTTGTACGCAACCAGAACGCCAGGAACCATAAGCAACCACAGTTCCATTATGGGGCGAAGATATTGTGATAAATCTCTGAACGCGGTTAATTCCTCCCAATCGCTGGACATAGTAACGGCTGACAATTCCTCCCATGCTGAAGCCTACTAAATCCAGGTGTTGTTCTGGTGCAAAGGTGGCTGTAACATAATCTGCTACTTGCTTTGCCAACTCATCAAGACCCACATTTCCATTGTTAGGTAAGAGATCCAGGGAATATACAGACCAACCCTGTAGTCTTAACTGACCCGCCATTTTATGAAAAACTGCCTCTGTGTCGTCAATTCCGTGTATTAACAAAACGGGATTGCGTTTTTGATTTTCAATGTTCATTTACAAAATCTGGCTCAATTTTAGGGTGTATTTCACTTTTGTAGGTACATACTGCTCTACAAACTGAAGCTGTTGCTTTTCGGATTCTTTAAAAGACATTTTTGCAAAACTGAAATGCTCCCAAAGATAGTTCGTATAAAATTTAACTTATAGCCAGCGCTATTTGCCAACAGACTATGACACTCCCCCCTCTGGTTGTTTTCTTCAATCAGCAATTTTAAAACAAAGAAATGTTAATTTTTGTAAAGCCTGCTTTCAGAATCTTGCTCTTAGTTACAGTAAAATTTAATAATTAGTTCTCGGTGTATACAGGTCGCAAGTGCTTGCAAAAGAACATTTGCCCTATAGTTTTACTACAATGTTGATTAAGCACAAACCTATAAGGGTTGTCACTACAATGGGGTGACGCAAAGTAGAAAATGTAACATTTTGTCGTAATTTTTAACAATTACGGTCGAGTTTCAAATATAAAAGGTAAAAGGCAGGAGTAATTGTAATGGATTTTATCAAAAAGTTAATTTCGGGTATTTTGGATTTTGTTACCGGACTGTTACGAGGAAAGAAGAAAAGCAACGGCTACTTCTTGGAATTGGACGAAGCCAAAGATGCTGCTCAAGAAGTAGCATCGAACGCTAAGAAAGTAGCAGAGACAGTTGTATCGAATGTTAAGAAAGTAACGGCAACAGAAGCACCAGAAGCGCCAGAAGCATCCAAGCCAGCTTCATTGAACGGAACAAAAACTGCCGCAGCTAAAACTAAGGAAAAACCAGCTAAAAATCCTAAACCACCTGATGTTACGCTAGTGCAGACTGCTGAGGGTCTTAAAATTGAACCTGGCAAAAATGCAAAAGCCGCAGCAGCCAAAGTCCTCAAAGAGGAACCAAAGGAAACTACCTTTGCGCCTAAATATCTCGCTCCTTCGGCTACTAGCTCTAATGGCCGTCGGCGTCCAGGGGCAAATATGAGCGCTTTCTTAGACATGGCACGTCAGGTTAAAACCCCTGGTTAAATCACAGAGACGCGAAATTTCGCGTCTTTTTAGTGTTTATAAATACTAATAGTTTAAGTGTGAATACGCAATATTAAGACAATACCAGTTGTAGATGGGGGAACTCTCCAAAGTAGGAGCGATCGCTTAATTTTCTCCACTACAACTGCATCTTTTAGAGTCGAGACTTTTTCATCCAACACTATCCCTCCTACGCGACCTTTGTTGACACTGAATTCAAAGACGATTTCACCACTGAAGCCTGAAGGAAAGTTTAGTTGTTGAAGGTGTTGGGTTAGGTCAGCAATTCCTGTTTCATCTAAGCCAGTTGCACTGATAACTTCTAACTGATGGTTAATGGCTGCGTCTGGTATTTCATCTTGTTCCATCTCCTCTAAATCAAAGCTCAAAGATATCTCGACTTCTTTGGCTACTGGGGATTGTGGCGATCGCTTTTGCCGGAGAAAATCTGGAGCTTCTTCTGAGGCTAGCGCTGATGGCTTTGAGAGTAATATTTTAGGCGCAAAACCACCACCTGGAGTACTGCCAAACACTCCTTGGTAACTAACTGCTTCAGGCATTTCCACTGGCATCTGCATAGATACATATTCGCTTCCTGGTTCAACTCGCACGTCATCACTGACAGCAACAAAAGCGGTGTATTGAGAAAGTAGTTGATAAGTTAAGGCTGTTTTTGTAACTGCTTCTACACCAGCTTTGGTTTCAAAACTCACCATTTGATTCATCAAGTCTTTAATGCAAGCACGTCCCCATAACTGCGCTACAGCAAGATTTCCTGTTTCCTCAAATATGAGGTGAAACGTTTTTTCGTAGTGCTTACCGCTCGCAGCAATGCCGGAGATTTGCAGATTACCTCTGGCTCTATCCTGTTTGCGACCAAATAAAACTAATGGTTGTTCGCAAAATAAATCAGGCGTTATCTTTGGGTAAATTACAGGCGATTCTGTGTCACCTTGCCAAGAGATTTGAATATTCGTGAGTACAGGGTTGTTAATTTGCTTGTAAAACTCTTCGGCAACTTCTTCTGTGGGTTCATCATGACGAATAATTCTGGAGATTCCCCGGCCAATTTCGGCGATGCGATTCAGTAAAAAACGGTTAACTGAACTACCAACACCAAAACTGTAAAGGCGATTTCCTGGTTGTAGGTGCTGTTGTACTTCTGCCAAAATTTCATTTTCGTTACCGATATAGCCATCGGTTAGAAGTACAACACTGCGTAATCTTCCGGTGGGTGTGGGTAAATTTATAGCTGTACGAATGCCACTGAGCATTTCTGTGCTGCTATCAGCTTGTAAATTGTTAATATAAGCGATCGCTTGGGCACGATTTTCTGGTGTATTCGCCAGAGGTGTTGGTGATAACTGTCTGACTCTATCGGAAAAATCGATAATTGTGAAAGTATCGTTAGGATTCAACCCATTAATAAATCGCCGCATCAATTCCTGACACTTTCGCAACGGATCGCCAGATTGGGAACCGGAAGTATCCACCAAAAATACGACATCTTTAGGGACAATTTCATCAGTGGAATATTCCAAAGCTGGAATCAGATATATTGCGAAATGTCCGCCGCGATCGTCGGCTTGGGTTAATACTGTAGATTGAGTTTCTTTACCAGAAAATTGATAGCGGAGAATTAAATCTTTGTTGGGAATTGTATCTTCTGGGGCTAATTGAATTCGCACGATTTCACCGGAGTGTTCAATTTGTAATTGATGTGAAGGAGAACGCACTTGAGAAATTGGTAAACCTGCATCAATTTCTACTGTGACATTAATATTGTGACGCGATGTCTGCGACGGGCTACGCCTACGCGTTCCTTCTAAGACTACGGGTGGTGTAATGCGAGAAGCATCAGGAACTATGTCTGTATCACCGCTATCATCTATCGGCGTTCCTGGAATATATCTTGGCCCTACAACCATCGGGAAAACAAATTCGTAGTTTCCTGCCTCAAATTTTAAGCTTTCTGTGTACCGAATTGTGACATCAATTTGTTCACCAGGTTTGATGTTAGCCAGAGATTGGGTAAAAATGTTGTCACGTTCCTGTTCTAGAAGTCCGGCGGTGCGTCCTTCTTGTTTTGCCTTTTCGTAGATGGCTACAGCTTCTTCACGTTTTTTAATATTACCTTTGATGGTGCGGCTACCTATTTTGATTTCCATATCATCCACTGCTGCCTCATCAGGTAATGGAAAGATATAGATTGCTTCTAAAGCCTGTGTGAAAGGATTTTCAAAGCTTTGAATTACTTCAACTCGTGACAAGTTACCCGCAATTTTTGCTATAACTTCTGTGTGCTTGAGCGGAAAAAATAGCTGCTCTCCTTGAGGCGATTGGACATACAAACCGCCTAAATGTTGATTGTTAGCAATTACTGTATTCATAGATTTGATATAGGAATCGTATTTGATTTTTGAAATTGTCTATGTGGGCGGGGAGTGGGGAGTAGGGAGTAGGGAGTAGGGAATTAGGCTTTTCGATCTGTACGGAGCTTTTTCAGAAATCAAATATTAGTCCTATATAACACTCCTATTTGATTTGTGAATTTACTTCTTAAGCTAGGTAAGTAGCTCGGCATAAATAAAAGTTTATAGTAAGGACTTTAGTCCTGATAATCCTTGTTTTGAGCGATGAATCACTCACTACGAACTAGGATTTTATTTTATATTTAATTATGCCTGCCTACTTAATAGGTAAATTAATTACGAATTACGAATTATTTAACAAACACTAGCCCACTATATAAATGAAAAGCTGAGTCCCAATTAGTCTGTTCCATACGCAACAAATGAATCTGAGACTTAATATGACTCAGCATTTCTGTTTGATCTAATGTTGTATCTGCAAAGCATGTGAAATCTGACCAAATTTTGACTTGAGGTAGTTGTTGGTCAATCCAACTTGATAAACTATTCCAATTAATTCTGATTGTATTTTGGCTAGCCTGGGGAATAATTTCTAAACCTTGCTGAAATTCATAGCCGTTATCATAAAGTCGGAGAATGCAACGTCTACCAGGTATGTGTAAATCACAAAACTGGGCATAGTCTTGTGTTTGAGTTTTCCGTTCTAGTTTACCGCGCACATCACGATCTACTACTTCCTCAAAAATGGGCAACAGTCCCACTACTCTTGCTGTAACTTCTGACCAGTCAAAGGTAAGAGAACCGACTTGATTTGTCTCATTACGGCAAACAACAGTAGCTTGTGGGGTAAATTCTTGGAAATATTTGACTTGATAAACTTGAATTTGTTGAATTTGAGCTATTGTTGCCCAAAAGCAAGGAATCCCAGCCTGCTGTAACTGTTTGCCGTAAAATTTTAGTTCTCCCACTGGGCCAATGCGGTACAATCTCCAGCCACGGCTTGGTAGTAGCAGCCTTGCAGTATAGGGGTCTAGCTGCATAATCTGGGCAAATTTGCGAGACGCTTTTGTTTTCAGTTCGTTACTGAGTGGCTCTAAAACTAGTACGCCCAGTTCGCTGTTATTCCCTTCGGCTGTTGCTTGGGAAATAGCTCTTTGTCTTTCTTCTAGTTCGATTTCTTGTAGCCGTCGCAAACCTTGACGTGCGATGGTCACTATTCTACTATTCCTCGTATCTCGCAGCAGTTGCCGATAAACTTTTTCCGCATCCTGGAGCTTTCCAGATACTTCATGCAGCCGACCGAGATAAAATTGTACCCAAGGATGTTCTGGCGATTCTACTAGCAACTGTTTCAGTAATTTAGCAGCTGTTTGATAATCTTTACGCTCAAAGGCGATCGCAACTTGCTCAATCATGTTTCAATCCACTGGATCAATGTCTCGCGCAAAATCACTTTTGCGTGAGCTATAAATCATTTATACTTCACAAGCTGCGGTAATCAAGGATAATGCTACTATTGGGGCTGTAACTGCTCTCAGGATGCGGCGACCAAGGGAAACAGGCTCAAATCCAGATGCGATCGCATTCTCTACTTCTTGTGTTGTCCATCCTCCCTCTGGGCCAGTAGCAATAACAATCTCGCCAGAGATGCTATTCAGCACTTTGTTTAAATGGGGATACTCACCACGAGCCTCACAAATGTAACTGTGAATTGTCTGATTAGTGGTAACAGCAGTGTTAAAAGTAACAGGCTCTAAAATTGTTGGTACAAAAGAGCGCTCTGATTGCTCGGCGGCTTCCGCAGCGATGCGCCGCCAGCGTTCGAGCTTTTGAGGACTAGGATGAAGCAAAGTGCGATCGCTCAATACTGGTGCAATACAAGTTACTCCCAACTCTGTACAACACCGCACTACTTCATCAAATCCATTACCTTTGGGCAACGCCACCATCAGCGTAATTGATACAGGTAATTCTGTTTCCACCAAAAGCGCTTCTAAAACCTGTGCTTGTTCCCCTGCTAGCTGTGATAACCACCATTTTCCTTTACCATCCATTGCAATAAAGCGATCGCCTTCACGCAAGCGCAACACACGCCCCAAATAATGCTGTTGTTCTTTGGTGAGCAAAATTTGCCCTTGTTGAAATTGGGAGGGTGCGATCGCTATTCGTTGCAGTTGAGACATTTTTCTTAATAAATTATTGCCCTGCTGTAGAAATCTGTTGTCTAATCCAGGTACGGAAAGCACGAGTTGCTGCTATTTGTCCAACTTTCTTGCTTTCTTGGATAAATCGGGGAATCTCTGTCACCAGCACAGGCGCAAAAGTTGGACTGCGATCGCTCTGTGAGTATTGCCCACTGTTAAGGGCGTAGATCCTCAAGACATTTCCGTTATACCGCCAGAATTCTGGGACTCCCATTGAAGCATAAAGAGCTAACTTGTCTATCTTGGATCTGGAGTATTCTACTTCCAATACTAAATCTGGTGGTGGGTCTGTACTCAGGTCAATATTTTCTTTGTTGCGGACTAAGAATTCATTTTGGATATAGTAACTACTGTCCGGTTCGGCTCCTCGTTCCAAATCATCCCGCGTCATAGTCAACGAACCAGCGCTTTTAACTTCTAAACCAAATTCTTCACACAACACAAGAACAAAACCTTCGATGAGACGGTTTGAGTTCTCGTGTGGCATCAGGGGGGTCATAATTTCTACTATTCCGTTGTCATAAGCTAGCCTTTTATTTCGCTCAGATCCCATATCTGCCAGCATAGCTTTGAACGTCTGCCAGCTGATGTTTTGCAGCACATCCCTAGTTTCTGCGAATTTTGCTGTTGTTACCATAGTTCAGTTTTCCTGTGGATGTGTTAACTAAACTGTATACTGAAACAGTTAAAAAAGACTTGTCAGAACGTGTTCATGTTTGTAGCAATTGCGGCTATACATCTGACAGAGTTATGTCGTTTACAACGTCTACAACGTTTACTGGATAAAAGTTTTACGTTCTTGCTATTTTCTACAACGTCGTTCATTCACCATATTCCTCTATCATCTCTTCAAGAATCGCCCTGACCGAACCCCTGTCTACTTTTTACTTCGCCAACAGCATCCACTGCTCATTTCACCCCTAAGAGTACCATTTCTTCTTCTAAAAAGAGTTTAGAAAGTTTTCCCAGTGTTCCATAAGTTCACTTTCAGAAGCGTAGGGATAAGCATCTTGAGGTTTTTCTTGTTCATATTTCAAGTAATCTTCTAATGTTGGATTGAAATTTTTATTGGATTTAGATTCATCAGGTTCATTCATTTCGGACAAGCTTTCCAATATTTCCAGGTTTTTTCTACTATTTTCTCCCAATAATCGCCTCAATCTTTCATCTATTGGATGGATTTTTTTGATTCTCTCTTCGAGTAGTCCACTGCTAAGAAAACCATCCATATCGTAGAGATAATCATTTTTTATGAAGTCAAAAACCGAGCGACCCCAAAAGCTCTCTACCAAAGGATCTAATAGCTCAAGGGAATAAAGCAGCGTTAGTTCATCTGGTGCCTTTTTTGTATTTGGTATTGAAAGGTGAATAATTTGGTTCCTTATTCTACCGAATTCTTTGTACTGTTCAAGTCGCTCAATTTTAATTCCAGTTGTTGCCCACAGTTGATTAGGTAACTCATCATAGCCCAGAGTGCGCCCACTTTCTAGTAGCTCAATCAGACTAAGATCCTCCTTAGAGCCTTTTGCTGGAGTAGGCAATTTGGAGAAAATTAATAGTGGGTGTTCTTGAGCTATTCTGGCTTTCAAAAGTATCTCTGCCGCATGAGCCGCGTGTACTATACAGATAAGCTTGTCACCATGACAAGCCTCCATGAATGCGTTACGGAAAAGAAGCATCCCCGTTTTTCTCATATTTCGGGGAACAGCTTTCATAGATTGATGAACCATGTTTTTTCGAGTAAAATCGTCTTTGTTAGCCTAGTTTAACCACAACTGATTAGAATGCAGTTTCAGTAACACTACCCCAAACTCCAGTAGTTGAATTAGGGTTTTTATTTCAATAAAATTTCAACAGTCATCACTGAGAAAATAGTCGCCAAATCTTGATAGTTCCGTAATCTCCACTTACCAAAGTGTTACCATCGGGGGTCATCGCTAGGGAAAAAACTGCACTAGGATTAGCATAGAGAGTAGATTCTAACTCTCGTGTTTGCAGGTTCCAGATTTTGATACTGAGGTCATCACCTATACTGAACAAGGTCTTACCATTTGGGCTAATAGCTACAGACCAAGTACAGTCATTATGTCCACTAAGTGTAGATTTCAATTCTCCTGTTTGCAGGTTCCAGATTTTGATCGTTCTGTCACAACTCCCGCTGATCAAAGTCTTACCATCCGAGCTAATGACTAAAGAAAAAATCGTATTATAATGACCAGTCAGAGTGGCTTTCAGCTTTCCTGTCTGCAAGTTCCAAATTTTAATAATATCAACACCTCCAGTAACCAAAGTCTTTCCATCAGGGCTGACTACTAAAGAACGAACTGTCCGTAAGTGAGCAGGGAGGGTTAATTTCAACTCTCCTGTTTGCAGATTCCAGATTTTAATAGTATCATCAGCACTCCCACTGACTAAGGTCTTACCATCCGGGGTGATAGCTACAGACCAAACCTGATCATAATGACCAACAAGGGTAGATTTTAACTTTCCTGTTTGTAGGTTCCAGATGTTAATAGTTTTGTCTTTACTTCCACTGGCCAATGTTTTACCATCTTGGCTGATAGCAACGGAAAGAACCGAGCCTCTATGCTCTGTGAGGGTAAATTTCGACTCTCCTGTTTGGAGATCCCAGATTTCGATAATGTCGTTCTCATTCCCACTAACCAAGGTCTTACCATCTGGGGTAATGCCTAATGCATAATACCAACCACCTCCCGAAAGATTATTAACTAAAGTTGCAGTCGTAATATTTTTGCGTGGACGAGAGGAGCTAGGTAAGTTGCTTAAAGAAGCATCTCTCTCAGATTCATAATTCGAGAGGTTTTCTGAAAGGATAGGGATAAGTCCAAACTCTCCCATAAGCAATATAAAAAGAGCTATTGATGCAGAAATGAGACCTAGAACAATAAAATGGTAACTCGATTTGTTCCTTGGCTGACTCATACTAAGCCTGTGGGTTTATTTTTGTATATATTATTTAAAAATGGTTCAGAAAAATACTTTAAAGAATTTATGATTACATTATATTGAAACCCTGTTTCATCAATCCTACGAATAACATAAATTACCTGACCACCAATCGTTTGGCTTAAAAATTCTTTTGCTTTCTTTTTTTCATCCATTAAATTTACAAGAACTTCTACTAAGCTATTTTCATTAAAACTATATTTAGTTCCTAAATCAATATCAGTTTTAGTTCTAGCAAGTTCAACAATCTTACTAATATCTGTTGGATCAATTTCAGTTAAATATTTTACTTCTTGTTGCAAGTTATCATCAGCATCTAAGTATTGCAGGAAATTAAAAACTGATAGTTTTGACATATTTAAAATTATGGCAAATTCTGTTTGTAGTACATCCCATTAATTTAAGTCTTCTTTGGTTAAAAAGACTCAGGGGAATTACAGTTGTTAAGTTTTTGGATTCCAGATTTAAGAACTCGTTGCGATAAAACCGTTGATTTACCGTTAAGCGGTTACTTAAGGATTTGAAAAGTGAGCTACTATGACCCTTAAAAGAATCCTTACGCAATAAGACTTTTAAGCTTAACTCAGTTTTCTGTTCCAATAATGATACTGTTAGCGAATGTACTACATTCGCGTAATTTTAAGTATTGCGTAGTCCAAAATATACAATCTGTCATTGGACTTTTATTTGTAATGTTTTTATATATATTTTTGTAACACTTTTGCCAATATATAAACAGAGATGTTGCAGCCGCTCAAGTCGTTTTCTTAAGAGGATGTGCAGCCGTTGGGCAAACGGTCAAGATGTTTGATGAGGGTAAGTTCATTAGAACCCTGTGATTCAAGAATCCCACGGCTGTGAAACTGAGCGTTCTTTGTTAGTTTCACAGCCGTAGGAGTGTCAAGAAAGATTTTGGAAGTAAGCTTCTAGCGCTTCAGTGACTAACTGAGTCATCGGCTTACCTTGGCTTTCTGCTACTTCCTTTAACTTGCCATAAACCTCTTCTTTTAAATTTACCCGATGGCGCGATTTGTTTGCACCATTGGCTGTTTGGGGATCGTAAGTGGCAGCAAATTCGCGGATGGCATCAAAACCAACGCGATCGCAAAAATCACCGAATTTTTCCTTCGATTTCCGTGACTTCTTAAAGTAGACAAAAATCGGCTCTAGAAAGCTGTCTAAATCATTATGGTGCAGCTTCTCTGTGTAAGGTTGCGCCAGCCGAGTCTGATTTGGCGAACCCCCTAACCATAATTGGTAAGATTCTGGAGCGCTACCGACAAAGCCCAATTCTGCTAAGTAGGGACGAGCGCAACCGTTTGGGCATCCTGTCATCCTAATCACAAAATGCTCATTTTGTAAACCAATTTTATCCAAAAGGGCGCGAATTCTTTCCAAAATCCCTGGTATTGCCCGTTCTGATTCCGTGATTGCCAAGCCGCAAGTAGGTAAGGCGGGACAAGCCATTGCATACCGCACTAAAGGTTCGATTTTACTAGGGTCGTCTACGATACCGTGACGGCTGAGAATGTCTTGAATCGCTTCCTTGCTATCTGGTTCGATATCGTAAAAAATCAGGTTGTGGTTCGCTGTTAGACGGATGGACAAGTTGAACTGCTCGACAATTTCCCGCAAAGCGGTTTTCAGTTGAAACGAACCTTCATCTTTGATTCGACCATTGTCAATGGAAATTCCTAAGAATAGCTTGCCATCACCTTGTTCATTCCAGCCGAGGAAGTCGTAATATTTAAACTCTGGCAGTGGTTTGAAGGCTTCAATTGATTTACCAAAATATTCTTCAACTTGAGTGCGGAATTTATCTACACCCCATTCGTTGATTAAATATTTTAATCTGGCATGACGACGATCGGTGCGATCGCCATAATCTCTTTGGGTAGCAACAATCGCTTTCACTATGTCGTAAACGTCATCCTTCGCCACATAACCGATGGGGTCTGCTAACCTAGCGAAAGTTTCTTCTTTTCCGTGTGTTCTACCTAAACCACCACCAGCAAAAATATTAAATCCTTCTAATTGCTTCTTCTTATTGGTAATCACTACCAACGTCAGGTCTTGGGAATACAAATCAACCGAATTATCCCCTGGCACCGTCACGCAAATTTTAAACTTGCGGGGCATATAGTGAGTGCCATAAATCGGTTCTTCGTTGTCATGGATAATTGTCCCATTTCCATTGCGTTGTCGCGCTGCCTTCACCTCTGGGGCTTCTTCAGCACTAATTGCTTTTTCCCCGTCTAACCAAATTTCGTAATAAGCGCCTGTTTGGGCTGTCAGCAAGTCAGCAATATTCTGGGCATACTCCCAAGCATACTGGTACTCTGGGCGATTCTTAAAGGGGGCTGGTGGTGCCATCACATTGCGATTAATGTCACCACAAGCTCCCAAAGTCGAACCCAGGTTCTTGACAATAGTGGCGATCGCTGATTTAAGATTCTTCTTTAAAATTCCGTGCAGTTGGAAACCTTGACGGGTAGTCGCTCGTAACGTGTGGTTGCCATACTCATCAGCAATTTTATCTAAAGCCAGATATAGCTCCGGCGGTACTAAACCACCCGGATTTTTTGTCCGCAGCATAAACTGGTAATCTTTTTCCTGTCCCTTGGTGCGGTTATCGCGGTTATCCTGCTGGTAAGAACCGTGATACTTCAAAAGCTGCACCGCATTTTCGGTAAAATGGGTAGTGTCTTGAAGGATTTCAGTTGCTACAGGTTCACGCAAAAAATTACTATTTTCCTTGATTCCTTCTACTTTGGAAGGCTTACGGGTTGCGATCGGGGAAGGAGCAGATTTAACCATTAGACTTGTATAGTATTCTCAATAAAGCATTAGTAGACGCCGAATCAGCACCCTTCGGCTATTTTATCCCCGGTAATCCGGCCGGAATAATGAGGAATAGTTTAATTTTACCACGACAAAAGCAGGCTTTGTCAGTGATGTCACACTTAACAAAACCAGCTTTTTGAAGTAGTGAGTTTTAAGTGCTGAGTCCTGAGTACTTAAGTAAAGTATAAACTGACTGAGGACTCAATAATCATTTATTTGAAGCGATAGCCCAAACCACCATTAATGCTAACAGCAGGAGTATCGCTATTTTGGTAAGCACCAATTCCTACTTTGGCGTTAGTGTAGACGAGGAAATTGTTAGCAACTTCCGATTCAACACCAGCACCTACCACTACTGAATCTTTATTACCTATAGGAGTTGGTGAGCCATCTTTTTCTACAAAAGAATAACCACCAGTTAAATAGGCATTAGTTCTATTAGCGATAGGCACATCCACAGAAAGTTCTGGGATAATGGCACTTGTCTTATCACTCCAAAGGACATTACCGCGTGCAGAAAATGGCGTAGTTCCTAATTTCACGCGACCTGTGACATTACCACCAAATGTTGCATCATCGTTGATACCTTGTCCGCCACTGGTAACGCCAGCTGCAACACCAGCACCAACATAGCTAGCATCAGTACCTTTTTTGGTTTCAGCAGAAGCTTGACCAGCTGAGAGAACAAGAGGAGCAATTAGTAAAGAAGACAATGCAGAAATTGTCATGAAAGACTTGAGTAAGCGCTTCATATTTTTACCAAATTTTGTATTTTTTACTTGTATATTCCAAGTCGATAATTGTGTGAGAATGTTCCAAATGTTTCCCAAATTTTATTAACTTAATGTTCCTATTGATGCATGAGTTTTATAAGTTAACTGTCCTGGAAAATCATAAATAATCTGTTATAATTACATTCAATATCTTTTCATCTGGGTTCTTTGTTCCAAAAATAGACGCTTTTAAAACTGGCACAATATTTGGAACTAAAACTAAGTCAGAAAATGGTAAATAGAATACCCGCTTAACAATTTTTGCCGAGCTTTTCATAGATGATGAAAAGTAGGCTGTAGCATCTGTTGCAACAAGCTATAGAGGGAATCTATAAAGTTAATTTTGAGCAATTCTTGTGGAGAATGAATAATGCTAACCGCTACAAAAACGTTGTCTGGTTTGATGGGTTTATGTGTCGGTGATGCGTTGGGTGTGCCGGTGGAGTTTACTAGCCGCGCTGAACGAGTAAAATCTCCAGTGACAACGATGCAGGGTTATGGCACATGGAATCAACCACCAGGAACTTGGTCGGATGATAGTTCCTTAAGCTTTTGCTTGGCAGAATGCCTTTGCAGGGGGTATTCGTTGGATGCTATAGCCAATTCCTTCTGGCGTTGGTACAAGGAGGCTTACTGGACTCCCCGTGGCGATGTCTTTGATATTGGTCAAACTACCCACACAGCAATTATGCGCCTGAAACAGGGAGTTGTTCCCCATCAGGCGGGTGGTAAGGTTGAAAATAGTAATGGCAACGGTTCGTTGATGAGAATCTTGCCGATGGCTTATTGTCACAGAAACTTCACTTTAGGCGAATTGCTGGCGCGGGTGCATGATGTTTCAGCGATTACCCATGCTCATGCGCGATCGCAAATGGCCTGTGGCATTTATATTAGTATTGCAGTGGCGCTCTTGGAAGGGGCTGACCTGCAAACAGCTTATCTACAAGGACTGCAAGATATCCAAACAATTTATTCTGTCCGAGAATTTTTATTAGAGAAGCCGCATTTTGGCAGAATTTTCAGTGGTGAGATTGCCAAGATACCAGTGGAAGAGATTAATTCTGGTGGCTATGTGATTGATACCTTAGAATCATCCCTGTGGTGCTTGTTAAATAGCTCGTCTTATTCTGAAGCGGTGTTGAAAGCTGTTAATTTAGGCGGAGATACCGATACTACCGCCGCCGTCACTGGTGGGTTAGCAGGAATTTACTACGGCGTGGAAAATATTCCCAAACAATGGATGAACCAAATTGCTCGTAGACAAGACATTATTTACTTAGCAGAGCGTTTTGCAAGGGCTGTTTACGCTTAGTACAACATTTCATTAATTCTTTGCGTCTCTCTGCGCTTACCTCTGCGCGACGGCAGTCGCTACAACGGGGGGAACCCCCGCAACGCGCTGCCTCCCCTTTGCGTTTAAATTTCAACCCTCAATTGGCCACGATTTTACGCAAAGTTGTACTTAGAGTCAATACGGTTTAGTTAAGGCTAAAACCCTTTGTCAAATCAATTTTTTTTAACGAACCACAGAGGCGCAGAGAACACAGAGAGAAGTAAAAAATGCTTAACTGAACTGTATTGTACTTAGAGTTAGTAGTTGAGAGTAAAGAGTGAGGAGTTATGAAAATCCTCACTCCTCACTCTTTACTTTTAACTTGCTGAGAAATCCACTGTAAGTAGGCTTGAGAACCAGCAACAATTGGTAAAGCAATAATTTCTGGCACTTCATAAGAGTGTAATTCCTTAATTTTGGCCTCTATTGCCGGAAATTGCGCCAAATCAGTTTTAATCACTAATTGCCATTCTTGCTCTTTATGCAGTTCCTCTTGCCAGGTGTAAATTGAGTGGATTGGTAACAGACTCACACAAGCCGCGAGTTTAGCTTCCACAAGGGCATTTGCAATTGCTTCTGCCTCCTGTATGTTGCCAGTTGTCACCAATACCACACCATAGCCAGCAGGTGTCTCCATGACCTCTAAACCGTCGTAGATAAGGAATATACCTGACCATCAATCAAGAGGCGTGTGATGCCCTTAGCTTGCAAATGAGTCCGAGCCTTATGGAGCATTTTACTATCAGGAACTTTAATCACGCGATCGCGCTTGGTAGAAAAGCGCTTGGCTACACGATGGTTATCAAACACTGGTAGAGTTCTTTGCTGGGTTTCCAGGCTGGGAATTTGCCCCAAATCACCAAAATCTTTGAGAGGACGGGTAATTAATTCCGAGGAACGGTCAATTACCAAATAGCAAGTTTTTGGCAAATTGGCTATCGACAGAGGTAAAACTTGAACTGATGCTTCACCTGGTCTTCGTTTTGTGACTAAAGGTCTTTCCTCATCCAGGTCATCGTCATCAAAATCTTCTTCCTCAAAATCATCATCTTCTAAATCATCATCTTCTAAATCGTCCAAATCCTCCGATTCGTCTAGCAAATCTTCGCCCAGCATCTGCGCGATGACAGCCGCACCTGGATGTTCATTCTTTAGCGGTGGAATAGGGATGCTGACTATTTCCACCGGCTTTGGCTCTAGAGTTTCTAATTTCTCTGTAACTCGGAGCTTTGGTTTTTCCGTTGCCGAGGGCCGTCGCCGCACCCGTCTACTAGCAGCGAGTGACTCCGCCGTTTCCTCTGAGTAAAGTTCCTGCTCTACATGAATTACCCGACGTGGCAGTGGCTCAACCTTTGGCACTTCCACAGGGTGGCTCTCGATGATGGGTGGAATTTCTATCTCCGGCTCTGGTTGAGTCAGCAGGGGTAACTGCTCGTAGTTTACCTGCGCCCTCCCCTCAGGAGTTCTCGCAGCCCGCTTTAAGGAGACTAAGTATTCATACTCATCTTCTGGCAAAGTGCTTTTGAGCAGACGACTAATTGTCGAATTACTCACACCATAGCGGTCTGCCAAAGTTGAGGTTGTTTCGGCAGTCTCTCGATATAACTTCAGAATTTCTTGTTTGTCAGAGTCTGTTAATTTTCTCACGGTAGATACCAAAAATCTTTACTAAGCTCGTTTTCGTCCACTGGTACGGCGCGTTCTTCTTAGTGATGCGTCATATTCTAAAACAGCGCCCATGCCAAATAACACTCCACTAAAGACCCAAAACACTTCTAATATCTCTCCACTTTGATAATTGGGGCCTTGGGCATATTTAAACCACATATCTGCAATGTAAAGCGAAAAGGCCGCCGCTGCAATCATTCGCCAAGACTGGGAAACTCTTCCCCCCCAAAAGGCTAACAGCAGAGTGGTAGCAATAATTAACAGAACCACATCGCTAACTACGTAAAACCAATTCAAAATAGCGACTAGTAGTTCTGAGGGTGTTTCCTGTTGCATAGAAATCCACCATGCCAACACACTACCGAAAACTGCAATTGCTAACACAATTAGCCACTGCCATTTTTCCAGATTGATTCGCCTGGAAGCCACAGCTAAAATCATGCCTGCGCCAAGTAATAGATAACTAAGTACAAAAAATATATCGCCTACAGACACATCCGGTTCATCTTTTAAAACTATTTCCGTATAGCCGAAAATTATCCCCCCGACGAAATAGGAAAGCATACCTAAGCCAATCAAGAGCCAAACATTTCGACCACTGACGATTTGCGGACTCAGCCAGTTCCTCAAGCATAAGATACCGGCAGCCAAATAAGCTAAAGCTTCAAAAATATTTGTGCCAATCACATACCACTCGGCTCGGCTTTCTATGCCATCTGCTCCGGGAACTTTGGCACTAAACAACAAAAAGTATAGCAGTGCCAGTACTCCCCAGCCAATATTAGCTAAGACAATGTTCTGAGTGGTGAAAATTGATTTAGAAAGGAACGAATTCTCGTAAGAGTTATTCATAAGACTTGACTATGTAGATGCTCTCTGGCAGTATTTTGAGTTAAAGGACTGTATAGCTAGCAGTGTGTCTGCTAAGTAATGCACAATCGGACACCAAAAGCAAGTGCCATTGGTAATAATTTTGTTACTGCCATAGTTTACCCAGTGGCGATTGATTTAGCCAAGTGATAAACAGCGATCGCTCGGCTTCTGGCATATCTTCTAGCTTATAAATCACTTGTTTGGTAAAATTAGCATTGCCAAAATAGCCCTTTCCTAATCGATGCAGTTCTTGTAACAGGATTACTACATGATTTTCTTGCCAATCAGGTATTTTGGCTGTCGGTAACGGATTAGTAGATACCAAATATTTAACTGCTTCTAGGGAAGATGCCTGGGGAAATTGCTTCTGCTTGAACACCTCCGCGATATCTTTTTCAAATAATGCAGCTTGCCTACCACCTAAAAACTCTTCAATGTCGATAGAAACACCCTGCAACAGCAAAATACTGGCTTGGATTAAAATCGCCGTTTTGCCATGACTACCTGTGTCACCATCCAGCTGCTCTAAACGGATTTTACCCCAAACAGTAAAGCGTTCGGGTTCTTCCAGTAAAACACAGGCTTTACCTCGGTTATCCGTTAATTCTCTCCATAAGGCTCTTGCTTCTTCTTCTTGACTAGCTTTGAATACGCTAATTAAGCGAAAAGTCTGCCCTTGATAACTGAGAATCGGCACCTGCTGATCCTTTTTTGGGTGCTGAATGCTTGATATTTCAACATCCTGCCGTTTGAGAATAAACATGGCACTAGCAAATAACTCCTCACAGGGGCACTCTTAATATGGAATATATAATGGCTTTTGGCAGCATCGCCAAGGCTGAAATTACCTAGCATACTGTGGAAATGAGCCTAGCGATCGCCAGTTCTTTCCCGAAGGTAGCCGCCCAGAGGACGGTGGCGTTAACAGGCAAATAACCCCTTGATAACTCAATATATCTAAACCAATACTCCATCTGTTTCGTTTTCGGTGTAGATTAGCTAACTAGCGACTAGCATCTTAGCCTTGCTAGTAGTAAATCTGCAATTTTCGATTGCTTCTTGGTAGGTGAACACGATATAATAGTGCAGGTGACTCCTTTGGGAGCCATTATTTTGTTTTGGGCGCGTAGCTCAGTGGATAGAGCAATTGCCTTCTAAGCAATCGGTCGCAGGTTCGAACCCTGCCGCGCTCGTTTTAACTCACTATGAACCCTCAAGCACTGTGAAGTGATATAATGATTTCCACGTTTGAGGGTTGGTTCGTTATTGCTGCATCATACCAAGAACAAAGGCGATATTGCTGCTACGAAAGCGATCGGTGACCTAACGCTTAAAGGATACTTGATTCTCACGCCACTTGTTTGTGAACATTTACCTTTTGATTTTGTTGCTTACAAAGACGATAGATTTTATAAAATACAAGCTAAATACGCGGGAGACAACAGGGTAGTCAATAAAACTATTTGGGTAGATAAAAATGGGACTCATCAGAAGAAGTATAAAGTAAATGACTTTGACTTTTATGGTGTTTATCTGCCTGATATAGATAAAGTTGTTTATCCATCAATTAACTTTAATGGTTGCTACATAACTACCCAGATACCGAATTCAGCTACACCCTTTTACTGGTGGGAAGATTTTATAGATTTTACTGAAGAAGCATCTAAACGAACCTATAAGGAGTTTGGCGTTGATTTAACAACCAGAAAGGTTAACCCAGACTCTAGAATTCACACTAGAAAAGTAGAAAGGCCATCAAAAGAAGAACTAGAAAAACTAGTTTGGGAAAAGCCAACCGCACAAATTGGGAGAGATTTTGGCGTGTCTGATAAAGCTGTAGAAAAGTGGTGTAAGGCTTATGGGGTAGAAAAGCCACCTAGAGGATATTGGGTGAAAAAGGCTTATGGAAAAGTGGAGTCTTGAAAAGAAACCCAAATAGAGTATAGAAGTCTGCCTACTTTTACCACAAAATTAAAATAAACTGCTTTGTATAGAGTTATTTAAGTAAATCGGCGTTAAAAAATAAACCTATGTAACGAAATGTAAAATCAGCAAAGAGCATATAAATGAATCGTTCGAGGATTTTTACAAAACTTAACATACCTTGATTTTATCGTGCCGACTTACTTAGTTTAAATTTTCCTCTTTTGGATACATAATCAATCAGTTTCTCCCAATTAATTTGATTATTTTTCATAAAATTCTGTATAAAGTCTTGAGTCATTTCATTAACTTTTGCAGCATATGCAGATTTAAATTTTTCATCTCTCTCTTTTGCTTTTTCATCAATTGGCACAATTATTTCTTGATAAAGATTATCATCATTAGATAGAAAGTACCAAAAATCCTGACCAGCATATTTATAATAAACTTTATCAACATCTATATTCTTTTTTAAATGTACTGGTTGTCTTCCATACATACAGCCGTTTACTGCAATAATTTCACTGGTTATACCTTTTTGTCTTAAGTTTTCTTTTGCGATTTTAAAATTATTTCTCATTGCTGTTATCTGATCAGCATTAGCCCAATAAATTCCAGATTTAATTCCTACTATATAATAAATTCCATCTCTTTCAAATTCTAAGCCTACACTTTTTAAATTAGATTTGAAACCATTATCTAAAGTTTGAGATACATAGATAGCGAATCCTTCTAGTAAATTACCAAACTTTGTTTCTTCTCGTGAAGATAGGAATGCATCAACAATACTTTTTACTAAATCTCCAGCTAATTCAATATTTTTAGCTTTAAATAAATAAGGATTTTTCCGCTTCAAAACATCTTTTAAATATAATTTATTTAGGCTATCAAGTCTATTGTTATAGAAGGGAGTAACAACTTCCTCTGAAAGATAATCATAATAATCTTGATAAAGAGACTTGTTCATAGTAATCTCAGTTGGGTAGCATTATTTTTGACGGCATTTACCTCTACTATTGCTAAATCATAGTAATCTGGTTTTATTTCTATACCAATATATTCTCTGTTTAATTCTATTGCAACGACACACGTAGTACCAGATCCCACAAATGGATCAAGTACCAAATCCCCTTCTTGAGTAAATAATTTTATGAACCATGAAGGAAGTTCTTTGGGAAAAGCAGCACTGTGATTCTTATTATTACATTCTGTTGCTAAATGTAAAACATTTGTGGGATATACCAAATCACGACCTACCCAGTTCGCTACTTTCTTACCAAAAGGACTACCAACTTTTGAGTTATCCCGCCTTTTATCTGTTTCACTCAAGTTTTTCAGTCGTGACTTAGCCCAATCACCCATTGGAACCATTACTGCTTCTTGGTACATATTAAATTTTTTTTGCTTATTGAACTGTAAACATCTCTCCCAAGAATCACGAAAACGATTTGACCATTTACCAGGAAAACAATTTTTCTTATGCCACATAAATTCTTCTGTCCATAACCAACCTTGTTTTTTCATCTCCAATATAAGTTCTAAAACATAAGTGTGGCGTTCGCTATTAACTACTCTTTCTTTGATGTTTAATATAAATGTTCCATCATCCTTTAAAACTCGCTTCAATTCTTGAGATATAGGTAAAAACCACTCCACATATTTATCAGGATGAACCCCTCCATACGTATTTTTTCTACTATCAGCGTATGGAGGTGAGGTGACAATAAGATCAATAATATTAGAAGGCATAGATCGTAGATTATCCAAACAGTCGCCAAGGATAATTTTATTACGCCACTCGTCTAAATTCGGAGCAGATTGATTCTGTCGTGAAAGTGTGGATATCTCTGAGGAAATACTTAAACTCATTTTTCTGTACATACAAAATTATAGAAACTTATTAATAGCATTATTTTGGGACTCGGTACATTAAAATAATGCTGTAAAGTTTTGTAACCTGCCAAAATTATGAGTACCTCTCAAGCTCCTGAATAAAAATTTTAATCTTTACTAACTTAAAAAGTTCGTTACGAAGAATCTACTTATAATCTCAACTTTACCAAGTGTATGCAATTTCTGAACAGGAAATTTACTAAAGCGGTTTAAGTTGCTCTAAAAGTTTACCATCAAGATATTTTTGTTCTATAACATCCACCGAATTATCACACCATTTTGCAACTACAGCAGTAGGAACACCTTTTGCAATTTGCTCAGAGATGAAAGTATCACGACACGAATATGGTGTGGTTTGACGTTCTACTAATGGGTCTACAATTTTATCCCAAGCTCGACGTGAGAAGTTTCTGTAATGTATTGATAATCCTTCTGGTGATGGAAATATTAAAGATTCCGGCTCAATATGTTCTGGTTTGATTTTTAAAATTAATTCTTGTAGTCGTTGGTTACAGTTAAAAACCCGCTTTTTATTGTTCTTAGAGCCATTAACCCTTACCCTTTCACCATTTCCCACCTGAACTAATGCGCCTTCAAAGGTAATTTGAGAACAATCAGGTGTAATATGCTTCCATTGCAGACCGATAGCTTCTGATGGTCGGCATCCTGTTAAAAACAAAAACTCCACAAATGATGAGTAATAACTGTAGCCTATACCTTTAGATGGTTTGTGATTTTTAAAAGCCTGAATTATTCTTTCTTTCTCTTCTTCACTGAAGGCGTTAGGTTGTGAATTATCTTGCCATTTATGCTTGGGAAGCTCATTGTACATCCCTTCAAAAGGATTAAAAGTTACTAAACCATATTTTATTCCCCATTTACAAGCTGCTGAAAGATACATGAGTACATCTTTGGCTTGTGAGGTAGTTGTTTGTTGCAACAATGCAAGTCTGATTTTTATACCCTCATCCAAATCTTGATATGGACAGCGTTTAATATGTTTTTCTAGTACAGCTAATTTATCTAATGTTCTAGGTTTTAGAGATGGGCGCTTGTAATCAATGTACCTATTCCATAGGTCTGAAATTGTTAATATCTTCTGCTGTTCGCCAGGAGTAACTATAGATAAATGTCTCTGTGGCTTGTACTTAGCCAGTGTTTCATCGAAGCTACTAGATGCAATGTCTAACTCTATCTGATGTGCTTTCTGTTCTGCTAGCTGACGATTTGCTGGTGTATCAGCTAAATTCAGCGATATATACCTTTTGTTACTAGCACAGACTTGCCTTGGTAGTCTCAGTCGTAATCTATCTTGGAAACATTCAACACCTACTGATCCCTTAGAGGCTTTCTGTGTAGTGTTCATGCTCTAAATTTTAGCTATGAAAATAATGTACTCTACAAAATCATAGCCAAATCATAGCCAAAAAACAAGCTGATAGCCAAATCATAGTCAAAATCATAGTCAGAATAGCCATGAATGTAACTAAGAGACTTAGCTTTTGAACATCTAAATCTCTTAAAAAGGCTGAAACCCTTGACTTTACGTTAGTTGTTTTATTAATTTAAAAAGCCCGTGACGAGGATTGAACTCGTGACCTCACCCTTACCAAGGGTGTGCTCTACCACTGAGCCACACGGGCAAAATATAACTTTGGTTTTTTAGTTGTAAGTTACAATGCTGGGAGCTTTGCTCTTAACCCAGTCATTATAACTTATAACTTCGTAAGTGGTGGGCCGGGCTGGATTTGAACCAGCGTAGGCGCTAGCCAACGGATTTACAGTCCGTCTCCATTAACCACTCGGACACCGACCCGATTTGTCTCACGATTTAAAATCTTAGCACCATGTTTTATAAATAGCAAGTGGTTAGAAAAAATAACTTTGTGGATAGAGATCGCAACAAAACTGCGTCTCTACCATCTGTATAAAAAATATTACACGCTCATCTCCAGCATTCTTTGCATTGGTCGCAGTGCAGCCAGCCGAATATCCTCTGACATGGTAATTTCGGGAGTGCGATTTTTCATTGCCCAGTAAAGCTTTTCTAGGGTGTTTAACCGCATAAAGGGACATTCGTTACAAGCACAATTATTCATCGGCGGTGCAGGAATAAAATGCTTGTCAGGAGCTAATTTTTGCATTTGATGAATGATTCCCGGCTCTGTCGCAACGATAAATTTCTTGCTAGGGCTGCTTTGACAATATTTGAGTAAAGCGGCTGTAGAGCCAATAAAGCTGGCGTGGCGCAATACACTACTTTCACATTCTGGGTGTGCGATCGCCTCTGCTTCGCGATGGGCAATTTTTAACTGGACAATTTTCTTTTCCGAAAAGGTTTCATGGACAACACAGCTACCTTGCCATAGCACCAAATCTCGCCCAGTTTGTTCTATCACATACCGCCCCAAGTTTCGATCTGGAGCAAAAATAATTGGCTGTTCCTTCGGTATCTGCTGCACAATTTTCACAGCGTTGGAACTGGTGCAAATAATATCGCTCATCGCCTTGATATCAGCAGAACAGTTGATGTAAGAGACTACCAGATGATCTGGATGCGCTGCCTTAAAAGCTGCAAACGCCTCTGGTGGACAACTGTCTGCTAAAGAACAACCAGCATTCAAATCTGGTAAAAGTACTAATTTATCGGGATTAAGTATCTTTGCTGTTTCTGCCATGAAGTGAACGCCAGCAAAGACAATTACATCCGCATTAGTTTTTTCGGCGGCTTTTGCTAGTTGTAATGAATCCCCAATAAAGTCGGCAATATCCTGAATATCTGGCTCTTGATAATAATGCGCCAGGATAACGGCGTTGAGTTCTTTTTTGAGACTCTGAATCGCGGCAAACAATAAGAGTGGTAGTTCACCCAGTTGGGTGTTTTCTCGTTGAGCTAGTGCAGTGGTAAACACAGTTTAGGGGTGCTTTATGTTGCAAATGTATGTCCTGTGGATTCAATTATAGTAGTTTTTACCAAAAATAGTGGACGGTTGATATCTTGGGATTGTGTCCAAATCCGGCTGAGTTTCATATCCTGGAGATAGACGGCAAGGAAAGTGGCATGACCAGTCAGAAAACTCAATCGATAACCCTCAAAATTGCTGTAGTTGGAGATATTCACGACCAATGGGAAGTGGAAGATGGCGTTGCACTCAAGCATCTGGGTGTTGACTTAGTGCTGTTTGTCGGGGATTTTGGCAATGAATCGGTGGAAGTGGTCAGAGCGATCGCATCCCTCGATATTCCCAAAGCAGCCGTAATGGGCAACCACGATGCCTGGTACACCGCCACCGAATGGGGACGCAAAAAGGCTCCTTATGACCGCTCTAAGGAAGACTGGGTACAGGAACAACTCGATTTATTAGGCTCGTCCCATGTCGGTTTCGGTAAGTTGGATTTTCCCGCTTGGAATTTAACTGTAGTGGGGGGTCGTCCCTTTACCTGGGGTGGCCCAGAGTGGAAATTCGCGGAAATCTGTAAAGAACGTTACGGTGTGACGAGTTTGGAAGAATCTGCCGATCGCATCTTCAAAGCTGTTAAAAGTGCCGCTTACGAGACAATTATATTTTTGGGTCACAATGGGCCTAGTGGGTTAGGCGATCGCCCCGAAGACCCCTGCGGCAAAGACTGGCACCCAATTGGCGGCGATTTTGGCGATCCAGATTTGGGCGAGGCGATTTCTCAAGCCTTGACTGCTGGTAAAACCATTCCTCTGGTGACATTTGGTCACATGCACCGAGATTTACGCCATACCAAGAAGGTGCAGCGCAAGCCCATCTTTAGAAGTCCAGAAGGGACAATTTACTTAAATGCGGCTAGTGTCCCCAGGATTGTGGAAAATGACAGCGAGAAGTTGCGTAATTTTTCCATTGTCACCCTAGAGGCGGGTGTGGTTTCGCAAGTCTCCCTCGTTTGGGTGGGGAATGACTTTCAGGTGGCGGAGGAAGAAATTTTGTATGAGCGATCGCGGATTGTGTCGTAGACATTCGCATCCAGTAGTGCAATCTGCGTAGATAATAGGGTATAGTATGATCTGTCAAGTTTAGTGCTAACCAACAAAAACGCCTGAATAGCGTCTGAAACTAGGATCAGCACAAGTTTGACAGATTTACTGGAGAGGTGGCAGAGTGGTCGATTGCGTCCGACTTGAAATCGGATGAGGCTAAAACCTCCGGGAGTTCGAATCTCCCCCTCTCCGTTCAGGAATTAAAAATTCAGAAGGCAGGAGGCAGAAGGGAAACCCTATAAATAAATTTAGGGGATTTAATAGGGACGCTATATTTCTTGCGCTGCGCGTCTCGAAATGCATATTTTTTCTTTTTTAAAAAACTCCGATGTATTAATCGGTAGTTGCAGGGTTCCAATCATTGTATCAGTAGGTTGTTTGACAAGAAACTTTCAGTAAAAAGTTTTTTCTAATACATTGAAGTTAATAAAAAGCCCCTAGCACATTCAGAATAGTGGCTTTTCATTTTCAAATATTTTTTATTTCTGATATAACTATCCATCTTTTTGGTAGATGCTTGGGTATTAAACTAAGCTAGTTCTAACAAATCTCTGTCTAATGAATTCTCTGGGAAGAATACAGCAACTGAAAGATTGAAAAAATCTGCAAGCTTTTGAATGTGTTCAACCGTTAATTTACGCTTGCCTTTAAGTACATCAGAAACAATTGACTCAGTTTTAAAAATAGGAACTAAATCCTTTTGTTTAAGATTCAATTCCGCAATTAAAACTTTGAGAAGTTCTACTCCATAAATATCTGGAACCAAATCCTGTTTTGATTCGTATTCGTAAATCAAAATTCCCAGTAAATTCAAATAGTCTTCTTCTGACTCCGTTAGTTCCCCTTTATCAAGTAGACTATCGACAACTGCTTGAGTTTTTTCTAAATCTTCTTCATGTTTTATGGGGCGTGGAGTGAAAAATGTAAGTAATTCTGTGTAACTGGTGTGATGATATAACATTTCTTCATTATAGAATTGAATTAGTTGCTTAATTATCAGGACTAAGATTGGTGTATTAAGCTGATGTGCGCCTAAATTGTATAAACACTCTTTACGGTCGTTAACAGTTAACGGTTATCAGCCTTCATGTAAATGTTCGAGTTAAATGCGTAACAGCTTACCAATCTTAGTTTTGCCTAATTGATAGCTTCTAATTATTATTACTAGCTATCAAACCATTCGTCATTCTTCCATTTGTCTCTATCGTATTCTGCATGAGTCAGAAACTCACGAATATATATAACTTTGATTTTATAGTTAATACAGGTTATTAGCCTATATTTATTCCCTCCAATATCAAAAATGACGAAGTTTTTTACTTGGTCAGGCGCAAAAACAGAGGTAGCTTTGACATCAGTAAAACTATTCCAGTCTTGCACTTTTACAAGCTTCTTCCAGGCTCGTATGCTAGGTTCAGCATCGGGGTGCTTTTCACAAGCTTTATTAAGTCTGGTTTCTGTAATAATCCGCATATATAGGGTTTTCCTTTATTGTTGATAAAATACATGAGCTTCATCTCCTGATTGTGTAAACTACAAAAATTGAAAACCTTAATAATAAGGCTTGAGACAATCTTAGCAAATTGCGAAGTAAAGTACAAATGTTTGCTTTGTGAGTATTTTTACTTTGCGAATCGGTGCAACGGAAAAAGCGATCGCTCCTCTCCCCTTCTGCTTGCATTATGCTATCATTTTGATAAATTCTACTTTGAGGTAAAGCGATGGCTACCCTTTATGTAAGAAATTTACCCGATGATTTGTATGCAAAACTGCAAGAGTTAGCGGCATCTGAACACCGTTCCATTAACGCCCAAGTTATAACTCTGTTAGAACAAGCTTTGAAAACTGAAGCACAGCAAATAGAAGACCAGAAACGGCAAAATGTACTTAAAGTCCTAGAAGAAAGCCGCCAGCGTCGCCGTGTGAATCCAGCAGACTTCGGATTACCTGATAGTACTCAACTAATTCGAGAAGACCGCGACAGATGACTACCCCTCTAAGATGCGTGTTAGATACCAGTGTGTGTATCAAGTATTTTATTGCTGATCCATTAACCCCCAAAGTTAATCAACTTTTCGACCATTTTGCCAATCCTCAGACGGAAATATTTGTTCCAGACCTCTTTTACATTGAGTGTGCTAACGCCTTATTAAAGTATGTCCGTGCAAGAATGTACACTGCTGCTGAGGTTCAGACAGATTTAGCCACCCTCAAAGCTTTCCCTTTGCGTGTTGTTTCAACATCTGATTTGATGGTGGATGCAGTTACGATCGCATTAAATTATGCAATCTCCGCCTACGATGGCTCTTATGTCGCACTTTCACAGCAGGTAGGTGCTACTTTGCTGACTCTTGACGGTAAGCTGGTGAAGGCTTTAGGCACTTCGTCTTACAATGTTTCCTCGTTTAATGACTTCGAGGTTCCGCCGTTGGAGTCGATGTAGAAGCGATCGCTTTTCCTCAATATATATTCAACCCCAAAGTATTGGATGAGACTAAACATCTCGATACATCAGGGTTGGGGATGAGGTTCAGACTGTATTACAACGAAGCAAGAATCGCTTGGAATGATTAAGTTGCCCGATCAATTTTTTGCACTTCTTCATCAGATAGTTTCACATTGATGGCTTGTGCTGAGTCTTCAATGCTAGAAACCTTGCTAGCACCAGGAATTGGCAAAATAGCAGGCGACTTGGAACGCAACCACGCTAGAACGATATTATATACTGACACGCCTTTTTCTTTAGCTAAATTAGCGATCGCAGGGATATCTTGTAAATCCTGATGACGACGCTTACCACCAAAGGGACTCCAAGGCAAAAACGTCAATCCTTGTTCTTCGCAATACTTCAACACGCCGTCATTTTCTGGCTGTCGTTGCCAAGGGCTGTATTGATTCTGCACTGAGACAATATCCACCACATCCCGCGATCGCTTAATTTGTTCAACGGAAAAGTTAGAAACTCCCACAAACCGAATCAAACCCGCCTCTACCGCTTCTTTCACTGGCGCAAGGGATTCTTCAATAGTGTAATTACTATCGGGTGCATGGTATTGCCAAACATCGATGGGTTTAGCACCACCCAACGCGTCAAAACTAATTCTAATTGTTTGGCGCAAATGTTCTGGATTGCCGTTGCTTGTCCAGTTGCCATTGGGACGCATTAAACCGCCTTTAGTTGCCACAATTACTTGGCTAACATCACCTTTGTAACTACTAAGTGCCTTGTGAATGAGCCGCTCATTGTGGTGCTTATCTGACTCATCTTTGCAGTAAGAATCGGCAGTGTCAATAAATGTAATACCCAAATCGAGGGCACGATGAATAACTTCGATTGATTCCGATTCGGGAGGGCGATTAGAAATTGACATCGGCATACCACCCAAAGCGATCGCACTCACAAATATACCAGTTTTTCCTAACTCTTTGGTTTCCATGCTTCTAGCTCTAGCTTTCTGCCCCAATTATCGATCAGTTAGCCAAAGCTTTTTTAGCGATTCATCATAAATCTTCCCTAGTACTTAGACTTGCTGATGAGTGAATAATCCATAAGTGCAATACTCTACTCATACCAATTCACCAAAATCCTCATACATATAGATTTCTCGTAGGGGTAAAGCACAATGCTCATTGGTGTCAAATTAAGCTCAAACGCTTATCCCACAGGCGTTTTACCCCCCTTAATTCCCCCTTATAAAGCAGGGCTGTTTCATTCCCTAAAAGGCGCTGATTTACAAGCGTTTCAAGCAAAAAAACCAGGTGACTAAAAAATCTGATTGGGCAAGAAAATGGTGAACGCACTTAAATTTGCTGGTTGAGGTGGTAGTTTTTCTTTTTCCCACTCAAGCAAATTTCTGACTCATACTCTTGACAAAATCCCTAAGAGATCGAATGAAACAGCCCTGCTACAAGGGAAGGGGCTGGGGGTTAGGTCTGAAATACCCACTTTATCGGTTTGTCTAATTAAGATATGTTTGGTAAATAAAATAAGTAGCCAGCCTATATCATCGGCTGTTATTCCACACTTGACATAAAGCATTGTGAGTGCAAAACGTCTGCCAGAAACCATTGCCCATGTCAGAATTACTCGCCAATCCTGGCAACACGGCTTCCTTGAAGGCGAAGTGAATGCAGGTGAGTTTGAGTGGCATTTCCAGTGGCATTTTCGCCGGGGAGAACTTGCCGTCAAGCCTTCCCAAGGCCGCGCCTTAATCAAAGAACCCCTCGGTCGATTCTTGGAGCAACAAGATTATCAGCTAGAGCCTGGAGGAGATTATGCTTTTACTATTCGGGCGGAACTCTAGGAGTTAGGAGTGATGCAATTTTGGATTTTAGATTTTAGATTTTAGATTGAATTCAAAATTGTTAGATTTTGGATTTTAGATTTTTGCTTGAATCCAAAATCCAAAATCCCAAAATCTAAAATCGGTTGAGTGCTGATTCTGTGAGGCGATTTAAGTATCTTTCGATTAAGAGGATGGCAACAATGTCATCTATCGGTCTTGGTGGCTGTCGCAGACCTTGTGGCAATAGCTTTATTAGCCCTTTGGGTGGGAACATTTGCCAATAGCGATCGCGTGCTTCTAAGGTTGTGTAGCGCTCATCCACTAAAATAATACTCAGAGGTTCTTTCAATTCCTGATATAATTGCTGTCTCCACTGCTTGGCTGTAGTTTGATCGCCCATGACCATCAAAGAGATCGGAAACTTTTGACGCAGTGTCTCAATGGTAGCGATCGCCTCTTTTGCTAGCACGACCTGATGATAATACAATTGCCGATCCAGTCCCATCACCGCTAAACCACACTTATCTCGACCTGGATCAAATCCCAATATCACTGGTTGCGTTGGTGAAAATTCCGGGAAAGTCATAATAAATTAAAAATTAAAAATTAAGAATTAGAAATCAATAAATGCAATCACAGCAACTATTTTGACTGCTGTTCGATATGTTTAAATCTTACTAATAACAGTGTGCAAATAATGTTTTAAGTAGTAAAAATAATTTGTCCGTTGACTATTGCCACTAATTTTACTCTCAATGGCCCGGCTGTATAAGTGTCCTCTGCTGCGATCGCTTTAATCTCCAAGGGTTGATTGTACTGTCTTAATTGGCTGACAAAGCGTAAGAAAGTCCCCTCTACTTGCACATCTTCGACAATTCCGGCATTACGGGCCCGAAATTGGGAAGCAGAAATCAGTATTTCCAGTCGCTGCTGTAACTGATAAGATGTCATGGTTTTGGAATCAGCAGTAGTTGTGGCCAATACTGCACCTCCCGAAAAAACCAGTTGATTGCGGGCTGTATCGGCGAAAAATTCTATCTGCTTTTCTCCCCTGACGTAATTACCAGCCGAGAAAATTCGCACCACGTATTCTTGACCATCGCCAATCTGCTTGCTCAATTGGTCAACCCTATCCTGGGTCACGCGCACTAGCTCTACATTTGCCGGATTTGCCCCAGGCTCACTTAATCTGAGGTTGGCGTTGCGATTGGCTTCTTGTAAAAGTTGTATCACTGCCTGACGAGCAGCAGCAGGTTGCGTAATACGAACTACAGCAGCAGATAGAACTTGACCGCGAACTAAGGCTAGCTTACCTAGACGCAGGTCGCGGTAGGACTGATAATATTTTTCCAACCTTGCAACTTCCAGTTCTAGTTGCTCCTGTTGTGCTTCCAATTCTTTGAGGCGCGATTCTCGTTTGGCAATCACTTGCTCTCGTGCTGCAACTTCTATATTACGTTTTTGAATCAATTGATCGAGTTGCGAGATTTTTTGATCCCGCACTTCTATGGCTTCTTGGCGATTAGCAAGTTCGCGATCGCGTTTTTCAATAGCTGTTTTGGCTTCGTCAATGGCTTTTTTTGCTTCAGCGTACAGTCGTTGACGTTCTGTCTTCAGTAGTTCAACTGCCGCCTGTAGCTCCTTTCTCTGATTGTAAACGCTTTGCAATTCAGCTATAGCTTTTTGGTACTGAGGTACAACTTGTTCTAGCTGACCTTGAGTGCGTTGGAGTTGAGTTTGAGTTTGAGCTTGTTGACTAATGGTGCGGTTCAACTGAGCTTGTGTTTGGCGTTGTTTGGCATTCGCCGCCTGCAAATATTGATTGATTAGCTGCAAGTCTTGTTGTGCTTTTGCTTGGGCAATTCTTGCTTGGTTTAGCTCACTCTCTACCTGACTTTTCTGAGTTTCTGCGGTTTTTAGCTGTTCCCGCTTCTGTCTGAGGTCTGTTTGAATATCTTCTAATTCAAAGACTCCCTTTCGCAACCCTTCGTCGGCAGCGAATAAAATTCCTAATGTTGATGCTGAAATCAAACCACCCGTAAAAATAGTTACCACTACAGCAGTATTTTTCGGACGAAGGTTAAAAAGTGAGAGGCGAGCTTTGCCAACTCGTGTGCCGATGCGATCGCCCACGGTTGCAATTACGCCTCCCAGAATTAAAATTGCTGCGATGAGGATGTATCCGGTGGTCATCTTTAGCTACCGAAATCCTTCCAGATACAGCCTACTACTTTTAAGCATTGTCTGGAAAGAAGTGGAAATTGGCAATAGCTGAAATTACTCAATTTTAGATTTACCTCTAGCTATTAGTGTCATTTTTTAAAATAGAACACGCGCCGATTCCCCTTTCTCCAATTGATTTTATGTGAATTGCCTACTTAAGGTAACAGGTTTATGCACAGTAATCTTCTTTTTGTGGATAGAAATCATCTTTTTTTCACGCAAATCCCCTAGTAGCCTAGTAACGGTAACACGAGTTGAACCAATTGCCTCTGCGATCGCTTGATGAGATAACTTCAGATCAATTGTGATCCCATCTGCACAAGGAACTCCAAAATCCCGACAAAGAATTAGCAAAAAACTTACCAACCTAGAACCCATATCTCGGTGAGCGAGAGTTTCAATCATCATCTCCGTTTGTAAAATGCGCGAAGACAGACCTCGCAGCATTAACATTGATAATTCTGGATTTTCCTTTAGCGCTTGCTCCACTTGTTCAATTGGTGCTGACAGTAATTCCGCAGGCGTAAATGCAACCGCATGGTAAAACCGATCCGACTTATTTCCCGTCAGCAATGACAATACACCAAAAACACTATTTTCCCGCAGCAACGCTACCGTTATTTCCTCTCCTGCCTCGTACACCCTGGAAAGTTTAACAGCACCTTTCAAAAGAAAATAAACTCGTTCGGCAGGATCGCCAGGAAAAAAGATCGTTTTATTGCGTTCAAACGTTTCCACAACTGGCGGAAACGCCCCGGTCGCCATCTGACGAAATACATTTGCTAGGGCTTTATCTTGTGTCACGATCATCTCCCTTCCCCTACCCAATGCCGGAAAAACAAAAACTGATTACCTAAGAATACACCCGAAAAATGAATAAAGCACCGTCAACCTTTCTGTACTTTCCTATACTCAAACTAATCTCTTCATAACTCTTTGTTTATAATGATACATAATTGTTGATCCTTTCAGCTACAAATTGTTGATAAGTACTTCCAATAGCAGTATTAGAAAGGGTTTTTTAAAGAACAAATAAAGTTATTTGGAGAATATCTTTAGGAAAAATCAAGATTTTTACACGCAGCAAACACTCTTACCAATATTCATTTTTGCAAATCCTGTATAAAACAAAGACAAAACGTGCCTCAGATTCTAGTATGCTCCTAGATGATCGATCGCATTAACAATTTATATGCTAAATCTGACTGGAAAAAATGCTCTTGTTACAGGTATTGCCAATAACCGCTCGATCGCTTGGGGCATCGCTCAACAGCTGCATAAAGCCGGAGCAAACCTGGGTATTACCTACCTGCCCGATGAACGCGGCAAGATGGAAAAAAAAGTTGCGGAATTGGTAGAACCTCTCAACCCCAGCTTATTTCTTCCCTGTAATGTCCAAGATGATGAACAGATTCAATCTACCTTTGAGACAATCCGCGAAAAGTGGGGAAAGCTAGACATCCTCATCCATTGTCTTGCCTTTGCCAGCAAAGATGATTTGACTGGAGATTTTAGCCAAACTTCGCGTTCTGGCTTCAACACCGCCTTAGAAATTAGTACCTACTCGCTGGTGCAGTTAAGTGGTGCAGCTAAACCTTTGATGACAGAGGGAGGTAGTATCGTCACCCTCACATATTTAGGCGGTGTCAGAGCAATCCCTAACTATAATGTCATGGGAGTTGCCAAGGCGGGCTTAGAAATGAGTGTGCGTTACTTGGCTGCTGAACTAGGGCCACAAAATATCCGCGTCAATGCCATTTCCGCAGGCCCCATCCGCACCTTGGCATCTTCAGCAGTGGGTGGGATTTTGGATATGATTCATCATGTAGAAGAAGTGGCTCCCCTACGACGCACCGTAACTCAGCTAGAAGTGGGCAACGCTGCCGCTTTCTTATGTAGTGATTTGTCTAGCGGCATTACCGGACAAGTGCTGTATGTAGATGCAGGATATGAAATTATGGGAATGTAAGATAATTTGGGGAGTGGGGAGTAGGGAGTGGGGAGTAGGGGGAGTAAGCGAAGAATTATTCTTGCCCATTCCCCATTCCTCATTCCCTATTCCCTATTCCCCATTCCCCATTCCCCATTCCCCATGCAAACAACCAATCGCCAAGTTAATTCAAACTACGACCAGTCAACTAAAACCCCTCGGATTGCCACTGTTCAACGCACCACTGGGGAAACTGCTGTGCAAGTTACCATCAATCTGGATGGTAGAGGCACTTGCACGGCAGCAACTGGCATTCCGTTTTTAGACCACATGTTGCATCAAATTGCCTCCCACGGGCTGATTGATATAGATGTCCAAGCCAAGGGAGACTGGGAAATTGATGACCATCACACCAACGAAGATGTAGGTATTACCTTGGGCCAAGCCTTTAACCAAGCACTAGGCGACAGAAAAGGCATTGTCCGCTTTGGTAATTTTCTTGCGCCACTGGATGAAGCCTTAGTTCAGGTAGCCCTAGACTTTTCTGGACGGCCTCACCTCAGTTACGGCTTACAAATTCCTACCCAGCGCGTAGGAACCTATGACACCCAACTCGTGCGCGAATTTTTTGTGGCACTTGTGAACCATAGCCAAATGACACTGCACATTCGGCAACTGGATGGGATTAATTCCCATCACATTATTGAAGCTACATTTAAGGCATTTGCAAGGGCAACCCGCCTGGCGGTGGAAATAGACCCTCGTCGTGCCGGTCTAATTCCCAGTTCTAAAGGCGTTCTATGAAAGGAGTCAAATGGGGCATGGGGCATTGGGCATTCAAAAAAGGCAGAGGGCCGGGATGCTGCTCTTCCTGAAGGGAAAATTCTCCCTTGCTCCCAGCTAAGAGTTCCCCTCCCTTTTCCCCACTCCCCACTCCCCACTCCCCACTCCCTAGTTCCCAATAATTGACACACTGCTTGGTGATGGTTATTATCAGCCTACTGGGTAAATTGTAATTAATACCAAGCTGGTAATTAGTGGTTGAACCGAGATGAAGTCTGTTGCAGATGACCCTGATTCTCAACTTAATACGACGGACACTCCGCCAGTAGTCGTGACTTCTGAGTTACGAAAAGTCTATCGCACTGGTTTTTGGCTAAATCAAAAAGTCGTATCTCTCAAAAACTGTTCTTTAACAGTTTATAAAGGTGAAACCTTTGGGTTGCTGGGGCCAAACGGTGCTGGTAAAACCACCCTTTTAAAATTGTTGCTGGGAATTATTCGTCCTAGCTCTGGACGGGGATTATTATTGGGTAAGCCAATAGGCGATCGCACTATCAAGCAATATATCGGCTATCTGCCGGAAAATCCCTATTTGTATGACTATCTCACTGGCTGGGAATTTTTGCAGCTAGTCGCCGGGCTATTCCAAATTCCCCAAAGTGTCCAACGCCAACGCATTCCCCAACTGCTGGAATTAGTGGGTTTATCCCAAGCCGATGCCCGTAAAAAGCTGCTGCGTCGCTATTCTAAAGGAATGCTACAGCGTGTTGGTATGGCACAGGCGCTAATTAACGAGCCAGATTTGGTTTTTTTGGATGAACCAATGTCTGGTCTTGATCCTGTGGGACGCTACCAAATGCGGGAAATTATCCTGTCGCTAAAAGCTGCTGGTAAGACAATTTTTTTCAACAGCCACGTTCTTAGTGAAGTAGAACAGATTTGCGATCGCATTGCCATCCTCGCTCAAGGTGAATTAATTTGCTCTGGTTCCCTCAATGAACTCTTAGGCAGAAACAACACATATCACGTCAAAGGTCAAGGTGGTGACTGGGAAATTCTTAAAAAATGGATACCCACTCTCAGATTTGAACCCGATGGTTCTTGGCAAGGTACACTACAAGACGATTACTATGATTTTCTTGCCAGTCTTCGTCTGATGGAGGGTAAAATTATTGCCATGAATTTGTCGCGTTACTCCCTAGAAGAGTTTTTTATTCAACAAATCCAAAGAAAAAATGACTCGCTGAATTAATCTTGTTGGCAAATAGTAAATTTTGGGTTGCCTTGAGCAACAAAACCCAAAATTTCTGCCTTTTTGAGTTCATATTTCTGAAGCAAACCGACAAAAAATAAAATTCCGATCTATTTTTAAGGTTATTTGTATTTATTTAATGAACTTGTTCATAATTTTGGTAGGACTAGCAGATTTAAACTCACAGTTAAAATGTCGTAAAATTGACTTTGAGAAGAAAATTTTATTCGTAAGTCCTTTATTGATTAACAAAGAACTTCTTGTATAAACTGCGTTGAGTTGCGTAATTCCTAATATTTTTGATAAATTATATATTCAAATTTGCTTAACTTTAAATTAACTTCACTAAAAATTCAAATTCAATAGACAAATTTCCTCCGGGAAATGACACTTTTGGATGAAAATAAGAGTGTTGGGGAACATGAATACTTAGGTATAGTCAAAATAAAAATGTTAAGACAGTACTTTATTGATTGTAGTTTCAGAGTCTCAGGTAAATATGCTTAACACAACTTTGTTTAAATTCCTAACTTGGCCAGTTGTGGGTGTGGCTTTGTTAACTGCTGTCAATGCCGTTGTGCCATTTGCCCTGATAGCTCAGGGACAAACATTACCACCAACCACATCAACACAATTAGATACTAATTATTCATTAGGAGGCGGCGATCGCATCCGTGTAAATGTATTTGAAGTACCTGAATATACAGGTGAATATCAAATTCCCCCAGGTGGAGCAATCAACCTACCTTTAATCGGCAGTGTGTCAGTCCTCGGTCTAACAACTGAACAGGCTGCTGACGAAATTGCTAGAAGATATGCTCGTTTCCTGAAACGTCCCTTGATCTCAGTCAATTTGTTATCGTCTCGTCCCATTAATATTTTTGTTGCCGGAGAGGTGACACGTCCAGGCGCTTACACCCTGAGCTTGAGCGGAGGCGCAGGAGACAATCCTGGCGTACAATACCCGACTGTATTAGCCGCACTGACAACAGCACAGGGGGTAAGGCTGGCTGCGGATGTGACTCAAGTTCAATTACGGCGTAAAATAGGGCGCTCCTCAGAGCAAGTCGTCAGTATCAATTTAAAGGAACTCATCCAAACAGGCAGGTTATCACAGGATATTACCTTGCGGGATGGAGACACTATAGTTGTGCCAACTGCAACCAACTTCAACTTGGCAGAATCCCGCAATATATTTGCAGCTAACTTTGCCGCTAGCCAAACCACACCCCGCACGGTAACAATTATCGGTGAAGTTAACCGTCCCGGTTCCTATCTTGTCACCCCAGCTAGCACAGATGCACAGGGGGGAGGCGCAACCAATAACAGTGGTACTACCACTCCCAATGGTCTACCAAATGTAACGCGGGTAATTCAATTAGCTGGGGGAATTACAGCACAGGCTGATATTCGTAATCTCAAGCTACGCCGACCTACAAGAACTGGTTCAGAACAAGCTATAGATATCAATCTTTGGCAATTATTACAGAGTGGTGACGCCAATCAAGATATCATCGTGCAAGACGGAGATACAATTGTGATTCCGACGGCAACTGAAATTAACCCCGCAGAAGCCACTCAATTAGCTACCACTACTTTATCTCCTGCACGCATTCAAGTTGGTGTGGTAGGTGAAGTTAAAAAACCAGGGTTAACAGACGTTCAGCCGAATAGCTCTTTAAATCAAGCTATACTCGCTGCTGGAGGATTTAATGATGCCAGAGCTAGTAGTGATGCTGTTGATTTGATTCGCCTGAACCCTAATGGTTCTGTGACTAAACGTATAGTAAAAGTGGATTTCTCCGCCGGGATTAATGAGCAAACTAATCCCATACTCCGCAATAATGATGTTGTGGTAGTTAACCGATCTGGTTTAGCTCAGACTGGCGATACCACAAACACCATAACTGGGCCTCTAGGCGTTATTTTTAATATTCTGAGGTTGTTCGGAATTTAGTTTAACTGATTCGGCGGAATTCCCCATCTGCCTATGCGGTGGGGATGGATAGCCGGACGACGACGAAAACAGCGACAACCGACATCAATCGTCAGAAAGATTTATGGAGTGGGGTGGTTGAGAAGTCGTCAATCTTAGCAGGATGTGGCAACCTAT
>JAIVFU010000563.1 GCA_020829485.1 Nostoc sp. CHAB 5834 | reverse complement strand
GGGATGCGGAACAAAAGGCTCTCATCTCGGTTCGTGCTGCGGTGACCAAAGTTGCGAAATCCAAATCGCTCGCGGTCGTATTCACAGGCGATATTGCGATTTACGCAACCATCGATATTACCGATGATGTCATCAAAGAAGTTAATAAGTAAAGTAGATAACTCCACTAATCTTCGTGCGATCGGCACGGCGGTGCTGTTTCTCGCCGCCGTGCTTGTAGGGGGGTGCAAGGCTCCCCAAGCAGCTAAGGAAGCTCCTAAACCGCAGACGGTCTATGTGAGCCTGGAATCTCTGTTTGATGCTCATCCCCTCGCTTCATCCCTTCGTGATTTAGAGATTACCGAGCAACGATTACGCCGTGAAAACATCTCGCGACCGTCTGCGATAGTTGAAGAGGTCAAATTCTCCCCGATTTCGCGACGTGCATTCAGTTCAGCGAACCAAACCCGCAATGCGAACGCACGAATGAATTTACAGCGGAACGCAGAAGTGACCTTGAGACGATACATCAATTCGTTGCGCAACACAAACCAGCGAATTCGGGACGAAAAAAAGGCCGAATTGGAGGGAATCGCCCGGGCGAGAAGTGCGGCAAGTGAAGCTGAGGCACGGGCGACAATCGAAAATAAAACTAGGCTCGCAATCGCCGGTCGTTCCCTGGAGGCGAGAAATACTCGTATTCGTCGAAATGCTGCACGCTTGAATCTGAGCAACAATAATGTCATCTCAGTTGCGCGAGATCCGGTCACCCATCTGCCCAGCAAAGAGCGACTTGAGGAACAGGTAACGGAGTTGCAAAAGCGAGATGTTGCTTCTGGAGGGACCAATACAAAGCCGTTTCTGACTAGTGATGAGGCACGTCTTACCAAACTTCTGCGAGACCTGGAAGCTTTGTTGGCTAACATCAGAGATGCGAACGAACGGGATACAAATATCAACAACGCTCTTATTGCAGAAGCGATAGCTGCGATCCGCGCGGAAAATGCCTTATGGGTAGAAACAGAATTAGCCAAGTCCCCGTTGCGTGATCGGAGCCGTCAGGAACTTGCAGTAATCCGTGAGGAACTAAGTCGGTTGCTTATAAACTTGCGCAATACAGAGCAGGCCGGTGCACAAATGATTGGATCCATTTCACAGGAAGCCACCTTGAGACGATCTTCTATCGGCTCCCTCGTTTCTGAATCCACTAAGACTACGGATTTAATCTCTCGTCTGAATGAGGAAAGAAACGCTATTCGATCTGCAATTCGAAAAGATATTACTTCCGCAGTGCGCGATGCAGGCCTCGTACGAAATCTCCGCCCAGTATTCAGCTCCACTTCTAATACCCCCAACAGAACCGACGAATTTCGCCAATGGATTTTTGGTAACGTTGACGGCGTTTCGATGTCAAACCACTCAGCACCCAAATAAAAACAGTTTCTGTGGAAACTGGGAACGGTAGCACCTAATAATTGGTACTACTCGCGATACAGGGAGCAGGCTGTATCAGCCTTGGGAAGCAGACAGAAGAAACTCCGATGGTCAAGCAGGACAACCTTTCGAATAAAGTACGTACAGTCAGTGAACTGGCGGATCTGGTACAAGGACGCGTTTTCGGCGATCCTCAAACGGTGATCCGTGGCATAGCTGCGATCGAAGACGCACAAAGCGGTGACATAACGTTCGCTGAGAGTGTTCGTTTTCTCGCGAATGCTGCTCAGTCACAGGCGTCAGCGATCCTGACTCCGGAAGCAAATCTTGACGATGCCCTGGCAAATGGCGGACTTTCTTCTAAAACCTTAATTCAGGTAGCCAACCCACGCCTCGCTTTTGCCCAGTTGCTGGACCTCTTCGCGCCCGAACAGTATCAGAACCGTGAAATCCATCCAACCGTCATCGTCGGTTCCGACTTTCGCTATGGGAGCAATGTATCTGTCGGCGCAAACTGCGTGTTCGGTGAGAATGTTCGACTGGGCGATAACGTTACCATTCATCCTCTCGTCTATTTAGGCGACGATGTGGA
>JAIVFU010000562.1 GCA_020829485.1 Nostoc sp. CHAB 5834 | reverse complement strand
CGGGCGGTGAGCCAAGAGGCGTGCTTGTCCTTGATGCGCAGGCGCAAAACACGGGTAACCGAGCCTGTGTTGGATGCCGTTTTAAGGTTGCGCGCCATGAGGGGTGTAGGACTGTGATTATATACAGTCCGTACCCGTTTACAAAGCAAAAGCGCTGCCGAGGTGGTTAACGTGGCGCCTTATATCCCCGGCATGAATGCCGAGGTTTTACGGCGCTGGGGGATAAAAAATGCGACCCGAGGGTCGCATTGAAATCAAAACAGTTCAAATAACGGGTTGGTGAAGTACTTCTGCCGGAATTGAATCGCAGCATTCGCGACCTCCGGTTCAATCTTGCATTGGGACACCCAGAACTCGACCATTTCCTCGTCGGCACTGGTTTCATCATTTGCCAAAGAGGCGGACAACTGCGTCTGGATTCGAACAGGCAAGTTACGCAGGGCGTTGGGCAGGTCTACTTCAGGCAGACGTTGTACTAGGCTCATGAAATTTCCTTAAAATATGAGGGGCTGCGGGGTACCCAGCTCCCTCAAGGGGGCTCTTTAAAGAGCACACCTCGTTTAGAGAATAGCTTGCAGGCGTTGAAGCTTCTGGAGTGCGCGCGTCACTCGGAGATTGCCAGGGACTGAGTCCGTCAGCAGGCGCCATTCGGCGCCACCGGTTTCGCTTTCTTGATGTGACAGCGGGCCAAACTCCTTCGCGTAAGCGAGGAACATGAAGTCATGATGTCGGTGGACTCCTTCATTCTTGGCAGGGCGCGCAGGGATTTCGTGCGTGTCCAGGTCGAGCAGCAAAGGAACGTCCTGCAGCAGATACGGGCTTATGTCAGCCAGCCCCGTTTCCTCCAAAACTTCCCGAGCCGCACATTGAAACAGGGGCTCCGCGTCCTCGTTGTGCCCACCAGGGGGCATCCACGACTTGTAACTATTGTGGTTGATGAGAAGCATGGACTTGCGGTCTGGAGACAGAACGAGGGCAGTACACGTGATGTGGCCATCCATGTTTTTGCGGTCAAAGAGCTCGACACCTTGGGAAAGCTTCTCCAGCAATTCAGCGTGAATTCGACGCTCTTGTGGATACATGCTCAGGTAGGCCTTGAGCATTTCATCGATTTGCGAGATTGTTTCTGGGACGGGGGGTACGGTCACTAAGAAATCCTGATTGAGTTGGTTCTTCAAAATATAGGTATTCGGGAGGAACGCCCGAAGCCCTGTCAGGGTTGGCTGCAAAGCTGCTGAAGGGTCTGACCTTCGTAGTTGATAGGAAAGCATTTTTCCAAATCGACCCACTGGGCAGTGCGTGGGGAGGGGGCCCAGTCAACGGCAACGGAGTAGGGATAGCCCAGACCCAGGAACATCGCGTGCCGGAGCATCCAGGCGTAATTTCGTGAGCTGGGCCGCGCCATCAGGCAGTCCAGCACGCAGTCCTCGATGTCGGTAAGCGTAGAGCGCAAGGAGCCCTGTAGCTCCGAGGCTATCGGCGCGGGGGGCTCTGCTAGCAGTTTTTCAAGAAGCGCAATCAGCCGGCCAAGCTCTTCGGGGAACTGGCCGGCCGCTCTCAGGGACGCCCCGATACCGTCAAAGAAAGCCGCTGGCAGCGCTTGGGCGCCCGGCGGTGCGCAGAGGCACGGGGACCCCGCATGAGGGGCTGGCTCTGCCTGCAGCGAATTGTGTTCCGTCATGCACTGAGTAGCTTTCAGGCTTATACAGCACCATCAATCTGAGCTTTGGCTGGCCGCAGTCAAGTTCGCGTCTACCCATTCATGGCCCTTTTGCAGTTCCTGTTCACCCTATGCATCGCGAGAGAAGCCCCGTCCTTCAGGTCGGGGAGTGAATCGCGCATTTGAAGACGAAGACTTTATCTAAACAAATTCGGTATACTTTTTTAAGATGCCAACGTATAAACAGCCGTCAACCTTAGCCACGCGCGTACTGCGCGTGCGTGTCAAGGACAAGCACGCAGCAGCGCTGCGTGCGATGGCTTGTGAGGTGAATCTGGTCTGGAA
>JAIVFU010000561.1 GCA_020829485.1 Nostoc sp. CHAB 5834 | reverse complement strand
AGCCACAATCGGGCTGTTGAACAGAAGATGTTCCTCATAAATAATTTTATTAGTTTAAGTAAATTTTATTAAGTAATTCTACGATAGACAAATAAGTAATTATTCAGATAAATATCAATAGTATTTTATTTACTGTAGAAATAATCACATAAAGAAGCACAAATGGGCCTGTAATAGGTTAAAATAAGCGGATGATCCTATAAGTATTTTTACCCTGTATGTTTTGTTGATTGAGTACACTATTTATTCTTAAGCATGGTCAGTTCGGCCAGTAACTGATCGTTCGTAGCCTGTAATAAGGCCATACGTTCATTGAGTTGAAAAAGCAGAAACTCCACATTTCGCAGCCGTTCTTCCGTAGTGATCGCTGCCGAGGGCGAATTAAGCTGTCGGAACATGAGGCCCTCGCCCCGCAACAGCCAGTCGCCGTTGACCTGTGGGTAGGCCACCAGAATTTTTTCGAGCGTATCGTAGCGCGGTTTGAGCCGACCGTGCAGGATGTGGTACACTTTCTCGCCCCGCCGTTCGCCCAGTTGACGGGCAAATTCAAGAACACTCACATCAAGGGCATCAATTAATTGCTGAAGGCGGTTTTCGATCATGACATAAACGGTGGAAGGCAGCTTAAAAAAAGGCGGGGCAGCCGGGGTTCCAGTGTGTTTTCAGCCCCTTCGCCGGGGTATCATACACCTCGCTTGTTTTTACACAATAAACAGTAAAATAAGCGCTTTAAATTGATAAAATGGGTTTGTTTTTTACGCGAAACTATGTAATTTTAAATCAGTAAACAGCACCCCTATAAAAGGCAAAAGGGACCGCAAAACGGGTCCCCTGCTTGAACAGTAAACAACAAATACTAATGAACACGCAAAACAACGGCCAAATCGAGACAATTCAAAGCGAAACTGTTCCGGAGTCGAATCAAACCGCCCAGCCGGCAGGCGGCAGTGGCGTGGTCCGGCGTTATAAATACCTGGAAGGTCACCCCCGGCAGTACCGTTTCGACGCGAAAGAAGGCGTATTTAACATCAACGGTGCCGACAAACTCGGCCGAACGCTTACGTTTCAGCCCCTGGCCTGGCGCATTTTTACGGATAACATCCTGAACATGGGCACCAAGAACTGGGCTGAAATCTTCTTTATCGATGAGAAGAACTGCGTCTCGGCAGTACTCTTTCACGGTTATTCGGTCGACAACATATTCCGGCTGATCGAACCACTTTACTACGACGACCTCACGCTGGCCGATGTCGTGATTACGGCTATCGCCGAAAAGAAAGAGAATACGAAGGTGTATCCGAAGGGCGTCTACTACATCGCCAATTTCACCTACAAAATGGCGGATGTGAAGCAGACGGAGGAGTTAAAACAGTTTGCGCAGGAGGCCAAAATCTTCCGGCAGGAAACCCTCACCGACATTGCCAACATCAAAACGGCGATGAATTACTACAACCCCTTTGCCAACGTTGCCGAAGAGGCCGCGCTGCTGCCAGCGGGCTAAGGCCCGATTGCACTTTACCTGCTTTACGGGCATTCGTTCACGAATGCCCGTAGCTATCTGTATTTACTCAAACGTGCGCTGTAATGACCTCATCCCTTTCCACTTCGGTTTACCCCTCACTCATCAGTTCATCCGACGAATACCGCTCGCTCCCGCGTGTGTCGAACTCGGACCTTACCCGACTCAAAGAAGAACACCTGGGCTACGGCATGGGCAGCGGCCCGGCGCGGTTCAACCTCGATAGGGCCAAGGTGTTTGGCCGCACGTTTCACCAGCACCTGCTCGAACCCGAAACGATTGGAACGGTGCTTCAGCAACTGCTGCCTGATCTGACACCGAGCGCCGACGCGCTGGGGCCGGAGCAAATGCACAAACTGAGTGTTCTGATGAAAACAATCCGGCAGGACACGTTCTGTCGGCGATACCTCCGCCAATCGGAGCGCGAGCGGGTCGTGCTGGCGACCGATCCTACCACGGGCATTGCCTGCAAAGCCCGGCTGGATATGGTCT
>JAIVFU010000560.1 GCA_020829485.1 Nostoc sp. CHAB 5834 | reverse complement strand
CGTGGGTTCAAATCCCATCATCCCCGTGTAGCCTTGTGGACAAATAGACAAGTCGCTGTGCCTCTCAAGCACGGAGAAGCGGGTGCAACTCCCGTCAAGGCTTCCAAATGAGGATGTAGCTCAGTCGGAAAGAGCGCTTGTTTCCGAGGCAAGTGGTCACAGGTTCGATTCCTGTCGTCCTCGTAGTATGTCCAGGTCGCCTAATGGTAGGGTGTTGGTCTGCAAAACCGACTGTGCGAGTTCGACTCTCGCCCTGGACTCCAAACGTTGCAGCGTCACCTAACGGCAAGGTACTCGGCTCATAACCGAGGATATACGGGTTCAAATCCTGTCAGGGCTACCAAATGCACAGATGGTGTAACGGCAGCACCAGGGTCTCCAAAACCTTTGGTCAGGGTTCAAATCCTTGTCTGTGCGTTGCCGTGTCCTGACCGAAAAAGCTTACATACTCGCCTAATGGTAAGGCAACTGTCTATTAAACAGTCTATGCAGGTTCAATTCCTGTGTATGAATCAACAGCTTTTTTAACTTACACGGCATAAATGGTGCAGAAGCGAAGTGGCCAAGCGGCATGTCTTTCAAGCGTGTAATTAGCGGGTACCCTTCGGGAACGCTTACGCGAACGAGTCCCGTCTGCACTGCCTCATGGGGTGACGAATGGTGATCGACAGCAACGAAACCAACAAACGGACGCTTGCTGGATAGGGGTTCGATTCCCCTTCACTCCATCCTTTGTGGATGTATTTCTACAAAGTGGACGTTGATTTGGGTCGGTATCCAAGTCCGGTTGAAGGAAGCCGTCTGTAAAACGGATGCCTATGTGCCCCGTAGGTTCAAATCCTACCCGGCCCATTATGGAGAGATTGCTATTGGCAGAGCAAGCTGTTTGCTAAACAGTTGTGAGATTCATCATCTCACTGTGGGTTCAACTCCCTCTCTCTCCGCCTTATGAGAACGTGGTGTAACTGGATAACATCTCAGATTACGAAACTGAAGATTGAGAGTTCAAGTCTCTCCGTTCTCGCTTATCCCCCGGTAGCTCAGTTGGTAGTAGCGCCTGTCTGAAGAACAGGAGGTCATCCGTTCAATCCGGATCTGGGGGACTGGCACATTGCCCCATAGCTCAATGGCAGAGCGACGCGCTGTTAACGCGGGGGTTGTAGGTTCAAATCCTACTGGGGCAGCCATTTATTGGGAAGTAGGCAAACAGGCAAAGCCGTCGCACTTTGAATGCGAAGTTTGAGGGTTCGATTCCTTCCTTCCCAGCTTATGTATACTCCTGTAGCCCAACTGGAAGAGGCGGCTATCTCAAAAACAGTCTGTGTACGGGTTCAACTCCCGCCAGGAGTACCAGATATCGGGATGTAATTCAGTGGTCTAGAAGCCTTGTTTTGGGGACAAGGAGTCGTAGGTTCAAATCCTACCATCCCGACCATTTGCCCTTGTGACGAAACTGGCAAACGTGCTGGTCTTAGAAACCAGATTTTGTGGGTTCAACTCCCACCAAGGGTATTAAATTGGGTCGTAAAGCCCTTCGGGCATACAAGAAAGGCAGAGCGGGTATGCAGCCGCCTTTTAAGCGGATTCATCCAGGTTCAACCCCTGGGCGACCCACCAAGCAAAAACGGGCTGTTAGCTCAGTTGGCAGAGCTGCTGCCTCTTAAGCAGAAGTGCGTAGGTTCAAGCCCTACACAGCCCACCTTGCCCCTGTGATGCAATTGGAAGACATGACCCAAAACGGGTTTTCTACAGGTTCAAGTCCTGTCAGGGGTATTTGGTAACATCGCGGGGATGGAGTAACAGTTGGCTCGTCAGCCTCATAAGCTGAAAATCAGTAGGTGCAATTCTTACCCCCGTCACCAAAATTAATGCTGGTGTAGCTCAATGTGGCAGAGCAACTGACTTGTAATCAGTAGGTTGCAGGTTCAACTCCTGTCACCAGCTTCAATGCGATTGTGGTGTAATGGCAGCATTTGAGTCTTCCAAACTCTAGGTACGAGTTCAAATCTCGT
>JAIVFU010000055.1 GCA_020829485.1 Nostoc sp. CHAB 5834 | reverse complement strand
GGGCTTGGTTTTATCCAAGTCTGGTTTTGAAATGCTTATTTTTATGAAAACACCATTTCGATTTCAGTACAACCCCAAAAATAGTCATTAATTTATCTTCACTAATACGGTTTTATACTTAATTTATGGTTGCTGACAATCCCTTACCTTCTCCCAAAGGGAGAAGCTAGCGCCAAGGCAGAAGTCATTAGACAAATTGACCCCCGGAGCTTGAGAAAGTGCTAAATATTGTCAGTAGACAGGCATCAAAACCAAACCCAAACCCGTGGAATTTATCGTGTACTGGGAGTGCAAATTATTGGCGCTACCGGGAAGTTGCCAGCTGGCTCTGACGCTTATAAATCAAAATCAAGGCTGAATGTTTCGCCATCAGGGTCTTCTGGTTTAGAGTCTGGCGATGTCTTGGTAGTCGCCTGCTGGGGTTTGTTTTGGTCAGTATTAATCGGCGTGAAAGATCCTTGTTGTGGGGGTAATCCAGCCTTGATGAAAACAAAATAGCAATCAATAATAAAGTAAAGCGTCTCCAAGTAACTTTTACCTACTTGTTGTGATTCTGCAAATATCCGCTCCCGGTAGCTATCTTTGATCCGAACTTTTTCCGGGGCCAAGTCTTGTTTATCTGTCATTGTTATAATTTCCCAGATGTAGTTGGTGAATTCTTGCTCAGGATGGTTTTTGCCATTTCTAGAAGTCCAAAGACATTAGCTTCCACCGGATTGTCTAGAATCTTGAAACCGTTCTTTTCTAAGAGCTTCTTAAATCCAGGTAACAGGCAGCCTCCACCAATCGCCCAGATTTCATCCCCTTGGTGTTTGGCATCCAGTGTCAGATTCACCACTTTCTTCAAATATTTTTCATACCAATCTTTTAAGCAAGCGCTGTAGACATTTTTGATATCGATGTCACGGCTGTAATTGGTATGTCCCATTTCCAGACAAAATCGAATCTTGGATGCATCGCCGATTTTTCCCCCATTTAAATGTTTCATTTTTTGAGAAATATCATCAATGAGAACTTCTACACCGATGGGGTAGGCGGTGTGAACTTCTCGCTTCCCCTGGTTGTAACGAGAATACAGAGTCGTTCCATTGCCAAAGTCTAAAATGGTTAATTTTTTGGGTAGCTTATGCCCAAATAATGCACCCATCCCCTCGAGTACAACTTTGATGACTTCTACCTTCACGTCTGATTGTTTACCAGCTAGTATCGGTTGATATTCTCCATTTAGTACTTTTTGTAATTCATCAGCCAGATCAACATCATGTAAGCTGACGACTAATTTTAAATGCCAAGCCTTACGGTGTGGTAAATGTGCCAATGCACCTAATAATGTCAACAGCGCATTATTGACTTTGTTTTGATTGTTATCTGTGTTGCGGTCAAAATAATTTCCTGTACGGAAAGCTGATTCTCCGACTGTGTAAGCAGTACCGTTAAAAACTACCCTTCCTGGGACATTTTCCATTTCGGCTGTGGAAATATAGCTGGGCGCACGAACTACCTCAAAACCATCGACTAAAAGTTTAAGGCTTCCATAACCGTTATCAAATCCAGCAGGAAAAATTTTTTGCAATGCGTGAATGTTCGACATCGGCTTCAATGTAATACGGTTCATTAAAAAAGCTATCAGCTGAGGTGAGCAGTTATTGAAAAAGAATTATTACTCAACAAATCTTTTTCCTCAATAACTGAGCAAACCCTTATTAGGTGTTAAGTGGGATACAAAATCAATTGTACCCTAAGAATAGCCTATACATGTCCTATATAGGGATTAAATGCTCATCAAAGTTTAAAAGATAGCCAAGAGTTACATAGCACCCATATAGGTGCTATGTAACCTTAAAAACAATTTTTGAAGTTTTTTTTATGAACGCAGCATAAATCCAATTCGCAATTCGCACTCTTGCTAACGCCCCGCTAACGCAATTAAACTCAGACAGACAGTCCGGGGTGGGGTTTTTACCTACCAAGAGAATACAAGGATTTTTTCGCGCCACTTGCGGGCAAGGTTTTGAATATGAAGCTTTTTTGATAAATTAACTTGAACCTATACAGGTGCCGATGCCTGCGGCGGGCTACACCTACGCTAATGATCAGGGGCGGAATAAATCTAAAAGACGCTCCTGCGTCGCTACCGCTACGCTATCGTCAATCTTAAATCCTCAAGCTGCATCCACTAAGAGTGAGTGTAGTCAATCTCAAATCTACAATCGGCAATCTACAATTGGTTGACCTCGCCATTCGCGCAGCGTCCCGTAGGGAAGGGGCTGACGCATTCATTGACTGTCGGATGCCAAATTATTTGTCCGCAAGACAAAATGTTGTTCTTGAGGTCTGAACTAGTCCCTCTTCTGTCACTCTAGGAAAAGAAAAATAAGAGCCAAATTTTCAACTGTAGATAAAACGGGCATTTGAGGGTTTATTTTCTAACAGAATGGTTGTGATCAAGAGTAATTTAGATGCGTTTGCCCTGATATTGGATCGCGTCTGAGCATACTTAAGCTGACAGAATAACTGCCGATATGTCATGCTATGTATTGTAGTGCAACGCTTAAGGGTACACGGCATTTCTCAAAAGGCGATATCAGCGTAAGGGTTTTGGTTAACATATAAATTCCATTGACATCGAGAAATCAACTATGCCCAAAACTTGGAACATAAAAATAGATAATTATTTTCAAGCCAACCTCGATTGCATCATCGCCACTGCCCATGTAGACAGCTTCCCCACAGACTTACCACTAGAACCGAACATCAGGGAACCAAACTGCAAAAGTGCGACATATAGGCAAATCTTGGACTCAGTGACGACTCAACCGGAAAAATTCTTTTCGCGTCATAGTGGAATAACTCTATGTGTAAACAAAGTTAAGCCCAACAAAAACAAAACTTCACTTGAACTAGAGATTTTGGAGGCTAGCGAGGGAGGTAGCGATGGCATTATCAACGGAGGTCATACAGTTTTAGCATTTGAAAATGCTAAAAATTACAGATACGACCTAAGCCAAGCCAGAGTCAAAGTGACCATCCACATCGGGCTGGTGGAAGATGAAGCTAAAGATATAGCCTTGGCAAGCAATACCACAACGCCAGTAGATTCGCGTTCTAAAGTGAACGCCAGAGGAGATTATAAATTCATCAAGGAGTATTTAGCCCAGCTAGAAATTGTCGAAGGGAGAAAATTCCGCATTGCCTATTACCAGAATCAAAGCGGCGCTCCCAGAAATGCCCAGTGCAATGTGAACCATTTGCTGAAGTTGATTACCTGCCTTGATAGAAATAGATACAACCCCGAAGGCAATAAACGAACCAAGCATCCGACAGGTCTGAGTATACCCAGTCAAATCACAGACACAGAAAGGGAAAGATTAACCGCCCTATTGCCTCTGCTTTCTCAAGCCTTGTGGATAGAGCAAAGGCTGTATGAACTTATCCAAGAACATATCAGCAACCCCAAAAGAAAGGGTGTCAATGACTTAGCATCAATAGATACACGTAAAACCACCCTTTTGCCTGACAGCAAGTACTCTTTTGGGTTTGGTGCGCCAACCGACTTGGCACTACCGATAATTGCATCCTATCGGGTGTTTTTGGATCAAGACTATAAATGGATTTTGCCGTTTAACGAATTCGCCGAGGATTTTTTGCAACACTTGTGGACAAACTCTTTCCGTAAATATTTAGTATCGGAGAAAATAGCAGGAAATACAGTAGGCACAAAAATCAGTCGCAACCAAGAAATTTGGGAAAGTTTGTACATTTCGGCACAAAGTTATCTAAATCAGCACTTGGTGAAAATGGTTAACTCCGCCAAGCGTGAAAAATTAACGCTGACTTCAGGTTAAAACTAAAAGGCAGCAAGCTAGCAGAAGGTGTAACAAAAACAAAAGTTATTGGAGGTTCCCGTTCCAATACTTCTCGGTTAAGCTCTAAGCAGTGTTGAGAATGGAGATTTTTTAATTGGTCATTAACATCTCTCTGAAATAATTACTTTATTCTCAGAGCTTTGGGACGATATTGATGGTTACTGGTAATATTACTTAGGATTTTGTTAAAAAATTTATTTATTGAAGTTGTTAACTAGCAATTATTTATCAATAGCTTAAAATTATTGACATTACTCAAGCCTAAAAAAACCTCTAACTCTTATGAGCAGCTATTTATAGCTTATTTTCTTACATCGTACTCAGGTTTAGAGGAGTCCAACTACCGATGTTGGCGGTATCCATTTAGGCAGGCAGTTCAATTAATGCTTTCACCGTACAAGTATGCCCATTATGCTTTCTTGAGTTCAACTTTGAATACACTATCTGCGGGTTTCTGGGCGATAAGCTGATATGCGTCTAAATTATATAAACATTCTTTATAATCGTTAACAGTTGACGGTTGACGGTTGACGGTTGACGGTCATCAGTCATCAGTCAACGGTCAACAGTCATCAGGTAAATGTACAAGTTAAATGCGTAACAGCTTAGTGGCATCCCAAGCGATCGCCTGCAAAAATACATCACTAGAGTGCTTCTTAACTTTCTGCTGTATTTGAGTTGTTATGCTGCATTTTTACTTTGGGTTAACCAAGACTAGTCTACTACAGTAGTCGAATGATGGCGATTTTATCTACCAGCCCTCAACACCTGTTGAGCCGTCAGTTTTAAATCTGGGAAGGTTAGAGAGGCGATGGTCTGATTGCCTCGAAACTGCTGAATTTCATACTCCCCATTCACTAGCGTACAGATAGAGAGGGTGGGTTGTTTGGGCTTCCCAATGTGTCGAGTACCACCATTAGCTGCGTAGTCTGCAATCCAATATTCGGGAATGCCTAAAACTGCGTAGTCTTCAACCTTACGGGCATAATCATTTTGCCAGTTGCTACTAACAACTTCCGCCACAAATTTAATCGAACTGCCCAGCGTCAGGATTGACTGGTCAGACCAAAGCGGTTCTTTGATAAGTTCATCTGGATCGACAACTGCAACATCAGGTCGAAATGCTGTCATACCAATGTTAGAAGGGCGCAATAGTCCTCGCTGAAGGACAAACCAAGGTAAGCCTGCTCCGTCGATCTGGACACAAATCTTTGTGGTAATGAAGGCTGCAACCTCTTCATGGAGACCTGTTGGTTCCAAGTCAAACACCTCTCCATCGATCAGTTCATAGCGGTTATCGCCACTATAACGGGCGAGAAACTCATCAAAGCTGAGTGGCTTTTGTTGTATTGGTTGGTTGATCGCAATAGTCATAGGTCAACTTAGCCCAATCAATGCCTTCAGTCTACCAGAGGGAATATGTAAGCAACCCCACGGCTAATATAGTTTAGTACATTTGCACGGGGGAAGTTGAGGCTAAACGCACTCTGTCACAAAAAATCAACAGCGAAGCCTGCGGCGGGCTTCTCTACGAGACGCTACGCGAACGCCTACGCAGAAGGGTCTGATTCAAACTTTATTTAAGAATGCTCATGATGCGATCGCCTTAATTGGCGATCGCTTATATTTCGTGGATATGAATATTGCTGCTTGTGATTTACTCGGTTTGTCACGTAAGCAACTCAAAGGGCAAGCTTTAGCTAATTTCATCACTGCCGAATTTACTCGCCAATCCAACTCTCTTAGTTTTCCACCGGGACAATCATTGATGGGGGAACTGTTAGTTTCATCTTCTGCCCAGAACCAGCGAGAGATGGAGTATACCTTGAAAATCTTGCTTGTGGATGATGACGATTTATTAATTAAAGTCCTAACTATAAATCTGGCAACCCATCACTATCGGTTGTTTCAGCAACTAGCTTATCGCCTTTGTATACATCCTTACGGGCATCTACACCTAGCAAGATTACCCATTTATCACCAAAACTATAAATTATGCGAACATAGATTACGCACAGAATTCCGTATGTATAGCAAAATTCTTTGACATCAAACCAATTTCCAAAGAGACTATTGGATTGGACGGCAAAGTCCTCAAAAAGCCCAGCTAGCAAACTTAAATTCAAATTTTTAAATATCCAGAAGTTAAAAAATAAAAAAGTATGTGTCTTAGTGTAAAAAAGACAAAATGCAGGTATGCTAAATATAACAATGCAACACGTGTGTGGGTTTGTAACATACGCTGAATGATAGCCACAAAATCAAAGATTTTACTGGTTACTGTAATCCTTTGGCTGTTTTCACTTGCAATTCTTGGGATCGGGCATCCAATAAAGGAATAAAGCCCTTTTGCCCTCTACCTTTAGAGGTAAATTAAATACCTGAGTTTTCAAACCAGAAATCTAACCGAAGAAGTGTTGCATTAACGATAAAAAAAATGTATTGTTTAAATTGGTTTTTACAAAAAAACACTAAACGATACAAAAATAAATGAAAAAAGAAAAAAATGCTTTAATTAATCCATGAAAAGTATTAATCGGCACTTTTCAGAGTTCCCCTTTGCGAATAAATTCTATGGGTTAGCAGTTTTCACCTAGCCCTAATATCTGTAGACTTTCAAAGAGGGTTGTCTGATTTCAACTAATTTCATTTACGGATATGGTTTTGCAATTGTAAGGCCGTGATATTTATTTTCAAGAGCAGATTAACTTCAAAAATCAACTAAAAAACATATCCAGGTTTTATTTACCTTTGAACATCCAAAATGTGAGGAGGGAAAAGCTAAACTGTGACTAAAACCGGGAGTTAACCCCCCTAGTCTCCAAAACTACCAGAGGGATTATCCCAGTATTAGCTATCTATCAGGCTGTTAAAAAGTTAACCTTTGCGGGCTAACTTGATATCCATCTTTCTGCAAAATCTCGGGCAAGAGAAATTCAGAATCAGCCGCTGCACACAAGTGCAGCCGCTTTTACCATGAATGACAACTAATTACTTACAATTATGACACTAACTCTTCATCAAAATCAAGCTGTAATAAGGCAATTGTTTGTAAGCATGAACGCTTGCAAGAGCGATTTATTCTACCAACCCAGCTCTACAGCCAAAATCGTGGCTTATAGTCAAAATTTTGGCTCAATCAATATAAAATTTGTTTATCTGTTTTCAAGGAAATTCTCAATTAACGCCAAAATTGGCAGAATTAAATCTTTAAAATTCTAAAAATGGGCAAATTTTGGATTTTAAGGCACAATTGAGCCAAGTTAATTTTATCTCTAGGAAAGATAATTTTGTATTATTAGCAAAATTAAACAACTAGCAGATTTGGTTAGCTAATCTGAGAATTGTAGCAATGGATCATCTATGCACTCCACTCAAAATAAATAAACAAATGTGGAAATTGCTTATTTAGCAACGCCTTTATTTGGAGTGAAAGCGGATAGTTATATTCAAAGCAACATAGGTGCATAGAAAGCAGAGATCAAAATTTGAATTTTTGTGACGTGTTCTAATACAAAAGAGCTAGTGCAGTCTCTGGTTCTATCAAATAGAGGAATCTGCCGCGTGGGCGAGTATTGCGGATTGAGCGAACTGGGATCATCTGGCGTCGAATCTCACGCTTAAAAAGGTCGTTGCTTCTGCCTTTTGAATAAGATAGCCAATATTGCAAAATTGAACAAAATTGAATGGAAGAAAAATCCACCATTATTGTTCATTGGCAAATTTAACTTAGTTGATTTCAAGCAATACAATAAGTTAGTATTTGGAAATATTAGTAATTAAATTACAAATATGTAAATGCTAATCTTACTAACCTCTAAATTTAATAAACAAAATATTTGATTGAGAAAAAATATATGCTATAGACAGTAAAATATTTTTGAAATAATAATTTAAAAGTACGTCCAGCAAGGATAAATAAATGTTTTTAGAATAAGATTACAGCAAAAGATATGGAACATATTTTGAGCATATTGATACCAATTTTAGAAGTTAAATAGGCTTGTATATTGGCTTGTAGGCTTTAATTCCCTGAAATTTAATAATAAAAAGTATTCACTGTACTTTACTTTTTGTCCTACCAGTTAAAAAGTAAAGTACAGTCATTATTGTTTAATATTTTATTAAGATAGTAAATATCTATCACTAGAGGGATTTGTTAGATTTTTTTTAAATAGTGTGTTGACTTATAAAAAGAATAACTATATTCTAAAACCAACAAACACAAACAAAAGTTATGTCTGATTTCTGGAATTGGGGAAACCGATCTAAATTAATTTAGATGGCAACCAACTTTAATCAGCAATGAATAAATCAGTATTTATAACTTGATTTATGTTGTGAGCTTAAAATAAAAAACTTAAATCTTTGTTAATAAACAGGATTTAGTGAGATTAACCCAGATTATTTAGAAAATAAAATAGTCTTACTGGTATCATGCGATCGCCCTAAATTGAGGCAGATTAAAGATAATATCTGTCTGACAAAAATAACTGTAATTGAATAGAGGCACATTGAATGAGTGTTGATTCCAACAGCTTGATAACTCCGGATAATTTTTCAACGTTAGTTGAATTGCTGATTTATAGAGCAAAAAATCAATCTGAGCAGAAAGCTTATACTTTTTTACGAAGTACAGAGACAGAAGCAGCATCATTGACTTATGGAGAGTTACATCTGCAAGCACAAGCGATCGCAGCTAGTCTCCAGGCTCTAAATCTTGGCGGTGAACGTGCTTTGCTGCTATATCAACCGGGTCTAGATTTTATCGCTGCTTTCTTTGGATGTTTATATGCCGGCGTGATTGCTGTTCCGGCATATCCACCCAGACGAAATCAAAAATTGTCCAGGTTGCAGGCAATAGCCGTAGATGCCCAAGCCAAGATTGTACTGACTTCTAAATCTATTTTAGATAACCTCCAAACTAGCTCCAATCAAGAAGATTTAGAAATTTCTGGATTGCATTGGCTAGCTACCGATGAGTTGAGCAACGATCTAGCGCAAGCATGGCAACCGCAAGAATTGACTGGTGATACCTTAGCTTTCCTCCAGTACACATCTGGCTCTACAGGGACACCAAAGGGCGTGATGATCACTCATGGAAATCTGCTGCACAACGAGCGGATGATCGAGAAAGCCTTCGGACATACAAACAAAACTATCGTTGTTGGTTGGTTGCCTGTTTTCCATGACATGGGACTCATTGGAAATGTCTTGCAACCCTTATATTTAGGGGTTCCTTGCATTCTGATGTCTCCAGTAGATTTTCTCCAAAAACCAATTCGCTGGTTACAAGCAATATCTCACTACAAAGCTACAACTAGTGGTGGGCCAAACTTTGCTTATGATCTTTGCATTCGCAAGGTGACACCCGAACAGTTAGCGACTCTCGATCTCAGCAGTTGGGAGGTTGCTTTTACCGGTGCTGAACCTGTTCGTGCTGAGACTTTAGAGCAGTTTGCTTCTACTTTTGCGCCTTGTGGCTTTCGCAAGGAAGCATTTTATCCATGCTACGGTATGGCAGAAACCACTTTGATAGTAAGTGGGGGTGAGAAAACAGCTTTACCAATCACTTGCAACGTAGAAAAAGCAGCATTAGAGCAAAACCGAATTGTCAAGGAGCACAAGGCTCAAGGAGATACCCAGACAATAGTAGGTTGTGGGCAAAGTCCTGCTGATCAGAAGGTGATCGTTGTTGATCCCCAATCCTTAACGATGTGTGCGTCTGAACAAGTTGGGGAAATTTGGGTAGCAGGGCCGAGTATTGCTCAAGGTTATTGGAATCAACCTGAGCAGACAGAGAAGGCTTTCCATGCCTATTTAGCAGATACAGATATAAGCAATGGTGCAACCTCAATCCCATTTTTTCGCACCGGAGACTTAGGATTTTTGCAAGATGGGGAGTTATTTATCACAGGGAGACTGAAAGATGTAATTATCATCAGAGGGCAAAATCATTATCCACAAGATATTGAACTGACTGTTGAAAAGAGCCATCCAGCCCTGAAACCTGATTCAGGAGCAGCATTTTCCATCGATTTTAAGGGTTCCGAACGACTAGTTATTGTTCAGGAGGTAGAGCGGAGTTACCTGCGGAAGTTAAACGTTCAAGAAATTCTGGGAAATGTGAGACAAGCAGTGATTGCACAGCATGGACTGGATATATTTGCTACGGTACTCATCAGGACTGGAAGTATCCCTAAAACCTCTAGTGGTAAAATTCGCCGTCAAGCTTGTCGAACTGCATTTATTGCCGGCACCTTGGATGTCATGGAGGATTGGAGTGAGAATCCTCAGAACAAAGCTAAGTTTAAGGATCTAGAAGCAGAGGTTGATTCTGTTCTCAAGCAGTTAACACCTACCAAGCAGCTATAAACTAGCCAGGGCAAGGGCTGGTTGGCTTGACAAAAGCTCAGTTGCAGTAGTGGCAGATAGGCTCCATATACGGGGATCATTTATCATCTAGAGCTTTTTACCTTGGTTAGGAATATGAATATTCCTAAGACAGGTATGGTTGCAGTGAAAAATTGAACACATTTGATTGTTGAAACATCTACATAGACGAGGACTTAAATTATGACAATGCAGAATCTTGAATTGAATACCACATCTACAGTTGTAACCAAGCAGATCCCAACAGCAACAGAGATTCAAGCATGGATAATCTTATATCTAGCTGACTTGCTGGAAGTCGATTCAGACGAAATCGAAGTCACAATACCTTTTGACCGCTATGGTTTAGACTCTTCGGCAGCAGTCGGTTTGACAGGTGACTTAGAAGACTGGTTGGGATGTGAACTCGATCCAACCCTACTATACGATTACCCAACTGTTGAGGCTCTAGTTAAGCATTTAGTCTCAGAGTTAAAAGTTGAAAAATAATCTCAATTCTCTTCAAATTTAGTACATTCAGGAGAAAATCATGGTAACTGTAAACAAGACTCTCGAACCATTAGAAGCGCAGGAGCCAACGCACTTCCATCGGATTGAAAAAACTTACAAAAATAATAAAGACTCAGATTATACTGAGAAACTTAAAGAACTGGGTCAAGAATTTAATTACGCCAAAAACAGCAATTATTATTGGAGTAAACCTGACCTTTCGCTTCTGTATGGGACTCCTCTTTATGATGCTGCTTCTGACACCCAAAAACTAGCCCTTAATCATCTTTATTGGGTTGGCAATTATAACCATACTGCTGTTAGCGAAGCCAGTACAAGTATTTACAATATGGTAACATCTGGTGTATTTCGTGCCGTTGGTGGTTATGAAACACTCTGTGATGAACTGGACTTTGAAACCGAGCAGGAAAGCTACCACATTCGTACCTTTCAAAAGATAGGTTACAAATCGAAAATGGCTATTGTTGGCAAAACCATATTGGGTAATTCCCTTTATAGCAAAACAGCAAAAGACAATAATAGTTGGCTTAATCTTTTGATTCCTCAACCTGTACGGGAGTATTTTACCTCTAGTCAAGGAAGTTCACCCTTTTCGATACAGCGAGATAATACCTTAAGTGCGATCGCTAAGACAATGTTGAGCGATAAAAAACAGTATTACTCTCAGTATTTGAGAAATTTAGAAGAAAAAGGTGAGCCGATTCCTGCACCAGCAGATGGATTAGCAGGAAGAATCGCACCCCGCCACTGGTTACGGTTTTTTACTGTTCACTGGGGTATGTCGCCGTTTATGGCGTGTCAGTACTATTCCTTGCGCTACACGGCTAATGCGATTCTCAAGAATCAAGAATATCCTTATGTCAGGTATTACCGAGAATTAGAGCAAAAAGGCGAGTATATTCCGGCCCCAACAGCTGTTTCTTATTACCACTTATTGGACGAGGCTTTCCATACCACGATCTCTCAAACCATTGCCAGAGATATGTATAAGGATTTCCCCAAGCCAACTGCTTACGAGAAATTTATCTCTGGTTCGATAGTCTATCAAATCCAACGCAACCTTTTGAGCGGACTTTCTGGAGTTTTACCTGGTCGTTGTGTTTACGATGACCAGATGTTAATGCTCTTTTACTACAAGCTTTTGAAGTCTCCTTTATTTGAGATGGAAACAAAAGAAGCACTTGATTGGATGGAAAAATGCTTCTGCCAAGAACACGAAGGCTTCCAAACCGGGCTTAAATATCATCAAAGTCTTTTGGAATTGATGCGGAGATTATTTAATCGCCTAGACTATCAATGGGCTGTCAACCGTAATATGGGGATCATGGCTGCTGGAGCCTCAATTGAAAAAGCAATTCAAAACAATATTCCGGTCTTTAAAGAGTTCAAAAAATCGGTTCTAGCTCAAGACAGTTAAAGCAATCCGTAAGGGACTTCCAAATAAAAAATATCCAAAAAACTCTCTCTTCTTTATTCCTGTGTGTTCTCTGTGTTCTCGGTGTCTAGGTTTATTTGGGTAATTTATTTCTTGGAAATCCCTAATTCGCAATTCGTAATTGAATTCTTAACTACGAATTAGTAATTAGTTAAAAAGAGGCATAATATTTTGATGGAAGCCATAGCAATTGTTGGCATTGGTTGCCGTTTTCCCAAAGCTAAAAACCCTGAGTCATTTTGGCATCTATTGCGTAATGGAGTAGATGCGATCGCCCAAGTACCAAAAGACCGATGGGATATAAACGCCTTTTATGAATCTAAGCCAGCAACACCAGGAAAAATGAGTTCCCGTTCGGGCGGTTTTTTAGATCAAATAGATTTGTTTGATCCCAGCTTTTTTGGAATTTCTGACCGCGAGGCAGAACATATTGATCCCCAGCAAAGATTGGTATTGGAGGTGGCTTGGGAAGCTTTAGAAAATACTGGACTTTTACCAAAAAATCTAGCGGGTAGCCAAACGGGGGTGTTCATTGGTGTTACCAATGCCGACTACCACAAAATGATCTACAAAGACTCTTCCCAGATCGGTGCATATAGTGCTACGGGTACTACCCCTTGCATTGCCGCCAATCGTCTATCCTACTTGCTAAATCTGCGTGGCCCAAGTATAGCTATAGATACGGCTTGTTCTTCGTCATTAGTAGCAATTCATTTAGCTTGCCAGAGTTTGCGAAATAGAGAGTCCAATCTCTGCCTAGCTGGAGGAGTTAACTTGATGTTGGCTCCCGAACCTGCGATTTCTTGCTCCCAAGCTCAGATGATGGCTCCTGATGGTCGTTGTAAGACCTTTGATGCTAGTGCTGATGGTTATAGCAGAGGAGAAGGTTGCGGTGTAATCGTGCTTAAGCGTCTAGAAGATGCCGTGCATGATGGAGACAACATTTTGGCGGTGATTAGAGGCTCGGCAGTCAACCAAGATGGTACGAGTAATGGACTCACAGCCCCCAACGGGCCTTCTCAGCAAGCAGTTATTCGCCAAGCCCTAGAACAGGCGGGAGTAGCCCCAGCGCAGATTAGCTATGTGGAAGCTCACGGCACTGGCACTTCTTTAGGAGATCCCATCGAGGTAAAATCTCTTAAAGCCGTACTGATGGAAGATCGTTCCTTAGATCAACCCTGTTGGATTGGCTCAGTCAAGACCAACATTGGTCATTTGGAAGGTGCTGCTGGTATGGCTGGGCTGATCAAGGTGGTTTTACAAATGCAGCAACGGGAAATTGCTCCCCATCTGCATCTTAAGCAGCTTAATCCTTATATTTCTCTGGAAGGAACACCGCTTTCCATCCCAGTTGAGCTACAGCCTTGGTCTTCCCCTGGAAGTCGCTTGGCAGGGGTCAGCGCTTTTAGTTTCGGTGGCACCAATTGCCACATAATTTTAGAAGAAGCGCCATCTGATTTTAGATTGCCGATTTTAGATTTTAGATTGGGGGATACTGGTTCCATAGAACGATCCCGGCACATTCTGACCCTATCGGCGAAAACTGCTCCGGCTTTAGCGGAATTAGCACAAGAGTATCAAGATTTCTTTGCGTCTCATCCAGAAGTATCGTTGGCGGATGTTTGCTTCAGTGGCAATACGGGGCGATCGCATTTTGAGCATCGCTTGGCTGTTGTTGGTGAATCTGCTGTAAAAATGTGTCAGCAATTGAGTGCTTTTGGCGCTGGAGAAGAGACTTCTGGTATTAAGAGTGGGCAATTAAAGAAAAAGAAGTTGCCGAAGCTAGCATTTTTATTCACCGGTCAGGGATCGCAGTATGTAGGTATGGGTCGTCAACTCTACGATACCCAACCGATTTTTCGGCAAGCTATTGACAAATGCGCCCAAATTCTGCATCCATATCTTAACCAGCCTTTACTTGAGATTCTCTATCCCGAAGCTGGCAAATCTTCGCCTTTAGATGAAACTGCTTACACTCAACCAGCTTTGTTTGCTCTGGAATATGCTCTATTTCAGTTATGGGAATCCTGGGGGATCAAACCAGATGCAGTGATGGGGCATAGCGTAGGTGAATATGCAGCTGCTTGTATTGCCGGGATATTTAGTTTAGAAGATGGTCTAAAGTTAATTGCCGAACGCGCTCGTCTCATGCAAGCATTGCCCCAAGATGGTGAGATGGTGGCAGTGTTTGCGTCGGAAGCTTTTGTAAGCTCAATTATTCAACCTTATGCCCAAGTAGCGATCGCTGCTATTAATGGCCCTAAAAATATAGTAATTTCTGGCGATCGCCACGTTATAGAAACAGTTACCAACATTTTGCGGACAGAAGGAATCACGACGAAAAAGTTACAAGTTTCTCATATCCATTTCAACGCCAGCGCTATTGGTTTGAACAAGTTAAGAATGGGAATTTAAAAACAGAGTCTTTATCCCAAGATCGTATTCAGACTCAAATCTTCAATCTCTTACATCAAGGGGAGACTCAAGAACTAGCCAAATACTTACAAACTGCAACACAATTATCCCAAGAAGAAATTAAAGTACTGCCTAAGCTGTTAGAAATATTAGCCAAGCAACATCAACAACAATTAACAGCAGCATCCTACAAAGATTGGCTCTACGAAGTTAGTTGGCAGCCCAAGTCGCGTCAGTTGACACAAATCAGCGCTCAAGAACCTGGTAGCTGGCTGATTTTGGCTGACAAACGGGGTGTTGGACAAGCCCTAGCTCATCTTTTACAAGAGCGGGGTGAAAGTTGTTTTCTGGTCTATCCTGGGGACGGCTATGAAGTTAAACAGCCTGGAACTTGGAGTATTAACCCATCGAACCCAGCCGATTTTGAGCGGCTTGTCCAAGAGGTAGTGGGAACTAACAACTTACAGTTAAAAGGAGTTATTCACCTGTGGAGTTTAGAAGCAGGATTGACTTCAGAATTAACCATCCCCTTAATACAAAACATTCAGGTTCTTGGTTGTGCTAGTACCCTGCATTTAGTACAAGCTCTTGCCTCACGCCTCGCTTCGCCCCGTTTGTGGTTAGTAACTAGGGGAGCAGTACCAGCAGTATCTTCATTGCAAGCACCAGCCCAGGCTTCTTTGTGGGGATTGGGTAAAGTTATTGCTTTAGAACATCCCAAGTTGTGGGGAGGACTACTGGATTTAGCTGCCGATGCTCCAAAAGATGAAGCAGTAAATCTGTTAGCAGAAATTTGCGATTCTCAAGGGGAAGACCAAATCGCCTTCCGAAAAGGACAGCGTTATGTGGCTCGTCTCATCCGTAGCGAAGTACCAGAAGCTCGTTCAGTGCGGCTGCAATCGGATCGGACATATCTAATTACTGGAGGGTTGGGGGCGTTAGGTCTAAAAGTAGCACTGTGGATGGTAGAGCAAGGGGCGCGGCACTTAATGCTGACTGGGCGCAAACAGGCATCAGCTGAAGTACTGCAAGCGATCGCTCAGATGGAAAACATGGGAGCTAAAATAGCGATCGCTCAAGCTGATGTCGCCCACTGGAGCGATATGGTTAGAGTATTCGAGGAGATTAAAAACTCGATGCCGCCTCTGGGAGGAATTATCCACGCTGCTGGGATGCTCCACGATGGCATTCTCCGACAGCAGGAGTGGAAGTCCTTTGAGCAAGTTATGGCAGCAAAGGTTAAAGGAACTTGGATTCTGCACACCTTGAGTCAGCAGTTACAACTGGATTTCTTTGTCACATTTTCTTCCGCTGCGGCGTTATTAGGTTCGCCAGGTCAAGGAAATTATGCAGCCGCTAATGCTTTCATGGATGCCTTAACCGATTATCGCCGAGCGTCGGGACTGCCAGGATTGAGCATCAACTGGGGACTTTGGAAAGATGCTGGCATGGCTACAAGTCTGGCAAACCGCGACCAAGCGAGATTAGCTGCCCAAGGGATGGAGTCAATACCACTAGAGCAGGGATTGCAGATATTAGGAAATTTGCTAGGACAGGATAGAAGCCAGGTAGGAGTTTTGCCAGTCAACTGGTCTAAGTTCTGCGAACAATTTCCTGAAGGTGTAGTTTCACCATTTTTGGAATCTTTCATTGCCATAGATAAAAAACCATCGTTCCAGCGAACACAATTTTTACAACAGTTAGAGGCAGCGTCTGTAAATGAGCGGCAAACTCTTTTAATTGCTCACATCCAAACTGAACTTGTTAAGCTTTTAGGGATTGATGCATCGGAATTAGAGCCGCAACAAGGTTTTCTTGATCTCGGCATGGATTCTCTGATGGCGGTGGAGTTGAAAAACCGTTTGGAAAGCACTCTGAGTTGTTCTCTACCTTCAACTTTAGTTTTTGACTATCCCACAATAGAGGCGCTTGTCGATTACCTACTTAAAGATGCGATACCTTCTCTACGAGAGGCTTCTCTTTCAGAGACGCTAACGCGAACGCCAACGGTAAGCTTCTCTACGAGACGCTCCGCGAACGCTAACGCATCTTTAATTTCTGATGAATCTGCTGTGGAATCACAACAAACCAACCATGAGGAGCAAGTTGGAAATGAGTCATATATAGACGATTTATCAGACAGTGAAGCTGAAGCCCTGCTGCTTGGGAAATTAAATAGCATGAGGTACTGAAGAAATGTCAGAACAAGAAAATAATGTATCACCCATCAAGCGCGCGCTTCGGGCCATTGAAGACCTGCAAGCCAAAGTTAACCAGTTGGAGTCCGCAAAACGAGAACCAATTGCAATTATTGGCATGGGTTGCCGATTCCCCGGTGCTGACAATCCAGAGGCATTCTGGCAACTGTTACGCAACGGAGTTGATGCCATTACTGAAGTTCCTGCCGATCGCTGGGATATTGAAAAATTCTATGACCCAGATCCTGATGCTCCTGGCAAGGTGTGTACCCGCAAAGGCGGTTTTTTGACTCAGGTAGATGGCTTTAACCCAGAATTTTTTGGGATTTCAGCTAGGGAAGCAGCAAGTATAGATCCTCAACAACGGCTGTTACTAGAGGTTGGTTGGGAGGCTTTAGAAAACGCAACTCTTGCACCAGAGCATTTGTATAACAGTTCTACAGGAGTATTTATCGGCATTTACCTCAATGATTACAGCAAGGTAATGTCGGCAGCAGGAGACTCAACCCAAATCGACGCTTTTAGTGCGATCGGCAACTCCTTGAGCGTAGCGGCTGGGCGCTTGTCGTATATTTTAGGGCTAAAAGGCCCAAGTATGGCGATCGATACTTCTTGTTCTTCTTCATTAGTTTCAGTGCATTTGGCTTGTCAAAGTTTGCGGTTGGGAGAATGCAATCTCGCCTTAGCTGGCGGAGTTGGCTTAAATCTCGTCCCAGACACCAGCATTGCTCTTTCCAAGTCGCACATGCTAAATCCTAACGGTTGTTGCCAAACCTTCGATGCGGCGGCTAATGGCTTTGTCAAAGGAGAAGGGTGTGGTGTCGTCGTCTTGAAGCGCCTCAAAGATGCTTTAGCTGACGGGGATAATATCTTAGCCTTGATTCGGGGTTCTGCGGTTAACCACAATGGTCGCAGTAGTAGCTTAATTGCTCCTAATGGGATGTCTCAGCAAGCTACCATTCGCCAAGCTTTAGAAAATAGTGGCGTAGACTCAGCCCAGATTGACTATGTAGAGGTTCAGGGTACTGGCACATCAGTTGGAGAACCGATTGAAGTGGCAGCTTTGGGGGCAATATTTGGTAAGAATCGTCTTCAAGATAAACCTTTGGTTATTGGTTCAGTAAAAACTAACATTGGTCACTTAGAACCCGCTTCTGGAATCGCCAGTTTAATTAAAGTGGTGCTGGCTTTGCAACATGGAGAAATCCCACCCCATCTGCATTTTCAGCAGCCTAATCCTAACATTAAATGGGATGAATTCAGGCTAAAAGTTCCAACTGAGCGGATGCCCTGGACTGTAGGAGCAAAGAGCCGACTGGCGGGAGTTAATACCTTTGGCTTTAGCGGCACTAACGCTCATGTGATTTTGGAAGAGGCTCCATCTGATTTTAGATTGCCGATTTTAGATTTTAGATTGGGTGATACTGGTCAAAATCCAAAATCCAAAATCCAAAATCCAAAATCCATAGAGCGCCCCCTACACCTACTAGCACTATCAGCGAAGACAGACGAAGCTCTAATCCAGTTAGCCGAACGGTACGAGAAACATTTAGCTGCTAACCCAGACTTAGCTTTAGGAGATATCTGCTTTAGTGCCAATAGCGGGCGATCGCACTTTCAGCATCGGTTAAGCGTGGTAGCATCTTCATCAGCCGAACTTTATGAAAAGCTAGCCGCCTTCCGCGCTGGGCAAGAAGTAGCAGGGTTATTTAAAGGAAAAGTAGCAGGTTCTCCGAAAATAGCCTTCATTTTCACAGGCTTGAGCTACCAGTATCTAGGAATGGGGCGTAAACTCTACGAAACTCAACCTACCTTCCGTGCTGCCCTCGACCATTGCGATCAAATCCTGCGTCCTTACTTAGAGCAACCATTACCAGAGCTACTTTTCTCTCAATCTTCCCCCACCCCCCCTGCCCTCTTCTCCCTAGAGTATGCCCTTTTCCAGTTATGGAAATCCTGGGGTATACAACCCACCGCAGTTATGGGTAACGATATCGGGGAATACGTTGCTGCCTGTATAGCTGGAGTTTTCAGCTTGGAAGATGTCTTAAAGTTGGTTGTCAAGTGCCAAGTAGACAAGTTTGAACAAATCGCTAAGGAAGTAACCTACTCTCAACCACGAATTCCCGTAGTTTCTCATCTAACTGGTGAAATAGCTACCCCTGAGTATTGGTCTGAGCAAGTACGAAAACCCGAAAATGCAGCCAGCGTAGATATTTTAGCTCAACAGGGGTACGAAATATTTCTAGAAATAGGTAGCGATCGCTTATCTAAGAATCAAAAAGTTTCCCTTCCTAGTCTGCATCCAGAAAAAGAAGATTGGCAACAGCTACTAGAAAGTTTGGGGACTTTATATGTACATGGGGCAAAAGTAGACTGGTTAGCTTTTGACCTAGATTACTCGCGTCAACGTCTGCAATTACCAACCTATCCCTGGCAGCGAAAGCGCCACTGGTTTGGAGCGAATCGGAATGGGCACGAGAAAGTTGAGAGCGTCTCGCCGAATAAATCTCTCAATAATGCAGACTTCAAGCAATTAGTCAAGCAGTTAGAAATGACCGCAGAACTTTCACAAGCAGAGTTGAATTTGCTGCCGAGACTGCTTGAGCTATTAGAGAAGCAACAGACCGAAACTCAGGAGGAAACTAACATAACATTGCAGCAGCTAAGTCTCAAATCTCTGACAGCAGAAGATATTCAAGCTTGGTTAGTTAACCAAATTGCCCAAGAACTGGGAGTCAAACCCGATGAAATCAATGTCCGGCTACCTTTTGACAGTTACGGCTTAGATTCCGTACTAGCGATCGCTATTGCCAGTACTGGAAAACAATTCCTCGGACTTGATATGTCTCCACTTCTCTTAGTGCATTATCCCACTATAGAGTCACTTTCACAGCACTTAGCCAAAGAAGTAGAAGCTTCTGAATCAGAAACCTTTGAAATTTAAGTTAAGCCTTCCTTTTTTCCTCTTTCTTTCTCTCTCTCTCTTTGTGTCCTTCTCTGACGAGACGCTGCGCGAATGCGTCCTTTGCGGTTCGTTCAAAAAAAATGACTTTTAGAAAGAGTTTTAGCCTTAACTTAATCTCCTGACCCCTGAATTATATTTACATAAAAACAAAAATGGTGAATCTATGAACGTATCAGAACTTTTGGAAAATCTTAATCATCAAGGCGTTCAGTTGTGGGCTGATAATGATAAACTCAAGATTAATTCACCCAAAGGATTACTAACAGCAGAAATCCGCACAGAACTAGCTGAACGCAAAACAGAAATCCTCGCCTTTCTGCAAAAAGCTAACGATGCCGTTAGTGATACTTCTACAACTAAAGCTCAAGACCTGAGCTTGCAAACAATTGGCCGTTTGATTGGTGGTTATTGTCGTAAAATTACAGGCTTTATCCCTCCTGTCATCGATCCAAAGCTGATGGCAAATAAGCTAAAAGTTACCTTTAGACCTTTGCCTAATGGTTACAAAGAAGAAATAGTTTTACAGTTTAGGAAAGAGTTAGAACATAAACTGCAAGAAAACGGAGTTCAGATATTATCTTGGGAAGAAGCAACTAAAGAGTTTAACTACGAAATTACTATTCCTTGGATTAATTGGAAAATAAATATCAAGACAAGGGTAGTTAAATCAGGTGTTAATGCTGTCGTAGATGTTGAAAAGCATCCTTCTTTGTTTGGCAAAGCAAAGATACTTTTAGCAGAATTGCTGTATCGGTTATATTCTCGTTTTGTTTTCAACAAAAACCCGATATCTGCTTCTAAAATCATGCAATTTATCAGTTGGGCTGAAGAGAGTGTCCAACCACTTGAAGACCCGACAAATACTCAAGCGATCGTTTTAACAAAACTGAATCCAAAGCTAGTCGATCCAAAAATTCCTTATCAGCAAAAGATTCCAATTGGTGTAAATACCCTCATCAAGAACTTTTCGGAAATTGTGATTGGGGTTGACAACACCAATATCTCTATCTTAAACATGAACCTCTCAGACTCGGTATTTTCTACAGAGTTCCTTGATGAGTTCGTTTCAAAGTCTTTAATTCCTAAAATATTTGTCCCAATTCAACCATTACCTTTAAGTCGATTTGAGATTGGTGAATATGACGCAAAAGCATCTGTCTATGCAGGCCAATTAGTCAAATTAGGTAAAGAATTAGCATCAACAGATTTACTACCTTCTGGTTTTAAAATTAACGATGTGATGAAAAGAAAGTCCCATCGTGATATTGTAGACTGGATGATAAATGGCAGAACCGGAGTTTCTTACGGTTTTGTTGCTTACGCTGAACCGCCACAATATATCGGTGATGTAGAAATATCCGAGAGGGAGTGGGACAGCTTATCAACGATCGCAGGATTCAGCCCTGATGAACTGCGTCAGAATCAAATTGGTAGAAGGTATATCAAAACCCAAATTGCCGAAAAATACGTATTTAAACAAATCCCAGACATTTGGCTTGCTAGTTCTCGTTCCGGCTCAAATAAAACAAACCTGAATTTAGAAACAGACGTGTTTCGGATTGGATTACAAGACAGATTATTACTCCAGTTACCAAAAGGTCTTGATTCTGTAGTTGGCGATATCAAACCATCTTACGATATCTATGTGATGGTAGCGATCGCACTGGCTGCCGCTTTATATGCACCTGAGTTAATTGAAAATGGAATGCCAATGGTTCATTTCCACGGATATCCTTCAAAAGAGTGGTTGCAACCCCATGAATACTGCACTGGAGTTCAAAATCCCTCGGTTCCTTGTGGAACTTATGAATCAGGAGTTTTTAATTTCTTAGGTATATACAATCTAGTGAATAAATATGGCAGCAATATTGCCTTAGCTAGTTTGATAGAACCAGATCATGGCACAAATATCATCGCCTCTGACTGGAAATATTTACTTGCCAGAATCAAAACTGGAGTTGAACAGGAGCAAATTGAACTGGGTGGGAAACATTTCCCTTCTCTCAAAGAGAGCGTTGCTACTTCTTAGTGAGTGGGGTTAACGAACCACAGAGGCACAGAGAACACAGAGAAAGATTCTAAAACTTGGTTGACTTGGCGGACTAATAGGTTGGTACTGATGAAAGAGGATGTTAAGCAATTATGTCAATTATTGCAGGTCAGACAGTACTTCTGACAGGAGCCTCACGCGGCATTGGGGTATTTATTGCTCGTGCTTTGGCAAAAGAAAAGGCGACTATAGTTGGTGTTTCGCGATCGCAAGAGGCACTAGATCAAGTAGCTGCCGAAGTCAAAGCTTTAGGAGGTCACTGGTTAGGTATTAAATATGACCTCAGTAAGCTTGAGGATCTGCCAAACCTGATTCAGCAAATCAATCAGCTTGCAGGGCCAATTGACATTTTAATTAACAACGCAGGTATAGAGATATACAAAAAGTTTCAAGATTATTCCACTGCGGAGTTACAGTCAATATTAACAATTAACTTGCTATCGGTGATGGAATTAAGTCGTTTGGTACTACCAACGATGTTAGACCAAAACAGAGGTCACATTGTTAATATTGCTTCTCTAGCTGGTAAAAAGGGAAACCCTTATAACAGTGTTTACTCTGCTAGTAAAGCAGGTGTCCTTATATGGACTGATGCACTCAGACAAGAACTAGCTAGTACTGGCGTGGAAATTTCTGCAATCTGTCCGGGATATGTTTCTGGGGAAGGAATGATTGCCGATACTGGCGTACCCATACCAAAATTAGCAGGCGCATCGACACCAGATGATGTAGCAAAAGCGGTCATCCGCGCTATTAAGCAGAATCAAGCAGAAGTGATTGTCAATCAAGATCCGACAACAGAAATTATATCAAAACTGCTTATGGGGCTGTGGCAAATTTTTCCCCTATTTGGCGATGCAGTTTATCAGTGGATGGGAGTAGGTAAGCTCAATCAACTCCGTATCGAGAATCAAAAACGCGTCGCGTTGAAATTTAGTACAAGTAAATCAATGGTAACAGCAACATCAGACAAAACTACTAATTGACCACACCAATTTTGATAGGTCAATAAGTTTGTAGTAAGGACTTTAGTCCTTTTCTTAAGCACTAAAGTCTATGTACCAAAGATGATGTTGAATTTAGATATCAAATTTAAAAAGATTGTCCCGAACCCAAATACAAATTGAATGGTAAAACCATGAAAAAAGTATATTTGATGATTTATGATTTAGGCGCAGGTCATCGCAGCACAGCCAATGCTTTGCAAAAAGTGATCGAGCAGCGACAATTACCTTGGGAAATTCATATAGTGGATGCTTTCAAAGAAATTATTGGCACGACTGCTCCCCACTACGTTTACAATCAGCTAATACTCAAAAAGAACTGGGCAAAAATTATTAATGACCCTTTCTTAGTTCCCTCATTCAAATTACAAATACGCCTTTCTCGTTTTGCTTGGCTAGGACGTTTTAAAAGATATTGGCAGCAACATCAACCTGATATGGTGGTTTCATTACTACCCTATATCAACGGGCTGATTAATCAAAGCTTGCAGGCAGTATCGCCTAGTGTACCTTTTACAACGGTAATGACCGATCACGCCGATTGTCCACCCAACTTCTGGATTGATCCACAAGGACAATTTTTAATTTGTCCTACTCAACGAGCAGTTGAACAAGCAAAAAATTTGGGTTATACGCAAGAGCGAATTTTCAGCACTTCAGGAGTGGTAATTCATCCTCGATTCTCTGAACCCGTAAATAGCGATCGCAAAATTGAAAGAGAACGCTTAGGTCTAAATCCAGATTTGCCTACAGGTTTAATCACTTTTGGTAGTCAGGGATCAAAAGCAATGCTAGAAATTGCCGATTCTCTAGAGAAATCGTCATTGAATCTACAACTCATTTTTATCTGCGGACGCAATGAAGAGATAGCAAATACTTTGCGCGGTCAAAAGAGTCGTTTACCAAGGTTCATTGAAACTTTTACTAGTGAAATTCCTTACTACATGCATCTGTCGGATTTCTTTATTGGTAAATCTGGCTCCGTAGGTGTTAGCGAAGCTGTGGCAATGAGCTTGCCAGTAATTACAGATTGCAACGCCTTAAGTATGTTTCAAGAACGGCCTTCGGCTGAGTGGATTGCAGAAAATGAAATTGGGATTGTAGTCCGCGATTTCCGCGATATTAACCAAGCTGTAGCAAAGCTAATCCAGGCGGAAACCCTAGCTGAGTACCGTGCCAACGCCGCCGCGATCAACAATCAAGGAGTATTTGAAGTTGTTGATATTTTGGAACAAATTCTTGAAAACTCTTTCTCAGTTGCGCCTTCTCCAACAGTTGAGACAAATAAGCAGTTATCCTCAACAGTTTGATGGATATATAAAAAACTGCTATACATAAAAATTTTGGAGGGTAAATGTGAAAACAATAGTAGGTAAAACAGCAATTGTAACTGGTGCTTCCCGTGGCATCGGAGTATTTATTGCTCGTGCTTTAGCAAAAGAGCAAGCAACCGTAGTTGCCATTTCTCGTTCTCAAGAAGGTCTAGAGCAAATATGTGCTGAGATTGAAGCTGAGGGTGGTAAAGCTATAAGTGTTCCCTTTGACATTAGACAATTGGAAGAATTACCCTCCCTAGTGCAGAAGATTGAGCAACTTGCCGGCCCCATTGATATTTTGATTAATAATGCGGCAATAGAAAAATTCCGACCTTTCCAGAATTACACTTTAGAGGATATTCAATCTATATCGACAACCAATCTTCTAGCACCAATAGAGTTAGCTCGTTTGATACTACCAACTATGCTAGAGCGCAATAGTGGTCATATTGTGAATATTTCCTCTACAGCTGGTAAAAAGGGAGCGACTTATAACAGCATTTATTCAGCCAGTAAAGCTGGTTTAATTATGTGGTCAGATGCAATTCGGCAAGAATTAGCTAATACCAATGTCGGGGTTTCAGTCATTTGTCCTGGAGTTACCGATGCTGGAATGTTTCATGCTCTTAACATAACAGCACCCAGTGTAGCCCGCCTCGCCCATCCGACAGAAGTAGCAAACGCAGTGCTTCAGTCCATTCAGCAAAACCACAACGAAGTGATACTTGATGGACTGACATCTAAAATCTTCTTTGCTATTTCACAACTTTCTCCACAACTTGGGGATGCAATTATTCGACGGTTTGGCTTGGTAGAGATGAATCGAAGCTGTGCAGAAAGGCAAATGCAAGTGAAGCATCTTGTGAAAAACTAAGTTATACCAATTCTGCCAAACAAGGGAGATTAAACCTGACTTTCTTAATTACGAATTACGCAAATGGTTAATGAACATTATGATGTCATAATTATTGGTACGGGTGCAGGTGGCGGAACTCTGGCAAAAGCCTTGGCACCAAGTGGAAAGAAAATTTTAGTTTTAGAACGAGGCCCTTTTCTTACCAAAGAAAAAGCTAATTGGGATTCTCAAGAAATCTATGGAAAAGGTCGCTACCGCAGTTCCGAAGTGTGGTATGACAAAGATGGCAAGCCAATGGATACACCAACATACTATTACGTTGGCGGTAATACTAAATTTTATGGTGCGACGCTGTACAGGTTCCGCGAGGGGGATTTTGAAAAAGTCATTCATAAAGATGGTATTTCTCCAGAATGGCCGTTGAAGTATCAGGATTTTGCTCCCTACTACGCTCAGGCTGAAAGGTTTTACGAAGTACATGGTATGCGAGGTCTTGACCCGACTGAACCACCAAGCAGCGAAGACTATCCCTATCCAGCCATCAGCCATGAACCATACATTGAAGAAATCTACTATGCTCTCAAGGATAAAGGGTTTCATCCCTCTTACCAGCCTCTAGCAGTCAAGCTCAATGAAGTCAATCGTTTTTTAAGTGCATGTATTCGTTGCAACACATGCGATGGCTTTCCGTGTTTGGTCAATGCCAAAGCCGATGCAGATATTAACGGTGTACGTCCAGCAATAGTCCATTCCAATCTGACTTTGCTCACCGAAGCCAAAGTTTTATGCTTGCATACTAGTCCATCTGGTCGCCAGGTGACTGGCGTGGAAGCAGAAATCGCAGGTAATCGTCAGATTTTCTCTGGAGATATAGTTGTTGTTGCTTGTGGTGCAATCAACTCAGCAGCATTATTGCTCAAATCTGCCAATGACCAACACGCAAACGGACTAGCAAATAGTTCCGATCTTGTAGGACGCAATTATATCAAGCATAATATTGCAGCGATCGTGGCTTTAGGGGTAAAACCTAATCCGACAGTTTATCCTAAGACACTTGCTGTTAATGATTTTTATTGGGGAGAGAAAGATTTTCCTTACCCAATGGGACATGTACAGACACTGGGCGACATCAATGAACATAGAGCTGCTACTAATACACCACCTTTTATTCCTAAAGGAATTCTTCCCAAGGGAGTATATAAAGCAGTAGCAGATCGCACTACTGGTTGGTTTCTTATGGGTGAAGACCTGCCAGATGCTAACAATCGCGTGCGTGCCAAGGGTGATAAAATTTTCCTTGAATATACAAATAATAATGAAGAAGCATTTAATCGTTTTATTAAGCGTTGGATTCAAGTATTAAAGTCCATTGAGCCACACACTAATAGCTCATTATCAATTTATATAACTACAAAAATGCCCTTTGGGTATCAATGTGGTACTTGTCGTTTTGGTGAAGATCCTAAAACATCTGTACTCGATCTCAATTGTCGTACTCACGATATTGATAACTTATACGTTGTTGATGGTAGCTTTTTCCCGTCTAGTGGTGCTGTGAACCCAACGCTAACGATGATGGCCAACGCTTTGCGGGTTGGAGAGCATCTACTTGAAAGACTAAGATAACTCATTTAAATCCAAAACTTTAAACATTAATATCGCCGAATTTAAAACTACTAACGATATCTACCCTGCCCAAAAAATAACCGGAGTGAAATAATATGCTATTTGATTGGCTAATCGTAGGGGCTGGATACTCAGCCTGTGTAATGGCTGAACGGCTAGCAACTCAGCTTGGACAGAGAGTACTTATTGTAGAGCAGCGAGATCATATCGGGGGTAATGCTTACGATTACTACAACGAGCATGGTATTCTCGTTCATAAATATGGGCCTCACATCTTTCATACTAAGTCTAAAAAAGTATGGGATTATCTCTCTCAATTCACAGAATGGAGGCATTACTATCATCATGTACTGGGAGTTTTAGAGGGTAAGAAAGTTCCTATCCCTTTTAATCTCAATTCTCTCCATGCACTTTTTCCTGAAAAATATGCAGAGAAGTTGGAGAATTTGCTTCTAGAAAACTTCGGTTTTGGAGTGAAAGTACCCATTTTGAAACTGCGAGAAAGTGCTAGTGGCGATCTCAGCTTTTTAGCTGATTACATTTATGAAAATGTTTTTCTCCATTACACAATCAAACAGTGGGGGATGAAACCAGAGGATCTGGATAGGGGAGTAACGGGACGTGTTCCAGTTTATATCAGTCGGGATGACCGTTATTTTCAAGACCCCTATCAGGCTATGCCTAAGCTAGGCTATACAGAAATGTTTCGGCGAATGCTGGCTCATCCCAACATTAAGGTATTGCTAAACGCAGATTACCGCGAGATTATCAAAGATGTTAAGTTTCATCGGTTACTTTGCACTGCGCCGATTGACACCTTTTTTGATTATATGTATGGTGAATTGCCTTATCGTAGTCTGCGCTTTCAATTCGATACTTTAGATCAAGAACAGTATCAAGAGGTGGGTACAGTTAACTATCCTAATGATTACGACATTACTCGCATCACTGAACAGAAGTATTTGTCAGGACAAACTTCTCCTAAAACTACCTTGGTGATGGAATATCCCCAGGCTTATGTACCAGGGAGAAATGATCCTTATTATCCTATTCTCAATGAAGAGAGCCGCGATCGCTTGAGCTTATACCTCAAAGAAGTAGAGAAACTCAACGGTACAGTACTCTTTGCAGGGCGACTTGGAGATTACAAGTACTATGACATGGATCACGCAGTACTTCGGGCACTTGGTTTGTTTGAGAAAGAAATAGCGAATTCTATGTAAAAAGTGTGAAAAAGATGCGATGCGATCGCACTTGTGATGGATAAAAAACATAGAACTCTTTCCCTGAAATTCTGACTAAAAAATTGGTATTATTTTTTAACATAAGGATTATGGTGGAACAAAAATTCGTTAGTACAACCAAGCAACGCCTTGAATGTTTGATTTGCAATTCTCACGTCGATCTGAATAATGAATCTGCATTTTCTACGTTCCCATGCAACGTCAGAGCCTTTATGGATGAAATATTTAAGGTTTGGAGATGTCCTGATTGCAAGACAATTCATTGTTTAGATGTCGTGGATCTTGATCATTACTACGCAAAATATCCGATTGCCCAGGCAAAATTGACATGGCCATTTCGCGTCTTCTACAGAAAATTACGCAAACAACTCACTAAGTATGGGTTTTCCAATACTCACTCAATACTCGATTATGGCTGTGGTGCAAACGGTCTATTTGTAAAATACCTGCGACAACAGGGCTTTACCAATTGTCATGGATATGACCCTTACGGGCCCAAGGACGGCTTCGGCGACCTGGCAACGCTTCAACAAGGAGCATTCGATTACATTTTACTCCAGGATGTCATCGAACATGTTGAAGATCCTGGTGTCCTATTAGATAGGTTAAACAACTTGCTGACCCCCGGTGGTTATATTCTGATCAGCACACCAAACGCGTCTAACCTTAACTTAAATCGACCTGACATAAACGATATTTGTAACGCGGTACATGTCCCCTACCACCTTCATATTTACACTCGTGAATCCATCGAATTATTGGGGCGTCGTCAAGGGTGGGAGTTTATAGATTCATTACGGCCCAATCATGATACACTTTGGCCTACCTTAAATGCTCGTGTTTCCAATGAGTACCAACGCATCCTCGGCGGGCCGGTAGATGTATTTTTTGAACCGATCAACTCAAGGAAAGTGTTGACATCGAGCAGATTTATATTCTTCGCATTTTACGCAATTTTTGGCTATTGGCTTAATTTTTATTCTGGGATGAGCATCATTTTCCGCAAAAGCATTTAATCCAACAATCGCCTCCTTATGGAGTTGCTGGAGAAGTGAGTTAAATAGAAGTTCCCCCAGCAGGATAACAAAAAAAGTTTGGTTTTTAAGAAAAATTTTGTATTTATGGAAACAATGCAATCACCCTCACATCCAAAAAAAAAGTTTTTGATCAATGTTGTCACCGGAAATAGTGGTGGAGGGCATATCGCTACTTCTAATGCGATATCTTCAATTATTGAGCAACAACTCCCTTGTCAAACTAGTATTACCGATGTAGACGTATTAGCGCAACGTTTAGCAGAAGGACAAAAGACACTGGATATCTACAAGTTATTCGGAACTAGTGGAGATCAAGTTCTCAATCAGATTATGCAAAGCGGTTGGACATGGATTCACCATCTGACCATGCCCTTCAATAAACTACTGATCAAACTAAATCACGATGCTGGTGTGAGGATATTTGAGGAACAATGGCGCGAGCAACAGCCAGACATGGTGGTTTCTGTAGTGCCGTTGTTTAATAAAATGATCTGGGAAAGTTTACAGAAGGTAAAACCAGGCACACCTTTAGTGACAGTTCTGATAGATTTTGCTGATTTTCCGTCGGCCTATTGGATAGAACCAGAAACGGGAAGTTATGTTGTTTGTGGCACGCAAAAAGCAGTGGAACAAGCTCGTTCTTTAGGAGTAAATGAGGATCTGATCGTCAAAACTTCGGGAATGGTAATTAACCCTCGCTTTTATGAACCAATTGTGAGCGATCGCGCCCAAGAAAGGCAACGGCTGGGTTTAGATCCAGACTGTCTCACCGGACTTGTATTATTCGGGGGTAATGGCTCCAAAGCAATGCTAGAAATTGCCAAGCGTCTAGAGTCTTTTCACCAAAAACTACAACTCATCTTTATTTGCGGACGCAATGAAGAACTAGCTTTAGCTTTACGTGAGAGCCAAAGTCTCCAGAAAAGGTTTGTCACCACCTTTACAAAAGACATTCCTTACTATATGCATCTTAGTGATTTTCTGATTGGTAAACCAGGCCCTGGTAGTATTAGTGAGGCGTTAGTCATGAAGCTACCAGTGATTGTGGAACGCAGTGCTGCAACAATGCCACAGGAACGATACAACACTGAGTGGATTCAACAGCAGCAGGTAGGTCTGGTTATCCGCAGTTTTCGGGATATTGATCGAGCCGTTGAGCAGTTTCTTGAGCCGGAAAACTTTGGCCGCTACCGTGCAAATGTCGCTGCGGTGAACAATAGAGCCGTGTTTGAAATTCCCGATATTTTGCAGAAAATTCTGGCTACTAATTATCAAAAAACAGTGGCAGAACCACTCCAGCAGAGGTAGTGACAGCGATGAATCGAGATCATGTTAAATCAGTTACTCTGGCGGCAATGTGTTTCGCCCTCTTCATGGCCAATCTTGATGACACTGTGATCAATGTGGCGCTTCCCAAGATTCAGATAAGTCTAAACTCTGGTGTGTCTGGATTACAGTGGATTCTCAACGCTTACAGTTTGTCTGCCACTAGTCTAGTGCTACCAAGCGGAACATTAGGAGACATTTATGGACGTAAGCGAGTCTTCCTCACAGGGCTAGTCATCTTTACGATCGCTTCTTTAATTTGCGGTCTGGCTCCAAATTTGAGTATCTTGATTACTGGGCGAACCCTTCAAGGATTTGGAGCTGCTGCCCTAGTGACTGGTTCTCTGTCGATCATTGCTGATACATTTCCTGAACCGAAGGAAAGAGCTAAAGCTCTTGGTATTTGGGCTGCGGTGTCAGGACTCGCCCTCGTTGCTGGCCCTGTAATAGGCGGACTGCTAGTGGATACTCTGGGATGGCAGAGCGTGTTCTTTCTCAACTTACCACTGGGGGCGATCGCTTTTTGGGTGACTTTGCATGTTGTTAGCGAAAGTAAAAATCCCAACAAGCAACGTCTCGATGTGCCTGGTTTATTGCTTAGTGTAATCTTTCTAGCTTCACTTACATACACATTTACCCAAGGGAATACTGGGTTGTGGCGATCGCCGCTCATTGTCTTGCTGCTGATGGTTGCTGGACTTAGCTTTCTGGCATTTTTATTTATTGAGTCCCGCAGTAGCCACCCAATGCTACCATTATCCTTGTTTCAAAATTCGACCTTTACTGTAGTCAATATTGTTGAGGTTTTGGTATTCTTCACTGTTGTCAGCTTACTTTTTATCTTCAGCCTGTTCTTCCAGCAAGTCCAGGGGTACTCGGCAACGGCGGCGGGTTTACGCTTCCTACCGATGAATGGAGCTTTTGTAATTGCATCTATATTTTCTGGGTGGTTCGCTGCTCGTTTAGGATGGCGCTTTGCGATCGCAACAGGACTGATCCTAGCAAGCATAGGTACATTTTCCTTGATCCGAATCAGTGCCAATACAGGGTATGGAGTGATTTTGTGGAGCCTGATTTTTTCGGGGTTTGGTAGCGGCTTGACACTCGCGCCCTTAGCAGCAGTAGGTATGAGTTCTGCACCCTCAACGAAAGTGGGAATTGCCTCAGCAGTCATTAACGCTAGTAATCGTTTCGGCAATATGTTAGGAGTTGCTATCCAAGGAACAATTCTTACACAACTGCTAGCCTCAGATTTGGCGCGATCGCTCTCTACTTGGGGTCTACCTTCAAACCTCCAAGATCGCCTCATTGCTGATGTTTTGCATGGTGGATTTAAAGTCCCCAGTCAGCTGCCAGTCAACATTTCGACCCCAGCAATGCATCAAGCAATTAGCAATGCATTTGTGTCTGGTCTACACGCAACTGTGCTTATAGCTAGTATTGCCCTGCTAAGTGGAGCATTTTTGATTCTAGTGTTTATTCAGCCAACTTTTAAGCAAGTCACTAAAAATTCTCCTGTATATATTAAACACAAGAAGTAAGGGCAAGGGCATCTAAATGAGACTTTACAAAAAAGATGATTTATGTATTAACTAAAAAATCAGGATTTATCGTTTGATTGAATTTTCAACTATGAAAGCGACAAGTTTAGAAAAAATAAATCCTTTACTATTTGGCAGAAGTTTTGCATATTATTCTTTGGAGATAGCTAAAAACCACCAAATCATCGACCTGACTTTTCACGGCATGTGGAAAAGCTCATTTTAGGGGTTTCCCAATCCCTGATTTTTCGGTTAGCTATTTTCATTAACTAAGAGCTATTGAAAATTAGGCTGTGGAAAAAGCCACGTTTTTTCGAGGCTTGAGGACTTACCGTGAAAAGTCAGATCATCGACACCAGCTAACGGAAATTAGCTCTCTTTTATATCTCTGAACAGAGAAAAATCAAATGCTAATGTTGAATCTTTTTCAAAGCCTAATTTTATCAGCAAAGTTAAAAAATCCTTCTCAGGACATTGGAACCAAGCACCGATAAACAAGGTTTGGAATATTCTCTAATGAGAGTAATAAAAGATCGTTAGTCACAAATCTGAAACTGAGTCTCGAAAAAATCTAAATTGTTTCTCAAATAAGGGATTTAAACAAAATGGCCAATAACCAATTAGGAATCTCATTATTGACACCTGCCAGCGATCTAGTTCTCGCAGCGGGTACAACTGATTCTGAAGCCCTTTTCGCTCGTGCTGGAAACGATACCATTTATCCTGACAATCCGGTTGTAAGCGCCACTCAGGCAACAAATGTAGATTATTTGTTCGGGGATATATTTGATAACTCCCCTGAAGAATTTGAGATTATTCTGAATATTCAGAATTCTCAACAAGGTGGTAATCCATTTCTGATCCTAAACAGAAATATCCCATCTGTAGGGGCAGACAGATTTGTTCTTGGTGATCGAACTCAGCCCTACTATACTACCTCTAACCCAGCAACCCTACTAACTACAAACTTCCTTGGTTTGAACGAGTTTGCAGTCATTTATGATTTCGGCGTAAATAATGATGTCATTCAGCTAAATGGTAGACCGCAAGACTATCGAATCGTAAAAGTTACTGGATTGCAGGTTGCAGGAATCGCACAACCTCTTTCTGGACAAGCGATCTTTTCAGTGCAACAGGTATTACCTGACCTCGTAGCTTTTGTGGTTGCAAAGCCTGAAGTCAATTTAAATTTGAACTCGAATAATTTTCGGTTTATCGGTCAAAAACCACTAATAAAACCAACAGCGTACAGGAAGATTGATCAATTAGCGACTACCGGTAACGATCTCAGTCTTGCTGTGAATACAGACTCTGCTGGCAATATTTATCTCGGAGGAACTACCACCGGGACATTGTTTGGAACGAATCAAGGTTTGGGAGATGCTTGGGTAGAGAAATATAACGCCAATGGCACCCTAGTCTGGGGTAGGCAGTTTGGCTCCTCTGGTGATGAGTCTAACTTTGCGAGCGTCACAGACAAGAATGGTAACACCTACCTAGCGGGTGGCACATCGGGTAGTGTGTTTACACCCAACCAATCAGAAACTGATGTTTGGGTGGCTAAATATGACACCAATGGTAATCGTGTTTGGGGTAAGCAGTTTAGTGCTGGTGGTTTTTCGAGCGGAGCCTTTGGACTTGATCTAGATCCAGCAGGGAATGTCTACATATCAGGAATCGCAATTAAAAACAATACAAGAACAGACATTTTCAATTTTGCAGTTCAGGATGATTCTTGGGTGTCTAAGTTTGACACCAATGGCAACCAGCAGTGGACTACCCTGATTAAAAATCCTTCAGCGACCTTTCCTTTTGACATAACTCCCTTTTTTGATGAATCTTACGACCTTGCCGTTGATAATAATGGTAACAGCATAGCTGTAGGCTGGACTCAGGGCTTAGTCACAGAATCAGACCCATCGCGACAACTTTTGAAGTACGATGCTTGGGTGTCAAAGGTGAACACAGCAGGGCAGGTACAGTGGGTTCAACAGCTTGGAAGTACAAATCAGGGACTTGATTTTGCCTGGGGTGTTGATACTGATAGCCAGGGCAATATTTACGTTACAGGATGGACTACAGGGGATATTGGGACAAACCCCGGACAAACCGGAATCGGGGGTCGTGATATTTGGATTAGTAAACTGACTCCAGATGGCACTCAAGTGTGGGCTAAACAGATTGGCTCTCTAGATGATGATGGTATGTTCCTATCGGATATGCAGATCGATCAAAATGACAACATCTTTATCATCGGACATACTAACGGCGTGTTGGGAAATGGCACAAAAGACCCATCTTATAATGTCTGGGTGGCGAAGTTCGACACTAATGGCAACAACAACTGGGTTCAACAATTTGGAAGACAAAATAATCTGGACTACCCTACAGGAGTTACTACTGATGGAACGGGTAGGCTTTACGTGACTGGATTTACTGATAGCTCATTAACGAACCCTACTGGCGTTACTAGCTCAGCTGTGGACGGTTGGTTGGCTCAACTTAATGCCAACAGCGGAAGTCTGCAAAAATTTATCGGCAGATCAATTAATGGCCTCAGTCTTTCAACTGATGTCCCCAGTGGTTCAACTGATGTCCTCAGTGGTTCAACTGATGTCCTCAGTGGTTCAACTGATGTCTTCAGTATTGCTGCTCCTGCTCCCATTTCCACCATTGATATCACTAATAGTCTTGTAACTAGTGAAAGGCTGCCTCAAGGCGATAACCGGATTAACCCTGCTGAGGGGATCAATCTTAACTTTGGTCAGAGAATCACTACTCCTTCTACCAGTAGTACATTCAACTATGGACAGTTCGTTTCTAGTCTTGACAGTATATTTGACTCTGGGTTGCAACCTGCTTCTTCTTCAAGTTTGACTCAGGCAGTTAATAATGGCAGTCCTTTTTCTTCAAGTTTGACTGAGGCAGTTAATAATGGCAGTCTAGTGATTTGAAATGATTAGGACTTACGCATTGACAGAACTTAATGAATATGGGTATGGATTTTCAGACATTCAAGTTTGATAGCAATCCTATTTGAGATCCGAACAGAGTTCATACTGATGCAGTTTAGGAAAATCAAATTCTTGGTGATTGATAAAGAACTTCATCTTGGTATAAATGTACTATTAGTTTGTGTTTCATTTAGGATTGCTAAGTAAGTCGGTGAGAATAAATCAAACTAGATTAAGTAATGTAAAAAATCTGGAGATTAGTTCGTAGAGACGCTGCGTGTAGCTTGCTTCCCCGCAGGGGTACACTACAAACCTTGAATTATTCACGCCGCTCTACTTATATCAAATATAAATCAAGGTTTAATGCCTGAAATCAGTACTACATATTTGGTATTTTTTGTGAATGGGTAAGTCCTGTTTGTGACTAATAGGGTCAGCAGATTTGATAGAAGAGGTAGAAACCTATAAATAAGATTAATTGTTTGAGTTGTTTGCATATAATTTACGCGAACAACTCTTTTTTGTACAAAGTCCAAATCAGGATCTTGGAAAAAATAAATACTTTACTATTTGGCAGAAGTATTGCATATTATTCTTTGTAGACAAAAAATAGAACCATCAGAGTATCGATACTAGCAGGGGTAAACGCACGTAAAAGCTGAAACACTTGCCCTTAAGGGATTATTGTAGTTTAGCTGCCCTTGGACTCTCAACATCAGCTAACGGAAATTAGTCACAATTCCGAAACTAAGTCTCGAAAAAATCTAAATTGTTTCTCAAATAAGGGATTTAAAGACAATGGCTGATGAAAAATTAGCAATCTCATTATTGACACCTGCCAGCGATATAGTTATCGGAGGGGGTACAAATGATTCTGAAGCTCTTTTCGGTCGTGCCGGAAACGATACCATTTACCCTGACAATCCGATTGCAAGCGCCACTCAAGCAACAAATGTAGATTATTTGTTCGGCGATATATTTGACAACTCTCCTGAAGAGTATGAGATTATTCTAAACATTCAGGCTGCTCAACAAGGTGGAAATCCATTTCTGATCCTAGACAGAGATATCCCATCTGTAGGGGCAGACAGATTTGTTCTTGGTGATACAAGTCAGCCCTACTATACTACCTCTAACCCAGCAACCCTACTAACTACAAACTTCCTTGGTTTGAACGAGTATGCTGTCATTTATGATTTCGGCCCAAATAATGATGTCATTCAGCTAAATGGTAAACCGAAAGACTATCGAATCGTAAAAATTGATGGATTACAGATTGCAGGAGTCGCACAACCTCTTTCTGGAGAAGCTATATTTTCACTACAACAGGGAGTACCTGACCTTGTAACTTTTGTAGTTGCAAAGCCGGAAGTCAATTTAGATTTGAAGTCAAAAAATTTCCGGTTTGTCGGTGAAAAACCACCAAAAAAACCAACAGAAAACAAGAAGATTCAGCAATTAGGGACTACCGGAAACGATCTCAGTCTTGCTACGGGTACAGATTCTGCTGGCAACGTTTATATATCAGGAACTACTACCGGGTCGTTGTTTGGAACCAATCAAGGTTTTACAGATGCTTGGGTAGCAAAATATGACAGCAATGGCAACCAAGTTTGGAGTAGGCAGTTTGGCTCCTCTGGTGATGAGTCTAACTTTGCGATGGTTACAGATAAAGATGGTAACACCTACATGGCAGGTGGCACGTCGGGTAACTTGTTTGGAACCAACCAAACAGATGCTGATGTTTGGGTGGCTAAATATGACACCAATGGCAACCAAGTCTGGGGTAGGCAGTTTAGTGCTGGTGGTTTTTCTAGCGGAGCCTTTGCCATTGATCTAGATCCAGCAGGGAATGTCTATTTATCAGGAATAGAAATTAACAACAATGATAGAACAGATATTTTCAACTTTGCCGTTCAGGATAATTCCTGGGTGTCTAAGTTTGACAACAATGGCAACCAGCAGTGGACTACCCTGATTAAAGATCCTTCAGCGACCTTTCCTTTTGACATAACTCCCTTTTTTGACGAATGTTACGACCTTGCCGTTGATAAGGATGGCAACAGCATAGCTGTAGGCTGGACTCAGGGCTTAGTCAGAGAGTCAGACCCATCACGACAACTTTTGAAGTACGATGCCTGGGTGTCAAAGGTGAACACAGCAGGGGAGATACAGTGGGTTCAACAGCTTGGAAGTACAAATCAGGGACTTGATTTTGCTTGGGGTGTTGATACTGACAGCAAGGGCAATATTTATGTTACTGGATGGACTACAGGGGATATTGGCACAAAGGTAGGAAAAAAAGGAATCGGGGGTCGTGATATTTGGATTAGCAAATTTACCCCAGATGGCTCTCAAGTATGGGCTAAACAATTTGGATCTCCAGATGATGATGGCATGTTCCTATCAGACATGGAGATCGATGACAAAGACAACATCTTTCTAATTGGAGAATCTAACGGCAAGTTAGGAAAAGGCCAAAAAGATGAATCTTATAATACCTGGGTGGCGAGGTTTGACACTGATGGCAACAACAAGTGGATTCAACAATTTGGAAGCAAAAAAAATCTTGACTATGCTACAGGTGTTACTACTGACGGAAAAGGTAATCTTTACGTGACTGGAGTTACTGATGGCTTATTAGGGAACAGTGGTGGCGTTAATACCTCAGCTTTGGACGGTTGGTTGGCGCAACTGGACATTAACAAAGGAAAACTGCAAAAATTTGTCGGTGGTTCAAATGATGTCATCAGTATTGCCGATCCTGGTTCAATTTCCACCATTGATATCACTAATGATTTGGTAACTAAGGAAAGGCTACCTCAAGGCGATAACGTGATTAACCCTGCTGAGGGTCTTAACCCTAATCTAGGGATTAGTACTAACTTTGCTCAGAGAACCAGTAGTAGCAGCAGTGCATTCAACTATGGGCAGATTGTTTCTAGTCTTGGCGGCATATTTAACTCTCAGTCTGAAGGTTCTTTTAATTCAGCTTTGACTGAGGGAGTTAATAATGGCACTATAGTGATCTGAAATGATTAAAACTTACGTACTGACAGAAGTAATTGAATATGGGTTTTCAGAGATTCAAGTTTGATTTTTTCACTATCAAACTCAGACTTTTAGTGGCGGGTCTGAATCCCCCACTGATAGCGCCACGGAGAGCGAGTCTGCGTATCGCTAAAGCGAAAGCTCCGCTAACGCGCAGCGTCTCGTAGAGAGCGTCAAGATTGCTGACCGGAGCTAACGGAAACGTCTCCGGCTCCGCTCCTGAATTCTGACTTCTGAATTATTTTTCAACAATTATCCTTGGATAAATAACCTAGGCGATGCCCACCGCAGGCATCGCCTAAAAAGTATCGAACAATATATTTAAAAATTGTAGCCTCTACAATTAAACATTTGTTCAATGGTTGTGCTGACGAATTTTTACAACAACAAATGATGATGTTTGGTGATATTCGGAATTTGTTAGATCAGCATTTTGAACGTTTATCAGATATTGAAAAGCATATCATGTACTGGCTGGCGATTAATCATAAACCAGTTTCAATTTCTGATTTGTATGACGATTTAATTTCTCCCATTCCTAAACCCACTCTAGTGGAAACGCTAGATTCTCTGAGAAGGCGCTTTTTGATTGAACAGAGTGATGCATGTTTCACATTACAATCGGTATTAATGGATTATGTAATCAGTCGATTGACTGAAGGAATTCTTGAAGAGATTATCAAGCAAGAGTTTTCGTTATTTAATAGTTATGCCTTAATAAAACTGGTATGAATAGAGGATTGATCAACAACAATCACGGTCGGTTTATCTACCTGAGGAAAGAACGCGGCAGTTGCTACAACGGGGGGAACCCCCGCAACGCACTGCCTATCAATGCAAGCAATAATTACATCCGAATTAATACTTTGAGTTGAAACATAAGTTTCAAGGTGATTATTTCGATTCATGATTCCTAAAACATTCAAGCGCGAACTACGGCGACTAGGAATAGTTAAATACTCTCCGATATTTTGCCATCCATAAGGAACAGAAGGAATGAGATAAAATCCGGTTTCATCTAAGTAATATAAATTAATTTTACCTTCGGATTCTAATCGTTTAAACTCTGTTAAATGTGCTGATTTTTCTTTATATTCTATAGGGTCTGGCTCTCCTCCAACATCTCGTCGCATTCTATGCCAACTCATATAAAAATTTCTCAATATTCTTTTAATCGTTCAGTGCTAACTTCAATATCCCATTCTGATTTAATTTTTTCTAGCGTCTTTTTTAGTTGTCTTGGTTCTTGTTTCGCCCACTCTCTAATTTCTGCTTCTTGTTCTGGCCTAAATATTCGTTTTCTCCCTCTCCCCGGTTTATTATACAGTCCTACCATTCCCTCCGATTCCCAACGATTTATCCAGTTATATATTGTCTTATAACTAATCTCCTAGCTAGTTAGCAGGTTATACAGCACTTCCGGCGGCTATGAGGTACATCCTCAAAGCTGAAAGCTATGATAGGACAGGGGGTATTGCATAATAGCCGGAAGCGCTGTATATCAATACGCTTGTCTTAATAAGAATAGTCGGTTGTTTTGAGTGACAGCCAAACCTAATAAAGTCTTGATAATATTGGGTTTACTTCCTCAAAACAACCTACTTAATTTTTAGTTTTTAGCCTTAAACCAAGCATATCAGGTTATATATAATTCTGATTTTTTTTGGAAATATACTAATATTGAAAAGCCCATTTTATCTGAAATGTTGTTTAAATTTAGCCACTAGTTTTATAGTTAACTTGAAAGTTATGTTAATTCTATTAAAATTATAAAAAATTTTCATTAACCTTCATTAGCAATTTTAAAATATTACTATTTTAATCAATTATCTCTGCGATCGCACTTACAAACTAATGAACACTTTAGTGACCATCCTATGCTTTCACAGCAGTAATATTATCCTTTAAATTAAATTTTCCCCTCCTTTAATATGAGTCTGTCAATTCAAATGCTTGCGTTCAGTCTATTGAATTTTTGACTAGCCAACAGCAAAAAACCACCATGAACTTCCAATCGTTATCAAAACCTGGCAATCAACTGACGCTAAGTCTAATTGTCGCTGGTACTTTTATATCAGGTATTATTCTGTTCTATGGAATTTCTCAAGTAAAACAGCCTGAAGCAACACCAGTTACACTGGCGAAAACGTCCACTCCTCCTGTTCAACAAGTTACCGCGTTAGGACGACTAGAACCGACAACAGAAGTTATTCAAGTGTCTGTACCATCTGCGCTGAACAATGATCGGGTAGCTGAATTGCTTGTAAAACGAGGCGATGGTGTTAAAGCAGGCCAGATAGTTGCAATTATGAGTTCGCGCGATCGCCTGCAAACTGCCTTGTTGGAAGCACAAGCCGAGATCAAGGTGGCTCAGGCAAAGCTAGCAAAAGTAAAAGCTGGTGCAACATCGGGAAAGATTGCAGCACAGAAAGCTGAAATTGTAGCCAATGGCTCAGACAGGCGCTTTGAGCTTGTAAAATGGCGGCAATATTTTCACAAAATACTTGCAGATGTCGTTGGTCTTGCGGACAAATCCATTGACTTAGAAGAGACAAGCAGTTGACGATAAAGTTGGGGGATTGACATATCGGATGACTTTTTGTGTGGAAACTTGAGCATCCCATGTCGTCCCCCACTCTGTCACTCTTGTCTCACTGTGACATTCCCCATATATCAACTCTTCAGGACTTTTCTGCACCACTAAGTTCTTTTCCCTTTCAACTCTCTATACTTATTTGTCAAGTAATCTAACTCTTGTGCCTAAATTTCAAAATGCCCATTATGGCAGTTGCCAAAAAGCCAAAGATAGTTGCAGGCTCAGGTACAGATTTTGCATCATCAATTGAGAAAATTGTTGTAGTTCCACTAACTTCATTTGCTGTCACCAGCAAAGATTTACCATTGGGACTATTGGCGGCTGAGATAAATAATAGTCCTTCTAGACCTAAGTCTCCCACTGCTGGATTAGTTTGATCGTTTATAGTTGGACTAACTGTGAAATCACGATTGTTAACGTAGTTAACAAAAGTAGGATTGAGTGGATCGGTGATATCATAAGCCATTACACCACCAATGCGCTCTAACCCAACGAAAGCGTAAAAGCGACCGTTAATTTCAGCAATTTCGACATCTTCTGGTTCTGGGCCTTTGTTGTCACTACGGTCATCAAAGTTGCTCTCTTCATGATTAGAGTTAAAAAAGTCGGGTAGCAGTTGGGCAGTAATTTGCTCAAAGTCGTCGCCACTGTCGTAAACTTGCTTGAGTGTGCCTGTGGCTTCATCCCACTCCAAAACTGAGAAAGAACGACCACCAAAAGCGTAAATCTTTTCAAACAAACCATCACCATCTTTATCGCCAAGAGTGTTGGTGACTGTTAAACGACCCAGGTTGCTATTTTCTTTTAAAGCACTAGCATTAGGAAAAACTGTGGTGTCGAGTTCATAAGCAGAATTACCCACCCTTACTTCTTCTGCAAAACCATCGTAGTCACGAGCATCACCTTCGTTAGCTGTGACAATATAGGTTTTGCCGTTGACTTGATAGGAAGCTATACCATCAGGTTGGTACATCCCCAAAACCGGCCAGTTAGCAATGTTGATAGTATCATCGCGATCGCTAGCATCAATGCCATTTTCTGGTAGGCTATGATCCTTAAAAGCTAAAGGCAGAATGTCAGTAATTTGATTTTGGAGTAGGTCGAGGACTGCGATCGCATTATTTTCTTGCAACGATACCCAAGCTTTAGTAGAGTCCTCGGAAACAGTGATATATTCTGGTTCTAAATCTTGAGCCACGGTAGCATTAGGGCCAAAGATTCTCACTCCCGAAGATCGTAGCTGATCCATCTGGCTGTTAAATTTGGTGAACCCAGCGTTAATGACACTCAAATTATTAATATCATTAATATTAACAATACTGACTGAGCCTTCTGGGTCAACGCTATCAGGCTGATTGTAACTATTGGGTTCACCTTCGTTCGCCACTAAGACACGAGTTCCATCGGGTGTGAAGGTGAGCATATCTGGTAATGCTCCCACAGTGATAGAATTTAAGAAATCACCGTTGGCGTTGAAAAATACAGCTTTACCTGGGTCTTGGGTGACATTTCCTTGCACCGCAGCCACTAATAAGCCATTCTTGAAGGCGACGCTGTTAGCACCGCCACCATAGGATGTTATATCGATGCTTTTAAACAGTGAGGGCTGAGTTGGGTCAGTGATATTGAGGATATCAATACTGCTAGTACCTCCATTGACCACAAATAGCCGTTGCGTTACAGGGTCATAAGTGGGGATTTCTGCTCCCCCTGTATTGAAGATGCCTGTACTGTAAGTACCAATAGGTTTGAGCGTTAATGCTGCTGCTGGAGTTGTCATTGCTCCCAACAAAATGGCAGATGGAGTTAGTAGGCCGATAAGCTTTTTGATAGTCATGGTTTGAGGAATGTTTAGATATTTAACTTTTCGATGTCAGTCAGATACTCCTTACTGCCAATCGATCGCATGAAAATAACTCCACTAGACTTGTAACTAGCTGTGTGGATTTTTCTTATTTCTGTGTCGAGTAGACTAAGGTCACGCTGAGTTAGATGAACTATCAATTATATGTACATCCGCAAATTTACGAGTTTTAGATTAACCAATTATTAAACTAAGGTTAAATAAAAGCTAAAGAAGTATTTTTACTGAAAATTCACAAAACTATAGCCACAAAAAATAGCGGCGATCGCCGCCTAAAAAAATTGATGACATTGCTAAAAATCCTTTATTCCCATTGCCAGAGGCGATCGCCCCAGACTTCCAATCGCCCGGTGTTTATTCCAAAAGTGGATGCTCCCCAATTCGGTAATTGACTAAGCATAATATTTACTTGTGTATCCACTTCATAATCTCAAACAAATACACCCATTTTCGTGCGTTCGCACAGAAGTTACAGTAGCAAGTTGGATTTCAATTGGACTACCTGTGTTGATTGGGGACGAGAAAAATATGAAGTTGTTTATAAACAAGAGCAAATTACGAATTACGAATTATTATAGGGCAATCGTAATACTGACGAATTTATTACCAGGCTACGACTAGGATATCAATTACTTTATGGAGGAATCATTCTATGATTAAACTGTTGCTCAAGTATGGGCCTAATTCTGTTCTTGATGCGGTGCTATTTCTTTAGCAGAATTAGACAGCCGAGGTTTAATAGTGTGGGCTGACGCAGGACCGCTAGCAATACTGCTCGGTTAAGAAAAATGGAAAGTAAAACAAAGAAAAGTTTGTTCGCGATGAAATTACGAGAACATAATCCTTCAGAGACTTACTTTTTCTCTTTGAGGCTATCGTACAATTCAACCCAGTTTTGTCGAAGAGAATCAATGCATGATTGCAAGTAATCGATTTGGGTTCTTCTAGCTACTTGCATAACTGCATCAATGTGAGCAGGACTTCCAGCCTTACCTAAATGCTTGTATTTACTCAATTTGTCTGGTTGAGTTGTGGGAAAAATTGGGTGATTTGCATGTAACTTATAATACCAATAAACTTCTTGTTTTCCCCGTGCTTGGTAGCGCGAAACGCAACAACCAGGTGGTGCTATTTCGCCACCGACCTTAATCTGTTGAATCATTAATTGCAAGGTTGCAATGGCTTGTTGCAATAGTTCGGCTCTGGAAATCAGATCATCTTCTTTCGTGGACATTATCAGCAAGCGAGGGTATGAACGCTCCCAAAACGAGAGGAAAAGCCCAAACTAAGTTCGCGATTGCTTTTCGAGAACATAATTTGATTTATTTGACTTCGTGGGTTTTGGGGTAGGTATCTCTGAAACTGGGGATTCTCCAGAAAGCTAAATTCTCCCAAGTGACCAAAGTAGAACGGCTAACACCCAAGACCTCAGCTAAATATGTCTTGGTAGATGGGAAATCAAGGAATAAGTCTAAGTCTGTAGAATGTTTGCTCCGTCTAGGTTTCATGGGTTGACTACAGTAATCAATTTGAATTAATGGTTAATTGGCTATCAATCGATAGAGTAAGCAGCACAATGTAACGTCTAATCGCTAAACCCTTTACTGTGTAAGTCTTTGGGTTACTCGTAGGACGCTAATTAGTGGCTTGTTGCTGATCGATTGCTTATGGTGTTATGTTAAATTACAAGTGTTGCACCTGTCAACAAATAAAAGTGAGTAAAGCACTTATCAATAATTCAATGTATTTGTGTTAAGGGAGGATAATTATAGTTACTCGCTATAAAAACTGATAAGTGCTACACTATGCCTTCTAAAAAACCGACTATTACAATTCGTGTGACCGATGAAGAGTATAAAGTTTTACAGAATTGGGCAGATAAAGATTACAGAACAGTTCCCAGCTTAGTTTTGGCCTTAACCAAAAAAGCAATTGATGACTATACACAGCAGAATCATCAGGAGAAATCAGCATGACAGAAGCACAAGCCAAGCAGCGATCGCCAAAAGATAAAGGGGAGAATTGACAATGGTCAGCAGTCTTAAAGAACTAATTGATCAGCCAGAATTGGGTCATACCTCAGATCCAGAGGAAAGGTTTATTAGCAGTGGCGTAAGTTGGGAGAGCTATGAATCGCTACTAGTCAAACTAGAAAAAAACTCTCATTACCGTGTAACTTATTTAGATGGAATATTAGAAATAGTGTCGCCATCAATCAGGCATGAAAAAATCAAAACGAATTTAGGGATGCTGTTAGAGCGTTTCTTTTACAGCAAGCGTATTCGTTTTGTACCTATGGGAAGTTCTACTTTTAGAAACAAAGCAAAAAAAGCAGGTGCAGAACCAGACGAATGTTACTGCATAGGTGAAGAGAAAAAAGTACCGGACTTAGCTATAGAAGTAGTTCTCACCAGTGGCAACATAAGTAAATTGGAAATCTACCGAAGATTAGGAGTTGCAGAAGTTTGGTTTTGGGAGAGAAACCAGTTTAAGCTATACCACCTACGGGACAATTCCCAGACTGAGCTTGCCACCATTTACCCTGATACCTATGGGTATGAGCAAATAACAACAAGTGAGATACTGCCAGGATTAGACATTTCCTTGCTAGAGCAATGCATTACAATTTCAGATTCAATTCAGGCTGTTGATGAATTTGAACAGGGGCTAAAAGCGGACAATGAGTAAAACATATAGCGGTGCGATCATGCATATTAAAAAATTACTACGAACAACGGCGTATCGTTATGTACTTGTAAAGCTTCTTCTGCGAGAAGAAGGAGTGACAGAAGAAACTCCAGGGTACAAAGAGCAGTTAGCTCAGTTGATAGAGCAGTACGACGGGCGAAGCGAATCGGATTTGACAAATGAATTAAACAAAAGAGATTTTGGTTTGCTCCTAGCCACAACCCCACTTGACTAATTTTGAAAACAGGCGATCGCACTTTTTAACTTACCTATATGGAAAATATCGACGTTTTAGATGATTTTTATTGCCTCATTTTCAATGATGACGACAATAAACCCAACCTGAAAAATGTAGACACAGCAATTTCAAGACTTATCACTATTGGCTGGCGATGTAGCTTGTATTGGCTATTTACAGAAGAGGAAGAATACAAAAATATTGAGCCACCCTATGACCAAGAAATAGTAAAAATGTATAAGCCACATGGGTTATTAATGGCTAAGGTATTGATTCTATGCAAAGAATTACAACCTACTTACGTATACATATATGGTAAAGATAAAGCCCCCAGTTCGTGGCTAGAACTATTCAAGTCCATACTGGTAGAGGCTTTACAGGCTTCCAAAACACCACATGAAAAAAGCAAAAAAAATGATTTAATAGCTGCTTGCGGTCGTGAGGAATTTGACACTATTTACTGCAATGCCCAAGACTTAGACCGGTGGAACACCAAACAGCTAAGACGGCTCACATATACTCCAGATTTGAGCTTAAATCAGCGTTACTTGGGTGAGTTAGCTATTCCATTGGGTAAACAGCTAATAGGCTTTAAATCGCCAAAAAACACAGGGAAAACTCACTTACTCCAGTGGCTAACTGACCCAATAATTCGCGCTGGTGAGAGGAGAGTCTTAGTAATCACCCATCGGGTGCAACTGGCAACTCAGCTTGTAAAAAAACTGGGATTACCTTTCATTACCGAAATAAAACAGACTGAGCAAGGCTCACATTTTGGAATGGGGTTAGTAATTGATAGCTTACATCCAAAAAGCCAAGCTAAATTTAACCCTGATGATTGGAAAGGGTGCTGGTTGATTTTAGATGAAATCATGCAGCTAATTTGGCATCTTTTGAGCAGTACTACTTGTCAGAGCGATCGTGTAGCAATAATCATCAGCTAGCAATTGAATTGCTACAGAAAGGTAAGAAAAATTCCTACGATTTAAAATTGGTGCTAAATGTAGATTTTGCGAAAATCAAAACACCGATAGAAGCTTGTCGGCGGCTATCTGCCTTAATTGGGTACAAATTACCTCTGCTGAGAAAAGAAGGTAATCGCAATCAGCAAGTCAGAATTTATGGTACTCCAGCCCCAGACTTTCAAAAAGATGACGAGGGGAATGTAATTTTAGTAGATGGTCGCGCTGTTCCCGTGAGCGATCGCCGCGAGGAAGTTTTCACGGCATGGGTAGAGCGCGATACCCATGCCAGACAAAAAGCAGCCGCCGCCAAACTGGAGACACAAGCAATAATTCCATCTTCCCAACTATCAACAGTTACGGAACCCGAAATTAATCCAATCCCTACCTTAGAAGAGCAGTACACAAAGCAGGAAGTACAGACAGTAGCGAAACTGCGGGAACTTTGCCACTGGGGAGAATTGACCCTCACCCAATCAGAAGTAGATGAGGCATGGCCATTGCTTACCCAGGATGAGCAATCACGCATCTGGCAACTTCACCAAGAATATCAGCAGCTACCATCTTTAGAGCAATTGGCCCAACAGGCGATTGCTACACAAGCTGAAATTAAGGAAACGGGTTTTGGTTCACACTTCCGAAGCTATGTTTTGAAAGCTGTCTTCAGGGGGGTAGAAGAGCGATCGCTCTTCTACCCCCAAAATCTGATAAATTAAATGGCATGGAACAGAAGCGCCTGAATCATGTAGAGCAGATACCCCCAGAAGATTGGGGAAAGACTCCAACCAG
>JAIVFU010000559.1 GCA_020829485.1 Nostoc sp. CHAB 5834 | reverse complement strand
GGTCCCCTTTCCAGTGTGCCAACCTTTCGGAGGTCGAAGCCCGTCTGAAGCTCTCCCCCGGTTCCCTTAATTGCGACTGGGAAGGCGAAGAGACGATGGCTGAGGCTTTGGCTCGAAGTTTCGGTGGAGGCGCTTAGCACTAACTAAGTCCTTTTCCGTACATGGCTATACTGAGAACTAGTAAAAATCGAAATCAGGAAATATGTTTAATCACCGCTATTTTTTGCAGGGCGCCGTATACGGTCACGCTGCAAAAGTTGAAGAGCTGTCTGTCTCAAGCACCCGATTCCTCCGCATGAGCCAGTTTGCTCACGACTTGCTGGGGTGGTTTGATGCTCAACCGACACTCCAGAGTGTCCAACTAAGTTGCGTGGCTCTCGCAGAAGTTAAAAAAGCGCCGCTTCAAATCTATGTGCGACACCACGTGAAATTGATTGCGGTCGGGGGACAGGTCCCCGATGCCGAGGACTACGCGGACGGAGCTCTTCCATACACCCTTTTGGGTAACGGCTCTGTCACCATAAATCGAGACGACCCCGAAGTTCGCGCATACCTGGCGATGCCCTCCGGCATGTCTGCTGAGTACGCGAAGCTCGTACGTGACCTTTCCATCCGGATTGATGAAGCCTATGACAGCGTCGAAGTTATCCACGACCTGGGCTTAGCCTCCGTGTAAAGCGTTTCAACAGTAATCAACTCATTCTTGCCGCCGTTGTTGCATTGTCAACACGGCGGCTTTTTCTCTTCTGCAGTCTAAAAGTTTAGGCGAGCGTCTAAATTGCTTTCGAAAAGTTGTTGCTATACCTAGTTGTACATATCACTCAAACTAGGACATCCTCATGGCTGACGAAGCAGATATCGCATTTGATTTCACTGACCGGGCAATCGCCGCCTCCGTAGAAGAGCATCGCCGCACGACCAACAAGATGGTTCCCATCGGCTCGTGCTACTACTGTGGAACGCATCTGGACAAACCAAAGGCGTTGTTTTGCAAACTCGACGACCTTGACTGCGCGAAGGACTGGGAAAACGAGCAGCGCCTCGTAGCGCTCAGAGGAAACGGCCCCCAAACGCCGGCTGATTAACCGCTCTACATCATTCATGAAACTGCACGTATACCGTGCAGTTTTTGTTGTTTCAGCTACACATTTCGCAGGACGCTCACCCTATGCATCGCGAGAGAAGCCCCGTCCTTCAGGTCGGGGAGTGAATCGCGCATTTGAAGACGAAGACTTTATCTAAACAAATTCGGTATACTTTTTTAAGATGCCAACGTATAAAAAGCCGTCAACCTTAGCCACGCGCGTACTGCGCGTGCGTGTCAAGGACAAGCACGCAGCAGCGCTGCGTGCGATGGCTTGTGAGGTGAATCTGGTCTGGAACTACTGCAACGAACTGGGCGCTAAAGTCCTTGAGCGTGAAAGGCGCTTTATCAGCGCCTTTGAGATGCAAAAGTTCCTGAACGGCGCTAGCAAAGAGGGGCTTGGCATAGGCTCCGCCGTCTTTCAAGAGGTCGCAGCCGAATTTGTGACCCGCCGCAAGCAGTTCAAGAAGCGCCAGCTGCGCTGGCGCGTCTCCAACCGCCAGCGCGCCAACTACAGCCTGGGCTGGATTCCGTTCAAGGCCCGCTCGCTCGTCTACAAGGGTGGGCAGGTGAGCTTTCAAGGCGTCAAGCTGTCCCTGTGGGACAGCTACGGTTTGGGGGACTACGAGTTTGGCGCAGGGAACCTCTGCGAAGACGCCCGCGGCCGCTGGTACCTGAACGTGACGGTGAAGGTCCCGAAGGCCCCACTGATGAGCAGCGCTGAGGCGCTGGCCAACGTGAAGACCTCGGCAGTGGGAATCGACCTGGGCCTTAAAAGCCTGCTCAAGGCTTGCGATGGCACAGAGGTAGAGGCCCAGCAGTTCTACAGGGACCTGGAGCCGGCCTTGGCCACGGCACAGAGGGCTCGCAAAGTCAAAAGGGTCCGTGCTATCCACGCAAGAATAGCCAACAGGCGCAAGGACCACCTGCACAAGCTATCGA
>JAIVFU010000558.1 GCA_020829485.1 Nostoc sp. CHAB 5834 | reverse complement strand
ATTGGTAAAGTATCGTTTACGCCGGATAAACTGGTTGAAAACGCGCAGGAAGTAATCGCTACGCTGATGCGTCTGAAGCCGTCCTCGGCTAAGGGTACGTATGTGAAAACGATTTACCTGTCGAGCACAATGAGTCCGGGAGTAACCATCGACAAAGGCACAGTAGCCGGTATTTAAGCCATGAAGCGCGACGAAAAAGGAGCAATGATTGAAGAGTTGACCGGCAAGTTCCAGTCAATTCCCTTCTTCTACATCACGGAAGCCAATGGCATGACGGTTGCTGAAACAAACAACCTCCGTCGGATGTGTTTTGAGCGGGGTATCGAGTACAAAGTGGTGAAAAATACATTCATCAAAAAAGCACTCGAAACCCTCGAAGCGGATTTTAGTCCCTTCAACGATACGGTATTGCAAGGCCAGTCGGCGGTGATGTTTCACCCAAGTAACGGCAAGGCACCGGCAAAACTGATCAAAGAGTTTCGCAAGACGAGTGATAAACTTCAACTGAAAGGTGCGTCGATTGACAGCAGCTTGTTCATTGGAGCTGATCAACTCGATACGCTCATCGCGCTGAAAAGCCGCGAAGAACTCATCGGCGAAATTATCGGTCTGCTGCAATCGCCTGCGAAAAACGTCATCTCGGCGTTGCAAGGTAGTGGCAACAAACTGGCAGGTATTCTCAAAACGCTGTCGGAGCGCGAGGAAGCCTAGTATAACAGGCAGCCTGGCTGTCTATCCGATAAACTAATACAGTGTAGACAAGATGTTTGCACTCCATCCAATTGTATCACAATCAAATAAGAATACTAAAATGGCAGATTTGAAAGCGTTCGCTGAGCAGCTTGTAAGCCTGACGGTTAAAGAAGTTAATGAACTTGCTACGATCCTGAAGGACGAGTATGGCATTGAGCCGGCTGCTGCGGCTCCTGTAATGATGGCCGGTGGTGGCGCTGGTGCTGATGCACCCGCAGCTGTTGCTGAGAAAACATCGTTCGACGTGGTTCTGAAGTCGGCTGGTGCCGCCAAACTGGCCGTAGTGAAACTGGTTAAAGATCTGACCGGCCTTGGTCTGAAAGAAGCTAAAGAATTAGTTGACACTGCACCGAAGCCGGTGAAAGAAGGTGTTAGCAAAGACGAGGCTGAAGGCCTGCGCAAGCAACTTGAAGAAGCTGGTGCTGAAGTAGAAGTTAAGTAAGCATACATTCTTCTGTATATCGCTCCAGATAGGGGAGGCCAGACCAACGTCTGGTCTTTTCCTGTTTGGAGACTTTTTTGTCTATGCCCTTGCAAAAGACAAACTTATTCGTATTGGCTTACGTTGTCTATTTACGCTCCACGGGTCGGGTGACACCCGGAGCCTGAATGACCGCTTAGTTCGAGTACCGTTGCAAATCTTCGCAACGTGCTCATGGAGAACCGGTTACGCAACTAAACGAAACACAATCTTGGCTACAAACGCGAAAATCAGTACGCGCAAAAATTTTGCGACGATTCAGCCAGTGATTGGGTATCCTGACTTTCTGGATATTCAAGTAAAATCCTTCAAAGATTTTTTCCAGCTTGACACCCCTTCCAACCAACGGTCGGAAGAAGGTCTGTTCAAGGTTTTTCAGGAAAATTTCCCAATTTCTGACTCCCGTGAGAATTTTAAACTGGAGTTCATCGATTATTTAGTCGATCCTCCTAAGTACTCAGTTGATGAGTCTATTGACCGGGGTTTGACTTATTCTGTTCCCCTGAAGGCGAAACTGCGGCTTTCGAACAACGACCCCGACAACGAGGACTTTGAAACGATTGAGCAGGAAGTGTTTCTGGGCAATATACCGTATATGACCGAGAAAGGCTCGTTCGTCATCAACGGTGCTGAGCGGGTGATTGTTTCTCAATTGCACCGCTCGCCGGGCGTGTTTTTCTCAATGAGCAAACACACAAACGGTACTAAACTATACTCGGCGCGGATTATTCCGTTCAAAGGCTCGTGGATCGAGTTTTCGACGGACGTTAACAACGTTATGTATGCTTACATT
>JAIVFU010000557.1 GCA_020829485.1 Nostoc sp. CHAB 5834 | reverse complement strand
CTAGTAGCCATATGCCCATTTGACTACAACGTTTCGACTTTTGGCTACAGCTGTTTCTGGCGGACGGCTCAACTTTGCAGCATCTAAAATCAGAAATTATGAACGTAGCAAACAGCACCATCCTGATTACGGGTGGAACCAGCGGCATTGGTCTGGAACTTGTCAGCCAACTTAGCCAACTAGGGGCAACTCTCATCGTTACAGGACGTAACCTGGACGCCCTGCGCAAAACAAAGGAACATTTTCCTGAAATACATATTTATCAAAGCGATGTGAGCCAACCCAAAGAGATCCAACAGTTGTACGAAGAGGTTACACGCCAGTTTCCCGCCTTGAACGTGATCATTAATAATGCTGGGCTGATGCGGCTAATTGATTTACAGGACACAAGCTATGATCTGGAAAACGTAATCCGTGAGATCAACACCAACCTGTCCGGGACGATCCAAATGGTGCATCAATTTTTGCCGCACCTGCTCACGAAAAAAACAGCCGCCATCGTCAATGTCTCGTCTGCGATTGCCTTTATGGCCTATTCATCCGCCCCTATTTACAGTGCCTCGAAGGCAGGGATTCACGCTTATACCAAAGCCTTACGATTGCAGCTTGAAAACACGAATGTAGCGGTGTTTGAAGTGATACCGCCGGGGGTAAATACGAATCTCCAGACTGACTGGGTGTTACAACCTAACCCTGGCCAACTGATGGACGCCGACAAAATGGTGAAGGAGACTATTAAAGGATTGTTGAACGATACGGTAGAAATTAAACCCGGTCTGGCCAAGGTCATTAAGGTAGCGAGCCGAATTGCCCCCAATTTTATTGAGAGAAACCTTGGACACCGTGAGTTTATAAAATTCAAACAGGTAAGCAAGCGATGATGAAGACCTTAATCTCCCTCGCTATATTGGTTATTTCGGCCTTCCTGAGTCTCAAACACGGTTGGGATGCTTTCCAGCCGGCCAATGCCGAACAAACAAAACTGATGACCGATTTAGGCATTACTAAAGCTACCATGCCGTTTTTTGGCGTATTCTCCATCCTTATTGGCCTGATGCTGCTTTTCCCTCAAACCTTTTTCATCAGTAATGTGCTGAATGCGCTTACCATTGTCTTGATCATGGCATTATCGCTACGAGCCGGCAACATGAGAATGGCATTGATTGAAATTCCATTTCTGGCCATGCCGCTGGTCCTGATTGGGTTGAAGTATCCGTTTAAATTCTAAAACCAGCTTTTGCCCCATGACAACACCGAAACCGTACCGAATCGAATCCATAACGCAACTACACCGGTTGATGAAGCTGCCCAAGCCGCACCATCCCCTAATCGGCATTATCGATCTGAAAGACCTTAAAGCGGATCCGACTCTCAATGCCGTTATTTTCGACCTCTATGTGGTGTCGCTAAAACGAGGTTGCGACAAGCTTCATTATGGGCAACAGAAATACGATTTCGATGAGGGATTGATGGCATTTATGGCACCCGGACAGATTCTGCGGGGTGAGGCAACCGGTTTGCCTCATAAACTCGAAGGCTGGATGCTGTTTATTCATCCCGACTTCTTATGGAATACACCTCTTTCCAGAAAAATAAAGCAGTACGACTATTTTGGCTATTCTACCCACGAAGCTTTATTTCTGTCCGACAAAGAAGAAACCATCATCAACGGCATTATTGACACCATCCGACATGAGTACAATGCTAACATTGATAAATTCAGTCAGGACGTAATCGTTGCTCATTTGGAAGTTCTGTTTACCTATGCCCACCGGTTTTACGAACGTCAGTTCATCACTCGCAACCTGACTAACAGTAAACTACTGGAACGTTTCGACGATATGCTAACGGATTACGTCAATGGTGATGACTTAATTTCCAAAGGACTACCCACAGTTCAACTGGTTGCCGAAACGCTGCGTGTTTCTCCTAAATATTTATGCAGTTTGCTAAAGCAGCTTACGGGACAAACTACGCAACAACTTATCCACGAAAAGCTGATTGACAAAGCCAAGGAAAAGTTGTCAAC
>JAIVFU010000556.1 GCA_020829485.1 Nostoc sp. CHAB 5834 | reverse complement strand
TTGTTGCTCACTAGTCATTTCAACCCGGATACTTGAGATACGTCCTTGCATGTCTGATTTTTATACTACCCTACAAAAAATATCCTCCTCTATTTCCGACCCTTTTTTGCGGTGACGTGTACTAAGGCAGTAAGCTTGGCAAAAATCTGGGTTAATAAAATAGGCTCAGGGATTTCGGGAAGCATTTTTAACATTTCACAATGTTTTCTCGTAAAGTCGTTCCCGCAATTCGCTTAACGTCGCATCGGGCTGTGCTGCGACGAGTTGACCCAGGATTTCGATCTGTTCGGTATTCAACTTTGTTGGTGTCTGCTCAATCCGCACCTTGGCGCTGATCGTGCCCAATTCACGATGGCGTTTGAGTAAATTTTGGATAAAACTTAAGGTGACACCAAAGTTTTTAGCCAGTTTTCGCTGGGAAATGTCACCGCAGGTATAAGCATCAACAACTTTCTGACGCAACTCGAGAGAGTAGGCTTTCATAGCGACCAGTTATCAGTAGAATTGCTTTCTCCTAAGTGTACTGAACTGGACTGATAACCGCTATATGTCAGGGGGATAAAGTTACCTACTAACTTGAATAGTGATATTAATATCTGAGTTATTACTAATTCAGATGTTAATATCACTTCTGCTTTATTTTTGTTCTTACTCCCTTTTGGTCGTCCTCTCTCCCGTTTTTCTTGAGATTTTACTTTTTTGATTGGGGCGTACTATTTGTTTGATTATCACTCTTAATTACCTATTCTATCTGAATAGGAAATGACTGCCTTCCTTCAACACTAACTGGGGATCTGCTAAGGAAGAGGCAGGTTTTCAGACTTGTAGCAAGTGACGTGGATTTAGGGGGATCTAAAATTATTTAAGCTAATCGTCATTCATTTTTTTAGAATGATTACCTTGTAGTCAGGGCTTTAGGTTTACCTTCATACAACTTAAATGCCGATTAGCTTAATACATATTAACAAGGACTTTTTAAAAATTTTCTTGTCCTTTTTGCCAATATCACTCTACCTGAATCCTTACTAAAAATTTAATCTTTAGTCTGCATATTCTGTCTGCAATAGAACATTGAAATCTGGCAATTGCGAACTATCAAGTTGAGTCACAATTCCTTGCTCTTTAAGGGCTGCGTTAAACGCGGATCTTGTTTCAAAAAGTTTTTGTGCGTCATCCTTATTTACTACATAATTTTCTGCGATTTCCGGAGGAATCTTATAAAGTACTCCATTAGTGCTACGCGCTAGGATATATTCTGACATTGTTGTTTCTCAAAATTAAATGGATATGTAAAGTTAATACTATAAATCTTAGATAATGTCAATAGGGAATGTTGAATAACAGTGCAATCGTACATAATTCGGGACGGGAGCATCCCAATTGTGCAAAAAGAGGGGGAGAAGCCAAAAATATTCGCGATGAAGTCTCGCGAATAAATGGGGAACTGTACATCAACACAAGAATTCGAGAGAATTATTTGTGTTCAATCTCAAGATCAACTCCAATGACCCCAGAAGATAAAAAACAGTTGGATGCTCACGTAAAAGCTATAGCCAAAATTCTGTATAAAAACACGCCACCGTCAAAAATCGAAACCTTTGAAGGAATCGAAACAGCCGTTCGAGATCAGGTACTGGAACACGTAAGCCCAAAAATTGCCTTTTTTTTGTCGGAGAAAAGACTGGAACGACCAGAGGACGCAGCCGAACCATAAGAAGTTGTGTCGGGAAAATAATCATCACAAGACTTCAAGCATTGCGTTTGGGAATAGAACCATATAGGCGATTTAGCCCACTGCTAGAAAAGTGCTGTTTATTACTGGCAGCAAACGTTTCATTCCAAGATGCAGAAAAAGACTTAAAGGTGATGACCGGAATAGAAGTAGGACATAGTACCGAATGGCGCTAAGTACACGTCACCATAAAAAAGGTGCGGAAATTAAGCTGCGATCGCAAAGTCTATTTGGCTGGTAAAATTGTCATCTGGAATTTGGCACTTTGCGATAATTTTCAAGGTTGACTTTTCATTCC
>JAIVFU010000555.1 GCA_020829485.1 Nostoc sp. CHAB 5834 | reverse complement strand
AAAAAGACGCAACTGACGCCTGAGCGTGCGGGCCAGTTCTACGCCGTACACCATGAGCGGCCTTTTTACAACGATCTGCGGACCTATATGTCGTCCGGTACGATTGTGCCGATGATTCTGGAGAAAGACAACGCCGTTGCCGACTTCCGGAAGCTGATTGGCGCAACCAATCCAGCCCAGGCCGAAGAAGGAACCATTCGGAAACTGTATGCCAAATCAATTGAAGCGAACGCCATCCACGGCTCCGACTCCGACGAAAACGCGCAGATCGAAGGGAATTTCTTTTTTGCCGGAACAGAACAGTACTAAAAAACGAGTCGTTCACGAATAAGTCGTACTGGCTTCAGGCCGTTGCTGCATGTATTTTCCATGCGTTAGCTACCTGAAACCAGTACGACTTATTCGTGAACGGCCTTTTCGTAGTATTTACAAAACTCTTTCAGGGCGCAGATCTTGCATTTTGGGGAGCGGGCCAGGCACACGTAGCGACCATGCAGGATGAGCCAGTGATGTGCTTTTGGCACATATTGTTTTGGGATGTGCGCCATCAGGGCTTTTTCCACCGCCAGCGGAGTCGTGGCCGTTAGCGGAGCCAGGCCCAGCCGGTGCGACACGCGAAAGACGTGCGTGTCGACTGCCATGGTTGGTTCGTTATAGACGACTGACAGAATGACGTGGGCTGTTTTGCGGCCCACCCCCGGCAAGGTTTGCAGTGCTTCAACTGTTGCCGGAATTTCCCCCTCAAACCGTTCCATCAATGCCTTTGCCATCCCAACCAGATGCTTTGCCTTGTTGTTGGGATAGGATACGCTACGGATGTAAGTAAAAACCTCGTCAGATGAGGCTGCTGCCAGCGATTCAGGCTCTGGAAAGCGGGTAAAGAGCGCGGGCGTAATCTGATTGATCCGCTTGTCGGTACACTGCGCCGATAGAATAACGGCTACCAGCAATTCATACGGGTTGCCGAACTGCAGTTCTGTTTTCGGTTCGGGGTAGTGCTGGGTAAAGTAGTCGATGAACCGTCGAAAGCGTTCTTTCTTGAGCATGGGTATAAGACACAAGTATTCAGCCGACGATTGGTTTCGTCGGCTGAATATGTACGGGTGGTACATGGCAATACCCTCCTGATGATTACGACTGTCGTAATCGCGCAGGTGGGTTTGCGGGATGTTTTTTGGAGTAATTCAGGATGGCCTGTACCGTACTGACACGGGGTTGACGTTCGATTTTGTTCATCAAAGCCCGCAGTTCGAGGGCTTCGAGGAAGAAAGTCATCAGTTCCGGCTCGGACATCATGGCGTCTTCAATGAGCAGATTTTCCTCGGGTGAGGTCTCCTCATAGACATACCGGACTACATCATCTTGGGTAAAGGTTTTTGTCATAACTCGGCGCACGTTTGCTTAATTGTTTACGCAAATTGATTAAAGCGTAACGCATACGTCCCAAAGCCGTGTTAATGCTGACGCCGGTTGCATCGGCAATCTCTTGGAAACTCATTTCCTCGTAGTGCCGCATGATGAGAACCTGCCTCTGTTGCTCCGGCAACCGCTGGATCAACTCGCGCAAATGCTCGTGTGTTTCCTGCCGAATCTGGAGTGATTCAACTGAATCCTCCGCGAACTCCAACGTATTGAACACACTGCTTCCGTCTTCAAACACCACACTGGGGTAGCGTTTATCTTTTCGGAAATAGTCAATGGCCAAGTTGTGGGCGATCCGAATAATCCAGGGGAGAAACTTGCCTTCCTCGTTGTATTTACCCGACTTAATGGTGTCCACGGCTTTGATAAACGTGTCCTGCATTAAGTCTTCCGCCACGTATTGATCTTTGACAATCAGGTAGATGGTGGTGTAAAGCTTCGATTTGTGCCGCTGCACTAATTTTGCAAAGGCCTTCTCATTACCACGGATGTACAGGGAAATCAGCTCACTGTCGTTTACCTGGGCTTTTTCCATTTTCAGTAAGACAATTAGGTAACGTAGAGCTTTGTTCCGATAGTGTGTGGGGGGATAAGATTTTTGTACGTTCG
>JAIVFU010000554.1 GCA_020829485.1 Nostoc sp. CHAB 5834 | reverse complement strand
CGTCCATATATTCGAGCACACTCGACGCGATGATGGCGTCTTGCTCCGGGTAAGCATCTGATTTGGAAAAAGGAAGCGGTTGCACGATGTATGACACGGTAGCCGACGTATTTTTCTGCCGACAAATCGCAATCATCTTCTCCGACCCATCGACCCCGGTTACGATACAGCCTTTTTTGGCCAGAAAATCGCTGAAAACACCGGACCCGCAGCCCAGGTCCAGAACTTTGTGAGAAGGCGGAATGTAGCGGTCAAACAAGTCTGTCCAGACACGAAATCGCTCCCCGAATGCGGCCGACGATTCGTATTTATGATCGAATTGAGTAGCGATATCGTTATGGAAGGTGATAGCGTTCATATACTGAGCGTGTGTGAGCCGTTTATATCACATCAATTGTTTATCACGTAATAATTAGGCAACCGAATCCATTGCCGAAACTCTTTCATAGTTAAAGAATTACGTTCACGTAGTGCATAAGGGATCAGTTTAACAAAACGCCTTAACCCTGACCAAAAAGCAGCGTATAAATTATTTTCGATATGATAAACGTAAAACAAAAGACATACTGTTCTTATGAAATAGTAAGGTATCAATACAAGAGGGTAATACATTAAAATTCGTAGAAGTGTATTAGAACTACTCATTGTAGAACGCCATAGTATACCATATTCACCGCTGGACTTATTATCCTGCACTTGTTTCACACGCTCATGCATATCAACGCGATGATGAATAGAAACTTTATTGAAGCCGACCACTTTGTAGCCATGTTTATAACTACGAATAGAAAAATCAGCTTCTTCACCGTAGAAAATTAACTCTTCACGATAATAACCGACTACGCCAAGTACACTTTTTCTAATCAGATGTCCGCAACCAATATAGCTTTTATAAAATTTTATCTCATAATTTCCAACTACTCCATCTGATAACTGCTTCTTTTCCTCGACACCAAAAGAAAAAACGGCATACGAAGTATTTGACTCTAAAACTTTTAAGGCAAGAACTAAATCGTCCACTGAAAGCAGATTTGAGTCATCATCAAGCGAAAGGATAAAATCAGAAGAAACCTCCTTCATCATTTGATTCCGGTTATGTATATAGCCTTTAGGAACAGAATTACACCTCAATACGATTAATGGATAATTCTTTGATAGGTACTCAGAAGTACCATCGGTAGAACAATCATCCATAATTATTATCTTGTGCTGATCTATACCAATTTTCAAGCATTTTTCTATTGTCACTATTAATTCTGATATCCTGTTACGGGTAGTAATAATTGTTGTGACTTTACTTAATAAATGATTAGAATTATCCATACTCACGAGACCCGGCTGTTTGTATTAACCGACACAATATCACATACCGAACGAATAGCATCAATACCGTCCTGCGTTACACTACGCCAATCTGGCATCTTCAACGATCTCAATTGACCCTGCGTTGTTTTTTCCATCATCAGGGCGTGGTTTTCGAATCCGTTTTCCACAACTCGCAGAATATCATCAGCGGATAAAGGGTCAAAATAATACGCGCATTCATCACAAATCTCACGTGAGAAATCACGGCTTGACGTAAAAACAGGAAGACCAAAATGCATGGCATCAACGTACGTAGCACTAAACGACTCCAGAAGAGTTGGCAAAATAAGCGCATCTACCTGCTTATGAAGTGAAGCGATTGAGGTAGGTGGAACAGTGCCAATATTGATAAGAATATCGCCCAGATCTTCATTTTTAATGTTTTCTAATAAGCGAGCAGCTTTCCGATGCTGCTCTGCTTCAATGGTAATCAGTATACGATAGGGCAAATTCTTTTCACAAATCAAGCGGGCAACATCGACTAACACTTCAATATTTTTGTGGGGGTAGTATCTGGACAAGCAGATGAGGTAATGGATACCAGCTTGTTTAGTAAATGGTAATCGATAAAAAAGTTGATTATCTAACTGGGTGTACGCATTAGGAAATAAATTTATGGCAGGCAAGTTTGGATAGAGACGCTTTATTCGGTTACGAATAGTTTCCGT
>JAIVFU010000553.1 GCA_020829485.1 Nostoc sp. CHAB 5834 | reverse complement strand
CATTGCCTGCACGTCCAGTGGGGTTCCTTCTTTGCTGCACCAGGCGTTTGATACGTCACTCAGCCAGTTCTTGTCGCCCCAGCGCAGGAAGTCATCTTTCGGGAACGGACGCAGGTAGTCGTTGATGGCCCCTTCCTTACTGTAATCGGCGGCATCTTCGTTTAAAAGCGTCAGGTAGATTTTAGCTAGCTCCAGGGGGTGGACGCTGGTGGTTTGTAGGAGGTCGTCTACTTCGTGGGCTTCGAAGAATTCGGGTATCACCGTGGCCGGAATGAACTGCATCGTAAACTTGAGCAGTTGCTGGTTTTTGTGGCTGGTGTCAATCTTGTGGCCTACCTGGGTCGAGAAGTTCGTGTAGTCTTCTTCGGTAGCATTCTGGTTGCGCTGGAAAAAAGATGTTTTGCTGGACATTGTAAACAGAGCTAATTGTTAGTGTTGAACTCTGTAATATTCTCCCAGCAAAACGGATAGACAACGCGTTTTTTTTGTTTTTATTCAGAAAAAAAAGCCCAGACCTTTTGTAAAAGATCTAGGCTTATAGGATGAAAAATAAAACCTATCTAGTAATACGCATTACAGATAATCCTGAACTTATTTCAGGTAAAATATTGGCGGCAGTTCCAATTGTCAATCTTAAATCTTGAAGAAGATCAGCTGCATTGAGTAAGGTGCCAATTTTCAAGTCCGAGTCTGGACGTGGAGAGCTGGACGTTCGTGCCCTATATACTCTAACGTGGATTTCTCCTTCTTTGATAGCCTTAGCGCATATTGCTCGTATGTAACTGCGATTGAATTCATTTTGAGCAATCAAAGTAGCGGCGTTGGTGGGAACCTTGACTCGTTTACTTCCTCGAAACTCAAACTGTTCAAAGTAAAATCCAGCCTCTAGTTCTAACAAAAGAGATAACTCATCACCATTTTGAATAGCTCTTTTAAACATTTGAGGATAGAGCGATTGACCAGTTGAATTAAAGCGATTACTGATGAAAAATATGCCTTGTTGCTGATCTAAAGACATTTCTTCTAACATTATTAATCTTACATCATCTGTGAGTTCGACGAAATTAAATTGGTTTACTGGCATATTATACAGAATTGTTTAATGGTGTGATATAAGTTCACAGTTATGACAGACAATGGCTGAAACGGTCACAAGGATTTATTTTTAAGTTTATGATTTCTTTTGTAATGGATAACTTTAGTTTAACGAGTAGACAAAGTTTACCGACTCTTCGTCTTGGTAATCATTAGGCAGGATAAGCACCTGTACTGGCTGTAATGAATAAAATACACTGTCCTGAAACGGAACTGCGTGAGGGAATTCTACAATGGTCGAGAGGTACATGATTGAGTTTTTTGCGCAATCTGCCCACTGCTTAAGTCTACAAATAGGACAACAAAAAGCCCCTGAACGTTACGATTCAGGGGCTTTAGTTTAAGTGAAATTCGATTCAGATCTTTAGGGGGAAAAGATCAAATGTTTTCTGCTATTTCTTCTTCTCTATAGCGGTGGCTACATGACCCATTGATTCCGCAACGCTGTTAAGTGCATCAGTAATCGTAGACGAAAATTGGCCACCTTGTCCCAGGCAGGTTGCTATAGCTTCTAAAGCTGATGGGCTTGTTTCCCAATCAATAACATGTGCTTGCCGGTAAGCTTCTATCTCTGCAACCTTAGTCGCAATCTGCAAAGCTTCGAAATCACTTAATTTTTTATATCGATCTTTTAGATCTTCAACGTGTTCCACAACTTGGGTCAATACATTCATCAAAAAGGGAGTTTAAGGGTTTTTTGAAAGGGGTGGCGTGGATTCTTGCTTTTTTTGCGTGTGATCACGTCCTGCCCGAATACGCCAGTAAGGTAAGCAAAATCTTCTTCTTCAGCGTCGAGGTTGCGATACTCGGCCTGTCCACCGCGCGCTACAAACGTATCGACTTGGTTGAAGTAGAACCGCATGTCCAAGTAGGCCATTCGATGCTTATAGGCGTTGAGAGCCGATATCCAGTAATCACAGTTGCATTTGATGTTCGTATCCCAC
>JAIVFU010000552.1 GCA_020829485.1 Nostoc sp. CHAB 5834 | reverse complement strand
AGTTCGGGAAATTGCTCTGAAATAAAACTTAGCCAGAGATGTAATTTACAGTAAAAAAATAAGGTCAATTATATAACAGGTGGATTTATGGTCAAGGCACTGTATGCTGATTCTATTGCCCTGCATCTTATCACTGACGATAATCTCAGTCAGGTATATGAGTTGTTTCAAGGATTTTCGGACTCTCGTCCGATGCTGGACGAGATGTTCCAGCATTACCTGCCTAAATACGAAAAGGGCCGCCAGATTAACTACGGATTTTACGTCATGCTGGAGGGTCAGTTAGCGGGTATGAGTTTGCTGAGTGTCGATAGCTGGCAGGAACGAAGTGGATCGACCGGGGCCGATGTCTTTGAACACATGCGTGGGCGGGGAGTGGCTCCCCGCAGTAAACCCCATCTTTTTTATTTAGCCTTTGAGTTACTGAAACTCAATCGGGTAGCCACAGGCTGTTTGGTTTCCAATCAATCGTCCAAACGGTCAATCGAGAAAACAATTGGATTTGCGTTTGAAGGGGTCTCGCGCGAGTCGGGGATTAACGAGCAGGGCGAGTTTGAGGACGAATATATCTATTCGATTCTTTATCGGGATTGGCTTAAACTGTACGACAAACGCCTGATTCAGGTTAGTTACTGAGTGACGTAGCGTCTGAGTATGCACCAGTAATACCGGCCGGTTTACACAGTTTTTACGTATTATAGGCCTCGTTCCAGGAATAATTTTATGCGATGAAAACGGATTGGAAAACAGTGAAACAGATAAACCAACTGAGGTGCGGAAAATTTTCATTTCATGAGTTATTTTCCTCACCTTAAACCGTGTACAGAAAAATAAAACCAGGGTACTTATTTAATACGGAAGCCAATACCTATCGTAGTATTATACCCATCGGCTCCAAAACGATCTATTTTTCTGCCTATGTTTTTCTCCGCCAACGCATTGATTGACCAACGCGAACCTAATTGATATTGAGCGCCAATACCAACGTTGAACATCCCATACCGGAACTGCTCACGATAACTAACCAACCGGTAAGACGCTGGTGCTTCCTCGATAAAATCATACCGGTTGTAGTCCGCTTTTCCGTAGAAGTAGCCTGCCTGACCGAAAACGGAGAGTCGCTTTGCGCGCAAAAAATGATACTGAGTTAATAACCCAGCGCCCGCATATTGATTACCATCAGGACCGTTATAATTGTAGCGGCCTTCCAGTCGCAGAGCCCATCCGTCCCTGAGGAAATATTGAGTGTAAGGAGTTGCCCGTAAAAACCCGCCTACGTCATCTCCCCAGCCTGCTCCCACGCCAATTCCTACCTGTACTTGTCCCTGCTTTAACCGGGGCATCTCTCTCGCCGATTGAGCCCAGCCACATACCGGAAACAGGAGACTGGCCAATAGAAAATAGTTTTTCATCGTATGATTGTTTGTCTATTTGACAAAGATATCAGAGCACGTATAGAAGCTAAAAGCAGTTAACTTATTTTAACGCTGATTGCATTATATACACAGGCGGTACAAACTTATAGACCTGTAAGTGAGCCTGTAAAGACTGCCAAACCGGAGTGCCGGGATGACTTATGTTTACAGAGACGTGGCATCGGTTCGGGCCGCGTGGCGTCGGGTTCGGAACCTGCCCCCACGCCCCACTGCCGTATGGTAAGCCGGTTGCTTCCTGGCTTTGACAAATCGTCAAACTCCAGAATGACTCATGTTTATCCCCCGGCAATCTGGTTTGAGAAGGTGTATATCTAAAAATACTGTCTATTTGACGACGTATACCGCAAAATTTACAGGCGTTCTGACCTGTTTTTTTCTGGAAAATACCCCACAAAACTCCCTTCGTCTTCTTATTTCAAATACGGTTGCAGCACCGGAGCCCACAACCGGTAGCCCTTGTCGTTCATGTGAAGACTGTCAGTTTTGAAAATCTCGGCGATGGGTTGCCCGCCGGGCCCCAGCATGACGGGGCGGATGTCGACAAACTGGGTGTTGGCTTTGCGGGCCAGGTAGCGTTTGATGCGCCGGTTTGCTTCGTCGTTG
>JAIVFU010000551.1 GCA_020829485.1 Nostoc sp. CHAB 5834 | reverse complement strand
AGCGCGGCCAGCGCCAATCCCACCCGCAGGGTCAGCACGGAATAGCCCACCTGCCAGTCCCAGACGCCCAGACGCATCCCGGCGATGCCGATGAACACCGCCAGAGGGGCCAGCGTCGTCAGGACCAGAAGCACCCGCGACCAGCGGACGGCGCGGGGGGCCTGGGCCATGCGTCAGACCCGCTCGGGCGTGGTCGCGGCGGTGGGCAGGCGGTAATCCTTCAGCCGTTCGCGCAGCAGCTTCTTGTCGATCTTGCCGGTCGCGCCCAGCGGGATGTCGTCCACGAAGACGACGTCGTCGGGCATCCACCATTTGGCGATCTTGCCGACCAGGAAGTCCAGGTGCTCCTGCTTGTCCTGGGTCTCGCCGGGCTTGAGCTTGATGACCAGGACCGGGCGCTCGTCCCATTTCGGATGGGCCGCGCCGATGACGGCGGCCAGCTCGGCCTTGGGATGGCCCACGGCGATGTTCTCGATCTCGATCGAGCTGATCCACTCGCCGCCCGACTTGATCACGTCCTTGGCGCGGTCGGTGATCTGCATGAAGCCGTGCTCGTCGATGGTCGAGACGTCGCCCGTGTCGAAGAAGCCCTCGTGATCCAGGATGTCGCCGCCCTCGTCCTTGAAATAGGCCCCGGCGATGGTCGGCCCGCGCACCATCAGACGGCCGTAGGTCGAGCCGTCGTGCGGCATGTCCTGCCCGGCGTAGTTCTTCAGCTTCAGCTCGACGCCGAGCGGCGGCACGCCCTGTTTGATGCGCCACTTCATCTGCTCGTCGTACGGCAGGGCCAAGAGCTCGGGTGTCAGGGTCGACAGGGTGCCGATGGGCGAGGTCTCGGTCATGCCCCAGCCCTGCAGGACCTCGATGTCGAACTCGTCGTTGAAGGCGCGGATCAGGCTCTCGGGGACGGCCGAGCCGCCGATCAGAACGCGCTTGACGGTCGGGATCTTCAGATTGTGCTCGCGCAGGTGGGCCAGCAGCAGCTGCCAGACCGTCGGTACAGCGGCCGAGAAGGTCACGCCCTCGGTCTCGATCAACTCGTAGATCGCAGCCCCGTCCATGCGCGCGCCCGGCATCACCAGCTTGGCCCCCGACGCCGGCCCGGCGAAAGCGATCCCCCAGGCGTTGGCGTGGAACATCGGAACGACCGGCAGGATCACTTCCTTGGGCGAGGGGCCCAGGACCGTGGACTGCATGCCGAGCAGAGTGTGGATGAAGTTCGACCGGTGCGAATACAGGACGCCCTTGGGGTTCCCCGTGGTGCCCGAGGTGTAGCAGAGGCCGCACGCCGTCTTCTCGTCGAAGCCACCCCAGGCGCAGTCCTCGGACGCGCCGTCCAGCAGGGCCTCGTAGCAGTCGGCCTTGGGCAGTTTGGTCGCCGGCATGGTGACCTGGTCCGTCATGACCACCACCCGCTCCACCGTCGGACAGTGCGGCAGAATGGCCTCCAGCAGCGGCACGAAGGTCAGGTCGACGAAGATGATCCGGTCTTCGGCGTGGTTGATGATGTAGATCAGCTGTTCCGGAAACAGGCGCGGGTTCAGGGTGTGGCACACCGCCCCGATGCCCATGATGCCGTACCAGGCCTCGATGTGACGACCGGTGTTCCAGGCCAGGGTGGCGACGCGGTCGCCGACCTTGACGCCCCAGCCCTTCAGCACATTCGAGACGCGCTTGGCCCGGCCGTGGATCTCGGCATAGGTGGTGCGCACGATCGGTCCCTCGACCGAACGGGTCACCACCTCGCGGTGGGGGTGCCAGTTCTTGGAGTGGTCCAGAATCCGGTCGACCGTCAGGGGCCAGTCCTGCATCAAACCCAGCATCGCATTCCCTCATGACGCCCCGGCTCAAGGCAGGGCTTGGATTTCACGCTAGCCGAGGTGGGCAGGACTAGGCAACGTGACGCGAGGTCAGGATCGGCCCTTAAAGCCGACGCGGCCGTTGCTTCCCCGGCGGATTTGCCCTTCTTTGCGCCGCGTCGGACACAGAACAGGAACGCTCGCCCATGCGCCTCATCGCCCGCACCGCCCTCTCTTTCA
>JAIVFU010000550.1 GCA_020829485.1 Nostoc sp. CHAB 5834 | reverse complement strand
AGAAAGTACTAATATAGAGTCTTTTGATGATTTAGATTTAATAAAGTTAGCTATTAGTGAATTATCCAAGGTTACTGAGCTCTTCTTGATAAAAATTTTTGGTACATCCAACTGATCAAAGTTTTTCTGTATTAGTTTGCCAACTACTTTTGGACTGCTCAAACGTTTTGATCCACCTGCTTCTAGAACTGTCTTGATTGAAAATTCTTTATCTATGTCTAATCTAAAAATCGATGGATCTATTAAATATGCACGGTTACAATCTTTGTTATCAGAATCTAATATTGAGCAGAGTTCTCTTATGTTTTCTGGTAATCTTGCAGATTCATTATCATACTTTACTGATAATGAATCAAACATTACTATTTTTAGTGCACTCCTATTGATATCTTTATCTTTAGTGCACCCATAAAATGAAAGGACGGAAAAGATTGAAAATATAGGGATTAGGATTGTGGCTTTCATGTCTGTAATAATAATATTTTATGAGTTAAGGATGTCAAGTTGACGCTCTAAGCCTTTACGAGCAATTGGGCCTTTAAGGTTGGAGGGTTGATTTATTACTAAGGGAGTTAACTCCTTGTCTGTCAATACTCCAAATGTATCGAGATAAAATATGTGATTTTCCTTTTCTATTATTTTGTGATCGCCAGATGTTCTTGATACAACGGGTTGAATACTATCATCATCAAGTAGTGGGTGAGAAATAAGTCCAGTTGTATTTACAAACATCCCTCTTCTAGATGATACATATCTACTATATTCTGATTGAATCTTGTAGTTGAACCGCGAAGTATATAAGAAATATCCTGTGTATGAAATATGTAATATTGAACCAAGAAGGTAACAAACTAAAACTGCTCCTGCTATTGCATCGGGAGTCATATACGCATCGTAGAAGAAATAGAATTTGAATATTCCCGAAGCTAAGATTAATACATAAAAAATGTATGTGTACAAATTGTAAGTTTTAATCTTACGTTTCAAATCTTCTTTTTCAACCTCATCATCAGCGTTTACGAGTTCATTTTTGTGTTTACAAATACGATCATGCCACAGGTGTGAAACAATAGCAAGGAAAATATCAATAAATATAGCAGCAGCTACTGCTTGCCACATAACGCCTTCTCCGATACCATAAATAGTTGGAATTATTTCCAGTAATAATACCGCAAAAAAAGCAATCATTTGAGTTGGATACCCTATCGTATCAAATAAGCCAGGTAATACAACTCCTCCGAATGTTCGTTTAGTTTTCTTGGTATAAAGCCAAAAATTTCTGGTTTCCTTCGATGGCATAAAGTCTTGTCCAGCAGGGAAATCAAAGAGCTTAAAGCTAAGCATGAGATTTGAAAGTTTAATTGTGTAATTAATATTTTTCTTTTCAATTAGAACAGTTGCCCAGTGAATCGTTTTACTGCTTCACGATCCGGCGGGTCAGTTTGCCGTTGTCGGTTGTAATGACGTTCAGGATATACGTTCCGGCTGGTTGACCACTAATTCGGAAGTGTTCGGTTTGTGCGCCGGCCGCTGCCTGCCGGATAACCTGGTCAATGACTTTACCCTCTGCATTGATGAGCTGGAGTGTGATCGTCTGTCTTTTTGGAGAACGCCAGTCCACGTTCAGGTCGCCTGTCGACGGGTTGGGATAGGCGTTCAGAAAAAGTGGCTCGGGGGTGGGTTGCGTCGCCAGCGGCACCAGTACTGTAAGGGTGTAGTTGTTCAGAATATCGCCCGCACCACACGAACTGGTCAAAGCCCTGATTGCGTATACGCTAGTGGAAGAAGGCTTTTCCCACCGCACATACAGTGAGTCGGTAACAGTTATCAGCTTGTTGTTCCAGTCTATAAATGACCAGGGTCCATCGCCGGTAAAGCGTATCCGGATTGCGGTGCTGTCACCCTGATAAATGTTTCCATCACCCGAAAGTCGCGCTGTTGATTTGGCCGATACCCGAACGACTACGGTATCGTTTGCGCTTTCGCAATTGAAATTATCCGTCTGAGTGACGTAGTAGACATTGATACTGGCGCTGGCGGTATTAG
>JAIVFU010000054.1 GCA_020829485.1 Nostoc sp. CHAB 5834 | reverse complement strand
AGAAAAGTAGCTGCGATATTTAAGTTTGACTTAAGTGGAGTAGGTAGAGGCATTTTAAGTATGCCTAAGAAAGTTCTTTTGTGGACTCTTCAGAAATCCCCGCGTCTTCAGACCGGGGAAGCTTAAACTCTGTCCGATCCCCTGGAGAACAGATTATAAGCAATTGAAAAGTGAGGCGATGTCTACGACGGGCTATGACGCTCGTTCGCCCTTGGCGTCTCCCCTTGGGAGAAGACTCGCTAACGCCGTCGGGCCAAGCATCCTGGGTAAAGGATTACTTGGTAATTTTTAGCCGTCCACGTCAGCGTTATTTTTAGACCTAGCGAACAAATAGCATGAGATATTTGTCTATGCTTTTTGTAACTGATGAGTGGTAAAAACCAGGAGTGATGAGCTTTGATTATAGTTATCGACAATTACGACAGTTTTACATATAATTTAGTGCAATATCTGGGAGAATTGGCAGCAGAATTCCCAGTAGCAGATGATATTAAAGTTTTTCGTAACGATAAGATATCCATAGATGAAATTCGGGCATTAAAGCCGGAAGCCGTGGTTATTTCTCCTGGGCCTGGTCGCCCGGAAGATGCCGGTATTTCTTTAGAATTGATTGAACAGCTAGGACAAGAGTTGCCAATCTTGGGTGTTTGTTTAGGACATCAAAGCATCGGTCAAGTATTCGGTGGTAAAATAATTCCTGCTCCAGAGTTGATGCATGGCAAAACCTCTCAGGTGTCTCATACTGGGGTGGGGGTTTTTCAAGGATTAGAAAATCCTTTAACTGCCACCAGGTATCATAGTTTGGTGATAGAACGTGAGACTTGCCCAGATGTGTTAGAAATCACCGCTTGGGTGGAAGATAACACCATTATGGGAGTGCGACACCGGAAGTATCCTCACATTCAGGGTGTCCAGTTTCACCCAGAGAGTGTCCTGACATCTTCAGGAAAACAGTTATTGCGAAATTTTCTGGAACAGTTACAGTCGAGAGCATAATTAATGAAACGACGACAGTTGATGGGCTATGCTGGGGCGGGGTTAGTCACAGCTTTGGTTACTAACTTGGGTTCTGAATCTCAAGCTGACGCACAATCTAGCGGTTTATCAGTTCAATGGTTGGGTCATACTTGCTTTCTTTTTACTGGTGGCGGTGCGAAAATTCTTGTCAATCCATTTCGGACGGCCGGTTGTACTGCTGGGTATCGTCCGCCAGAAGTTGCAGCAGATTTAGTACTGATTAGCAGTCAACTGCTAGATGAAGGTGCTGTGGACGTACTACCGGGAAATGCTAAACTCATCTATGAACCAGGAGTTTACGAGTTCAAAGGCATTAAGTTCCAAGGAATTGCCATAGACCACGATCGCAAAGGTGGTAGGCAGTTTGGTTCAAATACCGCTTGGAGTTGGAAGCAAGGCGGAATTAATATCTTACACTTAGGCGGAGCTGCTGCACCCATTTCCATTGAGCAAAAAATCCTCATGGGGCGTCCCGATGTAGCATTTATCCCAGTGGGAGGCAGTGCAAAAGCCTACAATGCTGAGGAAGCAAAGCAGGCTGTGCAAATCTTAAATCCTAAGTTGGTGATTCCAACCCATTACCGCACACAGGCCGCTGATGCTGCGAAGTGCGATATTTCACCACTGGATGATTTTCTGACCTTGATGCAAGGTATGACAGTGCGGCGTAGCAATGGAGATAGTATTTCCATTAGCCCTAAAGATTTGCCGGAAAATAGCGTGATTCAGGTTTTAAGTTACAAATTTTGAGTTACAAGTTTTGAGGAGCAGAGGAGTAGGGGAAGCAGTGGAAGATTTCTAACTCTTGTATAGACGCGATTAATCGCGTCTCTCCAGCTTTTAGAACGTATACCACTGTGGGCCAAGCTTGTCTGCATCGGTGATGGGAGTCTCAACGGCTGTCGTCTCATTTATAGTCCAGATGTTGTCTGTACCTGCTGTCTGGTCGCGCCAGTAGATGTCGGTCTTACCATCGCCGTTGAAGTCGCCAAGAGATGGTGTCAAGGCTGCGTTATTAGTTGGTAAGAAAGCTTCAGTCGCAACTGTTGTACCATCCATCAACCAAGCGGTGTTCTCACCAGTTGTGCCATTGTGCCAGAAGATATCGGTCTTGCCATCACCGTTGAAATCACCAATTTTGGAAGTCCAAGATGAGTCAAGTGTCCCCAAAGTGCCTTCTGTGACTAAGATACCATTGATCGTCCAAACCTTGTTTTCACCTGTTTGAGCGTTTCTCCACAGAATGTCAGTGCTGAAATCGCCGTTGAAATCGCCAACGCTAGCAGTCCAGGCGGCATCTTGTGATTGCAGCGCAAATTCAGTCTTTTGTGTACCATCCATAAACCAAGCGGTATTATCGCCGGTTGTCTGATTGCGCCAGAAAACGTCACTCTTGCCATTGCCGTCAAAATCAACAATGGTAGGAGTTAGTGCTGCGTCTGTAGTGTCTAGAACAGTTGCATTCAGAACGGTGGTACCATCCATCTCCCAAATAGCATTCTCACCAGTTGTAGCATTATGCCAGAAGATATCGGTTTTGCGATCGCCATTGAAATCGCCAATCTGAGGACTCCACGCTGCATCAACGCTGCTTAGAGAAGCCGCATTAGCAACTTTTGTGCCATCTATTAACGCAATGCTATTCTCACCGGTTGTCTTATTACGTAATAAGAAGTCGGTTTTGCCATCAGCATTGAAGTCAGCAATTTTGTAATCATAGGCGGATATGTCGAAATTACCCAGAGAACCCTGCTCAACAACTTTTGTCCCATCCATCAACCGAATGATAATCTCACCGGTTGTAGAATCGACCCAAACTTTATCCGTTTTGCCATCACCGTTAAAGTCAGGAGTAATCGCCGCACTGGTTAAGTAAGGATTAGGATTGGGATTTGCTGACGTTTTAACAGGCGCAGTCACCGGTTCACTTTCTAGTGCTAGTGAGGAACTCTTATTCCCAAACCCCAAATCATAATTTAAACTCTCAAAAGAATTTGTCAAGATTTGTGATTTTGCAAAAGACTCTGATGCCCATTTAGATGTATTCAAAGCTAAGGGTGAGGAATTTGTACTTTCAGGCATGGTGTATTTTTATTATTGGTTGTCATATTTTTTTAACTTTTTTCGAGGATCTCTTTCTGTAACGAAATAACATTTACCAGAATTTTAAGATTTCTTTGTAATTATTTTTTCTTCATTAATGTCATTATTTGAAGATAAATATTTGTTTATTTTAAACGATTATTATGATTTTTTCAAGTCTTATACAAGCATTTGCAAAATATCTTTTGTGCTTTATGTATATGATGATTCATAGATAAATTATAATTACTTCATCTATTTTTTGACATTTAAATGTTGTATAAAAAATATACGTTTAAAAATTATTTTATTTCAGGAATATCCTAAATTATTCGATAACAACAAGATCCCCGACTTCTTAAACAAGTCGGGGATCTGAGTCTTTCGAGATAATTGATTATTCTCGAATAATTTATAACTTGAGTGGAAACAAATATTGGTTAGAATAACTTAGATTAGCAACTATTAAGAGGCATGAATGCATCCTCTAGTTGTCAAAAGTGTAAAATAACACAATAATTTCATAAATATATCAGCTATGCAAACAGAATATCAGCAGCGTCGTGAGCAGTTAATGGCAAAAATTGGTGATGGCACAGCCATTTTTCGCAGTGCGCCAATGGCAGTAATGCACAACGATGTCGAGTATGTTTATCGCCAAGACAGTAATTTCTTCTACTTGACTGGTTTTAATGAACCACAGGCTGTTGCAGTGTTAGCGCCGCATCATTCAGAACATCGATTTGTGCTATTTGTCCAACCGAAGGATCGCGAAAAGGAAGTATGGACTGGTTATCTTTCTGGGGTAGATGCAGCCAAGGAAATTTACGGTGCTGATGAAGCTTACCCCATTAGCGAGTTAGATGAAAAATTGCCGCAGTATTTGGAAAAAGCCAGCCGAATTTATTATCACTTAGGACGCGATCGCCCTTTCAATGACCAAATCCTGCGACATTACCAAAGTTTACTGCGAACTTATCCTAAACGCGGTACAGGGCCTGTCGCTATTGAAGATACTGGCCCTGTTCTTAACAGCATGAGACTAATCAAAAGTCAAGCTGAGTTGGAATTGATGCGTCAAGCAGTAGCGATCGCTACTGTTGCACACAATTACGCCCAAGAAATCGCTGCACCCGGACTTTATGAGTACGAAATACAGGCGGAGATGGAACGCATTTTTCGAGTGCGGGGTGGAATGGGGCCAGCTTATCCTTCGATTGTGGCCTCCGGTGTGAATGCTTGCGTACTGCACTACATTGAAAATAACCGTCAAATGCAGGATGGAGAATTACTGCTAATTGATGCCGGTTGTGCTTACGGTTATTACAACTCGGATATTACGCGGACATTTCCTGTTGGGGGTAAATTTACGCCAGAACAAAAGACGCTGTATGAGATTGTTTTGGAGGCGCAAAAACAAGCGATCGCTCAAGTGCAACCAGGTAATCCGTTCAAATTAGTTCACGATACAGCAGTGCGCGTTCTCACCGAAGGTTTAGTTGAGCTTGGCATTCTCAAAGGTGAAATTGATAAGTTAATTGAAGAAGAGAAATATAAGCCATATTATATGCATCGCACCAGTCATTGGTTAGGGTTGGATGTCCATGATGTGGGTGTTTACCAGCACGGTGAAGACAAACCGCAGATTTTACAACCAGGTCAAATTTTGACAGTGGAACCGGGATTATATATTGTGCCTGACACCAAACTAGCAGAAGATCAACCAGAGACTGATCCTCGATGGATTGGCATTGGTATTCGCATTGAGGATGATGTGTTAGTTACATCTGATGGACATGAAGTGTTAACTGCGGGAGTTCCCAAGGCAGTAGATGAAGTGGAACGATAAAAAATGGGGATGGTGTGTACCATCCCCAAGCTAAAATTGCGGACAAGCCATCAGAGTCGTTGTTAGAATTCCTAAGATTTTGTCTATTTCTTTAATAAAGTAATCGTTCTTATCGATAAAGATGGTATTCTCACAAAGTTTGAGAAATTTCCAATCTGTTCCTGTTGTAACTACACCATAAATTTCATTGATAATATTTCCTTGTTGCTGGTTAAACAATTGAGATGCAAACATTGTTGCAATACATTGTCCTAAACCAGATTTAATACTCTCATTTTTAGCTTCCACAATAGTCACGACAGGACTAGTAATATCATATTGTTCTGGTGAACAACTGAGAATAAAATCACAGCGTCCTTCTAAGCCTTTAGAAGCATCTACATTAAACTCTGAACCAGAAAATATACTAATTTGGTATTTAAAGAAGCGTTTAACTTCAATTAAAACAGGCATAATAATTAGTTCAGAACGAGCTTTTTCTGTATTTATTGCTGTCACCAATGGTAGATGCTCAGAGAAAATCAAATTTAGGTATTCACTAGGTGAAACTGTCTGCACATCTACAAATAAATCTTGATTTTCAACAAAGATTAATTTAAAGTCTGTTTTGACTTTGCTAAGATTAAAGGCGCTGTACGGCACTCTATCACCCCTCAATCACGCTTAACTGCATAGTATCATTTTGAGAGTAAAGTGTAGCGAAGAAAGTAAGTTTGATGATATCTCAGATCAAGAACAGCCTTCAACAAATTCAACTTCCGGCAGCTTACCTGACCGAAACTGAGTGACACGCTTACCGTCAGTCTCGAATACCACACGATAGTTCTGGTTAGCACGGTCTTTCGGGATCAATGTTAAGTAGTGTCCGCCTTGGACGTACTTATGAGGCGTAACTTTAATTTGTCCTGGATAAAGGGACTTGATCCGTGCTTCAGTGTCGCCGATTTTTGCACCTTTTAAAGTAGTAATTTTGCCATCTCTCCACACATCTACTCTAGAAATGCGGCCTTCTGTCACCATAAACCCAAGATTCTTAGGTTCCCATTCTGGCTTAACGTAGTAGCAATTGTTATTAGGTGCATCGCCAACTAGCTTAGTAGTAGCAGCTTTTGCCGCTTGGGAAACAGTCATCCCAACTCGAACTTGTCCAATACCATTGATGAATAATTTTGATTGATTTGTCAGTTTTGTCTGTGCTATGACTGTGCCGACAGTTAGAGAAGAAAAAGCAAGCGTTACGATGCCAAAAGTCAAAAATTTAGCTTTGCTATTCATTTTCTGCAAATAAAATTGGGTAGATATTTATATACAATAGCCATGTTGCCAGTTTCGGATGTTTATTTGGTTTAGGGACTTCCAAATAAAAAAATATCCAATTAACTCCTGTGGGGTGGGCAACATGAGCGCCCAGTTCATAGGGCGCTCATGTTGCCCACCCCACAATATTGGATAATTTATTTCTTGGAGTTCCCTTATCGAACAGAATTCAGAATTCTTCTTCAATAGCAAAACATTTACAGTAGAGCTAAAAAAATGAGGATGGTATGTGCCATCCTCATTTGATTTCTTGCTTATTTATTTGCTCATTCCCAGGCATTAGCCCAGAAAATAATTAATTATTACAGTTGTGGTACGTACTGCTGTTTCTCAGGGACTTCAGCGTACTCAGCCACAATCTGGCGGAATTCTTCGCCGTCAATGGTTTCTTTTTCGATGAGCAAATCGACTAAGCGATCGGTGACAGTGCGATGGTCACGGACAATCTTCTTAGCGTTTTCGTAGCATTCTTCCACGATCGCTCGCACTTGTCCATCAATGCGAGAGGCGATAGATTCGGAATACTCAGATCGGGTTGTCCAGTCACGACCCAAGAACACTTCACCCTGCTGGCTTTCCAACGACAATGGCCCTAAATCGGACATCCCAAAACGAGTCACCATTTGCCGTGCCATTCCCGACAACTGCTGCAAGTCTCCACCAGCGCCAGTTGTGACTTCCGCAGCCCCAAAAATTACTTCCTCAGCAGCGCGACCGCCCAAAGCACCAGTAATCCTGGCTTTCAACTGAGAACGAGAAATTAATCCTTGTTCTTCGTTGGGAGTAAACCAAGTTAAACCTTGCGCTTGTCCTCTTGGAATCAAGGTAACTTTCTGTACTGGGTCATGGTCTTTTAACAAAGTCCCAACTAAAGCGTGTCCAATTTCGTGGTATGCAATTAAGCGCTTGCTTTTGCTGTCTACCAAAGGAGTACCTTCCATCCCAGCGACTACCCGATCCACTGCATCATCAACTTCGCGGAGGGTGATAGCTTCTTTGCGTCTTCTGGCGGTCAGAATTGCTGCTTCGTTGAGTAAATTGGCTAAATCAGCACCCGTAAATCCAGGAGTGCGGCGAGCGATCGCATCCAAAGATACACTAGGATCTAATTTCTTGTTCCGCGCATGGACTTGCAAGATTTCCAAACGCCCTTTGATATCGGGGGCATCGACAGTTACTTGTCTGTCAAAGCGGCCGGGACGCAACAATGCTGAGTCTAGTACATCGGGACGGTTGGTGGCAGCAATAATAATGATGCCTGTATTACCTTCAAACCCGTCCATTTCGGTGAGCAACTGGTTGAGGGTTTGCTCTCTCTCGTCGTTACCGCCACCGATACCAGCGCCCCGTTGCCGTCCTACAGCGTCGATTTCATCGATGAAGATGATACATGGGGCGTTGTCTTTGGCTTTCTTGAACAAATCGCGGACGCGGGATGCACCCACACCAACGAACATTTCCACAAATTCCGAACCGGAAATACTGAAGAAAGGTACGCCTGCTTCGCCAGCGATCGCTTTTGCTAGTAAAGTTTTACCAGTTCCAGGAGGCCCAACTAACAGCACTCCCTTGGGAATCCGTGCGCCTACTGCGGTAAATCTTTCTGGCTGCTTGAGGAAGGTGACAACTTCTTGCAATTCTTCCTTAGCTTCTTCAATCCCGGCTACGTCGTCAAATTTGACCCCGGTTTTCGCCTCCATTTGGAAACGCGCCTTGGATTTGCCGAAGTTCATCGCTTGACCTGGCCCGCCAGGGAGGTTGCTAGAACGCCGGAACAAAAAGAACAGCCCGGTAATCAATAAAACTGGAAATATCAGATTGCCCAACAATCCCCAAATTGCGCCATCATTCCGCATGGGGTGAGCATCAAAACTAATGTCTTTTTCTTTGAGCTTGCTAATTAACTCAGGAGCGTTAATAGGCAAATCTACCCGCCACCTTTGGACACGATTTTCGATGTCTGGATCGCGGGCTTCTATAATTGCTGTCCTACCGCCTTCGTACAGATCCACGCTGGTGACGCGATCGCCATCCAAGTATTCTAGAAAGCGACCATAAGTCATGCGGGTATTGGCTGTATTCTTACTCATGTCGGTAGGAGAGCCTGCAAAAGCCCCTTGCCAGAAGAAAAAACCAATTACCAAAGCAGGCAATGTCCAGAGTACTACGACTTTCCAAGAGAATTTCATTTTAATTTGCCTCTAGATGCCTATACAATTCATCAGCCTTAGTAACCGAATGTTCATCACTCTGCCACTTTAAGCTGTTAAACGGATGTTTATAAATCCATTTTGTGTAATTTGATCTCTTATATGCACTGCCATACAGCGATTGGCGCATTATGGCGATGCCAACAAGAATCTTAATCAAAGTTAACTTAATTTTAATACAAAATCGCACGAGAAAAGGGAGTGCAACGGGATGCAAAGACACGGATAATTTTTCCACAATGCTCCTTGGGGACTTCCAAGAAATAAATTATCTAATCTTGTAGGGTGGGCGTTTCGCCCGCCTTTGGTTACTGGGCGGGCGAGACACCCACCCCACAATAAATAGTTGGATATTTTTAGGAAGTCCCTTGTGTCGTTTCAACCCCTCACAATCATCTATTTAGGGGGAGCAGGGGAGAACAATTAATCAATGACAAATGACAAATGCCCCATTCCCTACTTAACTTCTGTAATTTTTAGAGTGTAAGGAAGATACTTGTCTTTTTCGTAGGAACCAATCCAAATTTCGTAAGTTCCAGCCAGCCATTCACCAATCATGCCGGCATTTTTGCCTTCAAAATCGTCATTGCACCAAGTACCACCGGGCCCCTTGATAATCATGGTGGTGTCTTCAGGACTTTGCACTTGCAGCTTCAGGTAGTCAAATTTACTTGTTAGCGCTAATTTGTGGTCTGGTGTTTCATCAACAAATCCGGTGCAAGGGCCAGTGGCTGTTTCACTTCTGGCACCTACTTGACTGCCAGACATTGAACCACCACTCATCCCGCGAACTGTCAGGGGGTCTGGGGAAAACTGAGGCCCAATGGTGACATCTCCAAATATCGTTGGCGCTTCCTGAGCATCAACGCCAGCATTAACTGCCGATGTGATGAACAGCGTAACTATTATCAACGATAATCTCATCCCTCTATTGAGCGCTTTTGTTGGCATTGTAATTAGGTTCGCTTCTAAGTGTTTTTGAAGACATGAATTTTACACACCAAGTTCCCAACGTGAGGAGAATTGACTACCTATTTTAGATTTGAAATTGGGGAATGGGGAATGGGGGAAGAATTCTTATAATCCCTCACTCACCACTCTGTACAGACGCAATTAATCGTGTCTCTTTCCACTCCCAGATCCATCTAAAAATTGGTGTAATCGCTAATTAGCTTCTGTTATTGCCCTGCTCAAGCGTGACTTATCTAAACCAATCTGATTTAGTAGTAACCAAGATTGTATTAGGTCGGGGCCATGAACATCTCCAGTTAAGGCTGCTCTGAGCGATCGCATTACTAAGCCTTTTTTGACTTTTTGCTCTTTCACCACTTGTTTAATAATGTCTTGGGCGGCGGCTTCTGAGAGTTGCGGCTGATTTTCTAAAGCTGTGACAATCCCCTCAAGAACAGCAGTAGAACCTTCTTGCTTCAGTTGTGTACTACCTTCCTCGCTAAATTCAACTGTGTCAGTAAAAAACAGTTGGCTTTGAGGTACTGCATCTACTAAACGAGTCAAACTCTGGCTAATTAAAGTTACTAGCTGTTCTAACCAGGGGCGTTCTCTCCCATCATCAAATTTATACCCAGCCGCTTGCCAATAGGGTATGAGTAAATCTGTGAGTTTATCTACTGGCGTTTTGTGGATATACTGACTGTTTAACCAATCCAGCTTATCCCAGTCAAACTTTGCACCTGCTTTATTTACACGCTCAAAACCAAATTCTTTTGCTGCTTCTTCTAAGGTAAATATTTCTTGCGTCGAATCTGGTGGCGACCAACCCAGCAATGTCATGTAATTTACCAAGCCTTCAGCAATAAAGCCCATTTGCTGAAAGTCAGAAATGGAAGTGACACCATCCCGCTTAGAAAGCTTGCGCCCTTCCATGTTCAAAATTAGCGGTGTATGAGAGAACTCTGGAATTTTTGCACCCATTGCTTCATACAGTAAAATTTGCTTGGCGGTATTGGCGATGTGGTCTTCTCCCCGGATGACATGGGTGATTTGCATATCGATGTCATCCACTACAACTACAAAGTTGTATAAAGGTTGACCGCTTCCTTCTTCTGAGGCGCGGGCGATGACCATATCACCACCTAAATCGCTACCTCGCCAAGACATTTTTCCCCTTACTAGGTCGTTCCAGACAATTTCTCGACCATCTTCGATTTTGAACCGAATCACAGAGGAGCGACCTTCTGCTTCAAATGCGGCGCGTTGTTCTGGCGTGAGATTGCGGTGACGGTTGTCATAACGAGGAGCTTCGTTTCTAGCTTTTTGGGTTTCTCTGAGAGTTTCTAGTTCTTCAGAAGTGGTGTAGCAGCGATAGGCTAATCCTTGATCTAGCAGTTTTTGCACTGCTTCTTTATAAATATCCAGGCGCTGAGATTGGAAAAATGGCCCTTCATCCCAGTTCATTCCTAGCCAACTCAATCCTTCAAGAATATTGTCGGTATATTCTGGACGCGATCGCTCTAAATCTGTGTCTTCTATTCGCAGGATAAATTTCCCGTCGTGGTGGCGGGCAAATAACCAGTTAAATACAGCCGTTCTAGCTGTACCAATATGTAAATTTCCGGTTGGACTCGGCGCAATTCGGACTCTGACAGTCACAGTTAATTCTCTCTTTCGCAAAGCATGATAAATGTAGCTTATATTCAAACCCTGAATTCTGAGTCAATTGCTTCGGGGAATTCAAAATCCAAAATCACTGAACTTCAGTGATTTACTACTCATAAATTTAGAACGGGACTGACGGGGCTCGAACCCGCAACTTCCGCCGTGACAGGGCGGTGCTCTAACCAATTGAACTACAGTCCCTTGTTTGGCAACTTTGCTATTATCACTATTTTTTTTCTACTTGTCAAGTGTTTTGAAGTGGGAAATTAGGAATTTTTTTTGTCCCGTCTCTCCAAAGTGCGGATTTTTCGTTAAAACCCTGATAATACAACCTGTGGCTGTGATTCCAGATGCTGCAATATCCGGGATTGCATTTGTTTATACTGCTGCTTTAATAGCTGTTTGCTCAAGTCGGGTTGAGAAGCGGGTGGTAGACTATGAATTTGTTGTGCCCAGTTTTTCAACATTTGTCGCTGAGTTGGCTCAATGCGACTGCTGAGAACGTTGGTGCAAGAATGTGGTGCTTCCAGAGTAAAGAAAATCAAAGGATAGTGTTCATTTTCAGCCAGCAAACTTACCAACCGAAGATTTTGGGGATTTTGCATATCTAAGTAGCAAGGTAGCCACTTAGGAGCTAACTGCCGATTGTAGAGTACAGTCACCCACAACAGCATTGGGTGAGGGGATGTCATGAAGATAAACTGGTTATAACGGGTAGAAAGGGCATAATTTTTGATTTCTTCTTTAGCCAACATCAACCATAGCGCTGTCATAGATCCCTGTACGGTGTCTAGAAGCTGGGGAAAAACAATTTCTTGAATTGGTTTATTTTGAGGCCACAAAAGTTTCCGACAGCTTTGTTCTACTGTAATTGGTAAATCTGAATCTAAAGGACGGCTAAGGATGGAGCTAGAGGTTAAAGTTGTGGGTATACTGGGGCAATGAGACTCTTCAAAACTGTTTAAAACTTGCAAAATTTGAGCGATATTTTGAGGGCGATCGCAAGATTTTTTCGCCAGACAAGACATGATTAAATTATTTAGTTTTTGAGGTATTTTAAGAGTAGGTTTAATATCTGCGATCGCTTTTGGTTGTTCAAAGTGATGTGCTTTATACCAAGCACCAAAGTAATCAGTTTCTGGTTGCCAGGGTTTTTTGCCTGTGAGCATTTCAAACATCATTACACCCAGGCTATAAATATCAGAGCGACTATCTAATTTTTCCCCATCTAGCTGTTCTGGTGAACAGTAGGGTAAAGTGCCATTAAATCCCCTACTTGTACTAACTGTTGATGTATAATTCAAAAATCTAGCAATACCAAAATCGAGAATTTTAACTAACTGACCCAATATCGGATCGGGAATAACTAATATATTGGCGGGTTTGATATCTCTATGAACTAACGGACAAATTTTGCCATCAATGTTAATGCCTTGATGGGCACACTGTAAGCCCAAACAAATTTGGCGGGAGAGAGTCAAAAACATGGGCAGTGGTAGCGGAATTAAATCCTTTAAACTCTTCCCACATAGATATTCCATAACATAGTATGGTTTTCCTTTTTCATTCACACCATAATCATACGCCCGCACTATATGTAAACTTTTTTGACTCAAAGCTGCACTCATTAAAGCTTCACGAGCAAAGTCTTGTTCCATCTTCTTATCGACAACAGTTTGAGTCAAAAACTTGATAGCAACTGGTGTGCCTCCTAACAAAATATCATTTGCTAAAAAAACTTCACCCATACCACCGCTACCAATTAATTGCTTGAGTTGATAACGATTGGCAAGCAAGCCCGGACTACTTGGAGATGTAAATAAGCTCTGATTCACTTTGTTTACCTCTGCTGAGTCTATTTAAAGTTAGCAATACACACATAAAAATATTATTAGATAATGGGAGTAAGCATTTTGATATCAGACTTTCAAGAACGTGATAAAAGGTTTAAAAAAAATTTCAAAAAATTTATCCATCCAATTTTTTAAACCTTCTGTCTCAGCTTTTTGCTCTATGGCTAATTTTCGTAAGATGTCTAATTTTAGCTTTTCATAATCTGTTTTTAGAATATCTTTGACTTGATTAGACAGTATTAATTCATTTGAATGTTGACTCATGTCTAAGCAATCTATAAGTTGCTGGCGCTGTTTAGCCGTAAGACTTAAAGTTGTTACATGAGAGCATTGAGTTGGATCTTCTATGGCAAAAAATAATAGATGATAGTAACCTACTTCTGCTAAACTACGTGCTATTTTCTGGCTTTTATTATCTTTCAAATCCAGAAAATAAGGTAGCCACTTAGCCATAGAAGGTTGGGTGTCGTATAGTACTGTTACCCACAATAGCATCGGGTAAACATTCATTTGACTAATAAATTCAGTACCATGTATTTTATCCAAAAATTTTGTAATCTCTTGTTTGGGTAACATTGCCCAAAAAGTTGGTATAGCTCTTTCAGTCGTTTGTAGTAAATGGGGAAATCCAATTGGGGCAATTGGTTTATTTTTAGGCCAATTCTTCTGCAAACACTCTTTTTCTGATAATAAAGTTGCAGGTACTAATTGAACCGGACATGAAAGTTTAATACTGTCACTGTTGTTGCCAGAAATATCATCATTAATCTGAGCATTAACTTTTTCTATATCTTCTAATATTTGGTTAATATTTTGAGGGCGATCGCTTACTTCTTTAGCTAAACAACTCATCACTATTTTTTCTAACGCCTGCGGAATTTTGACTTGCGGGTTCACTTCCTCAAGGGTAGGTGGAATTTGAAAGCGATGCGCTTGATACCAAGTACCAAAGGAGTTACTTTTTGTCTGAAATGGATGCTTTCCTGTCAGCATCTCAAACATTAGTACTCCCAAACTGTAAATATCAGAGCGGACATCTAGCAATTTGCGCCCTTCCATGTGTTCTGGAGAACAGTAAGGTAAACTGCCAATAAAAGAATCTGTCAGAGTCATTCCACTTCGCTCTGTTAAAAACTTGGCAATACCAAAATCTAGTATTTTGACAATTTCTTCTTGTTTACTATCTTCAGTAATGAATATATTTTCTGGTTTTATATCTCTATGAACAATAGGATAAATCTCTCCTTTGAGGCTGATACCTTGGTGGGCACATTTTAAGCCTAAACAAATTTGATTACAAATCTCTAAAAACTTTGATATTGTTAAGGGCTGATTTTTAATAATTTGTTTGAGATTTTTTCCTTGCAGGTATTCCATTACATAAAATGGAGTTTTATCATCAGTAACGCCATAACTTAAAACCCGAACAATATGTTTACTTTTACGGCCTAATTGAGCGCCAATAAAAATCTCCCTGGCAAAGCGTTGGGACATGTGCTGGTTAGCCAAATTAAATGATAAAACTTTGACTGCGATCGGCATACTACCTTTAGCAGTATCTTCTGCTAAATAAACTCTACTCATCCCCCCTTTGCCAATCAAATCTCTGATTAAATAGCGATTATTTAAGAGCTGTCCAATGTAATTGTCTAGCTCTGCTTTTTGCCCTACCATATTCTCAATTTTATTTTGTGACATAAAAATCATTTATGATAAATATTGTTGGCAAAATACTTTAATAAGTTTAGTTAATTATGAAATATAAATTTAGAAAATATCATAGTTTTTAGAAAATTAATTATATGTTGTAATCAAGGTTAATCTCTCTGAAAATTTCCTTAAGTATGGTGTAACATATTTGTTAAGCAATACGGTTGAGAAATTACACTGAAACTACAAATAAGCTAGATAAAGCTGCTTAGTAAATTCAGTGAATACACAGGAAAAAGTAAATGACAGTAAAACCTTGATACCTCTGTACAGCTAAGGGTTGAGATTTGGGAATAAACGGCGTAAGAATCTGATTAGTGGTGTTTCAATTTTCATTTTAAAGGCTAGTATCTGAGTGCGTTGCAAGGAGTTAAAATTGTTATCACTGATGAGAATTAATGATTGTTGACCATCGGATAGTTTAGGGCCAAGAGTTAAACCTTCAATGTTGTCTAGCAGTACATCTAGGCTTCTCAAATCTAACAGTAGTTTCTTCTGAACTGGTTTAATATTTTTAGAGCCAACTGCTAAAAGGCTATTTATCTGATGAATATCATCAGATCCTTCTAAAGAAACCTGGAATAGGGAAATAGCAAATCCTAAACCAGTAAAAGACCGTTCTAAACTTAGGAAGTGTCCTTGATTATCGAGAGCAAGTAAATCAGGTAATCCACTAGCGAATTTGCCAGTCACATTCAAAAAGGGGGAAACTGGTTCTGTTTGGTAAAGAAATTCTTTTTCTGGCTGGTTGTTGAGCAAGTTGTATTGCAAAATCCGACAAGGAGTACCGATGTTAGCTTTCGCTGCGACACCATCTTGAATTAGAGCATTTTCGGGGGCTGTGAATAGATGCTTTTTATCCGGTGTGATGGTAAGGCTTTCAAAAGCCAAATTGTTGCGGATACCTTGTTTACCACTTTTATCGGGAAAAAATTTGCTTGGTATGGGAAGTGTTGTAATTTCTCTACCAAAAGATAGTGAGAACTCTTTAATAAAAGGATTAATTAATTTTGCAGCATCGCCTTCAGAAGAAATAAATATAGTTGCTTTATTAGTTAAAGCAATACCTTCTGTATCAGTTTCACCAGGGCGAAATGTTTGACCATTTTCATTTAATAATGTGGTAATACTGACAGGAACAACTTTATCCTTTTGTAGGTAACCCTTACTTAAGTCGATTTTCAGGGTGTAGAAACGGGCAGCAGCTTTTTGCCCACGGTCATCGGAAATAGCATAATAAAGGTTGTTTGTGGAATCATAGGTAATTCCAGATAAACCTCCAATTTCAGTTTTTTGTAAGGTTAAACCTTTTGCTAAAGTAGCTTCTCCGATGAACTCTATGCTACTTATTTCAATAGCATTTATGGGTAAAAAGTTTAATAAAAAGATGATAATTATAATTGGGATAAAGAAGTAAATAATTCGTGGGATTTTGAAAATATTTTTAATTAACTGCATATATTTGTGTTGAAGTGGAAAATTATAAATAAGATATAGCAGATTGCAAGTTGGTGAGGTACAGATAATTGTAAGGGCATGGCAGTGCCCATTGGTGTCAACTTAAGCTTAAATGCATGTCCCACAGACGTTTTACCCCCCAATGCATCGGGGAGGGTTAGGGTGGGGTGACGCGGTGAGTGATGGAAAGCTAGAGAACTGAATATCACGTCTCGACATGGCTTTTACGTTAAGTTGACACGCATGGGCAGTGCCATGCCCGTACCTCATTTACCTGAAATACGCTGTATCATGCTAAAGCCAGCAGAGTTGCACATCTGTACACTGCTACAAATAACATGTATTCTAAGCTATTGAAAACCTTTAAAAAATACCAAATTACTTAAGCTAGCCGCAAACCATATTCATCCTGAAAAAAGTTTACAAGCCAGTTTTTCACTCTGAGGGTAGCGCGACAGTCATCTTCGTTGTAGCTTTGGATAATTTCTAGTAAGGTGCGATCGCCTGTTTCTAGCCACTGATCATACCAGTAAATACATTTAGCACCACTAGCTTCTTTTTCTCGCCACTCAAACCCTAACCAACGAGCGATCGCTTTCAAGGCATAACTTTCTACAGGCAATGCTACACTATGGGTTAATTGTTCATATACATCCACAAATCGACTCAGTACAGGACGCACTAAGGAAGAAGGAGTTTTGTAAAGCCTTGCTAACCGTTTGACTGTATCAAACTCGTACACACAAAAATGGTAAATTGGCGCTTCGGGATATTGCCAAACCAAATCCAAAAATTGCTGCCAAACTAATTCTTCGTCTTCTGGTTTATCTGCTAAAAACGAATAAAACTTTTCTGTATTGGCAAGTCTATCAACGACCAAAACCCCTAAAAGATAATTTAAATCTAAGTCTGGCTGTGCCTCAATATCAAAGTAAAGCTCTATGGGTGCTGTAAATGTAATATCTTTTATTGGTAGCGGGTATGGTAAGATTAATGGTCGTTTTTCCAGTGAAGATTGAGCTTGCACTATCAGTTTGGGCGCTACTTCCGTGTCAAAACCAACTAGGTTTTCTAAGGCGCTGGGACTAGTATTAGCGAGAGATTCTAGTGTGGTGATGGCTAGGTCTTGAAGTTGAGTATAGCGAATGGGTGTTACACCTGGTAATAGTGAGAGATGTTTTTCAGATTGAGCGATCGCATAACATTGACTATACCAATGGCAAAGATTGCACTTTTGCCGAGAAATAAATACTTCTGGCGGATTGGGTAACTCTAAAACTTGAATAAACTCCTCCAGAATTTGCTGCATCCGTGGTGTCCATTTGAGCAAATCCACAGGATAATTTATATCTTTGGTACGCAATATCAGCCAAGCTGTTTCTGGTGCCAAGTCTTGTATTGTTGCCAATACTTGGGCGTGAAATGCGGCAACAACTTGATATTCTTGCTTAGGGCGCTTACCCAGTTCAATACTAGCCGGAACATACATCCAATCACCAAAGCAGGATTTTCCTGGCCGTTTGACGAGTAAATCTGGACGACTTAGCAGGGTGCATCCTTCAGAATAAGTTGCTAACAGTACTCCCTTATAGATATACTCAACCCCACGCTGCATCAATTCTAAAGTTGCTGTTTCTGCCGCTTCCCAGTTTCCATAAGAATAATCTGGTTGGTGATAAGTCACCTTTGCCAAAGCACTCAGTTGATGAGCGATTTTATCCTGTTGTAGTTTCCGCAGCAACTCATTGGGAGCATCACGCTGACTTTTGTCACCGTGGATATCTAGAAAAGTCCGACGTTTACAGCGTTGGTATTGCAGTAGGAGTTCAGCATTAATTAGCATTCTTTTAAGTTAACAAGAATTAGTACAGTCTGGGAGTAACTCAGATAACTAATGATGAAGTGGGAGAATGGAGGAGGATCTGACTTTTCACGGGATGTGGAAAACCTCACTTCTATTTCTCTCATCCTTTAAGGAGAGAGACTTTGAATTTTCCCCCTTTCCGATACGGGAAGGGGGCTAGGGGGTTAGGTTTTTCGTGGGCTTTCCTACATAACGTGAAAAGTCAGAGGAGGATGAGGGAGATGAGTAAAAAATAACTAACGCTCAATAACTTTTGACTAATCCAAAATCTACAATCTAAAATCTAAAATTGTTATGACCAGTACTTCTGCCACACAAACCAGGTTGCATAGCCATCGAGAGCAATTTCCGGCTTTAGCGAATAAGACTTATTTCAATTATGGGGGACAAGGGCCGATGCCCCAAAGGGCAATGGATGCGATCGCTCAAACTCAAGCTTATGTTCAGCAAATAGGCCCCTTTGGTAATGAGGCGTATCGCTGGATAGCACCGCAAACTCAAGCTGCTAGAGTTGCGATCGCTTCAGAGTTACACGCACCAAGTGAAACAATTACTCTTACGCAGAATGTCACTGTTGGCTGTAATATCGCCATGTGGGGCATCGAGTGGCGTGCTGGCGACCATATACTGCTTTCAGACTGCGAACATCCAGGCGTAATTGCCACAACACAGGAAATATCACGGAGATTCGCTGTAGAAGTTACTACCTGTCCACTAAAAGCAACTTTAAATGAGGGCGACCCTGTAAAAGTTATTGCCCAACACTTACGCCCTAATACTCGTCTTGTAATATTAAGTCATGTTTTCTGGAATACTGGTCAAGTTTTACCTCTTGATAAAATTGCCGAAGTATGCAGGAATAATCATTCTTTTTTACTGATAGATGCTGCCCAATCTGCTGGTTTGTTGCCTTTAAACTTAACTGAATTGGGAGTAGATTTTTATGCTTTCACTGGTCACAAATGGTTATGTGGCCCTGCGGGTGCTGGTGGCTTGTATGTCCGCCCAGAAGCACGAGAAAGCCTGAAACCTACGTTTATTGGTTTGAATGGCATTGTTGTGGATAGTCAATCTCAGCCTGTAGATTGGCTTCCCGATGGGCGACGATATGAAGTGTCTACATTAGCTTATCCGTTGTATGTTGGTTTACGGGAGGCGATCGCAATCCATCAGCAATGGGGAACCTCACAGGAACGTTACGAGCAAATTTGCCAAAACAGTGACTACCTTTGGCGACAATTGAGGGCGTTACCCGATATTAAATGTTTGCGAACTTCCCCACCTGAAAGCGGTATCGTCTCGTTCCAACTTGAAAATAATCAACCCCAAGCTAATCTCAAGTTAGTGCAATTTTTAGATTCACAAAGAATATTAACTCGGACAATTGCCGATCCTAGCTGTATACGAGTTACCGTCCATTACTTTACTTTAGAATCGGAAATCGACCAATTGATTGAGGCGATTCAAAGTTTTAGCAAAATTAATTAAAAGTTAGGAATTATAATTTTCACCCCTAACTCTGCCAATTTTAGATTTTGGATTGAAGTAAAAATCTAAAATCTAAAATCTAAAATCCAAAATGGAACGACTCTTAACTTGAAAATGGAACGCCCAATTTTATACTTAGCCATAACTAACCACGGTTTTGGTCATGCTACTCGCATGGCTTCTGTAGCTGCGACAATTCAAAAATTATGTCCAGAAGTTCTGTTAATTCTGGTAACTACTGCCCCGCGCTGGTTGTTAGAGTGCTACATAGAAGGCGATTTTATCTATCGTCCCCGTGCATTTGATTTGGGTGTGGTGCAAACCGATAGTTTGACAATGGATAAAGTAGCGACTTTAGAAAAGTTGCTAGATATTAAGAAGCATCAAAATTCCCTCATTGCTTCAGAAGTGAATTTTATCCGCCAAAATCGCGTTAATCTCATTTTGGCAGATATTCCCTTCCTCGCTCCTGGGTTTGCCAAAGGTGCAAATATTCCCTGCTGGATGATGAGTAACTTTGGTTGGGACTTTATCTACCGAGATTGGGGAGGCGAATTTACCGCAGTTGCAGATTGGATTAGTGATTGGTACTCAAAATGCGATCGCTTGTTTCGTCTCCCCTTCCACGAACCGATGCCAGCTTTTAACAATATCACAGATGTCGGTTTAACAGGCGGTTCCCCCCGTCACTCTGCTGATGATTTACGTTCTCTTTGGGGAATAACTGCACCAGTAGAAAAAACTATTTTGTTAACCTTTGGTGGCTTGGGTTTACAGCAAATTCCCTACGAGAACCTGCGGCGATTCCCAGATTGGCAATTTATCGTCTTTGATCAATCTGCTCCTGATTTACCTAATTTAGTTAAAATTGATGACCGCAAATACCGCCCTGTAGATTTTATGCCTATTTGTGGACGAGTCGTTTCTAAACCTGGTTACAGTACTTTTGCTGAGGCCACACTATTAGGAGTACCTATTGTTACCATTCCCCGTGAGGACTTTGCCGAAGCAACTTTTCTAATAGAAGGCATTACAAATTATAACCAGCATCAAATCATCACACCATCTGAGTTTTTTCAAGGGACTTGGGATTTTCTGCATAAATTACCCCAATTACCAAAGCAATCTGAACCAATTGCTAAGGATGGTAATGAAGCGATCGCTAAAGCTATTCTCAATTATTTACAGACGAAATAAAATTATTCAAAAAACCATCAATTAATAATGGAATCTCCAGCAATAGATAAAGAAACTTTAGAATTAGCCACCCAAGATGTGCGTCGAGTTCTAGAAAGACAAAAAGAAGAACGGCAAATTTTAATCACCCAGATGAACATTCTATTTGTTACAAACAGCGCTATAGGACTAATATTTGATTTCTGAAAAAGCTCCGTACAGATCGAAAAGCCTAATTCCCTACTCCCTACTCCCTACTCCCCACTCCCCGCCCACATAGATAATTTCAAAAATCAAATACGATTCCTATATACTAAGTTTTCTAACAATATCGAAATTGATTCCTATATTTAGTATCTTCAGTGCGTTAGAGATATTATTATTTTTCATAAACTTTCTGCTACTAATCTGGGCTTTGTTGCCACGTAAGTTTTTTGTCAGTCCCAATTTAGAAAAACAGAAAGAAAACGAGAAAAAGGAAGAAAAACTCAACTTTCCAGAAGATTATTTAATGTTTACGCCTCAAGAATACAATTTACAGATGTTAGCTGACTTCAGAGAGACTTATAATAATAACCAGAAGCAAGTAGACGATATTTCCCTAGCCTTGAAATATGCTACTGGTGTTACGGCTGGAATTGCTATGGTTGCATTGCTACATCAAGTAACAGTTTATTTCATTCCTGAACTACAAAAACTATGAATACCAACCAAGACGATACAACATCTTATAAAAAGAGTTTAGAACTGCCAGAACCAAACCTAGATAACATTACAGCTTTATCTCACAATCTGCCTAACACACCTATTATCCTCGATGTCCTCAAAGAGTTTGTAAATGCGGTGTTAAGTCTCTTTAGCAGAAGACATACTCAGTCTAACGATCAACCAACGGCAGAACAACAACCAAATCAAGCAGACTGAACGACTAATTAGCTTTTACTGTCATCAATAATTACTGTTTTAAATGACTCACTACCAAAAACTACTAAAAATTTCTACAACTGGTAAATCTTTTTACAATATTACTGCAAAAATTGCAGCCACAGTTGCAGAATCGGGAGTTGAAACTGGTCTTTGTACTTTATTTTTACGCCACACTTCAGCCAGTTTAGTCATCCAAGAAAATGCCGATCCCGATGTCCTTGTGGATTTAGCTAACTTTATGGCAAAACTCGTGCCAGAATCAGGAATATACATTCACGATGCAGAAGGCCCCGATGATATGCCGGCACACATTCGTACCGCACTCACCCACACTTCTGAACATATCCCCATTAATCGTGGTCATTTAGTACTGGGAACTTGGCAAGGAATTTATATTTGGGAACATCGCCAGCGCAGTAATTTAAGAGAATTGGTTGTCCATATTTCTGGATAGGCAATTCTCAAGTTTTATTTAAGGTAGAGTTTAAATACTCTAGTTATCCAGCTTACCTTTTGGCTATAATCTCACAAACTCGCGGTGATATACATTTAACAAATTTCGCTGCGATCGCTTTGTCATGAAAATTAATCAGATACACGCTAAATAATTCGTGTCAATTTGTAAATTCAAAAGTAAAGTTTATTTGTGATTATTTAAAAACCTACTTATTTCGATATAAGCTAATATTTAATGTAAGCTGTGTGGGCTATTTCAATTACTATGAAGCAAGAACTGAAACCAACTCATACTTTCCAATATATTGATGAAATCCTTGCCCAGCAGTCTATTAATCTGTTATCACTTAATCCCAAAAAAACATTAATTACCAGTTTCGCAGAATTGGGGAATTTAATTACTGAAGAGAACACCGAAATTGAATTTCTAATAACCCTTCAGGAAACTATCGAATCTATAGTCTGTACTCAATTACAAAACTTTCCAGAAAATATATTCTGGGATTTTGATTTTTTGGTTAGCAGTATGCTAAGACAGGCTCTTATAGCAGATGAGGGTGCTGTTCCTTTTTTAAAGCTTTTTGGTGAAAAGATGGTTTTACTGACGGAGATGTTCGGAAGTAAAACAGAAATCCGCTTTCGTTATGTTCACGATTTTATCTATGGGTTTGACTGGGCAAGATGGGTACAAAAAGAGCCACAAAAACGCGCATATATAGAGCCTTTTAGCCCGGTTTTTTTGGATTATTTACTCGTCAAAGGTAAAGAACTTTTACAACGGATTAATCAGGGTCAGGTCACATCTTATAAACTATGTGACACAGGCTACCGTAATCCCTTTACTTTTTCTCGTGAACCAGAAGATGAATATCGTCTCTTAACTTGTCTTGCCCAAGAAGAACTGATTCCAGTCGCAGTGTGGAACTGGAATGCTAGCCCTGTCTGGAACAAACCTTTCCAAGAAATGCGCCAGCAATTAGCATTAAAATTAAATATTAAACCACAGAAACACTGATTAGCAATTAAGATTAAAAATTGCTGAAGAAAATAGTTATGAAAATTGCTGACTTAATTACTTGGTTTGAAGCATGGGCAAATCCCGCTTGGTGTGAAAGCTGGGATAATTGCGGCTGGCAGATTGAACCAGGAGTGTTGCACGAAAAAGCACGGGTTTTGGTATGTTTGACACCAACTTTAGCAGTAATGCAGGAAGCGATCGCAGAAAATGCTAATCTGATATTTGCTCATCATCCCTTGATTTTTACTCCTCCCAAATCTTTACGCATTGGTGAAGCGATCGCCGAAATGGTACGGTTATCCTTTACCCACAATATTGGTATATACACTGCCCACACAAATTTCGATCAAGTGCAGGATGGTACTGCTGACGTTTTAGCTCAAATTTTAGAACTCAAAGAAGTTACTCCCATAGTACCAACACAAGGAGGATTAGGATATGGTCGTGTTGGTTTGCTAGAGCCATTTCTAACATTACAGGAATTACTCGCAGCCATTCAAACCCGACTTGCTCCCCCTAATTTGATTTTTTCCCCAACTACTGATTTACAGCAAACAATTTCACGAGTTGCTGTTTTGGGTGGTTCGGGGGCTAGTTACATTTCAGCCGTCGCCAAAACTGGTGCCCAAGCTTATCTGACTTCTGACTGTAAGTTTCATCAGTTTCAAGAAAGCCGCGATTGCAATCTCATTTTAATCGATGCCGGACATTACGCTACCGAACGTCCGGCTTGCGATCGCTTGGCGCAAAAATTCCAGTCCTTAAATTTAGACTGGGTGCAATTAAGTCAAAAGGATGAAGATTTCCGCCAGTTTTTTGCTTGATTGCTTATGTTTCACTAAAATTTCTCTATCTTTTAATTAATCTTGTCGAATTGTACGTCATCTAAGTACTGGCGCTAAAGTTTTTTGTAACTATCATCTGCGTACCCCAATAGATAGATGCACCCAGATATCATATTGTGAGCCATTGATGTGATCTAAATCACTAACTAAGTGTAATGATAATCACATGGTATTCATGTTCCATATCAATTAATATCAGAGCTAAATGTTCCACACTTGACGTAACAATTTGTTTATTTACTCTGTCCTAACCAAGATGATTCGCACACTCGTTGAATCTGCTTTCCAAACTGGATATCTTAGTGTTGAATCTGAGGGATTACTCCATCAAGTGCTTGTCACTAAATGCTGGAAGGAAAAGGATTTGTCAGCCCTCGCAGCCCTATACGATGCAGTTCGGGCAGGTAAAATTAAACGAGAAGCCTCCTCATCGAACGTACTTATGGAATTTCCGCTACCATATAAATCTTGCTGATACTCCAAAATAAGCGGAGGGTAATTTTCCCATGTTTCCCCTTATCCCCCCATTTCTTTTGCCCCTGAAGCTTCTCACCTTGACTCCGTTGCCTTTTAATTAGCTATCATCAGGCAAAAACCTTCAAAAATCAAAACTATTTAGGTGTTGTTGTTGAAAACCATCAAGGTCAGCAAGAGAATGAGTTAAGATCATATACACATGGGTAAAAGTAAAACCAAGTCCCCGGACTTCCCAGCAATGCCAATGATTAAAAGTAGGCAAGTTAAACAACCGCAATCAACGATTGGTTTTGAGTATTCTTTATTACATAATAGTAACAAGGACTCACCAGTAAATATGAGCCTGGTTAGGACAGGTTCCGAATTGTTTGACTTCGATGAAGCAGACATTGAGTAGAATGAGCCGGAGGGAGATTGAGTTCATTGCTGCAAGCATTGATTTCTGACCCAAAATTTCCCAATATTTGACAACTACATGCAAGTTTTGGGATTGGGTGATGAAGCCTACTTGTTCGGAACAGTGAAATTAACCTCTTAAAGGTGTAATGTAATTGGGTAGAACCCAGATTTTGACAGGTTTAACTACGTTGTTTAAAAAGGCAGAAACAGTACATGCTACACCGCAAGATTTATCAACTCTGTTGCGATGGGCGCGAGGTATGTGTTTTCTTGCGGGACCAGCAACGCTGGATTGAACGCGCCCGCATCATCGACATAGAGGGAGATTTAGTGACCCTACGCTATGAAACAGAAGAAGAGGAGGAAGTTTGTTCTTGGGAAGAAATGGTTCGCCTCGAGAGCATTGGTGCTGTAACGCAAAAACTAGCTTCAGTACCACGCGGTAATGTGGAGCCTTTGATGACTGAAGATTGTCCCGAAGCCGAACGCATCCACAACCGTTACACTGACTCGAATCCAGAATAATCAGTCATTAGTTAATAGTCATTAGTCATTAGTCATTAGTCATTAATTAAAAATGACAAAAGACACCGGATTAATGACTATTGGCTATCATTCAAACCTTCAAAAGCAGGACAGTAACCTTCTAGAGTTACCTTAAAGTTATACAACGGGGAAGCTGGATTCCAACATCGCTGCCCCCTTTGGTGTCGGCAAGTACCGCAACACTCTACATCTGTCCATGTATAGCGATCGCTATTTTGATTGAGCAATTCTCGTTGAGACAATCCCCTCAATACTAGTTCTTCGCCTTGCCAACGAGCTTCGATCAAACCAGTATCAGCAAATTGCCGCCAACGAGGATCAGTCGTAATCACATCGGCTAAAGTAATTGTGATTACTGTTCCCAACTCTGTCAGTTCGCCTTCATAATTAGTTTCTGGTGCTGCCGGTTGTAAAAATGTATCGCCGATAGGCAATTCTACTAAAATGTCAGCCGCCGGGGAATGGATATGATAGCGGTTTTGCAACTCCTCTAAGCTAGTCAGGTCTGCCAAGTAGGCAGGAGAACCGTGAATAAAAATGACGTGCTGGGGTCGCAAATTATGAATTAGCTGCGTAGTACCAGGGCCATCACTATGTTGAGCCAAGAGATAAGTTTCAACAGTGGTGGGTGCTAAATATTCTTTATTAACTTTTATATCAATTTTTTCTGGTAGGAGAATTAGCCAAGGGCCAGTGTCTAATTGGCAATGTTTACTTAAATCATCTGTAGAGTCGGTAAGGACTATACAAGGTGACTTACCCACAGTAGGACGATGTTCTGCTTGTAAACGACGCACGCGGGGACGCACCCGTTCATCCCAAAATAAGGGTTGATGGCGGGCGAAGTTCTGTACAGATGGGGGAAGGTGGGGTAGCAGTTCTAAGTAGGCATCACACCCAGTAGCGACAGCACCATCTACCCAGATATCTAAATCTCGTCCAGTGAAGTGGTGATGAGAGCGTAAGAGCATTAATAATTCTTGACCCAATCCTAAAGCCGGAGTGGGAAGGATCACAGAACAATGATCAGCGATCGCCCGATTAATTCGTTCTGCTAGTTGATTTTCTTGGTTGCGGCGGTGAGGATGACGGGATGTGCCATAACTGCCTTCAATAATTAGCACATCCAAGTCTAATCCTCGCAGTTCCTCTAAACGCAAACCTTCTACCAACCGGGAGTTTGATAAGAAAAAATCTCCTGTATACAGTAGCTTATAAGTACGCTGTTTAGTGGTGTAGGTAAGAAGAATTGCCACAGCCCCCGGTAAATGTCCGGAGGGAAATAATTCTGCCACCAAACCATCTTGGAATTCCACAGGCGATCGCAACGGCAAGGCGTGACAAAATTCGGAAATTTTCCCAGCATCTTGGTCTAGCCAATTCAAGGGCAGTAACTTGCTGGTTACTTCGCTACCATAAATAGGTAATTTTGGAAAAGCTTTATGAAGTGCCAGTAAGCCTCTGGCGTGATCCGGGTGGGCATGACTAATCAGAACGAAATCTGCCGGTAGGGACGAACTAGCTCCACCTACCGACTTAGTAAGCCCCTTAACTAGCGATGAAATATCCTCCAAACCACAGTCCAACAGGATACGGTGTGGGCCCATCTTCACCAATAAACACACACCCTCATCGTAATGCTGGACACTATAGGGCAAACATTCTAATTCAGTACCCACTTCCGCAGCATCTACGCGAGAGGATGCCGACAGATTATCCTTCATGCTCTCCTCCCCACAAATCTCATCATCATGGACATATCCCAAAAGCCAAAAATTACACAAATTTTGGTTTTGTGACTTAGGGGTAAGTTTTATCGTGCGCCCCTACACCCTGAGAATACAGATTTTTGATTGGGGAGGACGCCTCTACCGAACCCGCACTGGTTCAGAAAGGTGGGCTAACCAAAAGCCATCAAACTACTAGCTCAAGGATGCCTCTTGTTTATTTTCCCTTTGGAAGTTCAGAACGCTCTTAACCAACTCACCCTACGGGAAGTCGCCCAAGCGTTTACAGATTTATCTCAATGTGCAGAGCCATTGCCGTGATAGTTATCTGAATCATAGAATCCATTTTTCGTGCCAAAAAACAAGCACGAAAGCGTAAAGATAACTGTTAATCCAGCTAGAATCAGCTTTACATCCATTTTTTTGCTGCCCCTTACTTAAAGACTTTCCTATATTAATTTAGTGCTTCCGCAATCAAACGTAATCACTAGAAAATCTTTACTATGCTTATGTGGATTGGGCAATAAGTAAATTTACCACAATCAGTCAGATTGTAGAACCTTTCGGTTCACCTGTCTATCCATTTAAATGTGAAGCAATATGACAGCAGGAGCAATCCTCTACAACCTCTAAAAATCCTCAGTAGTTAGGATTGGCCAACTGTTCAAATAAGCTTTTGAGGCTTTTTAGATACAAACCTTTAATAATTTACGAAACTTTATCAAAAACGCTCTCTTCATCCAAAAGTAGTCTCAACGTCAAACCCAAGCCATCACCTTAATATTAAAAACAGGAGCAATTATTTCCCAACCCCTCAATAAAAATACTTATTTTGTATGACTATCGAACGACTTCCCCAAAAACACTATCCCAAGGCTGAAATTGGGCGACGAGGTATGGCATTGGGGCTTGATTTCCTTGGTGTCTGGTTAGTCAGTTCCCTACTGGGAGGCGGCGATATCGGGATACAATTTGTGCAAATCCTAGTTTTTGTGATACTTTGGCTGATTTTGCGGGTGCTGGTGGTATACAACAATCAAGGGCAAAGTTTAGGGCGTTGGGCGTTCGATTTAAAGGTGTTAGAAGTTGAAGATGGGGAAGTAGTGGGAAGAATTCCAGATTTGCTCTCACTGGTGAAGCGAGAGGCGATCGTTGGCTTGGGTGCCCTTTTAGTGTCAATTGCCCTGAGCAATATTAGAGCCAATCCCACTGCTATACTGCTAGTACTTCCCCTAGCAATTGATTGTGGGACTGCCTTATCTGATGCCCAGATGCGGCAGGCTTTACACGATCGCTATTGTGGAACTTTTATCGTTTCGTCGCGTCGTGGCTACTCGCTTGACATAAAAATTAAAAGATTAGTTGATAATATGCGGCGGAATGTGAGAAGATAGTCATTTGTGTTAATTCTCTTCAGGCTTCACTGTTTGTAAGATTATGGCTAAGAGTAAAGGTGCCCGCATTATTGTGACACTAGAGTGTACCGAGTGTCGGACAAATTCAGACAAGCGTTCTGCTGGTGTTTCCCGTTATACCAGCACCAAGAATCGCCGCAACACCACTAACCGGCTAGAACTGAAAAAGTTCTGCACCCACTGCAACAAACATACCGTTCACAAGGAAATTAAGTAGAGATGAGTTATTTCCGTCGTCGCCTTTCTCCGATCAAGCCAGGAGAACCAATCGATTATAAAGATGTTGATTTACTGCGTAAATTTGTCACCGAACGGGGTAAGATATTGCCACGTCGGATTACTGGGCTTACATCTCAGCAACAGCGAGAGTTGACATTAGCAATTAAACGATCGCGGATTGTGGCTTTGTTGCCATTTATCAATGCGGAAGGCTAAAACAATTTTGGATTTGGAATTTTGGATTTTGGATTATAAAGAGAAGCTGCATTGAAATAAACATCTGGCTTTGTCTTTCTGAGTCCAAAATCTCAAATCTGAATCAGAGAGTGTAAAATTGATTGCTGCATGAAACACCTTTGGACTTAGGATTTAATAGCTGTCGGTTATAAAATCCAAAATCTAAAATCTAAAATCTAAAATTATTAAAGTGCGAGAGTTGTGGAGAAGGGGACGCTAGTTGAATTTAGGGTTCAAGGCGATCGCCGTCTGGGCATCGTAGAACGTCCAGACGGTAAAACCCGCTGGTTTGTGGTAGACGAACGTGGTCAATCCCACAGCCTCGCGCCTAGACAAATAACTTATACAGTTACCGGGCAGACCTACAAGGCTTCTGAGATTGCCAGCTTTTTGGAGCAGATAAAGCCTTATTTAGATCCATCTAGCTTAGAAATAGCTTGGGAACTACTGGTTGAAGATGGGGAAATAGTCACCCCCGACCAAATGGCCAATCTGCTATTTTCAGCATCAGACGCTCCTCCTTGTTACGCCGCCCATTGCTTGTTATCAGACGACAAACTTTATTTCAAGCAAAAAGGAGACGCTTACGAGCCGCGAACTGCTGCTCAGGTGGCAGAACGCCAGCACCAGATGGAAGTAGAGGCATTAAAAGCTAAAGGACAGCAGGAATTTTTAACTCGTGTAGAGCAGGCGCTCAAAGGTGAAGCAGTAGAATGGGGTCGCCACGATCGCCAGCGCTTAGAAGGACTCGAAAAATACGCAGCACTGCTTGCTGACACCGTGCGGACAGGGGTCAATTATGACTCTTTGGCTCGTGCTTATCCGCCAAGCGCTCCAGTATTAGAAACTATGACCATGCTGGGACGGCCCACAACACCGCAAGGAGCCTTTCAATTGTTGGTGGATTTGGGTTGCTGGAGTCCTTATGAAAACTTGTTCCTGCGTCGTTCTTCAATTCCGATCCAATTTCCTAATAAGGTATTAGAAGTGGCGCAACAGCGTTTGGATTTCCCGCCGATTGACTCAGATACAAACCGCCTTGATCTGACTCACCTGAAGGTCTACACCATTGATGATGAAACTACCACAGAGATCGACGATGGTCTGAGTTGGGAAATACTACCCGATGGCCGGGAACGCCTGTGGGTGCATATTGCCGATCCGACTCGATGGTTAGTGCCGGAAGATGAATTAGATTTGGAAGCGAGAAAGCGGGGTAGCACAGTCTATTTACCTACGGGGATGATTCCCATGTTCCCAGAGGTATTAGCGACTGGGCCAATGAGTCTGATCCAGGGACGGGTTTGTTGCGCCCTCAGTTTCGGGATTATTTTAGATACAAGTGGGGGAGTAGAAGATTACAGCATTCATACCAGTTCGATTAAGCCGACTTATCGCCTCACCTACGAAGATGTAGATGAAATGCTGCAATTACGGGTACAGGCAGAACCAGAAATTGCTGCGATCGCAACCTGGGCGCAGAAGCGCAAAGCTTGGCGTTACGCTCAAGGGGCAATTAGCATCACCATGCCGGAAGCGATGATCAAAGTCAAAGATGATGAGATCAATATTGATATTTTGGACGATTCCCCATCGCGGCAAGTAGTGGCAGAAATGATGATTGTTGCCGGTGAAGTTGCGGCTCGTTATGGTAAAGCTCATAACATACCTTTGCCCTTTCGCGGTCAGCCCCAACCAGAATTACCACCAGAAGAAGAATTGCTGCTACTTCCCGCCGGATTCGTTCGCGCTTGCGCTATGCGTCGTTGTATGCCCAAGAGCGAAATGAGCATTACGCCTCTGCGCCATGCTGGTTTGGGTTTGGATACTTACACCCAAGCAACCTCTCCCATCCGTCGTTACAGTGATTTGCTTACCCACTTCCAATTGAAAGCCCATTTGCGGGGTGAAGTTTTACCATTTACCGCAGATCAGCTGAAAGAAGTAATGATGACTGTCACCAGCATCACCCAAGAAGTGACGATGGTAGAACGGCAAACTAATAGATATTATGCTCTAGAGTATTTACGCCGTCATCCAGAGGAAACTTGGGATGTAACAGTGTTAATGTGGCTGCGAGAAGACAGCAACTTGGCTCTAATTTTGATAGAAGATTTGGGCTTGCAGTTACCAATGGTTTTCAAGCGTTCTGTGAACTTGGGCGAACAGATATTGGTAAAAGTTAGCCACGCCGATCCGCAAAAAGATATGATCCAGTTTCAAGAAATAGTTTATCAAGAAGCCCAAACAGCAGCGAATTAACTAATTTGTCATTTGTCATTTGTCATTTGTCATTTGTCATTTGTAATACTCGCTAGAGGCTAGTATTATCAATTACGAATTATTTTAATCTTGCTCTAACCCCTGTCGGTTAGGATATAGAGTAAATGGAATGAGGTAATAGTTGTGAATATATCTTTGACCCCAGAACTGGAGCAGTTGGTTAAGGATAAGGTTAGTACTGGGAAATATCACTCAGTTAGTGAGGTGATGGGTGAAGCATTGAGATTGCTAGAAGAACGCGATCGCCTTCGAGATCAGCGTCTAGCAGAATTAAAAGCTAAAATCCAAGAAGGAATAGAAGCCTCAGAGCGTGGTGAAGTAGTCGATGGCGAAGAGGTGTTTGCAGAAATTGAAGAAGATATCCGACGCGCTGAAGCCCAAATGCAACAAGCAGAGGCTGCTAAATAATGAGTCGGTATGTTTTAACAATTCCAGCCAAGCAAGACCTCAAGGATATTAATCGCTATATTATCCGCTTTAATCCTGGTGCGGCTCGAAGATTCAACGAAAAATTTAAACAGCAATGTAAATTGCTGGCTGATTTCCCTAACATGGGGCAAAGTTGCGATAATTTTATAAGCGGTTTACGGAGTTTCCCCGTAGAAGATTATTTGATATTTTATCGTCCCATTGATGGCGGTGTGGAAGTTGCACGTATTGTCAGTGGTTATCGGGATTTAGAGATAGTTTTCTTAAGTGAGGATATTCTTTAAAATTGCATTTGATCTAAGAGGATGTTTTAAAAGTCCTCTAATCAGTAGCAAAACGTTTTAGATCCCCCTAAATCCCCCTTGAAAAGGGGGACTTTGATTCCAGTTCCCCCCTTTTTAAGGGGAATTAGGGGGGATAAATAAAGTGCTTAAAATCACAGCCAACCACTTTTAAAACATCATCTAAGGGATTTTCCCCATCTTCTCACACCGTGCTTTTGACATTACAGCCTGGATATAGTCATTTTTACCATTGGTATAAGCCTCGCGATCGCTCCGAAAAGTTGCTGCCAAATCGCGTTTTAAAGCTTCATATCGTTTCGCCTCTTCAGGATGCCTTCTCAGATAGTCGCAAAATAGCTTACGTTCCCAAAATTCGCTCTCAACCCCGACTATGTGAACATGATGAGTACGTTGCTTTCCGTATGGTGGCATTCCTTTCACAAAAAACATCCGTCCTGGATCTGGGTTTTCACGCCAATAAACATATCCCAACGATTCCAATGCCGGAATAGTAGATTTCGCACCTACTAAGGAACGGACTCCTACCATGATGTCAATAACTGGTTTTGCTGCCATTCCTGGCACTGCGGTACTACCAATATGTTCAATTTCCATAACTAAGTCATTGCTTAGTACCTGCCAAATACGCTCGGCTTCTTCTGTAAATAAAGTCTGCCAACGTGGGTCATATTTGACTATATTGACCTCATCCATCGGTAAAATTAATTTTATCTATAGCGCTTCTCAGTTGAGTGCAATACAGACCTAACCCCCAGCCCCTTCCCTACTAGCGTTGGGGAGTAAGATTTCAAAGCCTCTTTCCTTTTAGGAGAGAGGTTTGGAGAGAGGTCAAAGTGTATTGCTTGCATTGGAGAACCGCTATATAACAGTGGTAGTTGGTTAAATCTTTTATTTAATTACCATTCAAGCAATTTTATTAGTATAATAATGGATCGTGTCGAATTAAAGCTAAACAATGCCTAAACTAAAGACTCGTAAAGCCGCAGCGAAGCGATTCCGTGCCACCGGCACCGGCAAAATCGTCCGTCGTAAAGCGTTCAAAAGCCACCTTTTAGAGCACAAATCTTCTGACAAAAAGCGTAGCCTGCGCCAGAGTGCGCTTGTACATGAACGCGATGAACTGAACGTGCGCTTAATGCTCCCATATTTGTAAGTATTTTAGGAAATAAGTTATGACTCGGGTAAAACGCGGTAATGTAGCTCGGAAGCGCCGCAATAAAATTCTCAAACTAGCTAAAGGTTTTCGCGGTTCTCACTCAACTCTGTTTAGAACTGCCAACCAACAAGTGATGAAGGCGCTACGGAGTGCCTACCGCGATCGCAAAAAGAAAAAGCGCGATTTTCGTCGCCTCTGGATCACCCGCATCAACGCTGCTTCAAGACAACACGGCTTGAGTTACAGCCAGTTGATCGGTAACTTGAAAAAAGCTGATATCCAACTAAATCGCAAGATGTTGGCACAATTAGCAGTCCTCGATCCAGCTAGCTTCGGCAAAGTTGCTGAACTCGCAAATCAAGCTAAAGGATAAAGGTGGCAAGGGATGTATAACAGATGTAACAGATGGCAAGTAATTACTCGGTTACATCTGGTATTATCCGCCACTATTTTTTGGATATCTTGCTTTTCCATAGTGGGGACAGGATTAACTGCGTCTGCTGCCGAAATGCCAGAAATTCAGCAGCGAGGCTATCTAACTGTTGCCGTTAAAGATAACTTGCGTCCGTTAGGATTTAGAGATGCTAACGGCAAATTGCAAGGCTTAGAAATTGACTTGGCACAGCGATTAGCACTTGACTTGGTTGGTACCGAGGCTGTGAAATTGAAACCCGTAGCGAATCGCGATCGCTTGTCTGTAGTCTTAGACAAGAAAGTTGATTTTGCGATCGCTAGGGTGACAGCAACTGAATCTCGCAGCCGCATAGTTAGTTTCAGTGTTCCCTACTATTTGGATAGCACTGTATTAGTTACAAAAGATGCCTCTGTACAGAAATTGAGTGATTTTGCAAAACAAAAAATTGCTGTACTCAATAACTCCAGCACCATTGCCCAAGTGCGGTACTATGTGCAAAACGCCGAGTTGGTAGGAGTGAATTCTTATAACGAAGCGCGAGATAAAATAGAAACTAATGCAGCCTTTGCCTTTGCCGCAGATGCTAGCGTACTGAGCGGTTGGGTGCAACAATATCCCCAATATCGGCTACTACCAATTAAGCTATCAACTGAACCCTTGTCTGTAGTCATGCCCAAGGGATTGCAGTACGATGAGTTAAGACGGAATGTGAATCAAGCGATCGCTCGTTACTTAGCAGAAGGTTGGCTCCAGCAACGTGTTCAATATTGGGGCTTACCGTAATTTTGTCATTAGTCAGTAGAGACGCGATTAATTGCGTCTGTACAATGGTCATTAGTGAATAACAAAAGACAAAGGACAAAGGACAATAGGCTGATAATAGATAGAGAAACAACTTTTAATATTTGTATTTGCAGTAATGGATAACAGTCTAGCCGTTGTTTATCTCTCAGTTTTGGTGGTTATACTCACAATTGCAGCCGTGAGTGTTTTTCGCCAGATTTTCAAAACTCGCAAGATTGAAGGCTCCTTTGGAAGATTGCGGAAGAAGTTAGAGAAAGAAAAGGGTACAACTCAAGAATATTATGAGTTAGGCAGTATTTATTCAGACAAAAAAATGTATTCCCAAGCGATACTGCTGTTTCAAAAAGCTATCAAAGCGGCTCAAGAAGAGGGAGAAGAAAATATTGCCCCTATTTACAACGGGCTGGGTTATATTTATTTTATCCAAGAGCAATATGATCTAGCAATTCGTCAGTATAAAGAAGCCCTAAAAGCTAAACCAGACTACGTAACAGGGTTGAATAATCTCGGTCATGCTTATGAGAAAAAAAAGTTAACTACTCAGGCGTTACAAAGTTACGAAGAAGCACTAAAATTGGCTCCAAATAACCCTATTGCTAAACGTCGTGCTGAATCTTTACGTCGTTTAGTTTCTGCGTAAATTGGGCATTGGGCATTGTTTATTTCTCCCTACTCCCTACTGGCTAACTATTAACAAATTAATTTGGCTTTAGCCTCTTAATTTATCGGTTTCCATGCTTAGGCTTAGAAATAGATAACTATAAGTCTTTTGTAAAAATGTAAAAGATGATTAAGCGCTAGGGGCTGCACCTGGATATATGCTAATGCCTGGTGGAAATTCCATATTTTTCCCTGTGGAAGGCTCAAACATCCGTCAAAAGGCAGAATTTGCGACTCACCACGTCTGGTAACAAAATATAAACCTGCTGAACTCTATGCTGGCGGCGATTATCCCACCCAGACTCAACCAGGACAGAGTTTGCCAAAATATATTGCAGACGATGAATCCTTGATGGGTGAAGATATCGTGCTGTGGTACACAATGGGCGTAACTCATGTTCCGCGATCGCAAGATTGGCCTGTGATACCTGTTCACCAAGTTGGCTTTAAGCTAATCCCTAGAGGATTCTTTAGCCGTAATCCAGCGATTAATTTACCAGAGTAAAATATTCGTTTTTTAAAGTTTCCTTAGTTTAGTTTTTTCGTAATCTGTAAACCTGTAACTTGAATGCTGATAAGCTTATCGTAGGTCAAATAAGTAGGACGGCGGAAATAATTTGCATGTTTGTAGTAAGGACTTTAGTCCTAAAAGAAGGACTGAAGTCCTTACTACGAACTGGATTACAAGAATTTTACATTAAAAAACACATAGTTTGAATTATTCACACCGACTTACTTACTGGCAGTTTTCATTCATAGGATAGCTCATGAATTTTCCAGAAATTAATATTCCCGGTGATGGCACACTGCACGCTCGTTTAATTACTTCCTTGGGTCAAATTATAGTTCGTTTGGAGGAAGACAAAACCCCCAACACCGTCAAAAATTTTGTAGGTTTAGCAACCGGGACAATCGACTGGAAAGACCCTAAGACAGGTCAATCTCAGAAAGGGACTCCTGCCTACGATGGAGTTCGCTTTCACCGAGTCATCCCTGATTTTATGATTCAGTGTGGCGATCCCCTGGCTCGTTATCCAGATATAGCCAACCGTTGGGGTACTGGTGGCCCCGGATATCAATTTGAAGATGAGTTTCATCCTGAATTGAAACACTCTAGTGCCGGTATCCTCTCAATGGCAAATGCAGGACGCGGTACTAATGGTTCACAATGGTTCATTACAGAAGGGCCAACGCCTCATCTTGACCGCAAACACAGTGTTTTTGGTAAAGTTGTCGAAGGTATGGATATAGTCAACCGCATCGCCAATGTTCCTACAACTAGAGATCGTCCTAATCAAGACATAGTGTTAGAAAAAGTAGAAATTTTTCGGCAGTAATTAACACCTCTCTAGGTTAATTTCTCCTCCCTCGAATGAACAAATTGCACTAGCGTTATTCTCCCTTTTTTCCTTGTTTAAAGAGGGTTAGGGGGATATTGATACTACAACCTAATTATTTACAAACATCCTCTGAGAGGATGTTTGTGTTTTTTGGGAAGTTGTACATAAATTTTATAAATTTATTGGTGATAGTTAATAAACTGTTCCACATTTCAATACCTTCACCATTTTTTTGTAGGTTGGGTTGAGGCACGAAACCCAACCTAAGAATCGAGGTATTTTTCGATTTGGCGAAGGTATTGACATTTAAATTGCATATACTGGGCGGGCAGGATGCCCACCCCACAAGAGTTATATTTAACTCGATTATGCAAGTTAGGTGTTTTTTAGCTTACTATTTCTTTGTGAGGCTGTGCCAAACCCTTTTAACTTCTTTCTTAATGTTCTTTGCGTCCTTTGCGTCCTTTGCGGTTCGTTTTTCTTTCTTGTACTTAAATCTCATTTAGCGCATCTTCATACAGAATTGGTATAATACACCGCCCCACATTAAAAACAAACTTGCCGAAAAATTAAGATTTATTTTAAAAAAGCAACAGTAATATTATTAAACTCAGAAGCTAGATTCCAATCAGGAACAAGGTTTGAGCGATGCCTACGCCTACACAGCGAGCTAAAATCCTTACAAGTCTTCACTTCATTAGAGATACAACTTTTGAGACAATCAGAAACGATTTAATAATAATCAAGCACTTATAGTCCACTCTTATCGGACTCCGTGTTATTTCTATTCAAAAGGGAGAACACAAACATGAAATTGGCTTACTGGATGTATGCAGGCCCAGCCCACATCGGCACTCTGCGAATCGCTAGCTCTTTTAAAAATGTTCATGCGATCATGCACGCCCCCATTGGCGACGACTACTTTAACGTCATGCGCTCCATGCTATCGCGGGAGAGGGATTTTACTCCGGTAACAACCAGTGTCGTCGATCGCAACGTTTTAGCACGCGGCTCTCAAGAGAAGGTGGTTGATAACATCATCCGCAAGGATGCCGAGGAACACCCAGATTTGATTGTGTTAACTCCCACCTGCACCTCCAGCATTTTGCAAGAAGACCTACACAACTTTGTCGAACGGGCGCAGTTGGAAGCGAAAGGAGACGTAATGCTAGCGGATGTGAACCACTACCGCTACAACGAACTGCAAGCCGCCGATCGCACTTTGGATCAAATTGTCCAATACTACATTGAAAAAGCCCGGAAGCGGGGCGAATTGGCAGAGGGCAAAACTGCGAAACCCTCGGTGAACATTATCGGTACTACTACCCTTGGTTTCCACAACAATCACGACTGCACCGAACTGAAACGATTGATGGCTGACTTGGGTATTGAGGTAAATACCTTAATTCCCGAAGGTGCTTCGGTGAACGACTTGAAAAAGATGTCCCAAGCCTGGTTTAACCTAGTGCCTTACCGTGAACTCGGTTTGACTACAGCTCGTTACCTGGAAGAACAATTTGGCACACCTTATATAGACATTACTCCAATGGGTGTAGTGGAAACTGCCCGTTGTATTCGCAAGATTCAGCAGGTAATTAACGCTCAAGGTGCAGAAGTTGACTACGAAAATTTCATCAATGAGCAAACCTTGCATGTCTCTCAGGCTGCTTGGTTCTCCCGTTCGATTGACTGTCAAAACTTGACTGGCAAAAAAGCTGTAGTATTTGGTGACAACACCCACGCCGCCGCCATTACCAAGATTCTGGTGCGAGAAATGGGGATTCATGTTGTTTGGGCTGGAACCTACTGCAAATATGATGCAGACTGGTTCCGCGAACAGGTTAGCGAGTATTGCGATGAAGTGCTAATTTCCGAAGATCATGGTGAAATTGGGGATGCGATCGCTCGTGTCGAACCCTCTGCCATTTTCGGCACTCAAATGGAACGCCATGTTGGTAAACGTTTGGATATTCCTTGTGGCGTAATTGCTGCACCAATCCACGTCCAAAACTTCCCGATTGGTTACAAACCATTTATGGGTTATGAAGGGACGAATCAGATTACAGATTTAATCTACAATTCCTTCACTTTGGGAATGGAAGATCACCTGTTAGAAATCTTTGGCGGTCATGATACCAAAGAAGTTATTACTAGAGGAATTTCTGCTGATTCTGATTTGAATTGGACAAAAGATGGTCAAGCAGAATTGAATAAGATTCCGGGATTTGTTCGCGGTAAAGTGAAGCGTAATACTGAGAAATTTGCCCGCGATCGCGGTTTCAAAGAAATCAACGCTGAGGTGTTGTACGCCGCGAAAGAAGCTGTCGGGGCTTAAATTAGCGGTTAATCGAGAAGATTGAGGGGTGAGGAGTTATACATACTCTTTACCCCCATTTTTTTACTTTAGTAATAAAAATTCAATTAGTGACATATCATATATTTAATATTAATTTTTATATATTTCTACCAACAACTATTTAAAATAACTAAATTAAATATGAACGATGACAAAGCGGCATTGTTTGCAGCACTGTGTCAGGCTGGTATTAAGCACAGTCCAGAAAAAGTTGTGCGGATTGCCAAACAAGCTGATGGCAAAATCGTATTTTTAGAAGAGGGAAATGCGGAAGCAGGACTGCAACATATATTGGAAAAACATTCTTTAGAGTTTGCAGATAAGGGAATCGAGCCAAACCAGATACCAGATGCAATTATCACCGCAGTAACCCAAGGTAAAATAATTGGTTATCAAGGAAGGAAAAAAACTCGCACTATTTATGAAGTTAATTTTAATGGCAAAACCCAATACATCTGTGTGACTGTAAGCGATAATGGATATATAGTGGGCGCTAATCCCAGAACTTCCTCATAATTCGGTGAAGTGACTATGGCAGAAAAAATCAAACTCATGGCTGATTATGGATGCTACCCACTATGGTGGGCTAGTTCCGATAAAGCTGGAGATATTGATCCTCTTATAATGCCATTAAGTCAAGAAACTATTAGCCGTTTGGAAAAATGGGCAGAAGTTTATGATGCAAAGTTAAACTGGGAAGATCCTAATTCTTCAGATTTTTCCAGTTTAGAGGCTAAAACGGCTTTTGAAGCAGAAGGAATTAGCTTATGGAAGCGACTGCAAAAAGAACTTGCACCCAACTATGAAGTTTTCTATTTCAGTGAAATATTACGTAAAGTTATAACTGATACTAATGAATTAGACTCTTTGCGTACTATCTATGCTTAACTGATAGTCCACGAAAAAATTAAGCAATGACAACAGCTAGCTTATTTCAGTGGGTAGAACTGAAGCAGGATGTTCCTAACAGCCCTATAAAAGCTGGCAATAGGGTGGTTGTATTGGATCATCTACGTCCTACTAAAACTCAGCAAGAGCCAGGATATATTTTAGATTCAGATGCTTGGTCGCGGCGACTTACTCAAGAACACCGGATTGTTTATCTAGTAAGTGATAACCGAATTGATTTTCTTCAAGCTCGATATCACTACTGAAATAGCACATAGCTACAAGCCACTATGCGTCTACGATTCTTGACAAAGCTTGTCTTGCAAGATGTTACCCTATAGCGATCGCTGCTGCAACCCCTCTAGCGATCGCATTCCTTAACAAAAAAAATTTACTGATAAATAAAAATTAATAGCGAACAAATATCACAATACAAAATTATTACTTCGGGGATCTAATAGGCAGAATAACTTACCAAACCCTTAACCGATGTGTATCTTGTAACGAAGTAAAAAAATAATCATAAAAGCCTCGCAATCTCTCTTAGAGCAAAAAAGCAGATGCATGTTAATGTTTTAATCTCATTGTCTTCCCTTCGAGCGGTTCCCTATGCATCTGCACTATTTACACCCCCAACACCTTGAAGAATTAGTCAATAATAGTGGTATAGAATTACACTTAGCACAACTCAATTTTAAGTCACTCCAAGGCGTAACAGCTTTTGAGTACCTATTGATTTCTGAGCTACTCCCTCGCACCAATACCGGAATGGTAAAAGCTGGATGGTTGCAGCGTTATGCTCATATCACTGAAGGTGGTTGGTGGTGTTCCGGGCTAGACCCTTTGAATAATTGGCAAATGATGGAATGGGGATGCTTTAAGCCAAACCAACCCCGACAGAATCACAATGGTAAGTCCATCAAATACGAGCATCCCCCCAGCACACCAACGCGGGTGTTTTGTTTGCGCGTAACGCTGCAAGTGTGGCAGCAAGTCGCTGGACGTTACAATCTGGTAATGCCTGACAATATCACCATTACTGCTGATGGTGAAGCTGAAGGCTTCTGGCAATGGGTGATGCAATATAACATTCCCCTGATTCTATGCGAGGGTGTGAAGAAAGCAGCGACACTGTTAACACAAGGATATGTAACTATTGCCATTCCCGGAATTACCAGTGGTTATCGGGTTGTTAAAGATGAATTTGGCAAAGTTACCCGTCGTCAGCTAATTCCTGATTTAGCAGCGTTTGCAATTACAAAACGTAGTTTTTATATTTGCTTTGATTTTGAAACTCAACCTAAAACAATTGCTGCTGTAAATAATGCGATTTCTCAACTTGGTTGCTTATTCCAGCAAGAAAAATGCACTGTTAAAGTCATCGAACTTCCAGGAATAGAAAAAGGAGTTGATGAGTTTATCGTTGCGAAAGGTGCAACTAGTTTCGATAAAGTTTATCGCCAAAGTATTGATTTAGAAATTTATCTTGCTCAAACCAAACCCCACACTGAGTTAACTATTCCTGCTGCACTCACCTTGAATCGCTCTTATATAGGTGAAATCCCTTTCCCCACTTCTGGATTAGTAGGAGTAAAATCAGCAAAAGGAACAGGTAAAACTACAGCACTGCAAGCCGTTGTTCAGCAAGCAAAAATTAGAAATCAACCTGTTTTGTTAATTACTCACAGAATCCTACTAGGAAGATTTTTGTGTGACAAAATTGGTATTCAGTGGGGAACACAAAAAGAAGATACAAATAAAAGGATTGATAAAACACTTACCCCCGCTCCTCCCATTCTCCGTTCACTCTCTCCACAGCAATCTCTTGGACTGTGCGTTGATTCTATTTGGAAACTTAACCCGGAAAATTGGCGGGGAGCAATAGTAATTCTGGATGAAGTAGAGCAGTCTTTGTGGCATCTATTAAACAGTAATACTTGTAAACACAAGCGTGTAAAGATATTAAAATTATTCCAGCAACTAATTTCCACAGTTTTAACAACTGGAGGGTTAGTAATTGCCCAAGATGCTGATTTATCAGATGTGTCACTTGAATATTTACAGGGATTGGCAGGAATTAAATTAACACCCTGGGTAGTTCTCAACCAGTGGAAACCTCAGCATGGTTGGGACGTGACTTTTTATGATTCGCCCAATCCAACACCGCTAATTCACCAACTGGAATTGGATTTACTTGCTGGATGTAAATGTTATGTTACTACCGATAGTCGCGCTGGGCGTTACAGTTGTGAAACAATTGAACGTTATCTGAAAGAGCGCTTACAAAAATTACGAAGGCAATTTCCTAAAACCTTGGTAGTGAGTAGCCACACTATAAACACACCTGGCCACGAAGCGGTTGATTTTATCGCAGCTATCAATGAAAAAATCTCTGAATATGACGGCGTTTTTGTTACCCCTAGCCTTGGTACAGGAATTAGTATTGATGTCCAACATTTTGACCGAGTTTATGGCATTTTTCAAGGGGTAATTCCTGACTCGGAAGCAAGACAAGCGTTAGCAAGAGTCAGGGATGATGTGCCGCGTGTTGTCTGGTGTGCTAAACGAGGTATTGGTTTAATCGGTAGTGGTAGTACAAATTATCGCTTGCTATCTGATTGGTATCAAGAAAATCAAAAAGAAAACTTAGCTTTGCTAAGTCCACTGCATAAAATAGATGTGGATTTACCTTTAGTTCATGACCCGATTCATTTACGAACTTGGGCTAAGTTATCTGCACGGGTAAATGCTTCTATTCGCCTCTACCGTCAATCGATGCAAGATGGTTTGATTGCTGATGGGCATCAAATTCAGATGCGGAGTAATGCTGTTCACAATAATATTATTCGAGATTTACGCCTTGCGTTTTTGGCAACTGATGCTGATGATTTAGCTACCCGCAGAAGATTAATTTTAGAAATTGTCAAAGTTCAAAAAGATTGGGCGCAAAGCCGTCAAAAAGCTAAAGATATTAAACGCAAAATTAAAGAGATTAAGCAGCAAAATCAACTATCGGTAGCAACTGCTGTAGCCAATGCTAAGGATATTGATTATGTAGAATATGAGCAGCTATTAGTGAGGCATTCTCTGACTGATGGAGAACGTAACCAAATCAATAAATATGTTCTCAGACAAAGGTATGGTGTAGAAGTTACTCCTTGGCTGAAATTGGAGGATGACAACGGATATTATCGTCAACTCTTAATTCATTATTATTTAACTCACGAAAGCGAGTATTTTCACATCAGAGATCAGCAAGAATGGCATCAGCAATTGTCTTGGGGTGAAGGAAAAGTTTTTCTCCCAGATTTAAAAACTTACACGCTCAAAGTTGAGGCTATGAGAGCTTTGGGAATGCTTCAGTTTCTCGAAGCAGAACGAGAATTTACCGAAAGTAATCCAGATTTGATATTGCTGAAAAATATTGTCTTTCAGCACAGTAAGCATATTAAAAGAGCGCTTGGTATTAACTTAGTCGGGGAGAAAGAGGCGGTTTCGGCAATAAAAATACTCAGCCGACTATTAAATTTGTTGGGCTTGAAACTAAAGCGGGTAAATGAGGTTTATCAAATCGATCTAGAAACGCTTTATGATGGCAGAGAGAGAATATTTACAGTTTGGCATCAACGGGATGAGTTGATGTTGGCTCATGTTAAGAGTGTTGGCTATGAGTTGCCTGATTATTCTTCAGACTGGAAGTTTGAAATTATCCAACCCAAGGCTTATGCCACAGTAGCTAATATCCTTGACAGCTAAATATAGCAGTCCTAAATCATTTGTAAAAATAAATTAACCACAGAGGCGCAGAGAACGCAGAGAGAGGAATCGGAGATTTTCACGACTCATTTAGGATTGCTATATCAAGCAAACGGCATGTCTAAAGACAGCCAAGCATTAGTCATATCAATTAGCCCAATTTCTAATTTGCCTTCACCCGCGCCTGCTTCACCATCGCAATTAGAGTTTGATGGGCATCTTCCGCATCTGCTAAAACATGATCAAACTGAATGCGAACTGGTACAGCTTCCCCATTCACTTGCGCTGTTAAATCCATACCTTGTGCATCAATTGACAGCATTTGTGCTGCGATGTCTCCGACGGGCTACGCCTACGCATCTGTTACACCACCAAAAGCCTTAGCATAAACAACTATGGCATCAGCATGATCATCATTCATGTGCTTGCAGATGCGCGAACTAATATCAGCAGAAAAATCTTTAGACATTGTTGAAATAGAAGCAACAGCGTGAACTACTCAGAGGTAAGACGGACGGAGCTTCCCAATTCATCGGGAATAGCCTCCAGGACTTCCGCGACACGTTAAATTTTAAGCTAAGAACGTGAATGAAATTTGCCGATTTTCTTTCTTAAGCACTCAAAATTCTACATCATACCCCATTGCATCATAAATTAATTTTATTTATGGGGCAATAATTAAATTAAAATAAAACTTATTCAGTATTTCTACCTTCTACTACGGAAATCAGACAGCTTAAACTGTAGCAGAAGTATTAGCCAAGCTATTGAAGCTAAGAGAAAATGAGCGAAACTAGCCCCAGACGAATTGTAATTGGGGATGTGCATGGACACTATGAAGGTTTGATGACATTGTTGGAGGCGATCGCCCCCACGTCAGACGATCAAATCTATTTTCTGGGAGACTTAATTGATCGCGGGCCTCATAGTTCACAAGTAGTTAATTTTGTCAAGCGACATAACTACTCATGTTTGTTGGGAAATCATGAGCAGATGTTATTAAACATTCTGACCAATGAAAGAACCTCCTCCCCGACGATGCAAGCATGGCTCTACAGTGGGGGGCAAGCTACCGTAGCCAGTTACCACGAGGCTTCAATCCCTGATGACCATCTGGATTGGTTCAAGAGTTTGCCTACATATCTCGACTTGGGGGATATTTGGTTAACTCATGCTGGTGTTGACCCTTCCAAGTCGGTGACAGAACAAACTGCCGATCAACTGTGCTGGATACGAGAGGAATTTCACAGCATTGAAAAACCCTACTTTCCAGATAAGCTCATTATCATTGGTCACACCATTACCTTTACTCTGCCGGGTGTTTCTCCTGGCAAACTGGCACAAGGAGAGGGATGGCTAGACATAGATACTGGCGCTTATCATCCTAAGAGTGGCTGGTTGACTGGACTAGATGTCACAAATAACCTGGTTTATCAAGTTAATATTTTTAAAGACTATCTCCGTACCCTGCCTTTAGAAGATGTAGTGATCAGAGTTAATCCAGCTAAAATCAAAGTCGATCGTCGCAACCATAATTGAGCAATATTCGAGATGAGCGCGAGTGGGGAGTAGAGAGGATGAGGGAGATGAGGGGGATGAGGGAGACAAGCAGAATAACCAATGCCCAATGCCTAATACCCTCAAGACCTCACTAATGGTCGAATATTAGCTTTATAACTAGCCTTATCCAAGCCATAATTTCCCTTACTAGGTTGAGAGTTAATTGCACGTCTGAGGCCATCAATGCGATCGCTCGTTCCGGGGTGCGTACTCAAAAATGTCGGGACAGAACCACCCTTTTTCAGCAGCTTTTGCATAAAAGTAACTATTCCAGACTGGGCATAACCAGCGCGTGTCAAAGTTCGCAGTCCTCTTTGATCGGCATCAAATTCATCTTGACGACTGCGGGGACGATTCAAGGCAAGTTCTACACCAATCCCTACAGCCGTATTGCGATCTAAACCAGTTGCTGTTGCTAAACCACTAGCGATCGCTCTTTGCCGCATCTGTTTAACCAGATGTTTCCCGCCAATGTGACCAATTTCATGGGCAATAACACTTGCAAGTTCTGCTTCATTATCTGCGGCTTTCAGTAAACCTGTGTGGAGATATACATAGCCTCCTAAAGTTGCAAAGGCATTAATAGCATCATCATCAACTACTTGGAAGGTAAAAGGAAGGTTGGGGCGATCGCTACTAGCTACTAAACGCCGACCAATTTGTTCTACATAGCGATTAACTTCAGAATTCCGGTAAAGTTTGACTTGACTCCCCAGAATTTCCTGATTAATCTGCTTGCCAATATCAGTTTCCTGGCGATCGGATATATTAGAAAGCTGAAGTACCTGGACTCCCTGCAATATAAGAGGCAAGAAGTCTAAAGTTCTTCCAGGCAAGGGTGTACTCAGGCACAGACTCAGGGCGACTACCACCGAAATTAGGGGATAAAACCAGCGACGCCGCCACACACGGTAACTTGCAACAAAACCTTTCCAATTGAACATAATACGCTCTAAAGATTATTTCGGGAGAACATAAAATTATGGGACAAATTATAAGACGGATTTAGAGTATTCTAAGTTGCATTCTTAACTCAAGACCAAAGAAGTTGTGATCCAGCTAATGCTTACACAAATCTACCGAATTACGGGGAGTTAAAGATTCTCTCTAGAGATAGGCTTAAACACTAGATATTACTTTCTCGGCGCGTCAGTCTTAACGGACAAAAATTTGAGCGTTAGCTGCTACCCCTGCAAATTTACGAACTCGTGATAAACTGTCGCATAACCGCAACGCCCAGTCGCTTTGAGTTATTAGCAAATAGGGAAAATTACTATTCCCATTGAAAACCTTCTTGCTACAATCAATTACTTCGTTATTACCTCGGAAAAGTTTTTATGGCTATTTTAGATTCAAAAGGCCGTTTGTTCGGCAAAATCAACCTCTTAGATTTAGGTGCTGCGCTGGTAACTCTGCTAGTTATATTTGTCGTCTCGTCTAGCATCTTATCTAGCTTGGGTGTTGCCCAAGTTGGTGAGAAACTAGTACCCATAGAAGTAGACTTAGTAGTTCGTGGTTTGAATGTCCGTGATCCTGAGCAATTATTCAACAACGGTTTAAAAAAAGGCGGGAAAACTAATGTGATTATCCGCAATCAACCCTACGGACAGATTGAGATTAAATCCGTTCAACAGCTACCTAGAACAGTCAATGTTTTCCAACCTAATGGCACTGTTAAAGAATTGCCAGATCCAAAGACCAACAATTTTAGTACAGATATGCTTTTGACTTTAGAGGGTAAAGCCAAAAGCACAAAAAGCGGACTAGTGCTAGGTAGAAGTAAAGTTAAAATTGGAATGCCATTTGAGTTGGAAGGCTTTAACTACAACTTTAACGCAACTGTTATTGATATCAGATTAAAAGACAAATAGGATTCACATTTTCCTTTTGAAAAAATAGGCTGATAAACCGAATTTTATATAATCTACAAAAACTCGGTTTATCAGATTTATAGCGGTTCCCAATTGCATGGAATACAGGCCTAACCCCCAGCTCCTTCCCTTCTAGCGTTGGGGAGTAAGATTCAAAACCTCTCTCCTTTTAGGAGAGAGGTCAAAACTGTACTGCACCCAAACGAGAACCGCTAAGTAGGTCGGCAGGAAAAAACGAAACTATGTAACAATAAATAAATACGGAGAATATATCTACCGAGGTAACAAAAAATATGGGCGCTCGTTTGAGGGTATTTCTGACTAAAGAGGAAAACAAA
>JAIVFU010000549.1 GCA_020829485.1 Nostoc sp. CHAB 5834 | reverse complement strand
TAGCCCACAAATGAAGCCACCACCTCGACCGTACCAAGTGGTACACCCGTTAGTTTGTATTGACCGTTTTCGCTGGTAAGGGTGCCGCGCGTGCTGCCGTTGAGGTAGACGTTGGCAAAGGGCATGAGCTGTCCGGTTGCCGCATCGATGACCACCCCCGTCAGGGTCGTGGTCTGGGCAGCGGTCAGGGTAGCCAGCCCCGAGAGCAGACCAATCGTCAACCAACTGATGATGAGCCAACGATTCATGGCGTCCGGCCGTTAAGTGGCCACGGTGGAAAAGCGAAAAACCCCTTATTTTTACTCACTATGCCGCTGGGCAAACTTCCTCCAACGCTTCGCCCGAGAACGCCACGGGCTTATCGGCGAAGGGGTGTCTACACGTTATAAATCAGCCGGATGCCTAGGTTAGTTAGGAATATGTTATTAGTATTAAATTATTTGTTCTACTATTGTCCCAGTCTCACAACTATTATACTGTGCTATGCTAACGGTCCGAGATGCAGCTCAAAGCGCGCTAAATTTCTATAAAGACATCTACCCTGCTATTAATGGTGAATTGATAGAAGAGGTTGAATTCGACTCAAGCCGAAACTGCTGGCTGATTACCTTGAGTTTTCCTATAGGATTTGAGCCACAATCTTTTTCAAGCCTGTTGCAACCAAAAATTGAGAGGAAGTATAAAATCTTCGAAATAAATGCTGAAACAGGTAAGGTAGAATCGATGAAAATCAGAGTGCTGGAGAATGACCGACACTAGATTGCTTACTAGCAGAGGGGTATTGATTGATACTAATCTTTTAATACTATGGGTGGTAGGTGCAATGAACCCAAGCCAAATTAGCACATATAAACGTACAAATCAGTACTCATCTGAAGACTACTCACTATTAACATCCTATATCGATCGATTTAAAGTTATCTTAACTACACCCAACATTCTTACCGAAGCAAGCAACTTATTGGAAGGATACACGTACAAAGGGCAACAAGCTCTTTCACTATTGGAGCGCGTTGCCCAGAAAACTCAGGAAGTCTTTCACAGCAGCTTATCCATCATGGATATCCATTCGAAAAGTTATCTCAAGTTTGGATTAAGTGATGCAATTATCCATCATCTTGCTGCAGACAATTATACAGTTCTGACGGATGACTTGAAATTCTGCTCCTATTTACAAAGCCAGGGGCTACTTGCTATCAACTTCAACAACTTGCGTACAGACTTTTTGCTTCATTGAACTTCCTCCAACGCTTCGCCCGAGAACGCTACGGGCTTGTCGGCGAAAAGGAGTTTCGTAGCCGCCCAGGTGGTGCGGAACAACTCGCTTTGGCGATAGGCGTCGAGGGCGTCGGCCGAGGTCCAGAGGCTGTAGGTGATCCGAACGGCCGGATTGTCGGGGTCACGCAGCAAGGCGAGGTGGCCGTTGCCGGGAAACGCCCGGATGTGCTGTTTGGAACGGTCGAAAATAGCGTGAAAGTCGGGCAGTTTATCTTCCTGAAACGTCATACGGACGATACGAACGAGCATGGCGGGTGCGATGAGATATGAGCCGCGAGTTACGATTTTTTGGCAGTATTCGCTATCTTCCGGCTTCTCGCCCACTAATTCACAACAACATGCCTTTCTCTCTACGTGCCCTCCTGCTGGTCGGGGTGTTGCTTAGCCATTCGCTATCGGCGCAAACGCCTTATTTTTTCCCCAACAGCCCTGGTCCGCCCAATCCGGCCATTCCGACACCGGAACAGTTTCTGGGTTATCCCATTGGGTCACACATGACCCGCTACGACCAGATGGTTGCTTATTTCCGCGAACTGGCGCGGCTCTCCGACCGGGTTCACGTGGAGCAGATCGGTAAAACCTATGAACACCGCTCGCTGGTGATGGCGTCGTTTACCAGCCCGGCCAACTACACCAACCGCGAAAGCATTCGGCAGAACCACCTCAAACAGGCCACCGCCGACGCGGGCACGAACGTACCGCTTATTGTTCAGATTGGAGCCAACGTCCACGGCAACGAACCGTCCGGGGGCGAGTCGACCCTGCTGACG
>JAIVFU010000548.1 GCA_020829485.1 Nostoc sp. CHAB 5834 | reverse complement strand
TTTACTATAAATCTTAACGTGCGAATCGTTGGCTAGAAACTAAGACCTTAATGGTCTGGAGGATTAGCCGCAAGGTACATAACCTTGACAACTGAATGACTATGTAGGTGAGAGCTATTACCCTAGAACCCTCAAATCCTACCCCGTAGGTGCAACGGTGAAAGCATCACCCCCAGGTTTGAGACTAGCCATCAAAGCCTGAAGCGGGGTGAAAAGGTGTTATTACTGACAGCCTAAGTTGGTAAGCATCGAGCAAAGTACCCATGAGTAAAGCTTCGGCTTGAAGATGCGTTTCAATCGTCGTGATGATTAACCAGCGAAATAAGGCTTAATGCGCTGGAGCCAAAAGGCAAAAGGATAGGGAGTTGGCAAGTTTTTTGTTGACCAATATGCACTTCCAACAAACCCGGCGAACAAGCATCACTCTAAAGGTACACAGAATGGTCATTCGGAACGAGATAACCTCTCGCTTGGCCTCAGGTGGTCGAATCCCTGAGTAGGTGCTAACCGTATGCAACGAGTAGGGGAGATTAAGTCAAAAGCGAATGTCTGGGGTAATGCCCAGAATATGCTGACAGACTTACGGTGCTTTTGGAAGATAAAGTCCCAAGTAGTGAGTAAATATGTCTAATACACAGTCTCAAAAACTGATGGTGGAATGGCACTCTATTAACTGGCGCAAGCTAGAGCGTAGCGTGTATAAGCTCCAAAAGAGAATTTATCAAGCCTCTGCCCGTGGTGATGTGAAAGCATATCGCAGACTCCAAAAGACGCTGATGAAGTCATGGTCAGCAAGAGCCTTAGCGGTTCGTAGAGTAACCCAGGATAACCAGGGGAAAAAGACGGCGGGTATAGACGGCGTTAAATCGCTGACTCCAAAGCAACGTGTAGAACTTACTGGTAATTTAAATCTGAGTACAAAGGTCAGCCCAACTAGGCGAGTATGGATTCCTAAGCCTGGAACAGTAGAGAAGCGACCCTTGGGTATACCTACAATGAAAGACCGAGCCTTGCAAGCACTTGTCAAACTGGCATTAGAGCCAGAATGGGAAGCACGATTTGAACCTAACTCATACGGGTTCAGACCTGGACGCTCATGCCAAGATGCGGTAGCATCCATATACTCAGCCATCAACAAGAAAGCCAAGTACGTATTAGATGCCGACATTGCCAAATGTTTTGACCGCATCGATCAGGAAGCGCTGCTAATAAAATTAAATACACCCCCAACCGTCCGCCGACAAATTCGTGCATGGTTAAAAGCGGGAGTGATGGATGGTAAGCAGTTGTTTCCAACATCTGAGGGTACGCCACAGGGAGGAGTTATTTCTCCATTATTGGCTAATATTGCCCTTCACGGGATGGAATATCGGATTAAATCAGAATTCCCAAAACTTCGCAAAAAGTCCAGGGAAACTTGGTTTCATAAAAAGGGGACAGACTTTTATCCCCCAAACATAATCCGATACGCCGATGACTTCGTTATTCTCCACGAAGACTTAACCGTTGTCCAAAGATGTAAAGAGATTATCTCCGAATGGTTACAAGGCATGGGCTTGGAATTAAAACCTAACAAAACGAGGCTTGCTCATACCCACACTATGTATGAGCAAGAACAACCGGGATTCGACTTCCTTGGCTTTAATATACGCCAATTCCCGGCTGGAAAATACTCATCTTCCAAATCAACAAATGGGAAAATACTAGGTTTTAAAACAATCATCACCCCAAGCAAGCAGAAGCAAAAGGTACATTACGACCAAATCGCTAGGGTTATAGATGCCCATAAGGCAGCACCGCAAGCGGCGCTAATCAGCCACTTAAACCCAATCATTAGGGGATGGGCTAACTTCTACGCGACTGTAGTAAGTAAGGAGACTTACTCAGGTATCGACCACCTCACGTACCAAAAGTTAAACGCTTGGGCAAAACACCGCCACCCCAAAAAGAACGGGAAATGGATTACAAAAAGGTACTGGCAATCCATAGACGGTGATAACTGGGTATTCGCAACCAGGAAGGAAGGTTCAACCCCACTTCGGTTACTAA
>JAIVFU010000547.1 GCA_020829485.1 Nostoc sp. CHAB 5834 | reverse complement strand
AACGCTCCTCCACCTGCGCAAATTAAATTAACTTTATAACTTTTTAACAAAGGAGATATCGCTAATAATAAAGTATTGAAATTTTTATAATTTTTTCTTGCACCAACATACAAAAAATAAGATTCTTTTGAATAATATTTAGGCAGGAAGTTATCAGGTATAATTGGCATTGAACTTCCTAAATGTATAACATCGATCTTCTCTTTTGGTACTTTTAAAATACGAATCAAGTCAGATTTTGTATACTCGGAAACAGCCAGAATTTTGTCAGCTTTTTCTGCCATTATTTTTTTAAAATTAACTGTACTATTGTTGTTAGACAATTGGTAATCTTCACCAAATTTTTCATGAATCATGTCATGAAAAGTGACAACTATTGGACGATTATTTACCTTATTAATCAAGTAAGGATTATAATTAGTTGGATGATAAATGTCATAATTTAATTTTCTAGCCTCTGTCAATGAAGTATGTTTATTGAAACATCTTAGCAGCTGTGTCTTTCTAGGAATATATTGTTGTGAAAAAAAAGATTTCATTAAAGGTCTGCATTGTTTTAAATACTCATTGTTTGATCGCCACAATCCTAAAAGAACTTTATGATTGGGATATCTATCTATACCAGCAATTAATTCTGAAAAGTATCTAGAGATCCCCCCATAAGTTTGATCAGTAAACGTTTGATGATCAAAGAATATATTCATGAAGTTATCTATTTGTGATTAAATAAAATTTTTAAAAAAACAAAGTTTTTCATAGTGATTTTACTAAATTTAATTACCGAAAATTTGAAAATCATTCAGGCTTGGCAAAGCAGATTCTTTCCTAATAACGAACAGAGGTACTTCTCCCCAAAATGAAGCCCATCCAGAAAATGTACTGGGAGGTCCAATCAAACGATCACACATTGCCATAGTTGCCAAATCAATTTCATATGGGTAAGCACTATTAAAAGTCATAAAACCTTCGAACAAACTTTCGTCATAATTTTCGTTTGAGAAAATTATGAACTTAACTCTTTTTTCAGGAAATAAGGTGAGAATACGCTTCATAATGTTAGTAAATACTTTTACTTCAAAATAATACTGTCCCCCTTTCCATTCTCTGTAGTCACCTCGCCTGAAATGCACTCCAATTAGTATGTCGTCATGGCTAGTCCGTATTGAGTTAATTCGATTTTCAGCCTTGTATCTGTACTCTGGAGCTAATGCAAATAATTCTCTTATCCGGGGTGCAAGTTTTATGAAACTACTATTATCTCTGAATAGCCAATTCGTCGCAATAATGCATCCATGCTGTGCTTTTTCAATAAATTGGTAATTATGTTCAGTAAAATTTAATGGTTCTGAAAGAACCCTTATGCCTACTTTATTGAGTAAAGCTTGAACACTCTTCTCTTCAATAACCTTTGCAATTAATTTTATAATAATAGCTTGCAACTTAGAATTAGTTGAACTTACTGAAAGTAATTTATTTTTATCTAACTCTGGAAAAAGATGTTTATATGTGAATCCATTATAATTAATTTGGTATTCATACTGAATACTATTCGCTATGTGGTGTCCTAAACGAAATAACTGGTTCCCAAGCTGGCCAGTTGGTTTAATTATGTAAATCACATCAACGATTGTTAATAATTAAAAAATTTAGTAAATGTTTATAAAAATATATTGGTCAACACGCCTTTCGAGTTATCATCTTTTCCAAAGGTGATATCCTTTAATTTTTTTTGCATTGCTTTTATCAATCTTTTTATTGAAATGAGTTCGCTGTTATTGAATCCAATTAATAACGTCAGTGCTACTAAGCTAACAGAACTTAACACTACAATAATAATTAATCTAATAATACTTACTGTCATGAAGTATTTTGGTATCAAGCTAAATCCAAGAGCTACAATTAAAATTATTATGCATCTATAAACTACATTAGATAAATAGTTATGTATTGATAATCCGCAGTATTTTTTTGCAAAAATAAATGTTACTGCAAGGTAGCACATTGAGTATCCAAGGTAAACTACGTACATTGTGTACACAGGAAAGCCTTTT
>JAIVFU010000546.1 GCA_020829485.1 Nostoc sp. CHAB 5834 | reverse complement strand
GATTGAGATTGTTCACTCCACAGTCTCCTTGTTTTTGGGGCGCTAAGATTATTAGTTGTTGATTTAAATCAACACCTGACTGGCCAATAGCTTTAACCAACTCAACGATGCCTTGGGAGGTCGCTTGGGGCGAATCTTTTTGAATCATTGCACAGTCACCGACATCCATCCAATCAGAAACTTGATTAAAATTGTGCAGTGTAGGGACTATGCCAGAATTGACATCATTAGCGGCATAAATAATCGGGCTTTCGTGCCGTTGGCGATAAATTGTCCGTAATCTTGTTGTTGGCACGAGTTCAGAAACAATTAAATCTCGCAAGACCATTCCTGCGCCAATACTGGGCAATTGATCAAAGTCCCCTACTAGTACAATTCTGGTTTTTTTGTCCAAGGCTTTGAGTAGCGAATTGAACAGAAATATATCAACCATTGAAAATTCATCAACGATTAGACAATCAAGATTTAGAGGATTATCCTCGTTATAAAGAAAAACCTGTTGATGTCCCTGCCATTGCAATAAACGGTGAATAGTAGTTGCTTCAATGCCTGTAGCATCTTTCATCCGGTTAGCCGCTTTCCCTGTTGGAGCGGCAAGTGCAATCGCTTTATCAGTATGAATGAACCATTCAACTAAGGTTTTCAGTACATAAGTTTTCCCTCGACCTGGGCCACCAGTGATAATGCTAATTGGATGTTTGGCTGCCATCATCAAGGCGCTGATTTGTTCATCACTTAAACGTGAAAGTTGGCGATAGTCAGTAGTTTGGAATTCGGCTAACCAGTGTTCTAAATGTTCATCGGGGTGAGTTGGTTGCTCAAGGAGAGCAAGAATCTTCAAAGTCACAGAAAGTTCAGCCCGATAAGCAGCTTTGAGATAAACACTATTACCAACATCACCCGAAACTAAAGCCCCCTTTTCGAGTAACTGTTGAATGATTGTATTTAAAAATTGAACATCGGGCGTATGCTGTGGTGAAGAAAGCAGGCCAGTGGCAATACTAACTAATTGCTCAAACGGTAAAAAACAATTCCCTTCACGCAAGCCAGATTTTAAAACATGGATTAAGGCTGAAATATAGCGGGTATCGCTGTATAGCGGGATACCAAGAGATATGGCTAACTCATCAGCAGTCTTAAAACCGATGCCGTCAATGTCATCAATTAATCTGTAAGGGTTGTTTTGCAGAATATATGAAGTTTTGTGTCCGTAATAGTCACAAATTTTCAAAGCTAACTTCAATGAAGTTCCCACAGCCAAAAGTTGGGTAATCACTCCAAAGTTCGGATGACTTTTACTCTCTGACCAAGCTTTGGTAATACCATCAATACGATATTGAGTTAGCCCGGGAACAGTGTAAAGTTTTTCGGGGTTGTTATCTAATATCGATAAAGTCTCACTTCCAAAACAGTTGACCAAAGTTTGAGCAGTTTTCTTGCCGATTCCACGAAATAGTCCACTTTCTAAATACGCCTCGATTTCCGGCAACATCAGAATCGGAAATTTTTCGACTTGAAGGAGCCTGATCATGAGTCAAAGAGTAGTTGAGAGATTCTGTTCTTCTACAAGGGTAGCTCTAAAGCTAACTCATCGTCCCAAATCGAAAATCCAATTGGCTTACGAAGTCTAAAGAATTTCCTTCTGTGATGGATGAAAGATGTTCATGGGCGATCGCCTAAAAGGGATGTAAAGAAATGTTTCTGTTAACGTCATCAAATTTGGCTTCAATACAAGATTTAGTCATCTACTAAGTTAATGGCAGTCAAGCGATGGCGTACCTGCCCGTCAAGAGTGCGATCGCCTGTTTGTTGCATTGCAAATACTTAATCCTCCAAAATATAACGATGATTGATTAAAAATCAAGAGACGGAAGTACGGATTATTTTCGTACTTTTATCTATTTATTTGTCATTGCTGTTTGTGAGGGGAGCAATGCGATTTTGTGAGGTCGGCCAAAAAAGGTGCGATGCCTACGGCGGGCTACGCCTACGCTAATCATCTTTTTCAGTATAACAATATATTTACTACATTTTTAAGCAGTATTAATACG
>JAIVFU010000545.1 GCA_020829485.1 Nostoc sp. CHAB 5834 | reverse complement strand
ATATCGATACCGACCTGTTGCGCATTCCAGATCAGAAACGTCTCAACCGCCCGATCGATAACAATCAGGTATTGCTGACGAGTTGCATGTACCCGCAGTTCCACTTTGTTGGCTTGTTCAACCACGGTAAACGTTTTGAAAAAGCCCCGGCAACGACTATTCAGATCAGGGTCATTATCGACCAAACCGATTAGCCGATAGTCTTCGGCCCTGGCCGACAGCATGGTGTTGGCCACCTCCGGGCAACCCAGGCAATGGATACTGAACGTAGGGTCTGGAATAAAGTGGCGAAGGAGTGCCGTATCAGCGTGACATTCGGGTAGGTATTGGACAGCACGGTCAGGCATTCGGCTCGTATCGGCTAAGATTATAGAACAGATCGATACTTAAATCCTCTGCCTCCCGCAATTCGTTGGCCGTCAACGGCCGGACGCAGGTTTGATAGTCTTTGTAGTACGTAATAAAGACCGACAATTGTGACGCGTCGAGTTCACGAATGAGGGTTTGCAGTAAGTAAGGACTATGCGTCGAGATAAAAAACTGATTCTCATCGCTATCCACAATCCGGTGCGCCATTGTCTTTACATATGGCGGGAAGGAATGAACTTCAGGCTCTTCGAAAATGATGACCGAATTTTTGTTTGATTCGATGGCCGTGATATAGAACATGAAGCGCCGAAAGGTGTCGGCGATGGAAAAGAAAGGGTACTGCTTCACCCGCTGTCCTATTTTTTTCTGCAGTACGAATGTCTGATCACTATCAGAAAGTACAAACTCTAATCCTTGGTCAAGGAAAAGTGTTGCAAACTCATTCCAAAGTTCCGTGTTGCGATTAATTATTGCATACATGTTAGCACCGTGAGGAGGTAATAAGTACTGACTAAATGCAACACTGAATGTATTTAAATGGGCAAAATCATACTTTTTGACAGAACTCGCCTGATGCGTTTCAAAATATTCCCTTTCGTCTCTTTTTGAAAATACCCCCGCACTCAGTACGCTTACCGCACCACTTTCATCAAATATAAAACTTCTAAAAGAAGACGGCTTTATCGTTTTTCTGAGTTCAAAACGATCCCTTTCGACATATTCTACTGGTTCATTAAGCCGTAGTGAAATGCTGGTTTGATTTGTATTTATTTCAATAGGTTGCTCTGTACTATTATCAGTAAACAAGTCTTTAATTGTTGCGTACCTAAGAGCCCCGTTCAAATACCTGTTATCATCGTGACTTCCCCCCAACAACCCCAATCCTTCCAGGATATTCGATTTGCCGACGTTGGGCTTACCAATGAATACGTTCACCCGCTTACAGTCGAACCGCAGGTCTTTGATGGACTTGAAGTTTTTGATTTCGACCCAGTTGAGGAAATTATTCGTATCCGGCGTGGTGTTCTCCATAGCAGCTCAGTGGCACTGTTTTCGTAAACATAACTACGTTCGGGCCTGAATTGCTAATTTTGCGTACCAATTCCAGGTTTATGTCCCTCGAAAATCCCCAACGCTACACCGTCACGGCGGCACTGATCTACGCCAATGGGCCGATCCACATCGGTCACCTGGCTGGCTGCTACCTGCCCGCCGACATCTACGTTCGCTACCTCCGCTCAACGGGTAAGGATGTCGCTTTCATCAGCGGCACCGATGAGCATGGCGTTCCCATTACCATCAAAGCCAAAAAAGAAGGCAGTACGCCCCAGGAGGTTGTCGACAAATACTACGGCCAGATCAAACAGGCCTTCAGTGATTTCGGCATTTCCTTCGATATCTACTCGCGGACATCCAACCCGATTCACCACCAAACCTCGCAGGATTTTTTCACGAAGCTCTACGAGAAAGGTGATTTCGTGGAGGAAGTGACAGAACAGTACTACGATGAAGTGGCCAACCAGTTTCTGGCCGACCGCTACATTGTGGGTACCTGCCCCGTTTGCGGCAACCCGAACGCCTATGGCGACCAGTGCGAACGCTGCGGAACGGCCCTCAGCCCCACCGAACTCATTGAGCCGCACTCCACCCTGTCGGGTTCCAAACCCGTGATGCGGGCCACCA
>JAIVFU010000544.1 GCA_020829485.1 Nostoc sp. CHAB 5834 | reverse complement strand
GCTGTGGGGCAGCGCCTATCCGGCGGTGAAGGCGGGCTATGCGATGCTGGACATCGCACCGTCGGACATGGCCAGCCAGCTGTTGTTCGCGGGCTGGCGGTTTCTGCTGGCGGGGGTGATCCTGCTGGGCGTCACTGTGGCGATGAAGAAGCCGATCCTGAAGGTGACGGGCTCGCAGGCGCGCCAGCTGGTGCTGCTGGGCCTGTTCCAGACCACGCTGCAATACGTCTTCTTCTACATCGGCCTGGCGCATGTGACGGGGGTCAAGGCGTCGATCCTGAATGCGACAGGCACCTTCTTCAGCGTGGTGCTGGCTCACTTCATCTACACCAATGACCGGCTGAGCCACCGCAAGGTCTGGGGCTGCATCGTCGGCTTTCTGGGCGTGCTGGTCGTCAATCTGGGCCGGGGCGGGTTCGGCCTGGACGTCACCCTGCTGGGCGAGGGCTTCATCATCGGGGCCGCCTTCGTGCTAGCCGCGGGGTCCATCTATGGCAAGCGGATTTCGCGCGACCTGGACCCCATGGTCATGACCGGCTGGCAGCTGGCACTGGGCGGGGCGGTGCTGGTCGCGATCGGCCTGATCGGCGGCGGGCATCTGGCGGCATTCGACCTCGGGTCGGGGGCCTTGCTGCTCTATATGGCCCTGCTGTCCGCCTTCGCCTTTGCGACCTGGAGCCTGCTGCTGAAGCACAACCCAGTGGGCATGCTGGCGGCATTCAACTTTCTTGTGCCCGTCTTCGGCGTGGCCCTGTCCAGCCTGTTCCTGGGCGAGAGCGTGATGCGCTGGACCTATGGCGCGGCGCTGGTGCTGGTCTGTGTGGGGATATGGCTGGTGACGCGGCCGCAGAAGGTTCTAGGGATTAGGGATTAGGGATTAGGGGAGGGCTGCGTGGCTGAGGTCATCGTCCCTAGAACCTAGCCCCTAACCCCTAACCCCTAGAACCTACCCGGCTGATCCACAAACGCCGCATCCAGCCCATACCCCGCGAACCGCGCCAGCCGCTCGCGCAGCCGTCCATGGTCCGCCGGGTCTGATCCGATCCTGTCGCTCACCGGCAGGAAGGCGTTCTCGGCGCGGAAGGTCCAGGCGGCGACTTTCAGTTCCGCCGCGTGAGCGTCGGCGATCAGGGTCGTTGGCACCTCGGGCTCCGGCTCGATCAGGGCCGTATCGACCCCGATCCACTCGGCATAGGTCGCGATCTCGGCCAGCCCCTGCGGCGTGATCATGGCGTCGTAGCGCATCGCCCGATCGTCCGCCGGTCCACCGCTCGCCGCGATCAGTTGCAGCAGCGGCGTATCGATGCGCTCATCGAGGCGGCGCAGAGTCCCGACCTCGAAACACTGGACGATGACCGGCGCCTGGGCCCCCGTCAGGCCGTGCCGTTCCAGCACGGCGACAAAGGTGTCCTCCATCGGCAGGCCGACGCCGGCGAAATACGTCGGATGCTTCAGCTCCGGCACTACGCCGATGGTCCGCCCGGTGCGGGCGCTGGCGTCGCGCGCGATCTCCAGCACCTGTTCGAAACTCAGGATCGGCTCCACATCGTCGAAGGCCGTGTTGAAGGCCCGCAGGTCCGGCAGGCGTTCGCGCGCGTACAGCGTCTGCAACTCGGCCCAGGTGAAGTCTTCGGTGAACCAGCCGGTGACGCTGTCGCCGTCGATGATCTTCGTCGCGCGGCGCTCCGCGAACTCCGGCCGATACGCCACGTCGGTGGTGCCACCGATCTCGTTCTCGTGCCGCACGATCAGGACGCCGTCGCGGCTCATGACCAGGTCCGGCTCGATGAAGTCTGCCCCCTGTTCGATGGCCCGCTCATAGGCCATGCGCGTATGCTCCGGACGCTCTCCGGATGCGCCGCGATGGGCGATGATGAGCGGCGCCATATTCGTTGGAGCTTGGGCCAGGGCCGGGCTTCCGATCAGCAGAAGGAGGGTCGCCAGAATGAGCCGGATCATCCGTAAAGGGTAGGGGCGGGCGGTGACGCCGCGATGACGCCCGCGGCGACTAACCCTCCAGCGACACCACCGGCTGGCGCGTCTCCAGCCGTCGTC
>JAIVFU010000543.1 GCA_020829485.1 Nostoc sp. CHAB 5834 | reverse complement strand
ACCTGCTTGCCATTTTTCTCACTAAGGATATAATCCTGTTTGGCCCTGATGGTGGCAATGATGTGACACGGGCTTTGCAGAATGGCTTGGATGAAGGCATTATGGCGTGGTGTGAATTTGGACCAGTTAGTGTAGCTGTTACCCGTAGTCCCTCCGTGAGTTTCCAGAATGAATTCCCACTCATGACTGATCGAATCTAGGATGACGACTTCCATACCAGCCTCGACGCAGAAATGTATAGCCTGAATGTACCGTTCAGGAGTAAACGGAGCATCCAATGGTAGGACGTTATATGGACCGAGATGTGCATATAAATCTGCGGCTCTAGCTTCAGTGTCGATGACCGCTATTTTCGTATAGTCACGACAGAGCCCGTAAGCGATGAGCAAAGCAGAGGTTGTTTTACCGCTGCCACTAGGACCTTGCAGGCCCATTTTGATACGAATTTGCCGTCGCTCGGCTTTCCTGAGTTGCATGTTTAAGTTTGATTTAAGTGAAAAATGAATTGTTTTGCACGCCGAGGTACTCCCATCAAACCTCCCCAAATCCATAGCAATACCGTTCTGCATTTGGCCTAATGCAGATCGAGAAACGCTATGATTTATTAATGGAGATTAAGCAGCCAGTGGTTTTAAAGAGTACCCGAAACAAGGTTTTTGCATACGTTGAAAAACGCAGACATACGGCTTTTTCAGGCACTACGAAGTGAACTGGCTACAAGATGACGGGGGTACCCAACATCGCAGAAGTAGACGGGGCGAGTTGTCCTTACTGGCACCATCAATACACACACATGGAGTATTAAGGCGTAATTGTCATCAAAACCCGTTACAAGAGTAATCGTATCTAATTACAGCTATTGAGGAGCTTAGTTGTAAAAAAGGGCTCATCAGACGAAAAAACGGGAAATTTCCCATTGGCATCAAAATGTACATATTCCATTTTTAGGGGCACTATATGTATAACAGGAAAAACCCCTACTCTATGGCCACTATCTATTTTACTCAAGTAAACAAAAAAGCAGGTGATACTATAAAACAGATTATCCTACTACTACTAGTTTGTTATATACCTACTCGCGGGCAAGAAATTTTATTTAATTCTGGTAAGCAGATTAATACGTCACCCTCTTCTCTCACAGCTTCTTTAGTTAACAGCTACTCAGTTACTGCCGAAGCAAACGAACGTTTTAACACTTTATTTCAGTCAACGACTCAAACTTCTGAAACGTCTGTTACTTTACCTACAGCCGTTTCTAGTTATAGCCTCTTGGTAACTGGTAGCCTGTCTACAAGTTCCACTGCTGATCAAAAACTAGCATATTTAGTGAGCTTTATTAACTGGCATAACGAAATACCACGTAAGCTTATATCATTACAACACAAAGCTGATAGCTTACAAACGCTTCACATTTTTACCGACAACCAAACTAAAAAAGAGTTTTCGGATACTCTGATGACCTTCAGAGAGACAATCAATACTTCATCTTACGTAGCGGATAACATTACTTCATTGTACGATACATCATATACGTTCGAAAAACGTCAGATAATTTTGAACGATTTGGCTAGACAACATGCCAAACTTATCCTTTTAATAGAGCGATCAAATATTATTAATAATGACTTTCAAAAAATAAGCTTATCAATTATAGAAAAGGATCTGCGAATAAAGTCATTGAAAAGGCAATTATCTTTGCTGGAGCAGGAAGTAATTTCAATACCATTGGCCTCAATAACAAGTGTGACTGCATTAACCGGATCTATTATCTCAAATATTAGCACAAACGTCCCTAGGATTACAAAATCTAGTGATTCACTAAGCAGAAATTATAATACGCTTTCTACAGAGATAAATCATGATCAAAGTATTTATCTTAAAGTAAAAAAAGATTTCGATAATCTAAACAAAGAATACAACACGTGGGCAAAAGCATTCGACACTTATCGCGGATCAAATTTTAAAGCAGCTGGAAAATCAGTTGTCGAATCAGAATTTGGAGCTTTGCCTAGTGTCTCTCAACTGTTAGGAGATGTACGAGCACCTACACTTAATAT
>JAIVFU010000542.1 GCA_020829485.1 Nostoc sp. CHAB 5834 | reverse complement strand
GACGACGGGTAGCTGGTCTGAGAGGACGATCAGCCGGATTGGGACTGAGATACGGCCCAGACTCCTACGGGGGGCAGCAATTAGGAATCTTGCGCAATGGGCGAAAGCCTGACGCAGCGACGCCGCGTGAGGGATGACGGCCTTCGGGTTGTAAACCTCTTTTGCCGGGGAAGAAGAATGTGACGGTACCCGGTGAATAAGCCCCGGCTAACTACGTGCCAGCAGCCGCGGTAATACGTAGGGGGCGAGCGTTGTCCGGAGTTACTGGGCGTAAAGCGCGCGTAGGCGGCTTCTTAAGTCTGGGGTGAAAGGTTCAACGCTCAACGTGAACAGTGCCTTGGATACTGGGAAGCTTGAATGTGGCAGAGGATAGTGGAATGGCTGGTGTAGCGGTGAAATGCGTAGATATCAGTCGGAACACCCATGGCGAAGGCAGCTATCTGGGCTAACATTGACGCTGAGGTGCGAAAGCGTGGGGAGCGAACGGGATTAGATACCCCGGTAGTCCACGCCGTAAACGATGAGTGCTAGGTGTAGGCGGTATCGACCCCGCCTGTGCCGTCGCTAACGCATTAAGCACTCCGCCTGGGGAGTACGGCCGCAAGGTTGAAACTCAAAGGAATTGACGGGGGCCCGCACAAGCGGTGGAGCATGTGGATTAATTCGTCACTAACCGAAGAACCTTACCCAGGCTTGACATCTATCGCACCACGGTGAAAGCCGTGTTCCCTTCGGGGACGGTAAGACAGGTGTTGCATGGCTGTCGTCAGCTCGTGTCGTGAGATGTTGGGTTAAGTCCCGCAACGAGCGCAACCCTCATTGTATGTTGCCAGCGTAAAGTCGGGAACTCTTACAAAACTGCCCGTGCAAGCGGGAGGAAGGTGGGGATGACGTCAAGTCGGCATGGCCCTTACGCCTGGGGCTTCACACATGCTACAATGGACGGCACAAAGGGCAGCAATACCGCGAGGTGGAGCGAATCTCAAAAATCCGTCCTCAGTTCGGATTGCAGGCTGCAACTCGCCTGCATGAAGCCGGAATCGCTAGTAACCGCAGGTCAGCTAAACTGCGGTGAATACGTTCCCGGGCCTTGTACACACCGCCCGTCAAGTCACCTGAATTGTCTGCACCCAACGCCGGTGGCCTAACTCTTCGGAGAGGGAGCCGTCTAAGGTGTGGGGAGTAAGGGGGACTAAGTCGTAACAAGGTAGCCGTATCGGAAGGTGCGGCTGGATCACCTCCTTTCTAAGGATTAGAGGGGATAGGAGTTCTGACTTTCGTAAGAGAGCAGGCATAGCTTTTATCTCTCTCAGGTCGGTCCGTGAATGACTTTAGGCTTGTTTGTGTTTTGATAAATCGGAAGAACCAAGTGAATACGTCACTGATCCGAGCGTGCCGGCAAGGTTACTCTTCGCCAAGTAAATACTTTTCTTTACCAAGATTCTGTCACGTCCGGGGCTTCCCCGGATGATTCCCATTACTTCGTCCTGTAGGATTGTGCGCCGCTTATTTGAAAAATAATGCTTGCGGTGGCGGATTCATCGTGGTATTCTCCTTCTCGCGCGGTTTTCGAATCGTTGCGTTAAGGGCTATTAGCTCAGTTGGTTAGAGCGCACCCCTGATAAGGGTGAGGTCCCTGGTTCGAATCCAGGATGGCCCATGGGTTGTTCGCTTTGGGGGATTAGCTCAGCTGGGAGAGCGATTGATTTGCATTCAATAGGTCAGCGGTTCGATCCCGCTATCCTCCACTGTTTTCTTGTGCTGACTCTGTTGCCGGAGTTTCGGGAGATTCGTTTCCCGTTTTGTACACAATTTTGACGAGAGCTGGTTTTGCCGATCTCCCGTCGAAAACTCGTGACATAAGCGAACCTCTAGTTGGTTCGTTTTTTCTTGCCGTAAGGCGAGGTGTCCGTACCTTGAACAATTACATATTGTAGCAACGCAAACGATAAGAGGAAAGTTATGATGTAGTAATCATAACGAAGTTGCCCACATCGGCAGTGAGAACTGCTGAATGTGAGACAGGAATTGCGGTTAGTGTCGTCGTGATGATGACGTT
>JAIVFU010000541.1 GCA_020829485.1 Nostoc sp. CHAB 5834 | reverse complement strand
GACCCCCGAGGCGACGAACGCCGCCTGTTCGCCCGGATTCCCTACGTCCAGCCGGGAACATGATCCCCGATCGACCTTGACTTTATCGCGACAAGCGCCCATCTGCCGGCCCGTCGCACCCTTGCGACCCCCGGTGCGCTCCAGCGCGTGTGGGTCTTCCTCCCAAGCGAAGACCTGACTGTAGCAGCGGCCGGCCCTCAAGACTCATTCGCTGCCCGGACACGCGGGGCGGCGCCCGATCAAGCCCGCGATTGCCATTCAGGCGATCCGTCGGGATTGGCGGCGCGCGGTCCTTTGGCGTCTCAGCCCGGCCGATGCGCGTCGCCGCATGCGAAAGACAACCGCTCCCATGAGCACCACATTCGAATCCTTCGGCCTGAACAAGGCCCTCCTCCAGGCCCTCACGACCGAGGGCTACACCATCCCCACCCCGATCCAGGCCCAGGCCATCCCCTCGGTCATGACCGGCAAGGATCTGCTGGGCATCGCCCAGACCGGCACAGGCAAGACGGCGGCCTTCGCCCTGCCGATCCTGCATCGCCTGGCCGAGAACCGCGTCGCCCCCCTGCCCCGCACCACCCGCTGCCTGGTCCTGTCGCCGACGCGTGAACTGGCCACCCAGATCGCCGACAGCTTCAAGGCCTATGGCCGCCACCTCGGCTTCAAGGTCGCGGTGGTGTTCGGCGGCGTGAAGTACGGCCCGCAGGAGCGCGCGCTCCAGGGCGGCCTCGACGTTCTGGTCGCCACACCCGGTCGCCTGCTGGATCACATGCAGCAGAAGACCCTCGACCTGTCCTCGACCGAGATCTTCGTCCTGGACGAGGCCGACCAGATGCTGGACCTCGGCTTCGTCAAGCCGATCCGCCAGATCGTCAGCCGCATCCCGGCCAAGCGCCAGAATCTGTTCTTCTCGGCCACGATGCCCAGCGAGATCGGCAAGCTGGCCGGCGAGCTCCTGAAGGACCCGGTCAAGGTCCAGGTCACGCCCCAGGCCACGACGGTCGAGCGCATCAACCAGTCGGTCGTCTATGTCGAACAGGGTCGCAAGCGCGCCCTGCTGACCGAGATGTTCTCCGACCCCAACTATACGCGGTGCCTGGTCTTCACCAAGACCAAGCACGGGGCAGACAAGGTCGCCGCCTATCTGGAATCCGGCGGCGTCCAGGCCGGGGCCATCCACGGCAACAAGTCCCAGCCCCAGCGTGAGCGCACGCTCGCCGCCTTCAAGGCCGGCAAGCTGCGGGTGCTGGTCGCCACCGATATCGCCGCGCGCGGCATCGATGTGGACGGCGTCTCGCACGTCGTGAACTTCGAACTGCCCTTCGTGCCCGAGGCCTATGTCCACCGGATCGGCCGGACGGCCCGCGCCGGCGCCGACGGCTCGGCCATCAGCTTCGTCGCCGGCGACGAGATGAAGCTGCTGCGCGACATTGAAAAGGTCACCCGGCAGAAGATCCCGGCCAGCGACCGCCGCAATGACCCGGTCCTGGGTCGCCTGGACGCCTCGATCATGGCGGCCGGCGTCGGCAAGAAAGCCACCATGCCTGACGACGATCGCGGCGAGCGCCAGCAGCGCGGCCCGCGCAATCCCCGTCGCGACGGCGTCAAGCCCAGCCACGGCGGCCAACCCCACCGCGTACGCGGCGGACGCGGCGGCCAGGGCGGCCGGACCGACGGCGGCGATCGCCCGATCTCCAACGTCGTGCCGTTCGATCCGCTCGCCGGCGACCGCGCCCGCTCGCGTCCGGTCGAGACGGTCCAGGTCGCGACCAAGGAGGGCGAGATCAAGCGCCGTCCGCGCCGTCGGCGTCCGTCCAACGGCGGTAAGGGCTACGCCGCCTAGGCCTGAACGCCGGTCTGCGGCCCAGCGGCCTGCAATCGACAGACCCCCGCCGGCAGATTCGTTGGCGGCGGGGGTCTGAACTCCGTCCAGCTGCCGTAGGCCCTGACGACGGTCCAGCCCGGAAGTCGCTCGGCTGCTCCGTTCGGAGCGACGACGAACGCGTGGCATTCGGCCATGCCGGCCGCCACGGCAGCGCTGACGCGACCGGCCTCCAGTT
>JAIVFU010000540.1 GCA_020829485.1 Nostoc sp. CHAB 5834 | reverse complement strand
GGCAGTGGCACCTCAACAATTCGCCAGCGAATGTGAGTACTGAGACGAAGCGGCAGCGCATGGTGCTGGCGAAGAACGCCATATGGGTGGCATGCGTTGTTGCGATTGTGGCCGTGTGGGCAACCAAGATTGCTGGATTTGCCCTGTCCATTGCGGCGGTTGCGGGCGCCATATTGCTTGTCAGCAAGGAAGTGCTCACATGCTTCCTCGGGTACGCCCTCATCACGGTATCACGACCCTACCGAATAGGGGACTTCGTTGAAATCGGGAACTTTGCGGGGCGGGTCATCGACATCGATGCGTTCTCGACGACTTTGGCGGATACCGGAAAGCAGCACCAACTCACGGGCCGAACCCTGAGCTTTCCCAACAGCCTGATACTCACCGTGGGCGTGCGGAACATTTCAGCGACGGGTGATTACATCGTGGCCATCCAGTCCATCGCCCTGCCCCTTACCGTGGACCTGCAGACGGCTGAGCGTTGCGCGATAGACGCCGCATCGGAAGCTACCGACGCCTGGCGAGAACAGGCCGACCGCCATCTAAAAACGGTGGCGTTGAGCATGTTCATTGACCTTCCCAGTTCAAGACCTCGGGTTTACTGGGAGGCTTTAGACGGAAAACTGCTGATGCTGAACATTCGATATGCCTGCCCACCGGAAAGTCGAGCATCTACCGAACAAGAGATTTTTAGAAAAGTCTGGTTTAAGCTAAATCAGACGGGAGCACTGGCGGGGAGAACTTCGGAAAACAACATCACACAGAATTGTTGACAGTTCTGTTGGTATCTGAGAGGATTGCGCCCTTCTTTAACAGGCATCCCGTACACCATGACTTCCGAGCAGCTGACCCTTCCTCCGCCCAAAGAACAGATTTCTACCATTGCTGCCAACGCCGCGGTGTTGTGGGTCTATGACGAATGGCCGGAGGAGCACCCCTGGGTACCGGGGCTACTGCAAGATATCAAAGGGGCAGCACGTGTCGGTGACGTTTCCACCCTGTCCAACTTCCTCGACGCTACTCAAGGAGCACCTTTAGGAGCGTATGACACCACCAGCGAACGCGTATCCCGTGTGCTTGGCATGGTCGTCGAATCTGGGGGGTCCCCGGTGCTCAAGGGCGGCGCGGTTGCCCACGGCCGAGTCACCGCCCACTGGGTGGACTCAGTGGAGGGCCACTTTCTCACCCTCCGGTTCGAGAACCCCCATTGCTCCACCTGGGGCCAGGCAAAAGACGAGCTGTGCATTGCGCATCTCGGGCTGCGACTCCTCATGCAGTATGAGCTCCAGGCTTTGAACCTTCTTGAAAACATTCAGGGCGCTGCACATGCAAACGCGCTTCACTTTGAGTTCTCTGATTACTGGGACGAATGTTCCTCGATTCAGAAAAAAGACCTGATAACCACGTGCCTGACCAAGTGGACGGCGGCCCACCTGCAAGTGCGAGGCTTTCGCAACATTGAAAGCCTACAGGTTCATTGAGCCCCCTCCGTATCCCTTTAGCCTGCGACTGTACACATCTTGAAGTTTCCTAAGGGGGATGTCACACCCAGTTTACCTATACACCGATAGGAACCATACAAGGAAACTCATGATTATTGAAGAAGTAAACCACACCGCCCTTGTTCGTAGCCAAGGCGTGCTGTCGACAAGCAAATTCGATTTTGCAAAGAACGCACACATGTTCCGTCTGATGTCCAGTGGCATCTACTCGGACAAGATTACCGCTGTACTGCGCGAAATTGGCTGTAATGCCTATGACGCGCACATCGCTGCGGGGATTTCGGATGTTCCCTTCATCGTGAAGCTGCCTACGGCTTTGGACCCTGAATTTTATATTCAGGACTTCGGCCCCGGCCTCTCCAACGCCGCCATGTTCGACCTTTACACGGTCTACGGCATGTCAGACAAGCAGAAGAACAAGGAACAGACCGGGGCCTTCGGGCTGGGGTCCAAGTCGCCCTTTGCTTACACGCTTGAAAATCCGGATGGTAGCGATGGCTTCACGGTCGAATCAGCCCATGAAGGCGTCAAGCGGGTGTACACCTGCTACGTGACTGAAACC
>JAIVFU010000053.1 GCA_020829485.1 Nostoc sp. CHAB 5834 | reverse complement strand
ACTCATGCTCGTAGTCACGTAATTCTATTTTCTAGTGACCTAAAGTTGTCATCTGAGAAAATAATTGACTACTACAAACTGCGCTTTCAAATCGAATTTAACTTCCGTGATGCCAAGCAATTTTGGGAATTGGAAGACTTTATGAATCTCGGTCAAACTGCGGTGACTAATGCTGCTAATCTAGCATTCTTTATGGTTAATTTATCTCATCATATTCTCGCTGATTTCCGCATCCTTAATCCCGACTCCGGCATTATTGACCTTAAGGCTCACTATCGTGGTTTTCGATATGTCCATGAAATCTTAAAAATGCTTCCTGAAATCCCTGAGCCTATTTTATTAACCCAGATTTTTGCCAAGCTTACTTCTTTAGGACGTATTCATACCGTTTCTACAGGCATTAAAGCCTCTTAAATTGGCAGAGGTATTGATATAGGGTTTCTATTTGATTGCGTGAAAAGACAGTAGGGGAGACAGTTGTATGGGCGGGTTTCCCTACTTGAGCTAACTGGCGTTGTATTACCGCCGAGAGTAGGGCATCCTTTATAAGTCAATATAAAAATAAAATCCTTTACAGGCAAGACTTACAAAAAATTTTGGCATTGCTGAATCGAGGTATGAATTTGGATGTAGAGACGTAAAATTTTACGTCTCTACAAGGATTTTCACCGGAATGCACAATCGTTTTCATACCGCAATCAGCAATGCCAAAATTTTATTTTGACTATATATGCATAGGATTTGGGATTACATCTAACAAGAGCTTAATATATTTAGTCAGACTCATGGAAGAGAACTTGATATTAAGCAGCTATGAATAAATACAACTTGTATATACAGCTAAAGATAGAGGTTGTTACTATATTTTGTATTTAAGGTTAATATAAATATTAGTAAATTTTTATGAATTACTAGTATTAAGTAATAATCAAAATATTATGTTTACTAATTGCTTTAAAAATAATGATAATTTAAGTGTAAATAAGGATAGTAATATATCAAATGTTGAGATAGCACTTTTTATAGATCAAATGAAAAGTAATATCTGGCTATTTGGTATTCCATCTTGGCTTTTTGGCATAACTGATAGAAGCATAGCTGCATTTGCTGATGGTTATTTATCTCCTATAGAAATATTTCAGCTACTTACAACCTCTTTCTTTTTTCTGAGTTGGCTATATCTCAAGCCTGATGAAAGCTTTAACAGCAATGATTTAGGCCCCAGTCAATATCAAGAATATCTCGCTCGGACTCAAGCTAACAAGCTTCAAGTAAAAAAGCTCCACATGATTAGCCAGGAGTATATTTTACCGTTTCCTTATATTTGCCAAATTTATCATCTATTGAATTTAAGGCATTTGGAAACAGTTCATAACTTTAGCCTTAATAATCTGAAAATTTTTAAAATTAGCCACTTTCAGCCAACAAACACTGGTGGAATAATCAAATTCCAAACAATATTAGATTCGCCAGCTAATGCTTTGAGAATTTGGCGACAACCGATTGTAGAGGTCGATTTAATATTACATACTCCCTACACTGTTGAACTCAGTATCCCAGTCTATAATAACAAAAGGATAATTGTTATATTTCATGCTTTTCCGTTAAATGACTTAGAGCATCAGTTCTTTATAGATATTTATAGTGATTTAGAATGGCCAAAGCCATTGCTACAAATAATCTTGCATTTTGCTTCTTGTTTGACACTATTTGAAGATTTGCCATATTTAAGAGCTTTAGCTGATAAAAATATAGGGCGTTTATTTAACTTAAGTAAAGCTCCAAATCACGAGACTGCATTGCTGTTTAAAAGATATGTTGAGCTATATGGTTCGACTGGAGAACCAATTAAATTACTTGAGGGGAAAGAAGAGAGTTAGAGACGCGATGAATCGCGTCTGTACAAGAGTGGGGAATTAGAGACGCGATGAATCGCGTCTGTACAAGAGTTAGGAGTTTGTTTGGTTAAGCGCGTGCTAGTAAGGGGGCAGCAGCTAGTAAGGTTTTGGTATAAGGGTGCTGAGGATTAGCAAAAATGGTTTTTGTTAAACCGAGTTCGACAATTTTACCGCCATTCATTACGGCAATACGATCGCACAAAAATCGAGCTAACCAAAGATCGTGAGTGATGAACAGATAAGTTAACTCAAATTCTTCTTTTAATTGCAACATCAAATCCAGCACTTGCGACTGCACGCTAGCGTCTAACATACTTACGGGTTCATCGCAGATCAAAAGTTTAGGGTGAGTAATCAAAGCACGAGCGATCGCAACTCTTTGCTGTTGTCCCCCAGACAAATCTGATGGATAACGCTCATAATACACTTCTGGCGGTGTTAACCCAACTTTCTCTAGCATCCACAAAACCTGTTCTTTTGCCTTAACGGGATCGGCTAGATTGTGGATAAATAAAGGATCAGCGATACTTTGTCCCACTGTCATCGCCGGATTGAGACAAGCATGGGGATCTTGAAAAACCATTTGTATTTGTCGCCGCGAGGAACGAATTTCTTGACGCGACAGTTTAGTTAAATCCTGTCCTAAAAACTCAACTTTGCCACTAGTGGGACGAATTAATTGTAAAATTGTCCGTGATAGAGTACTTTTACCACAACCTGATTCCCCGACTAAACCGAGAATTTCTCCGGGATAAATATCCAAGTTGATACCATCTACTGCTTTAATTGTCTGGGCTTGTGTCTTAAACAGTCGTTCGATAAAGTTAGGTTCTATGGTGTAGTGTTGCTTGAGTTCAGTGACACTCAAAATTGGGGATTGTTTATTAATAATCGGTAATTGCTTTTCTTCCCCACTCCCCACTCCCCATTCCCCACTCCCTATTTCATCTACTGCTTGAATATGTAAAGCTGCTTTTAAGAGCGATCGCGTGTATTCATGTTGAGGGTGTCTAAATACGGTTTCTGTAGAACCCATCTCAACCATCTTACCGTTGTACATTACGCCAATGCGATCGCAATACTCAGCCACCATTGCCAAATCATGAGAAATCAGCAACAATCCCATGTTTTCTTCACCGCACAGACGAGTTAATTCTTTCAATATCTGCGCGGAAACGGTAACATCTAAACTGGTGGTGGGTTCATCGGCAACAATTAACTTGGGGTTGAGAAGTAAAGCTAAAGCGATCGCTACCCGTTGGCGCATTCCCCCGCTAAACTCGTGGGGATACTGATTCCAGCGACTAGCTGGAATATTCACCTTTGCCAAGGTAGCAAGTGCTTTTTCTTTGGCTTCCCGCGTTGATAATTCTGGTGAGTGCGCCTGGAGGGTTTCGATACAATGCTTACCAATCGTCATCAGTGGATCGAGGCGTGTCATGGGATCTTGAAAAATTAAGGCGATCGTTTCTCCCCGAAATTTCCGCAACTGGTTAGGCATCAAGTCAAACACCGACTGTCCTTGAAATGTCACCCGTCCCTCAATCCGACTAGAGGCTGGTAGTAAACGCATTACTGCCCGTCCTATAGTTGACTTACCACAACCCGACTCTCCTACCAATCCCATTCTTTCGCCTGGTTGCAAGGTGAAAGATACATCATCAACCGCCCAGGTTGCTTCTTCTCCACTCCGCGCAGGATAGGCAACTCGCAAATTTTCGATACAGAATAAGGCTTCACTCATAGTTTAGTTATCAGCCCTGAGCTACCAGTTTTTATAATTTCAAATTTAAGATAGTTTATCAGATTAGTATTAAACCTCCGTTGTGCGAATATTTTTATTGTCTTAGCGTAGGCATAACGTCTACAAAAGAAACCTTGAAGCTAGATTAACTTGTATCTATCGGCAACCAACCCCAGGGCTATTTCATTCTCATCTAGTCCGCCTCAGAATTTATTCTGAGGCTAATAGCAAAAGTCGTCTAAAGACGACTAAAAAAGGCTTTTAAGTAAGTCGGCGTAAATAATTATCGTTGGGATAAGGCAGGCAGCAGGGGGAAAAATAGTTTGAGCCTTGTTTACTTTTCTTTACACAGTTTGATTTTATTGTGCCGACTTAATTAGTCCACTAAAGTGGACTTGGGCTATTAGCCTGGAACTTTAGTTCTGGGCGGTTTATGTCTTGAACGAAATAGCCCTAAACCAACCTAAAGGGAGCTACGAGATTCGCCAATCTTCTAAGCTGTTCCACATTTAAATTGCATAATTAGGGCGGGCAAGATGCCCACCCCACAAGAGTTATATCAATTTTAGATATGCAAACTAGAGTGGTTTAGCTTATCATACTGATTTATACTGCTTGCCTCAACTTTTATCCGTTCATCTAGGAGACAAGCAAGTATTTTACTATTGAGCTAATTAATGGTCATGATCTTGATGATAATCGTCTAGTCCTTGCTCAGTTTCTAATAGCCGTGAAATAAGCACGTCTGCTTTTCTACTAATAACAGACCTAACTTTATCAATAGCAACTACTTCACTGATTTTGACAACCATTTCCCAGAGAGTATCCTCCTCTGTATCTTTGTTGTAAGTTCTATGTTTAAACCACAACAAATCATCCCAAACTCCGATAACTGTGGCGAAATACCATTTGTCTCGTACTAGTATCCAGATTTCTTGTTCTAAGTAAGTCTGTAGAAGAGGTTTCACGATGAGTAAGATAATGGAAAAGATTGTGCTACATATTAAGTAAGTATTAACAGGTAAAGCAACAGTTAAAATACTGATATATTTTAGTGTAAATTATATTAACCTATTTTAAAAATTAGTAAATAAACTGTATGCAAACTGGGGTTTTGCCAATAGCTAAGTTAGTAATTTTATTATTTTGGTAAAGACTGCCTGTATAAAATACAATTTTATGATTTAGTATTGACTGCTACAGACTGAAATATCTAGTACAGCATTATCACTGAACCGGATCGACACCATTGTTAAACTAATAATTTAGGTGATGCATTGCCAAGGGTGCGATCGCCTATCCGCGCAATCTAACAGGGCTGTTTCTTTCTCAGCTACCTTAGAGGATGTTTGAAAAGTCCTCTAAGAGAGAAGTTTTAAGTACTATAGGACTAATATTTGATTTCTGAAAAAGCTCCGTACAGATCGAAAAGCCTAATTCCCTACTCCCTACTCCCTACTCCCCGCCCACATAGATAATTTCAAAAATCAAATACGATTCCTATAAGCGATTTATGTGTACTGAATTCTGTTCGATAAAGCTTTAGCTGATTAATTCACCCATTTGTGGGAGGTAATTAGTAAGCAAATAAGTATACTTTACTTATAATCAGACCAACACAAGATGGTTTGATACAGCATTCACGCAACAGATGTATCAATCATGTTAAACCTGATATTCACTGGATGTATAAAAATAAAACCCTTGGTGCTTTCAACAGCTTTTTTTCTGGCTATACAGACTTCTGCCAATGCTCAACAAGCCCTTCCTAGTTTGACTCCAGCACAAGCTCAACATTTGTCCCGCGACTTAGTACCATATAACTCTCAAGACTTTTTTATACAAGGAAAAAATTCGATTGAGAGAGAAATTCAAATTCTTAAGCTAAGGCAACTGCGCCCAATTAAACCTGTTCTTAAGATTAATTCACTACCGCAGATTAAAACACCACATAATCAGCAAAACCCTAATATCTTAACTAGGTAAGAATCATCATCAGTTTATGAAACTTTAGAACCCCATGCATCCAAATCAGTATGCCCTGGTTCCTGTTTACAGAGCTTTTGTATTTTAATATTTGCAACACAAATTTACAATATTAATCGTCTAGCAAACCCATCAACGCTTGAACTTCAACGTCTTGCGATTCTGATAATTGATCTTGTAACTTTAACAATTCATCTTGTAATGCTTCGGCTACATGGAGCATATTAGATTCTTGTGCAATTTTTAGTTGATTTTCTTTAACCTTGATTTGTTTAAGCAAGTTATTTTCAACATGAATTGAATTGTAATTTTGAGTAATCATAGTTTTATATTTTTATCAATTTAGGGAACGTAATTAAATTTACCACTATGTATTATTCCACATTTTTACCATTTTTTAAATATCTTGTGATTTAACAGTTAGCAGTTATCAGTTGGGAGTCAGAGTCCCCCACGAATATAAGTGGTGTGTTTCATTCGAGGTTAAATCCCCGGCTGAAGCCGTGATAACTGTTTGACTGTTCATTATTTTAATCTTCATTACTCGTATTACTACAGCACGGCGTAAATAAACATACCATTTCAAATGGCGCAATAGCTTAGAATAAAATTTTGCGTGATTTTTGACTTCCGCCTTGTGGTAGTGTTTACGAGTATCGCAGGCTTAATACACCATATCGGTATTTTTAGAGGCTTTTACAAAAATGGAAATTATGATATAAGATTGGTTGACTTAAAAGCAACTGTAGGTAACACATATAAGACTACACATGAGTACCGGAAAAATGTAGACTAAAGCGCCTTCCCGCAGGCTACTACAGAGGTACAGATAACACGGCGAATAATTTGAGACAGTTTTTTTTGCGTAATTAATCACATATTAACTTGTGTGTTGCTTCACCGAGTATTGCTGGATATTTTGAACATTTTTTTGTGAATTATTATGAACTTAAAACTTATAAAAAGAAACGTTTTTACTTTTGTAAAAATTATATCCACAATGCTTATAACAAGCGCAATTGGATTGGAATCATGGAATATTTATGCAGCAATAAATAATACTAATTTACCAACCAGTCTTAATCCAATTTTTTGGATTGAGCGTTTTGCTATGATTAGCCATTTTATCGAAAGTATTATAGCAGCTTTTTATGCACCTTCAAAAAAAAAGATGCCAATAAAATATGCTACTTATACTTTTTTCGTAGGCACAATTGGATTGTTAGAACTATTCTCTTCAGAGAATGACTCTTGACGGCTCTACCCCTTTTGGATTAGGTCTGTTGGTAGGGTGCATTAACGCCCCTTATGTAAGAAAGTTGTAAATTATTAAATCCACGATCGCTACTAAGCAAAAGTTATCTGTGGGGGTTCACCAATGTAGGTAACTGGTGAATCTGACAGGCAGAAGGGAGTATAGTTTGTATAGTTAGCTTTTTGCTGAAATTTTAGTTTGACACTAAAGGATTAAAAAATGTCTACAGATACTCACATAGTTGCTTACGTTCAAGAAAGTGAATTTGATGCTGTTTTAACTGGAAGTGAAGAGAAAGTTGTTGTCGTTGATTTTACTGCTACTTGGTGTGGCCCCTGTCGCCTGATCAGTCCGTTGATGGATCAACTTGCCGAGGAATACAAAGGTCGCGCCAAAGTTGTTAAGGTAGATGTTGACAGCAACAAGCCAATTTTCAAAAGATTCGGTCTTCGCAGTATTCCAGCAGTTTTAATCTTTAAAGATGGTGATTTAGCAGAAACTATCGTAGGAGTTTCGCCTTACGAGCAGTTTAGCGAAGCTGTTCAGAAGCTTCTTGAAGTTGTTTCAACCACTGATTCGTAATCCATAATTAATAAGGGTTTATACCCGATGCCTAATAACGGCAGTGACGTTTCAGGTGGTGTTTAAATTCCACGAAGTTCCGAGCTTTGGAAGCCGACCCTCGGACTTCTCACTACTTGAAGCATGATTATCAATTATAAATTTTTAAACGTTTTCTTTTCGCCTATAATGTGCTTGGAATAAGCCAGTAGAATATTGTTTTGAGTTAATCAGCTCCAATTTTTCTTCAGGGCTAGGCGGTGGGAAAAGGCGTATACCGCCACCTAAGATAATTGGAATAGTTGAAATAATATATTCATCAATCAAGCTGTGCTGAAGAAACGAATTGATTAATGATCCGCCACCAACTAACCAGATGTTTTTATAACCTTGAGCCTCTATATTTGCTAAGGCTGGCTCTACTGTATCAGAAACAAATGTAACGTCCTCACGGTCAGATTGGAGAGGGCGCTGGGTGAAAACAAAGGATTTTTTTTCTGGATAAGGCCATTGATCAAAACCAAGCCCTACTTGATATGTATTGCTACCTAACACGATCGCATCAATGGATTCGTAGAAATCAGTGTAACCGTAGTCTTCACCTTCTGTATCAAGGAATGATAGCCAATCAATTCCGCCATCGCTGCGAGCGATATAGCCATCCAAACTAGCTGCAATGTAGAGTGTAACTTTCGTCATGTTTTTTGATTGGGCGATTTAAACCGACCTGCAATAAATTCTCGCTTAGATAAATGTTTTGTACCGCGTTTGGTGACTCGCTCTCGCCACATCTGGAAACTAGATTCTTTCATTTCGCGCCTCATTAGGGCAATTACCTGTTTCTCCAACAGCCCAAACTGAGCCTCAATAGCATCGAAAGATGTTCTATCTTCCCATGCCATTTCAATAATGCGATCGATAGTTTGTGAATCAAGGTCAGGTAGCTTCATTCTTTTGTTAGCAATTGATAAATTAGGGACTTCCAAGTAAAAAAATATTCCATTGCTATTGTTCACTGTTGACCGTTGACGGTTCACGAGTTTTCAGTCAACAGTCAACAGTCAACGACTTTAAGTAGAATAATTTATTTTTTGGAGTTCCCTTAGAGCTATATATATTTTACTTTTAGTTTTGAAGAACCGTTGTGTCTGCTGCACCCAGTTGCAGGGCATACAAGTTAGCATACACACCTTGCTGATTGATCAGTTCGGCGTGAGTACCCTGCTCTACAATTTCTCCCTGCTGAATAACTAATACCCGATCTGCCTGGGTAACTGTACTGAGGCGGTGGGCAATTACGAAGCTGGTACGACCTTGCAGCAAACGAGCGATCGCAGTCTGTACTAGCGCTTCTGTGCGCGTGTCAATGCTGCTGGTTGCTTCATCAAGAATCAAAATTCGGGGGTTAATCAACACCGCACGGGCAATACTGATTAGTTGTCGCTGTCCTTGACTTAGGGGTGCGCCCCGTTCACCCAATTGAGTTGTATAACCCTGTGGTAGTGAGGTAACAAACTCATGCACATTTGCCAACTGTGCAGCCGCTTCAATATCAGCTTGGGTAGCATGGGCAGAACCAAAAGCAATGTTTTCGGCTACAGTGCCACTAAACAAAATATTGTCTTGCAAAACGATGCCAATTTGTCGCCGCAGACTTGCTTGAGTTACGCTACGCACATCAATACCATCAATTTTCACTGCACCGCCAGATACATCGTAGAAGCGCAAAATCAAGTTAATGATCGTAGTTTTTCCCGAACCGGTTGGCCCAACTAATGCAATCATTTGCCCTGGATAGGCGTGCAAATTCACCCCTTTGAGAACCAGTTGATCTGGGTTGTAGCCAAACTTGACATTATCAAATGTCACTTCACCCTGAATAGGCGGCATTTCTGTGGCATCGGGTGCGTCTTTGAGTTGTGAGGGTTCATCTAGCAATAAAAAGATTCGCTCTAATCCGGCGAAGGCAGATTGAGCTTGGGTGTAAAACTGGCTGAGAATTTGGATTGGGCGAAAGAACTGCTGAACGTAAAGTAAAAAGGCTGTCACCACACCCACTGTTGCAGATCCCGTTACCGCAAGATAACCGCCATAAGCCAGCACGCCTGCGGTTGCTAGGGTATTGAGAAAATCAATGGAGGGCAAAAAGGCCGAAGTAATTGCTACAGCCTCGACATTGGCATCACGATTGGCAGCGTTGAGAACGTCGAACTCTTCGATGTTCATCTGTACACGATTAAATGCCTGTGCTTCTCTGACGCTGCCAATATCTTCTTCTAACTTGGCGGAAAGCTCCCCAATAGTTTGTCGGGTAACGCGAAACCTAGCTCTTGCCCAACGTGCAAATAAGCTGGTGGTAAAAATCATCAATGGTACAACCAGGTTGCTCAATAAACCGAGTTGTAAGTTGATTGAGAGCATAGCAATGATTATGCCGACCAAACTAAAAGTGTTGCCCAGCATTTGGGCGATCGTCAGTCCAAATGCCTGATTTACAGTATTGACATCATTTAAGAGGCGGCTCATTAAATCGCCTGCTTCGCTGCGATCAAAAAAGCTAAGTGGCAGACTTTGGATTTTAGTGAAAATATCTTGCCTCAGTTGAGCCAGCAATCGCTGCATAATCCAGCCGACTCGAATAATTTGACCCCGGATTGCTAATACACCAAGTCCGTAGTTTAGGGCTAGTAGTCCTAATAAGAGTAGCAGTCCTTGCAAATTACCTTGTGCAATTAGGTTATCAATCGACCAACCGAGGAAAAATGGCCCGATCGCTTGGGTTACAGCACCAAAAAATACTAATGTCAGGGCGATGGGAATTTCTTTGCGATAAAGTAGCAGGTATTGCAAAAAGCGCCGCAGGGTGGAGAGTTGTTTACTCGCTTGATCCTCAGATGCAACAATGGGAATAGTGCCTCTCATAGCAATTTTGGATTTTGGATTTTGGATTTTGGATTAAAAGTCTTTGTCTCTATTTAGTTGTATAAAAATCTCAAACGAGACTATTTATTAATAGGGTTCAGTTAAGGCTTAACTCTTTGTCAAAGTCAATTTTTTTTAACGAACCGCAAAGGACGCATAGACACGAAGTGGCTTCCCGCAGGGTAGGACGCAAAGGAAGAGAAGGAAGAAATGCTTAGGGAACTCCAAGAAATAAATTATCCAATATTGTGGGGTGGGCATCTTGCCCGCCCAGTCCATAGGGCGGGCAAGATGCCCACCCCACAAGAGTTAATTGAATATTTTTTTATTTGGAAGTCCCTTAACTGAAATGTATTGGATTATTTATAATTTGGTATTGTTTTTTTCCTTTTGCTTTACTTGAGATTCCAAAATCACACCGTAGAGGGGGCTGGTTTGCATCAATTCTTCGTGGGTGCCTTGCGCCATCAATCGTCCTTTATCCATGAGAAAAATGCGATCGGCATTCTTGACGGTGCTGATGCGTTGAGCTACTACAAAAGTTGTACAAGCTTTTTGGCGCATTAAGCTATCTAGTTCGGCTTGAATCTGGGCAGCAGTTTTGGCATCTATAGCTGAGGTGCTATCGTCCAAAATCAGAATGCTGTAATCAGTTAGTAAGGTACGAGCGATCGCAATTCGTTGTTTTTGCCCACCAGACAAGCCCACGCCCCGTTCACCCACAATCGTCTCGTAGCCATCGGGTAGACTACTGATAAAATCGTGCATTTGGGCAGTTTTGGCAACCTCAATCACCTGATCTAGAGTTGCATCGGGTTTTGCATAGGCAATATTTTCGCGGATTGTGCCAGAGAAGAGGGTGGTTTCCTGAAATACAATGCCAATCCGCGATCTGAGGCTTTTGAGGGTAAAACTTTTTACATCTCGCCCATCAATGCGAACTGCTCCCCCTGTGACATCATAAAAGCGGGGAATTAAGTTCATAATTGTGCTTTTCCCGGAACCAGTCATCCCTAAAACGGCGATTAGTTCGTTGGGTTTGGTTTCAAAGGAAACTTCTTTGAGAGTTTCAGTTGTCGCTCCCGGATAACGAAAGGATACATTTTCAAATGTGATTCTACCGCTACAGCTTTCAAATGGGACAGCACCGGGGCGATCGCGGATTTCTACTTCTGCATCTACAACTTCGTAGACTCGTTCGGCCGAAGCAGCTGATTGAGCGATCGCCGGTGCAGCAAATCCAATCAACAAAATTGGTTGGAGAATCAAGGCTAGGTAGGAGTTAAACGCCACCAGTTCGCCAATGGAGAACTGATTCCCAATCACTTGCGCTCCCCCGTAGGCGAAAACTGCCAGTGTGACTAAGTTACTCACCAAAAAGATAAAGGGGAAGGTATTGTGGATGGCGCTAATGGTCTTCATGTTTGCCTTCACTAGACCATCATTTAGAGTCGTGTAACGTGACCTTTCGGTTGATTCCCGGACAAATGCTTTCACCACCCGGATTCCTAACAAGTTCTCTTGCAATACAGCATTCAGGTCGCTGAGTTGCTCTTGTACTTGCCGAAAAAGTTTATTATTCCGAGTCACAAATTGTGCCATTAACCATGCAGCTATAGGCACTGCCGTTAGCGTAATCAGTGCTAGTTGCCAGTTCATCACCAGCAAAACCACTGAAATGCTCACCAATGTCACAAGTGAACCGACGACCTGAATTAAGCTAGTACCAACAAAGGTACGGATCTGCTCAATGTCGCTGGTGACACGGGTTAAAAGTTGGGAAGTCTGCGCCTGGTCATGATAACTGAAACTGAGATTTTGAATTTTGCTAAAAATTTTGTTTCGCAGGTCATAAGCTACACCTTGAGACGCTGCTTCTGCTAGATAGCTTTGTCCGAAGTTAAATACACCACGAGCGATCGCAGCAAGTACCATCCAGGCAGCGCTGTATAGCACAATTTGGAGGTTTTTTTGAATAATGCCTTGATCAATTCCCCACCGAAATAGTTGTGGGGTAACTGCGTTTGCGATCGTCAACAACAACAGGCTGACGAATGCTCCTAGCGAAGTCCATCGGTAAGTGCTTAAACTCTTAAGCACACGCTGGATTGACTGTATCGACGAAGTTTCCTGGAGTTCTGGTTGCTGAACCACTGGAATTCACCCCTGTATCTTTGGAAAATTATCTCGTATTTTGATGGTAAAAAACCAATCTAACAATAGAGAATGTGGGATCTATTTGTGCTTGTAAGTCCAAAGTTTGGTTCAAATATTGGCACAACGGCATGGGAAAATACCTCTTTGGCAAGCATTGCAGCTAATCCATTAAAATAAAATACCTCAAAAAACCAAAGAACAAGAATAATGGCTCAAAATTCTCATAGCAATTCCCAACTTCCCTCGGATATGTCAACTGCTATCAGCCGCACAGCAAAGCCAAGTTCTGAGTTCTACTCTATTTTTTCGGAAGAAGAAGTTTTAGGGATAATTGATGCATTAGAAGTCAGACGAGAAATACCTCTCAAGTATTCATATAAAGGTAGAGGAGCAAAAATCTGGGACAATTTTTATCGAAAATATGTTATCCCAACATGGTATCGAACATCAAATGTAGAAATTGAGCTTTTAAAAGAAAATTTTAAATACTTGAATGACAATATTCAAAATGGCAAAAAACTCAATATTGTAGACGTTGGTGCAGGAAACTCATATCCAGTTAAGAATTTTATTAAAAAACTTAATCAACAAGGAAAAGTTAATAAATATATAGCTTTAGATATAAGCGAGGAATTACTTAATGTATCCAAAAAGAATTTTACAAAATGGTTTCCTTTAGTCGAGTTCATCAGTTCCACAATTGACATAGAAAATAATTGTGTGCCCAAAATTTTATTCCAAAATAAAGCTAGCCTTGAAGTTGACGACACAGCAAAAATATTTTTCCACTTAGGTGTTACCATCGGTAATCATCAAAATAGAGATCAGGTACTAAAAAATTTTAGAGATAGCATGGGAAAAAATGATTTTCTGGTATTCACTAATGAAACTGGTACTAACTCTAAATGGGATGGAAACGTCAGAGGCGGCTGCAAGTATCACGTAGAAGAAATATATGGATGGGTTAAAAGCAAGATTGGAATTAAATCTGAGGATTGTGAATTGATCAGAAAGTATGATTTAAAAACAGATAGTATAGTTGCTAATATGAAACTCCACCATAATTACACTATAAATTTCAGTCGGATGGGGATAGATAAAAAGATTGAAATATCTGAAGGTGAAGAAATTACTATTTGGCGACATCATAAGTATGAAATCCCTAAGCTTTTGCAAGAACTAGAACGTTCTGGACTGCAACTTATTCACTACAGTATTGACAAATACAAATCACATATTATGGTGATTTGTAAAATTGCCAGTAACTAACCTTTTCAATTAGACTTTCTCTGTCATCTCCAAAACACTGAACTTACAGAACATTAGGGTATATAGCGGTGTGCAGTTGAGTGAGATACAAAAACTTTGCTGAAATGATTTTACAGTCAGGACTTTGGTGCAATACTGCGTAGGTTTTGCCTAAAAAATAGAAATGTGTAGGTTGGGTTGAGGAACGAAACCCAACAATTAAACCAATTCGCAATGGGCAACTCTTGGAGACGCTAAAAGCGAACGCCCCGCTACGCTAACGCAATTACGTTTTGTAAGGGGGATTTTACCCCGACACAAAACTTGCTGCCTGTCTTGCTAGGGAATTAAACCCCAAACTTTGTTAACGCTTAAAGTTGGGTTTCACTTGTTCAACCCAACCTACGATTATCCTTAACCCAAGCGTATTGAGTTGACACCAATGATGTTTGTTTTACCGCTCCCTCAATGGCACAGTTTGCCAATGTCAAACAGCATTTGAATTCTCTGGCTACAAGTCGTATAGTTAATGAGAATTACTATCTATAACTTAGATACGATAATGACATTCGGTAGAACTTTTTAGGTTTTTTAGCGAAGATTTTTCTATTCTGTCTCTGATATGGCGTTAAATATTTCTGATGATGCCAAAAAATCAGTTTGACTTGCATTGTGTATCAATTAAATGTACATTAAACGCGGTCTAGGCTGAGGAACTGACCGCCCTAAATCTTTAGCTGTTTCTATCCATTCCTGCATCACTAATTCTATATTATGCAGTGCTTCTTGATAAGTATCACCGTCAGCAGCACAGCCTGGTAATTCTGGTACTTCAGCAATAAAGGCTTCATCTAATTCACTCCAATAGAGAATAACTTCATAGCGAAACATCATTTTTACTTCCTAGCTTATACTTAATAATTACTGCACGAACTTGTTTAATTTGATAACTTTTGGCTTTCCCTCTCTTATGTTGCAGATTCAATATTTCCTCAACATCGGCTTTGATAAAAATACGATGATCGCCACGAATCCGCTCCTCAAAGCCTAGTCGATATAAAAGTTGCCACAGTTGGGCGAAAGGAATGTCTGTATCAGAAGTCCCAGAGAGGATCTTTTCTAAGAGTTTGTCTTGCTGACTCACGTTTTTATGGCTGTCTTAATGCTTCTATAGTCTCATATTTATTGAAAATCAGGGTGTATGTGACAATACCTTCGCCATTTTTTTGTAGGTTGGGTTGAGCGTTCGCGTAGCGTCCCGTAGGGAAGCAAAACTCAACGTATTTGTTGGGTTTCGTGCCTCAACCCAACCTACGAATCAAGGTATTTTTCGATTTGGCGAAGGTATTGATGTGAGTGTTTACTCAAATTTAAAAGTGATATAGGCAACTACAGAGGGCAAACTGTTCAGATTGCTCATATCATAATGCTGAGGTATAAATCCGTCTCAGTCAACATAAAATATTGAGTCATAAATATTACACAAATATGAAAAACCAAATTCTAGCCATAGCTGCCTTTTTAACCACAATTATGGCAACAACCGTACAAGCAGCAAATTCTGAACACGTTAAACAGTTATTGGCAACCAAGCAATGTCAAAACTGCGATTTGACTAATGCAGGTTTAGTGATGGCTGATTTATCTGGAGCCAATTTGAGCGGTGCTAATCTCACAGGTGCTAACCTGAGTCGGGCAAACTTGAGTGGCGCAGATTTGCGGGGTGCAAACTTGAGTGGCGCGAGTTTATTTGGTGTTAACCTGAGTGAAGCTAAATTCCGTGGGGCAAATTTGGCGGGTACTGATTTGAGAAATACTTATTTAGCAAATGCAGAACTGACTGGTGCTTACTTAAATGGTGCTAACTTCCAAGGTGCAGTTGGTATACCATCACAAATTGCTTCACCAGAAGAATTTTATGCTTTGGGTGTAGCAGAAGGGCAAAAAGGCAACCAACAGCAAGCAATCAGTTATTTTAATCAAGCGATCGCTATTAAACCAGAATATGCAGGTGCTTATTTAGCTCGTGGTATCGCTCGTTACCAAATACTAGATAGACAAGGTGCATTTCAAGATGCCCAAGTTGCAGAAAAGTTGTTTACATCCCAAAGCAATACTCCTGGAACCCAAACAGCCCAAGCTTTTATTAAAGAACTGCAAACACCCGTAAATGAGAAGGTAAGTGCTGGTAGTCCCAGTTTTGTAGACTTTTTGGGAAGTCTTGGCTCAGTCTTGCTCCAGTTCTTCCCTTTTTAAAGGGGATAATAACAAATGACAAATGACAAATAACAAATGACTTTATCTCAAGAATTATGGGCAGTAAATCAAGACTTAGCCCAAGCTTGCCTAGAACATCCTTTCGTTCAAGGTATTGGCGATGGTACTCTTGAGCAACCTAAATTTGCTTACTACGTAGGGCAAGATGCTTTTTTTTTAGAAGCTTTTGCCCGTGCGTATAGTATCGCCGCAGCTAAAGCACCAGACTGGTTAGGTTTCACCACATTTCATAACTTAGCTAGTGGAGTTTTAGAAGAACTGCGGCTGCATAGTGGTTATGCTTCCCAATGGGGAGTAAATTTGCATTCTGTAGAACCTGCATCTGCCACCCGTCGCTATACTGACTTTTTGTTAGCAACTGCTTGGGGTGGAGATGTGGGTTTAACTGCTGCGGCAATGTCTCCCTGTATGGGTTTGTATGCCTTTCTGGGAGAAAAGTTAGCTGCTAACGGCATTCCTAATCATCAATATGCAGACTGGATTCGTACTTATAGCAGCACAGATTTTCAACCATTAACACAACAATTAGAAAATTTGGTTGACAATTATGCCGCTACCAATTCCGTTGTGCATTCAACCTATCGTTATGCGATGTTTTGCGAACGCGACTTTTTTCAGGCTGCGTGGATTTTGGAGTAAGGTAGCACAGCTAGCTGTGCTAACCCATGAACTTAACGAATAATAGCTGCCCAGTTAAGTAAAATAAACTTAGGCATTGCTTAAGCTGCCTTTGCCGTTAGTTGCAGTTTGGATGGGTTGAGTAGTGAGAACCGCAACAACTGAAGGAACTTCTGAAATAGATTTTTTACTACTACTCCGCTTTCGGCTAGAGCCGCCTGCCTTTGAATACTCTATGCTGTTTCTGCCGTAGACAGTCGCAACTCCAATAAGCATCCTTTCAGAGAGTTCTGAGAGTGTTTGCTCCATCTGAGTTATTCTTTTACGAGATTCCTCAAGATTAGACAAAAGCGTATTATGAGCTTCTAGCGTGGCACGGGTGTTATGGATAAGGCGGGTGTAAGCTTCAATGCTTAATCCGTGCCCTAAATCCAGATTCTCATTGATGGATTTAAGCAGAGCGAGACGGTGTTGAGCTTTGTCTACAGCAGCAGAACCGCGAGTTTTTAAAGACATGGGAGATATTTCTGGAGTACTTCTATTTCAGCATACTTGGATGTTTTTCTACGTGAGAATAGTAAATATGTGGATTTAATTTAAACTGCTTAACCGACACTCACCCTGTGTTTATACTTATTGATTCGTATCTGTCTCTTGTTTCGGGATGAACGTAATTAGCAAATGCGATCGCTTAACAAGCAAATGCGATCGCCCAACAAGCAAATGCGATCGCCCAACAAGCAAATGCGATCGCCCAACAAGCAAATGCGATCGCCCAACAAGCAAATGCGATCGCCCAACAAGCAAATGCGATCGCCCAACAAGCAAATGCGATCGCTTAACAAGCAAATGCGATCGCCCAACAAGCAAATGCGATCGCTCAACAAGCAAATGCGATCGCCCAACAAGCAAATGCGATCGCTTTTTATAAACATTCAATTCTCAATTTTGCGAAGTTGTTAATACTATGACAACCCCAACCAACACCGCAAAGATTGCTCTAAAAGTTCAGCATCAGCATCAGCTAACTTGCCAATCACTTTGACAACTAAGCTTTTACGCACTGTATATAAACCTCGTAAAATTATTGTAATCAAGTTTGTAGTAAGGACTTTAGTCCTAAAAGAAGGACTAAAGTCCTTACTACAAACTTTTAATTATTTACGTCGTTTTACTTAGTTCGGCATAGACATCATCCTCAGCGTTATCCCAAACTGATGAGAGTGATGTTTGACTCGTTTGAAGCCAAAATTCAGTTTCATCATCAGGAAGCAGCGTCACTAAAACTCTTGTCCCTTCCGCTAATTCCTCTGACTCCAGCAATTCGATTTTTCCTTCCCGAACAGTAGCCCAAAGCGTTTTTAGCATATCTGTTTTATGAATAGTCATGCTTTAATTTTATGCTTCGATAGTTGATGAGGAGCGATGTCTACGACGGGCTACGCTTACGCTTTGCAGAAAACCTCAAAAACAAAGCGTAGGCGCGTAGCGGTGAGGCAGTCGCAATCCTGGCGGTTTCCGTCGGTTGCGAACTGCCGAACCCGAAGGGCTTGTCGTTAGACATCGCCTGTTGGCAAAGAGTGAGTGCGTTAGCGTAGCTTACCGTAGGTATCGCTGTGTATATTTGACTTAAAGACAAAAAAGTATAATAGTGAGCATCAAACCCATATTTGTTAGAATATCTTTTGTTACTAAAGAGAGAGAAGTTATCTGGTAGCATTGTTAAACCGTTCGGTGTTAGGTTCGCGTCTGCCACGATTTTGGATCTCTGCAACCATGAAAAATTGCTGTCACTATTACTCGACTCGACACAATCCGATAGTACACAGCATAAGGAAATCGTCGCACTACTGCGCGTCGGATATCAGCGTAGACAATTACATAGGATTCTGATATCTGAGAAATTCGATTCACTGTTTCGTCTACACAGTCTAAAAACTCGTCACCCAGACCGGGTTTTTGACTTTCGTACCAACTGTGTCCATCATTGAGTTCTTCTCGAACCTCTGGGCGAAACACTAGGACATAATTCATTGCTGCCCCTTAATTGATGCTTTGATTTCCTCCCAAGTCAGCACATTATCTGGATTTGAATCGTAGTCAGCAGTTCGACAATCAAGCTCTCGCTTTTGTGCATCGGTTAAATCAGGGTAAACTTGCTCTGCTGCGATGCTATCCCAAATTGCCTGCACAATACGGATTCTATCTTCAACACTAAGAGTTGCGATTTCGTTCAAAGTAGCTGTGATATCCATGCTGATTAACTGGGAGTGAGGAACCAACTAGTACACCTTAAATATAGCGGACAAGATTTTGTCCATCAAATCAAACGCTGCATCGTATATTTAAGTCTTTTGCTACCTTGCCAATCTACAGTGCCATCAGCATTACGCTCAAATCTGATTAATTCATTTATCTGACATAACTGGAAGAATTGGTCATCTGTTATTTGAAGAACAGGAGCAAAGTTGATAATTAACGCATCCATATAAAAATTTCAATTTGAATATTCCCATAAAAATGTCAAAAGCGAATGCACTTTAGCGAAAAACATATTTAGAATGATTGACTCTAAGTATTGATTACTTTATCCGCAGCACCAGTTAATATTTCATCCCAGTCTATTAGGAATAGACCTGTAGTTTTTCTATCGTAAACACTTATTTTTTCTGTTTGTTGGTCTATAGCACCATAATCTAGTTGGAAATCATAACTATATCTGGGTGTAAGCGCCTCTGTTGCGTTCCAGTATTTCCATTTTGCAAGAAAGGGATAAACATCTTCATGGATATTAAAAACAATTAATTCATCTTTCCGGTTATCGTATAAATCCCACGGTTGCTTTCGGTCTTCTAAAGTGCTTGATTATACAGCTTTACAAGAAATTGCGAAACCGCCCACTCTTAAGCTAATAACATTGTGGCTTATGACATCGAACTCAAATTTCAAGCTTTTGCCACCTGATATCGACGTAATAGATTTAGAAAATTGTTCTGGCATTTCATTATCAGCGCACCATGCACAAATTTGGATTGCAACATCTGTACTAAGGGCAAAAGCAAGTTGTTTATTACTGTGTTGGTAAAAAATCATAGGGAGTTACTGCTAAAAAATTGGTGTAAATTTCAATTATTCAAAAAATAATTATTCACAATTTCTTCTAAACCAATGTCATGACTTGCTCATATTCTTCTTTATGCCTTTGCAAAGCATCCCAAAGATCGACTTTTTGCTGAAGATTAAGCCAAAGTCTTGGGCCATTTCCTAAAGCTTTACCAAGACGTATTGCTATATCTACTGTAATTGAGCTTTGACCGTTAATAACTTCCTGAATTGTTTTATTAGATATCCCTAAAATTTCTGCAAAATTTGCGGTACTAATATCTAAATCATCTAAAATATCTGCAATTACTTCGCCAGGATGTATTGGTCTTACTAATCTCTTATCAGTAATATCTTGCCAACTATCCATAATTAATACTTCTTACTTAATAATCTGGTCAACCTTATTTAGCATTGTCTAGCCAATTAAGATCATATTAACACAGGACTTAATGATAATCTTCAAGATTGACATTATAAACATCACCATCTTCAAATCTAAAAGTTATACGCCAGTTTGCTGATACCTTAATTGACCAAGTTCCTTTCCTCTCTCCTTTTAATTCATGCAAATCATAACCCGGTAATCTAATATCTTCTAAAATTAACGCTGAGTCTATAACTTCAAGTCTGATTCTAATTTTCTTTTCTAAGTTTGCAGGAACTCCTTTATTAAAATTTTCTCTAAACAAATTTTCTAATGCTTTATTTTGAAATGTTTGAATCATTTCAATTTTGACCTTGCTAACCTATACTGAAAACGGGTTAAAGCTTTACTTTTAAAATCGCTGAGAGATTAACAGGCAAAATTTTTTTGCCTAGGCAAAAGTCCAGAAATCAAACATTTTCAGTATACATAAATTATTTGACAATGGATGCCTTCATTCTGTTACCACACTAGTCCAAGATTTAACACAAAGCCATTTAACACATCTTCCCCTGATACCGTAGCAGGAGACTCCAAAACCTCAACTTCTTTTTCGGATCTATAAATCTCCACTTGCCGCAATTTACGATTAATTAACCAACCCAAACGCACACCATTATCTATGTATTCCCTCATCTTTTCCTGAGCAACTTTCAAACTATCACTTGGCGAAAGTAACTCAACAACAAAATCAGGACAAAGTGGTATAAATCTTGTTTGTTGTTCTTGAGTCAGTGCATTCCAGCGTTCCAGTCTCAGCCAAGAAGCATCAGGTGAACGGTCTGCACCATTGGGAAGTTTAAAACCTGTGGAGGAATCAAAGGCAATACCCATTTTATATTGCTCATTCCAAATCCAAAGTTGAGCAGTTAGCCCAGCATTACGATTTCCGGTTTCTCCCCCGGTTGGTGGCATGATAATTAGTTCTCCAGTTGCAGTACGTTCAAATCTCAAATCGCGGTTTGCTTGACAAAGCTGGAAAAACTGCTCATCTGTCAATTCCAGCACAGGTTTAAGGTTGACTGTTAGGGCGTTCATAAGCAGGATAGGCAACGAAGCCTAGAGGCTACACTTATTTTATGATGGTATTATAGAAAGCGATGCAATTACTTCGCCAGGATGTATTGGTCTTACTAATCTATCATCAGTAATATCTTGCCAATTATCCATAATTAATACTTATTACTTAATAATTAGTTTAACCTTATTTAGCATTGTCTAGCCCATCAATATCACATTAACACAGGAGTTAGGGTTAACATTCATTAAGTAGTACTTGGAGATTTTCAAAACATCTCCTAACTCACTGCATATTCTGTAAACTGTCTCATAAAAGGAGACTGAAAACCTAACACAATATCTTCCTTGGGAACTTCCGCAGCTACCAAATTAGCTGCAATATCATCTTCTGTACCATTCCACTGAAGCCAAATTTTCCCACCTTTAATATCTATATGAATAATACAACTATGTACCCAGTCTTGACCTTCCCACCCTACATGAACTATTTGATAATGGTCACGTTCTGTATCAAAAATTGTTTCAACTTCTATATTTCCGTTAGCTGGTTTTTGCTCGCTATAATCATGTAATATCTGTTGTAAAAGTTGGCGATATCGAGTTAATTTATCCATTGGAAAATCACCTCTTGTTCTACATCATAAATAAGCATTTTAACTTGATTTTCTGCTATCATCTCTTTAGGAAAATCAAGTTGAAAAAATGTTTTGTAAGTTGTTTAAGGTACTGCTATAGGACTTACGCACTGTACAAAATAACTATCTTGTGCATTAACGAAAATACGTTGTTTCAGGCTTTTCTCAATCACCGTTGATTGGGTGCGATCGCCAAAATCTCATTGAAAAACCTAGCTATAAACCTTGAAAACTATACCTGTTATTTTGGCTTTTCTGTCAATGCGTAAGTCCTATGCTAAATATAAAACACGCTCCGGTTGCCGCCGTCGTAATGCACCTCTATAATTAATAAACTGTCCTAATGCTGTATGAAATTATGAAATAGCTGACGACCTCTCTAAAAAACTTTTGACTTCGACTGCAATTTTTTGTCCTTCACGTTCTGCTGCAATCAGCTTTTGGGCGGCTAAATCAATCGAAAGGTTAACTCCTCCCACGCTAATTGTGAGTGGATCGTGAGTAATTTACCAACCATCTTTGTGTAAAGCTGTTTTGACAACTTCATGAAAGACATCTTTAGCAGACATACATATCTATAATTATATATTTGATTTTCATTTAGCCGCATTCCATACAAAGCGATCGCCTGTTGTCCAAGAGTGAGCGATCGCCTTATAAAAAACCTCAAAAATAATGCGATCGCCTATTGTGGAAGAGTAGGTGCGATCTTACACTACAAATTTCCAAAATCCTATTCCCTACACTTCCAATAAACACTAAGCTAAACTAACACACCTCATAACCTACAGCTAAAGCAATATTTTGCAATGGAAAATGCTAAAGTCTTTTATTTATAAGGGTTTTATTGAAATTTTTATTCAGCAAAACAAAAACTGAATAATCAAAAGTACGATACCATAGATGCAATAACTTAGATATATAAATCTAATATGAGTAACAATTTATTAAGCAAAAATATTACAGAACAAATGCAGGAAGAAGCAGAAATACAAATCCGCGACAAGAAAAAAGTAGTTGACTATAACACAATTGAGTACCCTATTGAAGTTATAGTTCAAAAATACCTAGTTGGTCTTGATGATGATTCTAATGAATTATTTATTCCAGATTACCAAAGAGCAATGATTTGGGATGAAAAAAGACAATCTAAATTTATTGAATCTATTCTGTTAGGTTTACCTATTCCTTATATTTATGTTGCAGATACTTCAGGGGAAGCAACAAACGAAAATCCTTTAGAAACAAAAGATTTAGCTCGTTTAGAAATTATAGATGGAACACAAAGGATTCGCACTTTAGCTAATTTTATTAATGACAAGTTATTATTACAGGATTTAGAAAAATTAGATAAACTGAAAGGATTTATATTTTCTAGTCTACCTATTGCACGTCAAAGACGTTTTCAACGAACAACCATAAGAATGATTCAACTCACAGAAGATGCTGATGAAGAAACTCGTAGAGATTTATTTGAAAGAATCAATACGGGTAGTGTTGAATTAAATCCAATGGAAAAAATTAGAGGTATTAGAAGAGGCCTTTTTCTTGACTTGATAGATGAATTAGCGAAGTACCAAAAATTTCTTAGTCTTTGTGATTTTACAAAACCCTCAATTAGGAGAGTAGAACCACAAGAATTTATTTTACGATTTTTTGCTTTTTTAAATAATTATCAAAGTTTTAATAAAAACATTAATGAGTTTCTTGATAGTTATGTACAGGAACTTAATAAAGCTGAACCAAATACTCTAGAAAATATGAAAAATGAATTTTATGCAATGATTGATTTTGTTGACAAGTATTTTCCAACAGGTTTTAGACAAGGTAAGAAAAAGGATAAAACAACAACTCGAATTAAATTTGAGTCTCTTGCGGTTGGTATAACTTTAGCTTTAAGACAGCAAGAAGACCTCAGACCTGCGTCAGTAGATTTCCTAGATTCAAAAGAATTTAGAGAATTCACTAGCGGCGATGCTAGTAGTTCTAAAAATAAAGTTATTCGTCGTATTAACTATGTTCGTAATCAGATTTTAGGTACAGTTGAGTGAAAAAAATATTAGATTTAGATGATTTCAACGAACGTGCTAAAGACGTTAGTGATTATCTCTATTTTCTAAGAGATTTAGAACAGGGTCAAATTCTATTAAGTAAGAATGGTGCAATTTCTAAAATTGATGATGAATTAGATAAAAGTTTAAAAGCTACTGGATTTTTATTGCTTTACAATCTTATAGAATCTACTATGAGAAATGCTATTCAAAGTATTTATGATGAAATTAGTAATAAAGGTGTTTCCTTTGATCAACTAAGACTAGAAATTAAAAAAATAATTTTGAAAAATGTAAAAGACAATGTACAGCAGTGTAGTGTTAATAATTTTGTAGAGCAAACAGAAATAATTTTTAGAGATATTATTCAATCGGGCTTTAATCGAGATGATCTGTTTTCTGGGAATGTAGATGCTAAAGAAATCAAAATAATAGCTAAATTATATGGATTTTCAGTCATTACTGACAAAGATACTAGAGATGGAATTGATTTACTGTCAATAAAAAAAAATAGAAATGATTTAGCTCATGGTGTTATGTCTTTTAAAGAAGTTGGTCAAAATACATCTGCCGAGAATCTTGTTGAAATAAGTGAAAGAGTTATAAAATATCTAAGACAAATTTTAGAAAATATTGATGAATATTTAGTTAATCAGCAATATTTAGATTCTAAATAGAATAAAAGTAGGTGTAATAATATAGAATTATAATTTTCAAGCTGCTAGTGCTTCTAAATTTTTCATGATTCTTGTTTTGTTATTCAGTTACCAAATCGCCTGAAGGTTTAAAATAAACCCCTGTAAAACATCTTCCCCTAACAAAGTAAGAGGCGATTCCAACACTTCAACTTCTTGCCCTTGCCGATAAATCTCCACTTGCCGCGATTTACGATTAATTAACCAACTCAAATGCACACCATTATCTATGTATTCCCTCATCTTTTCCTGAGCAACTTTCAGACTATCACTTGGCGAAAGTAACTCAATGACAAAATCAGGAAAAATGGGGGGAAACTTTTGTTTTTCTTCTTCAGTTAAAGCATCCCATCGTTCTAACTTTATCCAAGAAGCATCAGGTGAACGATCTGCACCATTAGGTAATTTAAAGCAAGTAGAAGAATCAAAAGCGATGCCAGTTAAATCGGTATCTGACCAATTAAATAATTGTTGATTTAGTCTACCATTACGATTTCCGGTTTCTCCCCCGGTTGGTGGCATGATAATTAATTCTCCGGTTGCAGTGCGTTCAAACCTCAAGTCACGGTTTGCCTGACATAGATTAAAAAACTGCTCATCTGTCAGTTCCAATACTGATTGAAGGTTGACCGTTAAAGCATTCATAGTCATATCTCAGATTGAAAAGTTAAGGCAGGCATAATGCCTGCCCATGTAATCCTAGTCTATCCCTTCAATCCGGTCTTCAACCTCTTGGTACAACTCGCGGAGACGATCTAAATTATCCTCGCTAGTCTCCCAATAACCGCGTCCATTCACTTCCAACAAAGTTGATACAATCTTGCGGAAAGAATGGGGATTAAGGTTTAACAACCGCTTCTGCATTTCTTCATCTTTGATGAAAGTTTCGTTAGTATCCTCATAAATCCAGTTATCCACAGCGCCGGCTGTCGCACTCCAACCTGTTGTATTCACCAACCGCTTGGAAAGTTCGCGCACACCTTCGTAACCGTGAGACAGCATCCCCTCGTACCATTTGGGATTTAATAATTTGGTACGCGCATCCAAACGCACGGTTTCTGATAATGTCCGCACTTGGGCGTTAGCTGTGGTTGTATCTGCAATATAAGATGCTGGTTTTTTACCATCACCCCGCAGACTTGCCACCAGCTTTGTAGGATCTGAATCAAAGTAGTGGGAAACGTCCGTTAAACTAATCTCGGAAGAATCCAAATTTTGGAAAGTTGCATCAGCAGTTTTTAATGTACTTTCAAAAATCTGCCGGGATTCGTCCATGATTCCGGGGTTATCGGAATTGAAGGAGAAGGATTTCCGGTTGAGATACATTTCCTGCAACTCGGCTTCGCTATCCCAAGTGCTGTTTTCTACCGCCAAGTTGATATTTGACGAATAGGAACCAGAAGCGTTGGAAAAAACACGCGTCGCTGCTTGACGCAGATTAATCCCCATATCCTCAGCTTGTTGCAAAGCGTGTTTGCGAACAAAGTTCATTTCTAAGGGTTCATCTGCCTCGGCTGCCATCTTCACGCCTTGGTCTAGCAGGTTCATTTGGTTGATGAACAAGTCGCGGAATACACCAGAACAGTTGATTACCACATCAATTCTGGGTCTTCCCAACTCTTCTAGAGATATCAATTCCAACTTGTTCACCCGTCCCAAGGCATCGGGAACTGGACGCACGCCGACCATCCACATAATTTGCGCTAGGGATTCGCCGTAAGTTTTGATGTTATCGGTTCCCCAAAGGACACAGGCGATAGTTTCTGGCCATTTTCCTTCATTTTCAGCCTTATTGCGGATCAAAAGCCTGTCTACGACGATTTTGGCTGATTGAACTGCTGCTGTTGTTGGGATGGATTGCGGATCGAGTGCATGGATATTCTTACCCGTGGGCAATACATCCGGGTTGCGGATGGGATCGCCACCAGGGCCAGGTAGGATGTACTCACCTTCCAAGCCTCTGAGTAATGCTCCGAGTTCGTTATCGGCACAAACTTGTTGCAGACAGAATTCCAAATACTCAAGTAGGGGTTTTAGGGCGGCGGTGTCAACTTTGGGATAACCTGCTTTATGTAATGATTCTACCCAAGGTTCTTTTTTGCCCATGTTGAAGAAATTCAACCGGGAAACTAAAGAAACTCGTCCTTCCGCGTCGATTTGCTCTTGGACAAGGGCGGTAACTGCTGCACGGGTTGCCAAAGTGATATCTTGCAATAACTGGACATCTTCTAAAATGCCTCTGTCGTTATTTTGGTAAATATCATCAATGTTACGCCCAATGCTGTTAGCGATAATTCCCGGTAAGCCTTGAAGTCCTTCTTCTTGACGATCTAGACTAGCAATATTTACCAGAGTTGCGATCGCTTCTTCTGCACTTGGGGGTTTACCAATGACGTGCAACCCACAAGGCAACAACCGCGACTCGATTTCCATCAACTTGCGGTAGACGTTGCCAACAATATTATCCCGCTCATCAGTACTCATGTCTCTGGCATCGGTTTCTGGCAGGTTAATATCCTTATCCAGATTCACGATCCGACATTTATCCATGATGCTGTTGACAATGGAAACACCGCGTCCGCTATCTTTCAAGGTTTGGTAGGAAGCAATTAACTCGCTGAGTTCCTTCAAACCTTTATACAAACCAGCATTTTCTGCCGGCGGTGTCAAGTAAGAAATTGTTTCGGCATAACTCCGGCGTTTGGCAATTGTCGCCTCACTCGGATTATTAGCTGCGTAGTAATACAGGTTGGGAATTGAGCCAATCAAGTTATCTGGATAACAATCACCAGACATCCCCATCTGTTTACCTGGCATGAATTCCAAAGAACCGTGTGTACCAAAGTGCAGTACAGCATCAGCTTTCCAAACTTGCTCTAGGTAAGTGTAGTAAGCAGCAAAACCGTGGTGAGGACTAGCTGAACGGGAGAATAACAGCCGCATCGGATCGCCTTCGTAACCAAATGTTGGTTGTACACCGATGAAGACGTTACCAAATTGCTTACCATAAATCAGCAGATTTTGCCCGTCGCTGTTGAGATGTCCCGGAGGTGGCCCCCAGTTTTCCTCTAGGCGTTGAGAGTAAGGGGTTAGCGCCTCATACTCAGGAACCGACATTTTGTAAGCAATGTTCAGTTCTGGGCTGTTGTACTGCGCTTGAGCGTCATGGATGACTTCTTGCATCAACGCTTCGGCGGATTCTGGCAATTCTGGTAAGTCGTAGCCATTATTTTTCATGGCTTTCATTACCTCGTAGATGGAACCGAATACATCCAAGTAAGCGGCGGTTCCGACGTTGCCTTTATCTGGCGGAAAGCTGAAAACGGTGATGGCGACTTTTTTCTCCAGTTTCGGCTTGCGGCGGAGGTTAGCCCATTTTAAGGCGCGTTCGGCTACAGCTTCAACCCGATCGCGCAGTGCGATCGCTTTGCCTGTAGTTCCATCTCTACCCGATAATACAATCGGCTCAATTGCTCCATCCAATTCAGGAATTGCAATTTGCAAAGCTACTTGAATTGGATGTAACCCTAAATCGCTATCCATCCACTCTTCTGTGGTTTGGAATACTAAGGGTAACGCCACCATATAAGGACGATTTAAGCGTTTGAGTGACTCAATTGCTTTGGGATGATCTTGTCTGGCTGGGCCACCCACCAAAGCAAAACCAGTCAGCGATATTACTGCATCTACCAACTGTGTGTTGGTATTTGGTTCATAAAAGTAAGCCTCAACAGGCTTGGAGAAATCCAAACCACCAGCAAACACAGGTAGTACCCGTGCGCCTAGTGCTTCCAATTCCTGCACCATTGCTACATAATGGGCATCATCCCCTGTAACTAGGTGAGTCCGTTGCAATACTAACCCGACACAAGGAGCTAGGGGATCTTTTAGATCGCTAGAAATATCCTTACGAGCTGTATACCAATTGAGGTATTCTCTGACATCTTCAAACATACTAGGAGCCAAAGGATGCCAAATCCCTAAATCGGGATAAACAACCGGCTGTTCGTATGTAGAAGGTGCAAAATCTTGTTTTTCTAAACCTTTAAATACGTATTTATCAGCTAGCATCAGCAAGAAGTTTTCCAGATTTTCTGGAGAACCACCCAGCCAATACTGAAAACTGAGCATGAAATTTCGGGCATCCTGTGCCTTTTCCATTGGTAAAAACTTCAGCACTTGCGGCAGGGTTCGCAAAAGCTTCAGCATCCCATCTTGGAAGCCCGCACCGGATTTTTCTTTGCGTTTTCGCATGAATTGCGCGATCGCACTTTTTGACTGACCCAATTGTGCCAAAGAAAAGCTACCCATTTTACTCAGGCGCATTACCTCTGGCATAGAGGGAAAGACAACGGAAACATCCAGGCGATCGCGGTGTGGTTCTACTGCTGCTACAACTTTCTGTGCTAAGTCTTCGATGAAAATGAGGGAAGCGATGAAGATATTCGCACTCTCAATTTCTCGCTTGAACTCCTCATAGTTCTCTGGGTCGCGGAGTTCCTCAATCAAGTACCCACTGATTTCAATCGCCAAGTTGGGATTGTTCGCGTTAATCGTGCGAACCGCTTGCGACAAAGCACTCTGGTACTGGGACTCAAGCACGACATAGACCACCTTGATTAAATTACGTCCGCGTAAGTTATCTGGCGCAATGTGTCTAATGGTGGACTTGACGTGTGTGAACATGCTTCTTCGGCTCCTTTGATGCGTGTTCTCTCTGTAAGTTCCTAGCGGCATCATCAGCCACAGGTAACTTTGTGATCTTTAGGCAATATGTGTTTTTTATCAGAAAACGCTTGCCCAGTGGGCATTTTATCGTGTATCTGACACAAATCGATATAAAAAACGAAATATTTCTTTGTAATTGTTGACTTTATATAAAAGTATACGCTCACTTATATGTAAATTTTCTGTAATATTTATTAATAGGTAAATAGCTATTTAGCGATTTAAAGCCATTTGCAAAATGAAACTTGCCTATGCTGACTAATACTTTTTAGTTAGGATAGACAGACTCCAATTATGTAGTTCTGATTTATACCAGTTAGTAGGGAGACAGGGTTTCTTTAGGGTTAAATTTCAAGATTTAGATTCTTTGGAAGATGAATTAAATAATTTAGATAATTATAAAAATAATTAGTATTTATCTTCTGCCTAAATCAGACCATACTTGATGAGCAAACAGAATAAAAATGAAGTATAAAATTTCTCGTCATGCACAGACAGAGATGGAGCGAAGAAATATATCTCAATCTTTAGTTGAATCTGTTCTTAATGCTCCTGGGCAAGTAGTCTTAGAAAAAGAAGGCAGAAAAGTCTACCAGTCAAAAATTGACTTTGGTAGTGGGAAAACATTCTTGCTGCGCGTTATCGTAGTAGATGATATTGACCCGGCAGTTGTAATAACCGTATATAAAACTAGTAAGATTGAAAAATACTGGAGAGAAATATGAAAATTAACTATGACCCAGAAGTAGATATATTAAGAATTATATTGAGTGATGTACCCATAGAAGATAGTGACGAAGAAAAGCCAGGGGTAATTTTAGATTACGATGAAAATGGAAATATTATCGGGCTAGAAATATTAGACGCTTCCAAAAGAATCGATAATCCACGTTCCCTAGAGTATTCGATTTCTACATAATAGAGGTTGGAGAGGGTTAGCGTACAGCTTTTCATATCTTTGAAGCGATCCTGTTTTAAGCACAGACATTAAGACACAAAGATCAAAACATCTAACCTTCCCGCACCATCCAAACCAACATTCCTAATAGTATTTCCACTGGCGGAACTGTATAATCATTCAAATCAATACTCAGTGTTTGCCCTTCTAATTTCAAAAATCGCCAAGCTGTACCGCTACTGACGCTGCCATAAATTGTCTTAATCGGTATATTATTGATTTCATTGAATTTTTGGGCGGCAATCATTTCTGCTGCACATTGCCCTAAACCAGGTTTTAAATCACCTTTTTTTGCTTCAATAATTACGATCGCAGGAGCTTCAATAAATATTTGTTCGGGTGAGCGGCTAATTAAAAAATCACATACTCCACTTAAGCCTAGCTCTGATGCGACGGTAAAATCTTCACCCGAAAAAAAGCTGACTTTGCGTTCAAGGATTTTCCGAACTTCTAAGAGTATTGGGCTAATAATTAACTCTGAGCGAGCTTTTTCTGAACCAGTTGCTGTTGCTAGTGGTAGTCCTTCGCTTAGTGCTTCTTTGAGGTAAAAACTAGGTTCTATGGACTGCGTTTCTGGTAAAAACCGTCCATTTTCAACTGTAGTTAAGTTAAAGTCGCGTTTGACTTTTGACAGTGAAAAGTCACTATAAGACATTATAAGTATGATTAAATATTAATCTATGAGTATTGATCCTATCGCGTTTATAGGTGTTTTATTAGCAATGGGATCAACAAGAGCGATGTCTACGACGAGCTTCGCTTACGCTAACTTGCCAAATGTACGATTAACTAATGACTCAAGTAGATATTCTCATCCTTTCAAATGGCCCAGGTGAAGTAACAACTTGGGTGCGTCCAGTAGTGAAGGCGTTGCGGCAAGAACTAGGGAATGACCCTTCTGTAGTCAGGATTTCTGTGGTATTATCACCTTGCTCAAATGCTAGTGGTAAAGAAGCTGCGATCGCACTTTCTTACCCAGAAGTAGATAGAGTACAGCCAGCAGAGCATTTTTGGCAATTTTTGCTTTGGGGTAAAACCTTTGAGAATTGGGATTGGAGAAGTCACGGTATAGTTGTTTTTCTCGGTGGCGATCAAATTTTCCCCGTAGTCATAGGCAAAAAGCTGGGATATCGCACAGTAGTTTATGCTGAATGGCAAGCCCGTTGGCATAAGTGGATTGATCGCTTTGGCGTAATGAAAGCTGAAGTTGCTGCGGGTGTCCCCCAGAAATATGCTCACAAATTCACTGTTGTCGGTGATTTGATGCTAGAAGCTAGTAGTCAAGAGTCATTAGTCATTAGTCATACCCTGCGGGAAGGCGAAGCGCCTATGTCCTTAGCAAACGACAAAGGACAAATGACTAATGACATAGACACGTCAGCGACTTCCCACAGCGTAGGACAAAAGACTGAATTAATTGGTTTACTCCCTGGTTCAAAAGCCGCAAAATTAGCCCAAGGAGTACCATTAAGTTTAGGCATTGCTGAATACGTTCATGGAAAAAGACCTCAAACTAAATTTGTGATTCCTCTAGCCCCAACTTTAGATTCACAAACTTTAGCTAGTTTTGCTGATCCCAAAAAGAACGCTATTGCTGAAACATTTGGCTTTGGCGGCGCTTCCTTAATTGTGCCAGAGGACTCTAACAGCAAAGCATTACTCAAAACAACAACAGGCTTAACTGTGGAACTGTGGCAAGAAAACCCTGCATATAATTTATTATCACAGTGCTGCATCTGCTTAACTACGGTGGGGGCAAACACTGCCGAACTCGGTGCTTTAGGAGTGCCAATGATTGTTTTGCTGCCAACCCAGCAACTTGATGCCATGCGTGCTTGGGATGGTTTACCTGGGTTGTTGGCAAATCTGCCGGGAGTAGGTACGCCATTTACTAAGGTGATTAATTGGTTATTCCTAAGATTTGTAAGACACAAAGGTTTATTAGCATGGCCAAATATCTGGGCACAGGAAGAGATAGTTCCAGAACTTATGGGTAAACTTCAACCCCAAGAAATTGGGGAAATGGTTTTAGACTTATTAGCCCATCCAGAAAAATTGGCTGATATTCGCGCTAAACTCCGTAAGATTCGTGGCGAAAGTGGTGCAGCGCAGAAAATAGCACAAATTGTTGGCGAGGAAATTGGGAAATAGGGAAAGATGAAGGAGTAATCAAAATCTATACAGAAAATTTTTGTTACCTCATTAGGATGTTTGATAGAGATAGAAAGTAAATTTTTAAGTCCCTTTATTTTACCATAATTTATTTTTGCAAGAGGTCTAATCTATGGCTAACCAAACGTCTAAGCGTCTTAAGCAAAATGCTGAAAGAATTATGCAGAGGTGGGAAGAGCGGGCGCGTGATGAAGTTGGTGCATCAATACATCAGGACTCTCTGATGCTACAAAATTCGCTACCTGAGTATCTAGAGCAATTGGTGGATGAGCTGTCAACAAAGATTGAAAGGACACCAGCCAGAATAAAAACCGATAAACTAGAAAGCACTCGGATTGGGAAAAAGCATGGACATGAACGGGCGGGTTTTGTCGACTACTCGATGACTCAAATGATTTTTGAGTACCACATTCTCCGTCAGGTCATATTTGAAATTTTAGAAGAAGAAGCGGCTTTAGAGGTAAGGGAACGAGATATTATTATCGATTCCATTGAGCAAGCCGTTAACGATGCAGCTACAGAATTTTCCCAGACGCTGCGAGATATTCAAGAATTATTTATGGTGACACTGACCCACGATCTTAGAAACCCACTCAATGTCATAAAAATGGGTACTCACCTGACTCTGCGTCGGCTTGAACAAGGAGACACTCATGCGAATATCGCGGCGAAAATGCTAAAAGCAGTCGATCGTTTGAATTCGATGATTCAAAATCTGCTCGATGCTAGTCGGCTGCGGGCGGGGGAGAGCTTAAAGTTTGAATTTGAAGAATGCAATTTAGACAGCCTTGTTCAGGACGTAGTAGAGGATTTGAACTTTGCTTATGGAGATCGGTTTGTTATAGTTTCTGATACTGCTATCAGGAGCAATTGCAGCCGTAAAGAGATACGACGGGTAATTGAAAACTTAGCTATTAACGCCGTGAAGTATGGTGCTGCTAATGCACCAATTACACTTACGCTTGAGCAAATTGAAACGCATATCAGCCTGACTATCCACAACGAGGGGAATCCAATCTCTTCAGAAGCTCAATCAATCTTATTTCAACAATTTCGTCGAACCATCTCTGCTGAGGATCAAACAGGATGGGGGTTAGGATTATTTTTAGCAAAAAGTATTATTGAGGCGCATCAGGGGACGATTGAAGTTGAAAGTGCCCAGAACAAGGGGACGAGCTTTATCATTAAGTTGCCTAAGCTTCCCTATTAGGGCGGCTAGAAAAACTTTCTTTCTACAATACCTTTGCCAATTTACGAGGCTTGAGAGAGAACAAACCTAATATTTTACACGTTTGTTTTTGCCGGATGGCAAAAAACTTAGCAAATAAAATTTTGTATGGGTTCAAGCCCCCACTGATTGCAATTTTTAATTTTACATTTTTAATTGGAGCGAAGCGACTTGACCTCTCCCCCAACCCCTCTCCGACACGGAGAGGGGAGCAAAAGCTGAATTTTTCGCTACTCCTCCCTTTCCGTTTCCCAGAGGGAGGCTGTCCGGGAGAGGTTCGTCGAACTCACGTTGGCTTAATCGGAAGATTCTCCATCCCTGCGCCCAAGTTCATAAATGCCAGCACCCATACAAGCTAATATACCTGTACTAATTCCCCAACTCTCACCTAAACTAATTTCCAAAACCCAGTTACATAAAGCACCAATTACCAAAAAAGGCACAATGCTAAATAATGAAGCGTAGAAAGAGTTTTGGGATTCTCTGGCTTTACGAGTCTTTTCAAATTCTGTCTGGCTGGTATAAAGCGATCGCTCCGCAAAGTTAAACCAGCGGTTGAGTTGCTCGATTACCCATTCATTGACTGGGGAAAAACCTAGATATAGCGCCAATGACCACAAACTCGCTCCGGCGATCGCGATCGTGTCTAACTCAAAGCGGAAAGGCAAAATTTCAGTCAGCATTGCTTATGGGAGTCCTGCAAAGGGTTGACTTTAGCTTTTAGTAGATGCTAAATAAACCTCTTGTGCAATTTTAAGCATAAAGGTTGACAAGATTTCAACTACTTGACAACTCTCTTGCTCTTTTAATCATGCGTTATCTCACAATCTTTCAACAACTCATCTAAACTGTCTGGAAATGTCCCTCGTTCAACCATTTTAGTAAACACCTGGTAGCAGTCATTTTTCGCTCCTTCTTTACGTGGAAATCCTAACCACAAAATTACAATCACCTTCAACTGTTCCGTATCAAACGCCTTAAAAAACAGTCGGTACCGTTCCGGTAAACCCATCTTTTTCACCCGTCCATAGCGTTTTAACGCCCCTGTCAAGGCAAAATGACTTGCAAACGGGTCAGAGGTAATCTTAGTTTCAATTGCAACAGTAATTGCTGCAAACAATTTTACCGTTGCATGGGTTTTATATTCAGCCTCTGGTAATTCCTCCCGTAAACGGGAAACGCGCTCAAATAATTCTTGATATTGAGTACCAAATAGTTGTGGGTGAAAATAAACTCCCCATCCATTACTGACAAACTTAGCCATCTTCTAATAGACCTCTTGCACGAATGCAAAACTAGCCCTCATCCCCCAACCCCTTCTCCCAATTTTGGGAGAAGGGGAGAGAATTTCAAAGTCCCTCTCCTAAGCTTGGGAGAGGGATTTAGGGTGAGGGCAAGGATTCATGCAAGAAGTCTAATGACTCATCGTCTAATTCCACACCTGCAATTAGTTCGCGGGCAGCCTCAGACATTTCAGTTGTATAAGGTTGCAGTGTGTTATTTTTAAGCGCTTCTGTCATAGCAAAATCGAGAAACAGCCGCATCATTACTGAGTCTTCAGCGTCTTCATCATCACCAGATTGAGTTAAAATCCGCAAAATTGCAGTATCCGGCGACAATACCTCTATCCAACCATCTGCATTGGCAAACTGAGGATGTTCCCGATAAAACTCAGCTGGTAGCCTAAACCCTGCACTGTTACCAATTTTGGTACTACGAATGCTGTAAGATTTACTCATCTTCAAACGTATGTACATCACGTACTTACATGATAACAATTTATGGACTGTTATCGCTTTTGGTGCTATTTTGGCTGCCTAAACACGCAATACTATCGGTCTACTTAAAGAAATGCGGTAAGATATCAATCCAGATTTTGCAACCCCATCGCAATCTTACTATGCTTCTCAATTTGCCCCATTACTTGTTTTGCTCGTTGAATAACTACGGCTGGTAAACCTGCCAATCTTCCCGCCTCAATACCGTAAGACTTATCAGCGCCTCCCGGTTGAACTTGATGCAAAAAGATAATTTGATCGGGTAATTCTTTCACTGTTACCTGATAATTAGCGACATTCGGCAAAATGCTTGCCAGTTCATTCAATTCATGGTAGTGAGTAGCAAAAATCGTTCGCGCCCGAATATCTACTGCGATATATTCCGCCACCGCCCAAGCTATGGAAAGACCATCAAAAGTTGCTGTTCCGCGACCAATTTCATCTAATAATACTAACGACCTAGATGTGGCATGGTTGAGAATATTCGCCGTTTCATTCATCTCCACCATGAACGTAGATTGACCAGTTGCAAGATCATCTACTGCACCTACACGAGTGAAAATGCGATCGCATATTCCCAATCTGGCAAACCTAGCTGGTACAAAACTACCAATCTGCGCCATTAACTGAATCAATCCCACCTGACGCAAATAACAACTTTTGCCACTGGCATTTGGCCCAGTGAGGATGATCAAATCGGGATTGTCATTTGTCATTTGTCCTTTGTCCTTGGTCATTTGTTCTTGGTCATCTTCTAATGACAAATGACTAATGACTAATGACTCTTGACCCAATTGCGTCGAATTCGGCACAAAGAAACCCGCAGGCAAAGACTGTTCCACCACTGGATGACGACCATCAACAATATTTATCTCCCTTCCTGACAACATTTCTGGACGACAGTAACCTTGATGTACCGCCAACTCAGCCAAACCACACAACACATCCGCCGCCGCCACTGCACGAGAAAGATTGCGAATTACTTCCGCCTCTTGTGCTACCTCTTCCCGCAACGCTGTAAAAATCTCATATTCCAACTGATTTAAATCATCCCGTGCCGTGAGAATCCGCGCTTCCCGTTCCTTCAAATCTGGGGTGATGTAACGTTCCTCATTGGTCAGGGTTTGCTTACGGATATAATTAGCGGGTACTTGGTCAGCTTTGGTGCGGGAAATACTGATATAGTAACCAAAGGTTTTGTTAAATCCTACCTTCAAAGTCGGAATTCCCGTCTTAGCCCTCTCATCAACTTCTAAATTGGCAATCCATTGCTGGTCTGCTTCTACAGTTGCCTTCCTTTCGTCCAACAGGGGATTTACACTAGGGCGAATCAATCCGCCTTCTTTGATTAGTATAGGTGGTGACTCGACAAGATGTGCGTGTAACTTTTGTGCTAATTCTTCCAACACAGTTGGGACTTTCTGCAAAGCTTTGAGAAATGGAGAATGGGTTTGGGTTACTAAGCTGGATAATTCTGGTAAGCGTGAGAGGGAATCTGCCAAAGCAACTAAATCTCTAGCATTAGCTGTACCAGAACCCGCCCTGCCTGTGAGTCGTTCCAAATCATAAATTTGCCGTAATAATTGCCGCAAATCTTGACGCAGTGGTGTATTTTCCATCAATTCTTGGATGGTATCAAGACGGGCCCGAATGCCTTTAATATCGAGTAGCGGTTGCAATAACCACCGCCGCAGAGCACGCCCGCCCATCGCTGTACTAGTTTTATCTAACGCCCAGAGTAGGGAACCGTGAAAAGTGCCATCTCGGACGGTTTGGGTAATTTCCAGGTTACGGCGGGTTTGATTATCAACAATTAGGTAGTCGGTGACAGTGTAGCTGCGGAGTCTTTGAAGGGTAACTGGGTTTTCTTTTTGAGTATCTTCCAGGTATTCCAGAAGACCGCCAGCCGCACGAACGGCGAGGGGAAGATGATCGCAACCGAGTCCTTCGAGCGATCGCACCTTAAATTTCTGCAATAATCTAGGTCTAGCTTCAGCTTGAGAAAAGGGAACTTGCGATCGCAAACTATAACAAAATGATGGTGGCAAACACTGGGGCAGATGTGGCGAAGTTTCTCCGGGACGCAGCAAACTACCTAAATCGGGCGCATTTGTCGGAACCAGCACCTCTGAAGGTTGCAAGCGCATTAATTCTTGTGTCAGATGTTCTAAATCACTACCTTGAGTTGTAAGAAATTCCCCTGTGGAGATGTCTGCATAAGCTAAACCCCAATGATTTGCGGCAATTACTACTGCTGCTAGGTAATTATTGCGACTTGATTTGAGCATTCCCTCTTCTAGCAAAGTGCCTGGGGTGAGGATGCGCGTTACCTCGCGTCGCACCAATCTACCAGCAGCTTCAGAAGCATCTTCCACTTGGTCACAAATTACGACTGCATAGCCTTTTTCTACCAACAGCGTTGCGTAGCGTTCCCAAGCGTGATGCGGAACACCAGACATCGCCACCCGTCCCTGTTCTCCAGCTTGTTTGCTAGTGAGAACTAATTCTAATTCTTGCGCTAATTTTACAGCATCTTGGAAATAGCATTCAAAGAAATCTCCTACCCGATACAGCAATACCGCGTGAGGATATTTATCCTTCGTCTCGACATAGTGCAAGTACATTTGACTTAGCTTACTGCGATCCACCTGTTGATGGTCAGAAATAAAAGTACTTGCATCAGGCTTGGTAGATGGAGTTTCAGAGTGAGAGGCGGTCATAGATGCTATCGAGTTAGGCGCGGAAATTCCCCAATATCCGATGATAACGTGATGTTATAGGCAAAGGGCGATCGCTCAAGGATATTTTACCTTTATCTGAAAAATGGTGATGTGTTGTTTAGGCATCTCCGAAAGATAGAGACTTAGCAGTGCTACATCTAAGTAGAGCGGCGTGAATAATTTAAGGTTTGTAGTAAGGACTTTAGTCCTAATTTGAGGGCTGAAGCCCTCACTACGAACTCATCTCAAGATTTTTTACATTACTTAATCTATTTTGATTTATTCTCGCCTACTTACTTATACAAGGGTTTTGGATAACTCTACAAATTAGACATCTCCGAAAAAGAATGTAGAGACGCGTTAGCGTAGCGGGGCGTTCGCTTTTAGCGTCTCCAAGAGTTGCCCAGTACAATTAATTTCGCGTCTCTACAAGGATTTCAGGTAACGCATAGTTAATTTCTGGAGATGTCTATTGATAATACGACTTACGCAAGAAACCTGTTATACTCCTATTTCTCCGTATACTCTGCGTCACGCCAGTTGAGTTGCTTCAAGTCGGAGAACGGTCTAACGCACTGGCTTCTCTGTGGTTCGATTTTGCATTACCTGTGCGTAAGTCCTGGATAAATTCAAATTCAGCTTTTTGGCGATTTTTGCGTAATTCCTAATTGGTATCAATTTTCTAGTATAGAAAAGTATGGGATGCTTTAACATTTGCAGTTTTACAGCACAACTGTGATTTTAAGCAATAATCAGGGAAATATAAGTTTAATTAACTTTGCAATTATCGCAATGCTTGTTTGAGGTGTTATCAGAAATATTAACTCAAGGTTAAGGATTGAAGTATGCTGGCTATATTAAAAAATGGCGGCTTTAGGACAACTCGTTGCTGGTATTGCACACGAAATCAATAACCCTGTAAACTTTATTGCTGGCAACCTTGTTTATGCGCTCAAGTATACTCAAGATTTACTGAAATTAATTAGCCTATATCAACACCATTATCCTGCACCAGTGGCAGAAATTAAAACTGCGATCGCTGAACTTGAAATAGAGTTTTTAACTGCTGATTTCCTAAAGCTTCTTGATTCTATGAAGTTTGGTACTGAGCGTATCAAGAGATAGTTCTTTCTTTACGTAATTTCTCTCGCCTCGATGAATCTGATAAAAAAATAGTTGATATTCATGAAGGTATTGATAGTACTCTAATAATATTACAAAGCCGTCTAACAAATCAGCAAACAGGTCAGATAATTACTATTTATAAAGAATATGGAAATCTCCCTTTAGTAGAATGCTACGCTGGCTTGATAAATCAAGTATTTATGAATATTATAGCAAATGCAATTGATTCTATCTTCGAGAGTTTTGAATCAGCTGATTAAACTCTAAAATCACCTTTTATTCGTATTCGTACTGAGGTTATAGATGATCGGCAAGTAGTTATTCGCATTGCCGATAATGGTACTGGAATTTCCAAGGAGATACAAAAGCGATTATTTGACCCATTTTTCACCACGAAACCCGTTGGTAAAGGAACTGGATTGGGGCTATCCATTAGCTATCAAATTGTTGTAGAAAAACATTGTGGTCAACTGCAATGTATATCTACTGTAAAAGAAGGAACAGAGTTTATTATTACAATTCCTATCAAACTTAATTCATGACAATTTAGTGAGCAAACCTCTATTTTGGGTAATTAGTAATCGCTCAAGGATATTTTACCTTTTTGTTCGACTGCTACGACGTGTAGGTGCTGGGGTAGCTGGTTCATAAGCCTTGAGTCCCCCATCGCCCGTAAAAATTTCTACTTGAAATGTACTACTAGTTTTGGCGTAATATTCAGCCACAGTCTTAATTGTCGCATCTCCGATAGAAATCTTTCTAGATGCTAGAGTAGGCCATTCAGTAGCCAACTGTTTCAATTGTGCTGAATTCCAAAGTTCACCTACTTGAGTTTCAAAAACTCCCCAAGGTATAACTCCATCTGCTACTTTAACTAAAATATTACCGAAAGCTTGAGCAATTTCATATCGCTTAGAGTTAGCTTGTGCAATGTGATTACCAGTTTCTATAATTGTTGCTATTGGTAGTATAAACTTTGCACCTTGTTTTTCTTCTTCCTGAAAACGGGCTTCAACTCTTTTTTTATCCCATTTATCATTATCAGAACCACAAGTCTCTTTACCAGGAACCTCTAAATAGACACAAAGTATGGATGTGTCAATAATCAAAACCTTTCTCATATTTAATTTTACTTATTATCAGCAAGGCTCTTTTCGATTGCACCTTTAGTTGCTAGTCTGCCTAAAGTCCCCGATGCTAACAAAAGAGGAAGATTTTCAATATCTTCTAAAAGAGTAAGTTTGCTTTCTCCAGTTTCTTTATCGCGGTGGGCGACAACCACAAAAGGAACTATCTCTGGGCCTAAAGCATCAAGCAAAGCTGGGTTATGAGTAGTAAGTAAAATATCAATTTTTCTTTTTTGACCAATTTCTCGTAGTATTCTGACAAGTAATTCTGCACGCGATGGATGAAGCCCGTTATCTATTTCTTCAATTACTAGTTGACTTCCTTCTGGTCGAGTAAGTAATGCTGTAATAATTGCTAGAAAACGTAAGGTTCCATCTGACATACTTCTAGCATCAATCTCTGTAACGTGACCAGGTTTCCATTCTTCTTGACAGTAGAGCATGGCATCAGTACGAAACCTACCTACTTTTTGTGCCCATACTTTTTGTATATCACCTTCTGGTAGCTTTTTAATGTAGTTTGATAGAACTGCTTCAACTTCTGCTTTCCGTTTCTTAGATAATGCTGCTATTACACCAGCTATATTTGAGGCATCAGTTTCTAATTTTTCGCTAATTGGTGAGTAAGAGCGCATTTTGGAAGGAATAGGATTTAGAATAAAAATATTTTTAATAAAATGATAAAAATTATATATAATTTTATCTTCTAAACCAGAATTACCATCAACAAATAGAGTATTAGTTAGTGTTGTTTTAGTAGGAAAAAAATTGCCCATTAAAATATGTTGTTCATCGTTAGTATGAAGCCCTTTTTCTTTTTCATTTAAATGGAAAACTTTTAAAAAATCTCTCATAATATTTTTATCAGAATTAGTATGAGATTCTTGATGAATTATAGATTCTTCTAAAACTTGGAGGGAAGGTTTTGTTTTTACTGTAATACTATAAATATAATCAGTATTAATATATTCACCTTGGATAACAACCTTTAATGTAAATTTTTTCTCCGGTTTAAATGCAGCCCATTCTACACCTCCTCGAATCGAAGGGAGATTTGAATCACCTACTAAAGCTGGTTTAACATCCTCTCTTCTAAAGGTTATTTGTAAAAATTCTAAAGCTTCAATTACATTCGATTTACCACTTGCATTTGTCCCAATCAGAACAGTCAACGGGTCAAGTGGAAGCTCGGCATAACGGAAACTTTTCCAATTTTCCAGGATGAGTTGCTTAAGCATGATCAACTCCAAAACTCTACCTACTTAAATTTAGCTCTTAACAGTAGCGATCGCTCAAAGCCTTTTTACCTTCTGCCTTCTTTCTAGTTATAAATAGAGTTAGCATAAATTGCCATCTGCGATCGGTTACGCAAACTGAGGCGGCTTAAAAGGTGAGTCACATGGGTTTTAACCGTCCCTTCAGCAATGTAAAGTTCTTGAGCAATTTCACGGTTGGTTAAACCTCGGCCAATTAAGCGCAACACATCTTGTTCCCGTGGGGTTAACTCAGTTAATTCTTTACAATCAGATACAGCGTGGGTAAGAAAGATATGGAGATATCCCAATACTGTGCCGCTAAAAATTAAAATAATTGCGATCGCAGTATAAGGGACTGACAAATAAAAAAATATACAACTATTTATTGTGGGGTGGGCGACACGAGAGCCCATAGTCAAAGGCGGGCAAATCGCCTCACCCCACTGGGAAGTAACAAACTCATAGAAGTAGCTGGATGCAAGGCTTTCTTTAATTAATCCTCTCAACTGTATCTTTAGCACCACAGCAAGCCAGATGTTTATAACTTTCGTTGTAACAGATGTTTTGACCTATGACAAAACTTATAAGCATATTTACTTAGTGAACAAAGAAAGTCAGACAGAATTTATCTAATTAGGGCTTGCTAAAATTCAAGACTTTTTTCAGATGTTTATTTTTTGTGGAATCTCTACAATAAATAGAGTTCACAAAACATAAATTTGCAATTGTAAAGGATAACAGCTATGGCGAATATTGTTGGAAATGACGCTAATAACATCTTGTCTGGTAAAGCCGACAATGACTTTATTGATGGCAAGGGAGGAAATGACTTTCTCTACGGAAATGCGGGTAATGACACTCTTGAAGGCAGGAATGGAAACGATAACCTTTACGGTCGCACGGGCAATGACGTTTTAACAGGCGGTAATGGCAGTGATTTCTTAGACGGTGGTACTGGTGTTGATATACTAACAGGCGGATCTGGTCAAGATACTTTTGGCTATTATGATCCCCCATTTGCTAACGGTTCCCCAGCGCAAAGCCCCAACGGTATTAGAGTGTTGAATCAGCCAGATAGAATTACCGACTACCAAATCGGTATAGATAATTTCGTCTTTGAAACTGGGAAACTCGGACTTGATTTTGGTGCCCAGGTTAAATACGCAGAAGGGGTTAGCTCTAAACTATCGGGTAATGCCAATGTATTGGTGTTGTTCGATGCATTTCCAAATGCTGCTGCTGCTGCTAAAGCCATTGCTAATAACAATAAGATTACATCTGATGAAGGGTTATTTGTCTATTGCAACTCTACACTTGGCATTTCAAGATTAGTGTATTCTAATGACTTAGATGACGGCGGCTCGATTAGTGTTTTGGCTAATCTCACCAATCTCACAAGCACGTCTAACCAACCTAAGTTTTCGCCCCAAGACTTCTCTTTTATCACCCTTTAACATGAATTTACAATTCTAATGGCTTTCCAGCAGGAGGTAAAAAATATAAAAGCCAATTAGATAAAGTAATAACTCAGGTTTTTACTTTATCTAACTGGCTATATTTCACTCAGTTTTTGATGATTTATTTTTCTGGCGGCAAATCAATACTGTAAACAGTCTCCCCAGCCAAGTTACGCAGTGTTACCGTCATCACTTTTGTATTTCCATTAATTTTAACTCCTCCAAAGAATTGCAAACCTTCACTTGGAGGTCGATTTGCTTTCGTACCTGGAGGAAGGCTTTGAAATACCAATTGTGGGCCAAAAGTATTTTCCAATTGATTTGGCCCAAATGTGCCAGAGTTAAGAGGCCCGGCGACGAACTCCCAAAAAGGCTTAAAGTCCTTAAACTGTGCTTTGGCGGGGTCGTAATAATGGGCTGCTGCATAATGTACATCAGCAGTTAACCAAACAACATTCTGGATATTTTTATTTTTGATAAATCTTAGTAAATCGGCAATTTCTAGTTCTCTTCCTAAAGCTGGGCCATCTCCATTAGCCCAAGCTTCAAAATCAGTGCTACCATCTCGAATTATCAGCCCCAATGGCATATCACTAGCAATCACTTTCCATGTTGCTTTTGATGATAACAATTGCCTTTTTAGCCATTCTATTTGTGTTCTGCCCAGCATTTCTGTTTCTTTACTTGGTACTGGCTGACGATTGGGAGTGTTTGGCCCCCGGTAAGTGCGCTCATCCAGCATGAAAATGTCTAATAATGGGCCATAGTTAAAAGAGCGATAAATTTTCGCTTTATCTGGATCATTTGTTTCATACCCAATAGGCAGATATTCTAAAAACGCTTGCCTTCCTCTTTCTGCTAGCAAGTTAACATCCTTAACTGTGTAGCGGTCATCGTTGAGGAGAAATTCTCCAGGATACCAATTATTTGTGGTTTCGTGGTCGTCCCACTGTGCCAATATGGGAACTTCAGCGTTGAAACGCTTGATGTTTTCATCCAGCAAATTGTATATATAGTTGCCACGATATTCTGTGAGAGTTTCTGCTACTTTAGATTTTTCTGGTGTAGTGATGTTTTTCCAAATAGTGCCGTCGTCTAAAGTTACTTCTGATTGAATGGGGCCATCGGCGTAAATATTGTCGCCAGAATGAATGAAAAAGTCGGGATGAAGTTGGCGCATAGTTTCGTAAATTTTCATCCCACCGAAATCAGGATTAATCCCCCATCCTTGACCAGCAGTGTCACCACCCCACACAAAGAATATATCTCGCCCAGATTTGGGAGGAGTGCGGAAAGTGCCTTTGACAGGAGCGCTGTAAGTGCCTTTATAATCTAAATCTTGGAAAATCACCCGATAAAATAATTTTTGATCTGGGGGCAAGTTCCTCAGATAAAGTCGTGCTGTAAAGTCGCTATTTTTTAAAGCATTGGGCCCCACAACTCGCCGGACATTTTTAAAGGATTCGCTGGTAGAATATTCTACGATCATTTTGGCGGGGCGATCGCTGCGACTCCAAATAACAATGCTATCTTTGGAAATATCTCCGCTAGCTACACCATAAGGTATACCAGGACGCATTTTGTCAGAGGTGATAATTGCAGGCCCTTGGGCAAAAACTTGTGATTTCGATACAAGATTTGTGGCAATAATTCCACCTGCTGTGATAGTTGAACGGAGCAAAAACTGACGGCGGTTTAGTTGCGATGGGCGATTAGATTCCATGATAAATAATGCCAAACTTAAAAAGTATCACAAAATAACTTCTTAGCACATTCTGTTATTCCAGCAAGTAAAGATTGGGTTATCCAACGGTTAATAAAAAATATTTTTTTCATGATCGGTTTTTCATTCTATTTTGAAAATATATAGGAATCGTATTTGATTTTTGAAATTATCTATGTGGGCGGGGAGCGGGGAGTGGGGAGTAGGGAATTAGGCTTTTCTATCTGTACGGAGCTTTATCAGAAATCAAATATTAGTCCTATAATCCTGAAAAAATGATGTCTAATTTACTGAAGTTGAGTGCTACGCTGTGCAGGGTAAGGGTATCTAATTTTGTAGCTAAATTGACAGATTATTTTGCACAATTATAAATTGGTGGAAAAAATTTAAGTATTAAAGACGTTTAGTAGTAAATTATTAATAAGCAAAGCGTTTATCTTACTTAACGGATCAGTCTCATGACATCGGGTTTAAAATCTGCAAAACAAACGATTAAAAGCTCAAAAAACTTTAGTATGGGGAATGCGACTGCACTAACAGAAAAAATGGCATTAACACTTATATCAAGGGTTTGACAGTATTATTCATAGTTATGATGAACGGATAGATAAAGGTCATCATCCTATTAAAAAAAGACAGGTAATGCTCCCCAAAATTTAGCATTGCTGCAACGAATTGCTCTTAATGCTTTGAACCTAGAGCAATCTTTTAAACTTATTAATCGCCAAAAATCGAATCGAGCTACTATGAATAATAACTATATGCTGACTATTCTTACTGCTTGCTTATCCCAATATGATGATATCTCTAAACCCGCTTGTCAATAGCGCTTGAGATGCGCTTACCCTGCCTGCCCCCTGCCTCCCCACTCCCATGCTCACCGACCCTTATGCTTGGCTAGAACATTCCTTAGCAACGATTCATCGGGCTGACTGGTATCGTTCGGTACAACCTATTAATGGTCGTTCGGGTGCAACGGTGGTTTTAGCTGGGCAAGAGGTAATTAATTTTGCCAGTAATGACTATTTGGGATTAGCTGGGGATGAGCGGTTGATGGCAGCCGCGACTGCTGCGATCGCAGAATTTGGGACTGGTAGCACTGGTTCTAGATTACTCAGTGGGCATCGGGAATTACACAGGGAATTAGAGGAGGCGATCGCATCTACCAAACAAACACAAGATGCTTTGGTATTTAGTTCAGGGTATCTAGCCAATTTGGGTGTCATTACCGCCCTCGTTGGCAAGCGTGATTTAATTTTATCTGACCAATACAATCATTCCAGTCTGAAAAATGGAGCGATTCTTAGCGGTGCAGTATTTGTGGAATACCCGCACTGTGATATTGCAGTCTTAAAAACTCGGTTGAGTCAACAGCGACAAAACTACCGACGCTGTTTGATTCTTACTGATAGCGTCTTCAGCATGGATGGCGATTTATGTCCGTTGCCAGCACTGTTGCAACTCGCTGATGAATTTAACTGTATGCTGCTAGTTGATGAAGCTCATGCCACAGGGGTACTAGGAAAAACTGGCGCTGGGTGTGTCGAACATTTTGGATGTACCGGAAAGCAGTTAATTCAAGTTGGGACTTTGAGTAAAGCTTTGGGTAGTTTAGGCGGATATGTAGCAGGAAGTAGCGCCTTAATTGACTTTTTGCAAAACCGCGCACCCACTTGGATTTATACAACTGGACTTTCACCTGCTGATACGGCGGCGGCCTTAGCAGCAATCAAAATAGTGCAACAAGAACCGCAACGCCGTACCCAATTGTGGCAAAATGTACATTACTTAAAAAATTTGCTGCAACAACATTTACCTAATCTAAAATTACTGCCTTCAGAATCACCTATATTATGTTTTCAATTGCCCAGTGCGACAGATGCCCTCAAAGCTGGAAAACAGCTAAGAGATGCTGGCATTTTTGCCCCAGCAATTCGTCCTCCCACAGTCCCTACAAGTCGGATCAGAATATCTTTAATGGCAACTCATGAAGCAGCACATATTGAAAAATTGGTAGCAGTGCTAAAGGATGTAAATTAAAACGAATTTTATGTGAATTGATCGCAGTAGGTTAGGGATTAATTAAACACAGGGGACTTCCAACAAATAAATTATCCAATCTTGTGGGGTGGACATCTTGTCCACCCCACAAAAAGTAGTTAAGTATTTTTTTATTTGGAGTTCCCTAGTCCTGTTGATGCCGTATTATGTTCCCGGACGATCGCGAATATGATCGGGTATATGATGGCGATCGCCTAATATTTCTAACAAAGGGCCATGAACATCAAATTTAACCATACTTACCGACGCGACCAAAATATTCACCCGATAACGATAGCGTCCCAAATCAATTCCCAGTAAACTGCAAAGCATAATCCGAATCGTGGCTTTATGGGAAACTACCAAAACATTACCTTGCTGATGTTTTTCTTGAATTTCAGCAATTACAGGCATAGAACGGTTAGCAATATCTACCGCAGTTTCTCCACCTTTGGGTGCATTCCAAGCGGGTTCTGTCAACCATTTTACATAGTTTTCTGCGTAATTCTCTTGGGCAAACGATTTACTCTTCCTTTCCCATTCACCGTAACTACCTTCTCTAAGTCCGTCACGCAACTGCATATCCATACCAATAGCATCACAAAATGGCTTGGCAGTTGCAATTGTGCGCTTCATTGGGCTAGCATAAACAGCCTCCCACTTCAATTTTTGATAAACATCGGCAAAACCAGATGCCATCTCCATCCCCTCTGTTGTCAACTCCGCATCCGTTTCACCGCAAAAATTACCACTTTGGCTAAAAGTAGTTTCTCCATGTCGCAGCAAATATAAATTGAGTGTCATAGCTTGTATCGTGATTGGATAAAGGAGTTTGTGCAAAAATAAAATATCATCAATCTCGCAATCGAGTCTGTGACAGGAGGACAAAGTAATCAACTAAAAAAGTCAATCAACCACAAACTTTTGATCTCGTGGACAAAAGTAGCGGTTTCAACTATTTATTTTGACATTTTTTATAAACTTGGGTAACTGCATTTCTTGGAATTAAGTATTTATCAGCAGCAACCCGATGTTATATAGGACTAATATTTGATTTCTGAAAAAGTTCCGTACAGATCGAAAAGCCTAATTCCCTACTCCCTACTCCCTACTCCCTACTCCCTACTCCCTACTCCCTACTCCCTACTCCCTACTCCCCGCCCACATAGATAATTTCAAAAATCAAATACGATTCCTATAGATATAGAAAATTAGTAAGAAATTTTGGCTTTATATACTATATAACCGGGTAATTAACCTCTCACAAAAGAAGTTTCCTAAATAAATAAAAATCTATCTGGAGATAAATTACTAAAATTTGCAAACTAGCTTAGGGTGTATAGAGCCTTTGCAATAGGTATTGGTTGTTCAATACCTTAGCCAATTTACGAGGGTTCAATGCCTGTAGAAACGGGATGAATACGCCCTAAAGAAGTAAGCTTGGCAAAAATCTGGGTTAATAAAATAGGCTCAGGCATTTCGGGAAGCATTTTTAA
>JAIVFU010000539.1 GCA_020829485.1 Nostoc sp. CHAB 5834 | reverse complement strand
ACTAAACAGCAAAACGTATGAGCCAATACATGGTTGAATTTGACCTTCCAGCTAATATGGATGAGGGGTTCGCGAACCGGATTCCTGCCCAACGGCTCAAAGTAGAGGAATTGATGGAGAAGGGTTTCTTACTCTCTTACTCGCTCTCGGTCGACCGGCATAAACTGTGGTGCATCTTCAAGGCGGATTCTGAGACCGAGGTCATGCAGTCCGTGTCTGAGTTTCCGCTCATCAAATACATGACCCCAATTATTACCGAGTTAATGTTTCACAACATGGTAGCTGCGCGAATACCGCTCTTCTCGCTCAACTAAAATAGTAAAAACCCTCCTCGATGGAGGGTTTTTTATTCAACCCTAAATTGTACTTTTGCGGGTCCTTTTTTTCAAAATCGCTTATGTAACCGGGGTAAAACTGGTTACATACGATTACAACTGTTTGATTATCAGTTCCACGTGGAAACATTTTTGAAGCCCTTTTTTGCTCCAAATTTTACATTAATCCCATGATGCCTAACATCTTGATCTCCCAGTCGGAGCGCGAACTCGAAGCGCGCTATGCCGATCATTTTATTGCTCATATCGATGGACAGAAAGCCACAACCCTCCGGCAGTTCTACGAGCAGATGGCTGAGGTGCTCGAAATTCCTGACTTTGGCTTTACGCTCGATGCACTCAACGATGCGCTCAACGATCTTCAATGGCTCGAAGATGAACGGATTGTGCTGTATTATACGAACACAAATGATCTGATCAGTAAGGAGCGAGACCCGGCCAAAGTGGGTAATGTTCTGAACATTCTGGACGCGACTGCCGAGGATTGGAAATGGGTCGACGATGAAACAAATGATAAGAAATCGATTGTGATCGTGTTCGAGGATAGCCCGCGAATCCGTAAAATGCTGGAGAGCGAAAGCATCGATTTTGAAATGTTGGGCGAGCAGGATTAGAACCCCTGAAACCTGGTTCAACGAGCAGCCGTATAAATTTGCCGGCAGCTGTTTTGACGAGCCGGTTAAGCAACGAATCATGAAAACTTACTGTTACCCATTCGTGCCGCCGGAATGTTCTTCCAGCGGCTTTTCGCGTTTGCTCATACAACCTGAATACGTTTGAAACCTAACGATTTAATCGGGCTTTATACCGACGATGCTTTCATAAAATTGCTGGCCGAACCCTTGGGCCGCAAGCTACCGAGCGAACCGCAGCGGCTCCAGATTAAAGGGCTGGCGGGCAGTTTGGATGCCGTGCTGGCATCAGCGATTTTCAAAACCGTGGGTGGCAATCACCTGTACATCCTAACCGATCGCGACGAGGCAGCCTACTTCTTCAACGACTTGCAGAATCTGCTGGGTCGGGAGGTTTTGCTGTTCCCTATGTCGTACAAAAAACCATATCAGTACGAGGAAGTGGAGAACGCCAATGTGCTGATGCGGGCAGAAGTACTGAACAAACTCAATCCAGCTCCCAAAGATGGATTGCTGATGGTGACCTATCCGGAAGCGTTGTTCGAAAAGGTGATCAATAAACGTTCGCTCCAGGCCAATACGTTGTCCATTCGGGTAGGGGAGAAGCTTGATACCAGTTTCGTATCGGAACTGTTGCAGAACTACGAATTCGAGAAAACCGATTTCGTTTACGAAGCCGGTCAGTTTTCGGTACGGGGCGGTATCATCGATGTTTTTTCTTTCGCCAGCGAATATCCCTTCCGGATCGATCTGTTTGGCGACGAGGTTGAACAGATTCGGACATTCAATCCGGAGTCACAGCTCTCTACCGATTCGGTCGATTCCATCAATATCATTCCGAATATTCAGACCAAACTCATCGCCGAAAGTCGCGAACCTTTTCTCGACTTTTTACCCGAAGCCACGACTATCTGGGCGAAAGATGTTGAGTTTACGCTTGAAATTATTGAGAAGTGCTACGAGAAAGCCGAGCAAAGTTTCGAGACAGTAGTATCCAGCAGCGGAGGTATTCAAATCGTCTTGAACCCAAACGATTTGTTCGAAACCCGTCGGACGTTTCTGAACCAGATCAAGAGCTTTCGTACGGTAGAGTTCGGACGTAAATTTTACTTC
>JAIVFU010000538.1 GCA_020829485.1 Nostoc sp. CHAB 5834 | reverse complement strand
CGTAACCTACATACTCACTACTTTCAGGATCAGACGTATTCTCTTCATTCTCCATTTCCAGTATCGACAGCGCAGCAATCAAACCCGTGAGTGGCGATTTGAGGTCGTGCGCAACGATATACACAAATTTTTCTAGTTGCTTGTTGATTTTGTGCAGCTCAATCGCCGTTCGTTTCAGGTTGCGCTGGTGAAAATAGAGCTGTTCAAAAACGTTGACTTTGGCCCGGGTAACGCGGATGTCGAGTGGCTTTTGCAAATAATCGACGGCTCCTTCTTCAAATCCTTTCATTACGTACTGCTCTTCTTTGCTGAGCGCCGTAACGAATATGATGGATATGTCTTTTGTTTTGGGGTTGGATTTCAGAATACGTGCCACTTCAAAACCGTCCATGCCGGGCATCTGTACATCCAGCATGATCAGACCAATCTGGTCATTCTTCAGCGCGAATCGCAGCGCTTCGTTGCCAGAGGTGGCCTTGATAAACTGTCGGCCCTCCTGGTCGAGCATTTCCTCCAGTGAAATCAGGTTCTCGGGTCGGTCATCGACTAGCAGAACGGTAAATTCATTACAGTGGTTGTCGGTTAACATGAGTAAGGTCGGTAAAAGTTAAGTTTTTCGTCTGAAGAGTTTCGTTTGCGGCCCAATCGTATCAAACTGGGTTCGCACATCCGTCATGAGTAAAGACTCTTTCAGGCCCAGCGCCAGATAACCTAGCGGGGCCAGTGAGTCGGCAAACAGCCTGAACACCCGGTTTTGTAAATCCCGATTGAAATAGATCAGCACATTGCGGCAACAGATCAGATGAAACTCGTTGAACACCTGATCGGTAACCAGGTTGTGTTGCAGAAATACGATGTTCTGTCGTAATTCTTTATGGATGATGGCGTGGTTATACAGGGCCGTGTAGTAGGACGAAAACTGATTGGTACCGCCCGACTGCATGTAATTGGCGGTGTACTCTTTCATGGCCTGTAAGGGAATAATACCCTGCCGGGCCTTGGCAAGATTGGCCGGATTTATGTCGGTAGCGTAAATACGGGTTCGGTTGAGAAGCCCGGATTCCTGCAACATAATCGCCATCGAGTAAACCTCTTCGCCGGTTGAGCAACCCGCGTGCCAGATCTTGATAATGGGGTAGGAGGCCAGCGCGGGTAATATTTTCGTGCGTATATCCGTGTAAAATCCCGGATCGCGAAACATCTCCGTAACGTTGACCGTCACCGATTCCAGGAACCAGTCGAAGAAAAGCTTATCCCGCAGGATTTTTTTGAGCATGTCGGTGCTGGCTGAAATACCTGCTTTTGTCATGCATCGAAGTATTTGCCGCTGGAACGATGCCCGCGAATAGTTGGTAAAGTCATAGCCATAGTGGTATTGGATGGCCACAATCAGCTCTTCCAGTTCTTCGGCGGTTATCGTAAGGGCAAGACTCATTGATACGCTATTGAGAAAGCCAGACGCGCATTAATGAGACCAACTGGTGGCTGTCGACGGGTTTGGTGATGTAGTCCGACGCCCCGGCATCCAGGCATTTTTCCCGGTCGCCCGCCATCGCTTTTGCGGTCAGGGCTATAACAGGCAGGTTCGTAAACTGCTTGTTGGCGCGGATATGGCGAGTGGCTTCGTATCCATCCATCGTGGGCATCATCACATCCATAAGTACGAGATCAATATCGGGATTCTCCTCTAGCAGATCGAGCGCTTCCTGGCCATCACCGGCCGTCACAACGGTCATTTGCTGCGATTCCAGCAGGGTACTCAAGGCAAATACGTTTCGCATGTCATCATCAACAAGCAGCACTTTGCGGCCCGGCAGATTATTGTCTGATGGGACAGTGGTGGCATACAAGGGTTGAGGGGCCTGTTCGACGGCTTTGACTTTGTAAAAAAAGAGCTCCAGTTCGTCCATAAGCCGGTTTTTCGCCAGAAACGAATCCCGAATTATAATGTGCGAAATTTTATGGAGTGCGCGCTCATGAACAGTAGTCAGGTCCTTATCCAGATAGATAATGACCGGAATCTGTTTGGGTAAAATAGCGGTCTGAATAGTCTGCAAGTCCAGAATGCCCTGATCAACATCCT
>JAIVFU010000537.1 GCA_020829485.1 Nostoc sp. CHAB 5834 | reverse complement strand
AGAAAACGGAAGTGCAGACGTAGCGCCTGGCGCCATTTGCAGTATGGTCCTGACCCTGCAGACACAGGTCGCGCAAACCATTGGGCTAACGCCTGTTGAAGTGACGGGTATCGGCTCAGAAGCCCTGGCCCAGAATTTTTCGGTGAAGGGGAAGGTGACCACCGTAACGAGGGTTGCGACTCTCACTTCCGGAAACCCCAGCTTGAACTTCGGGTGGCAAGTTACGGGCAGTACTCCCCCTGTCCGGTCCTGGCAATTCAAGAACGCGGGGGATGTCCCGATGACGCTTGACTTCTCCGGAGTTCCTGCCGGCGTCACCATGCAAAACGGATGCACCGAAGTGGCATCCAGCGATAGCTGCTCGGTACAGCTCACCTTGGATACCTCCATTGAGCGCTCTGTTCCCAAGACAACCTTGGTCCCAACGGGAGCGTGGGCCTCTTCAATTGCTCAAACGCTGACAGTTGAAGGAGGCGTGGCACCCACTGGGTTCAAGAAGGTGAGCTCGCCTGTGCCAGGGCTATCCTTCTCCGCCTTGAACTTCCATCAAGGCCTTTTCTATGCCGTGCTTTACGGGACGAATGCACAAACAGGAACAGGCGCATTCCTTTACACAAGTCCAGATGGAAAGGCTTGGACAAAGAAAGGTCGTATTGAATGGTCAGCGTATTCCGCTTCTGGCCTCGCAGTCAGCAGTACAGGACGCATCCTGGTTTCTGGGCTTAGCAAGGGGTCGACAGGAGGAAAAGTTGTCGTCAGCGATGACGGAGGAGCAACCTGGGTACAAACTAAAAGCACTGGGGGGCTGGGTACGGGAATAGCCGTTAATGACGCGGGCGTTGCGGTGTTTACAACCGTCAACATCCCTCAAGGCTTTCGGAGTACTAACAACGGTTCGACGTGGGCGAACAATGCAGTCAGTGACAACTCCTCGGGGAACAAAATAGTCTCAGATGGCGGGGTTCAATTTGCCACGTTCTCATCGGGGTCCCTCCGTTATTCGACCGATAGCGGCGCTAACTGGGGTAATGTCTTCGCAGGTGGAGGGGAACTGCGGGACGTGATGTTTGTTGGAACCAAGGCCTGGTTTGTCGGCGGGGGTGGGCCCGTCGCCGGCCGCGTTTGCAGTATTCCGTTGGGGGGAGCCCTCGATTGTGAGCTGATGGCGGGTAGCCCCATGCTTACGTCTTTGACGCAGGGCAATGGCACCACCGTAGTGGGTACTGCCACAAACAACATAGCCTACAAGCGCTCAGGTGGCACTAGCTGGACCCCTATCACTGGGCTCCCCGCCTATCCAGCACTGGTGTTTGGCAATGGGCTGTTTGTGGGCGCTTCGGGCGGCGACACCTACGTAGCAATTGAGCCTTGAAAGAGTAGAAGAGCGCTGCTGGCACGTTGGAGCCCCCTTCGTACGGCAGCCTTTCTTGATAGGTCTGGAGGGGAGCTGCCTGGCGCCTACCTCAATGCGCCAGGCATATTGGTGCTACCAGTCCATTCGCTCATTCCGGGAGACCGCGAGATGCTCAGGCTCCTCCCCTGCTGGGCAGGCAACGACGTAGAGAATGGTCAAGGGCACACCAGCGCCGCCCCCAGATGCTCGTGCAACGGCTTCTCGCGTTGCTCCCACCAAGCTGTAGCCCAAGATTTTGAGCTCGGAAACAAATCCGTCCAGCTCTTCATAGACCCTTGATTTGTCTACCGCGGAGTACAACTTCGCGCACTCAGCGAACTCTCGGCAATAGTCTGTCAACCGGGCAAAGACGGTATCGGCTCCGTGGGGCAGCGGCTTCATCTCGGAGTACAGGCTAGCACTGGTCCCCTCTGCCAGCGTCCCAAGCTGCTTCCCGGTCTCAATGCGATTTGCTCTGAGAGTCAGGTGCTCATTCTCAAAGCGCGCTTTCTCTTCAGCCATTTGTTCGGCGGTTGGGATGACGTACGGCTTGTTGAACAAGTCGATGTCTTCAGCCCCAAAAGCACTCGCCAAAGCACGGCGTGTGTCCACTGAGGAGGGCTGACCTTCTTCTACACGCTGGACAGTCCGGGAACTCAGTCCCGCAATCTCTGCCAGTTGCTCCTGAGAC
>JAIVFU010000536.1 GCA_020829485.1 Nostoc sp. CHAB 5834 | reverse complement strand
ATAATCGAAATAGTCGGCAAATTCATGAGCAGAGGCTGGGGTCGACAGGGCCACCGCCGCAGCTGCCAGCAGTCCAGCAGTTCGCATCTTGATCCTCCTGCTGTTGAGAGCCTCACGTCGAAGGTCTGAGAGACTACGTCGAGGGTTCAGACACGACAACGCCCGCCGGATCGCTCCGGCGGACGTCGCTGTTTTCAGATCACTTCAAGGCGATCAGCCCTTGGCGACATAGCCCTTGCCGCCGTTGGACGGGCGGCGGTTGCGGGGGCGGCGCTTGATCTCGCCGGCGGGCTTGCCCTCGGCGGCGGCGGCGGGGGCGCTGGTGTGGCGCGGGTCGTTGTTGCTGTTGCGCGGACGCTCGCGCGCCATCGGATCGAAGGCGCGTTCCGGCGTCGGGCGGGCATCGCGGCCCGGACCGGCCTTGCGGACGCGGTGCGGTTGTCCGCCGCCTTCCAGCTTGACACCGTCGCGGCGCGGGTTGCGCGGGCCGCGCTGCTGCTGGCGATCGCCGCGCCCGTCGTCGGGCATGGAGGCCTTGGACTTGACGCCCGAGGCCATGATCGACTGGTCCAGCAGGGCCAGCGACTTGTCGTTGCGGCGGTCGGTGGCCGGGATCTTCTGGCGCGTGACTTTCTCGATGTCGCGCAGCAGCTTCATCTCGTCACCGGCCACGAAGCTGATGGCCGAGCCGTCCTTGCCGGCACGGGCCGTCCGCCCGATGCGGTGGACATAGGCTTCCGGCACATGCGGCAGCTCGAAGTTCAGCACGTGCGAGACGCCGTCCACGTCGATGCCGCGCGCGGCGATGTCGGTGGCGACCAGGACGCGCAGCTTGCCGGCCTTGAAGGCGGCCAGGGTGCGTTCACGCTGGGGCTGGCTCTTGTTGCCGTGGATGGCCCCTGCCTCGACGCCGCCGGCCTCCAGATAGGCCGCGACCTTGTCGGCACCGTGCTTGGTCTTGGTGAAGACCAGGCAGCGGGTATAGCCGGGATCGGCGAACATCTCGGTCAGCAGGGCGCGCTTCTTGCCCTGTTCGATGTGGATGATCGACTGGTTGATGCGCTCGACCGTGGTGGCTTGTGGCGTGACCTGGACCTTGACCGGGTCCTTCAGCAGTTCACCCGCCAGCTTGCCGATCTCGCTGGGCATGGTGGCCGAGAAGAACAGGTTCTGACGCTTGGCCGGGATGCGGCTGACGATCTGGCGGATCGGCTTGATGAAGCCCAGGTCCAGCATCTGGTCGGCCTCGTCCAGGACGAAGATCTCAGTCTGCGACAGGTCCAGATTGCGCTGTTGCAGATGGTCCAGCAGGCGACCGGGCGCGGCCACCAGGATGTCCAGACCCTGGTTCAGGGCGCGTTCCTGACCGCCGTACTTCACGCCGCCGAAGATCACGGCGACGCGGAAGCCCAGGTGCTTGCCATAGGATTTGAAGCTCTCGCCGATCTGGGTGGCCAGTTCACGCGTGGGGCTCAGGACCAGGCAGCGGGTCGTGCGCGGCACCGGCGCGATGCGGTTGGCGGCCAGACGGTGCAGGATCGGCAGGGCGAATGCGGCCGTCTTGCCGGTACCCGTCTGGGCGATACCCAGCAGGTCCTTGCCGGCCATCACGTCCGGAATGGCCTGGGCCTGGATCGGGGTAGGGATGGTGTAGCCTTCACTGGTCAGCGCCTGCAGCAGGGCCGGGTTCAGACCGAAGGATTCGAATGTCTTGTTGCTCATGTGGAGCCGTTTCTTTCGCGTATGTGGCGACGCGCAAACGGCCATGGCTCAACGCCGAAAAGGCCGCGCACCGCCAGTCCCGATAGAGCCTCGAAATCGAAGCCGCCGGGGTGGTCGGGCGCCGCCCCGCGTGTCCGGGCAGCGAATGAATCTTGAGGGCCGGCCGCTGCTACAGTCAGGTCTTCGATAGACGGAAGACCCACACGCGCTGGAGCGCACCGGATATCGCTATTGTGCGACGCAGCGCAAATGGACGCTCAATACGGCCAAGTCAAGGCACAGATGGTTTCAACGCCCGCCCGTGCAGCATCAGCCATGTCGCCAGATCGTGGCTGGAGCAGGCGACTTCGCCCGTCAGCCAGGCCCGTAATGCCGTCAGCTGCGCT
>JAIVFU010000535.1 GCA_020829485.1 Nostoc sp. CHAB 5834 | reverse complement strand
GCTTATCTCGGTACTTTGCGCAAACAGACTGACTCGTCCTTTCAGTAACTGAATCCAGCTTATACCATTCGAGGGAAAAGCAACCGTATTAGCTTCCAGAATTGACACCTGATAGTCGTCGAGCGGTTTGTAAACTCTGGGCGCATTCCCGGTGCTGACAATAGATGAGGTTTTTAGAATCCATTTATCGATCATGTTCTTCAAAAAGAAATGATCGACTTCGAGTAAGTCTGATTTATAGATGGATAATAAAGTAGCCTGATTAGAAAAAACAATAAGTCGGGTATTGTCCGTAATGTCCTGAGTAAGCAGACTAAACAATACTTCTCCTTTTTTCGCTGTGTATAAATGTTTCAGTCGATTCGTATAATTTTCATGCTCATCAATTTTCGTATAAAAAACGTTTACTTCACCGGAGAGTATCATCCAGAAACGATCTGTGCTAGTAAGAACGAATGGACTTTCGGCAGAAACGTATATCTTCTCTTTTGTAGCTGACATGGAAGTAAAAGTTTTATTTCGTTTCGATCAAACGGGCATAAACTCCATTTTTTTTCATTAATTCCTGGTGCGTACCCCGCTCCACCACTTTACCATACTCCATTACGATTATTTCATCGCAGTCAATGATTGTACTAAGCCGATGCGCCACAATCAGGCAAGTACAACCTCGCTTTTTGATATTATCCATGACAGTCTTTTCGGCAGTAGGATCTAGCGCACTCGTCGCTTCATCCATGACCAGAATAGAAGGGTTAGTGGCCAAAGCTCTTGCAATTTCCAGGCGTTGACGTTGGCCACCACTAAAATTGGATCCGCCTTCCATAACCGAGCTATCGTAGCCATCTTTTCGGACCGATATAATGTCATGAATAGCTGCGTCGCGCGCCGACTGGATAATATGTTTATCCGGAATCGTTGCGTCCCAAAAGCTGATATTTTCTTTCACCGTGCCGTTGAAAACCAGCACTTCCTGATCGATAACTGCCAGAGAATTAGTAATTACGTGCCGGGGAATATCACCCTTTGGCTTACCATCAAACAATACATTACCACTCCAAAGCGGATACAAACCCGACGCTATCTTGGCAACCGTTGACTTGCCACTACCCGATCCGCCCACCAGTGCAACCCGGCTGCCGGGTTTCAGTTTCAGGTTGAAATTTTCGATTAGTGGAGGCATGGTTGTGTTATACCCAAACGTCACATTTTGCATCTCGAAGTAGCCAATCAATTTAGTATGAATGGCTTCTTTTGGGTCCTCATTTGTAACAGCGACTGCCTTGAATTGATCATCGACTTCGTAATTCATCACGTCGTCGATTCGTGCCATATCGCTTTCGGTTTCGTGCAACATGGTACCAACGGCAATCAATTGATTAACCGGAGAGATGAAATTTCCCATTAAATAAGTGAATGACACCAACGCACCGAGCGTCATTTCTCCGTCCATAATTCGTAAAGCACCCAGCCCTAAAATCAGTGTTGTTGTCAGGGATGTAATCAGCGGGGGTAACACGTTGAGTCGGATCGTGAGCCATCCTAATTCCTGCTGCGCATTCGTTACTTTGGCCAGGTAGCCAATCCAGTTGGTGAAGAAATCATTTTCCCGACCCGACGCCTTGAGCGTTTCAATCATACTAATGCCCGATGTGGTTGTTCCCAGCAACTTCCCGGTTTCGTTGCTCAATGAACGACTTCCATCTTTTCGTGCTCTGGATACATATTTAAGAGCAACCACATTTAGCCCCGCCATGAATATTCCAATCAGCGTTAGCGAAACGTCATACGAGAACATCAGAAAAGCGTAGAACAAAACGATAATTACATTCAGCGCTGCATTAGCAAGATCACCACTGAGTAATTTGGCTACCTTGTCGTTAAGAGAAACCCGGTTACCAATCTCACCACTGTATCGCTGGGTAAAAAACGAGATGGGCAGATGGAAAACGTGCCAAAGAAATTTGCTGGAAGTTGTTAAGGCGAGTTTCGTTTCTAGTTTAAGCAAATAGTATTGCTGCAGATAGACTAAAACAGCATTGATGACCAATACCGCCACCATAATCAGCAACAAAGGCATGACAAAATCAGCATGCCCATTTACAAGGTATTTATCAATAAATATCTTGAT
>JAIVFU010000534.1 GCA_020829485.1 Nostoc sp. CHAB 5834 | reverse complement strand
TGCAGTATTTCTTCTCCCGATTTTTTCCTCGAATCTAGCTTTTGCGTCATGTATCATATTTTATTATATTGCTTGTCCCTCGCTGACTTTATTTTTTCTCCTCCCCCTACTTATTGAGCCGATACAATATATTGATACTAGAAACTATCCTTATAAATAGAACACCGATTACAGAACTGATGCCCAGCAAAACTATTGAAGTCCGAGAGTACACCGTCAGAGCGCACAAGCGGGAAATTCACACTCGCGTTTTCAACTTCGTATGTAAGCAGTGTGAACAACCCACACAACGATAAACCTTTGGTGTGCGACCGCTCTACTGTGAAAAATGCCGTCCGCCACAAGCACCCAAGCAATCGAAAGTAGTCCCTATCGGCAAGAGGAAACCCAGAGTGATGAACTATAAGAGTGGTAAAGGCATTGGGGGATAGAATATCAATTAGGTAGCAAGATTTGGGTAGGTAAGGCAAGCCATGTATAGTTATGAGCCTACCCAAGCTGAATGTTCGACGCTTCCTGAATTTCGAGCTGGCGTTACTGTTTAGGAGTCATTCAGGAGTTGCAAACTGTGCAAATAACTCTGCCCCTGTCAGGTCATTAGTTTCATTGGCGAAACAGTAATATTTGGGCTTTTCATCAATGAATACCTGATGATCTAAAACAAGACCTTCACAGTTCTCGAATAGTCCAACAGGCATGAAATACTGGTTATTTTGTTTCAATTTATAAAATAGATGGCTCCCACATTGCTTACAGAATCCACGTTCTGCCCACTGTGACGATTGATAAAGCCCAATATTTTCTTCACCAGACAAGCTGACATCACTTTTACAGTCAACAGCTAACAGAGGCCCTCCGCCCCAATTGCGGCACATACTACAATGACACGCTCCCACATTTTTACTCATGCTAGTTGTAGAAAGGCTTACTGCTCCACACAGGCAACTACCTTTTGCAATATTTAGATCAATACCTTAGCCAAAAAAAGAAGTAGTCTAGCTTTTGCCGAAATAGCCCAACACAAGACCATGCTTGATTATTAAGCAAAACGTAAAACCCCAGTCCAGACGTACAGGACAGTCAAAATTACTTCCACACAAACCATACAATATTTTATTGGCTCAGTTTTTTGCCATCCGGCAAAAACAAGCGTGTAAAATCTTAGGTTTGTTCCATATCAAGGCTCGTAAATTGGCGAAGGTATTGTTAGATTAGACATATTATTTGCTCCGATTCCACGCAGGCGCTCCAATTGCTCACATTTTCCCCTATTTCATACTGGAAATGCCAAAAATATCAAGTAGTTCGCTTTCGTGACTTGACTCTTTTAAGGGCCCATATATTTGACCAAAGTCCGATCCTATTAGCGCGAAAATGATTTTGACCATTTGCATCTGCAATGACAAAATATGCTTCAACATTTAAATCAAATCCCAAATCATCGGCTTCTGTCTCTGCTATTTGACAATTAACCACTATTAAGGTATTGGGGTTAACGTTTACTACCTGCTGTTGGCGCTTTAATAATTCTTGAAGCACGAAATCAGGCAACAACTGGGAACTCTCCTCAAGTAATTGTTTTTGAGTTTCTGGGGAGTAACGAGTTTTTAATTCTTGGGTGATTAAAGTTAAAATGTCTTCACTAGCTAAATTGACAACTATCTTTTTATCTGCGGGATTAAGAAAAGATCCCGGACTAAGCTCAATGCGTTTTTTAATTGGCATAGTTATCTCGTAAGCTCTTGATAAAAGCACTGATGGTATCAAAATGAGCATTCCCTTCTTTGTCGTATAAAACAGCACAATGATGCCGAATGCCAGATGTTAATTATGAAAAATTATTAACTGTAGTAAAAACTATGAAAATTTCCGAAATATCGATAGAAACTCTGGAAAAAATCAAGTCAGTTAGGTGGGATAGAATTATTGAGAAACATGAAGGGCCAGAAAGTTGGGAATCGGTTTTTAGATATGAAGAACCAGAATTTTTGTCAGTGGAAGAATGCTCAATATTATTACCTGTAGATAAATCACATCATCCTAATATTACTATAATACGTTGTATCTGGAGTGCGGATAAGAATTCTGTAACAGTTTTTCTATCAGATACTACCTATGAAGATGATCCATT
>JAIVFU010000533.1 GCA_020829485.1 Nostoc sp. CHAB 5834 | reverse complement strand
TATTATAAGCACATTCGTTTCAAAAATTTTACATGTCGACAGCTGTTAGCTTTCTTTTTAGTTCAGGTTTGTCTTCTTTGAGCTGTTCAAATCCCTCAAGGACTGATTCCCAGACTTCCTTCTTAAAATATGAGATGAAAAGCTTTTCGAACTTGGGAGACATGAAATCTTCAAAAGTTATGACTTTATGTAAAGTGTGAGTACGAATGGTACTACAGTACCTGTCAAGACCCCAAAAGTGTTTTTTGTATCGATCATAGAGAGCAGTTACATTTGGTTTGCCGGGTACAGATAAGTCACGTACCTCCATAAATACTACTTGTGGATCAATAAGCTCAGTTGATGTACCTCGATACAATATTTCTCCCGCTTGTTCTTCTATTGCATAGAATATATATTCCTCGTCGTTCGGATCGCCCCATTCTGCATAAAGGTCAGGCAAAGCGTACAATAGGTCCGACCTAAGTAAGTTAATTGAATCTTGTCGACGAGCATTATAATATTCTTCCCTTAGCAAGTCTCCAATTACATAAACTATATCTTCTTGAAAAACGCTATATCCTTCTAGAGCTTTACTAAGGTTAAAGTTAGAAGATTCAAAAGGTTTTTGCGCCAAAATACGTCTTCGTAAAGAAGTTATCTCTGTCGTTATATCGTGCTCATTATTACGGAGGAACTGCTCTAGTCTATTTGGAACTACATAAGCATTAACAATGCTTCTCCGTTGCGATGTTTGCCTCTTTGCTTTTACCTCAATATACAGGGGATAAGAATCTTGTACTTCACCACTGCTCCAAAGAAAAGGCCTTGGGTTCAAGTGTTTATTAGTAAAATACCGGAAACTGATAGTTTGACCGTATATTTTATTAGGATCCTTTTCTTTGTTCATAGCTGCTACCATTTTACCTGCTCCAAAGCCTGTTCTACATCTTTATTTGTTAAATGTAGATACTGCATTGTTGTCTCGATTTTAGAGTGGCCAGCGATACGCTGTACAATCGGAACTTGTAATTTCTTAACTAGATGCGTGATTCCAGTGTGTCTCGCTGAGTGAAAAGTTATTTTCTTGTAAATACTTGCCAACTTCAATACTTCCTTAAATCGCTTGTTCAGTTGAAAATGGGAACGAGCAATAAATGGTTTATCTGTTTTTGGCCAATATCTCTGTATAATTAGCATAGGTTTACTTATACCTTGTGCATCCTGGTGGAGAAGCCACAAGGGTACATATAACATCTGATTAGTCTTTTCTTGCTTCTTTTCAAGTTGAAAACCCTTATCTGTTTCTACGACATGACGAGGCCTTAAAGTTGTTATATCACTAATTCTCAATGTTGTGTAATAAGCTAATAACCAAGCATCAAGATAAAATTGTAGATGTTGTTTGTTGCTTGGAATTATTAACTTTTCTAGTCGTTGTATCTCTGATTCAACTAGAATGATTTTGTCTACTCTGCACTTCTTAGCTTTGAATTGGTCGTAAGGATTAGAATGGACTGGCATTAACCCACTCTTTATCGCTCTTACAATGTAACTTTTAAGAATAGCATGCTCTTTTGCTATGTATGCATCTCCGAATTTGTATACATTCCGCAGTGACTGGTCGAATCCAATAATTAGTGAGTATGTTAAGTCACAGAATGTGACAGCCCGATTTTGGTGGTATTTTAATAACCGGTTATGTACTCGCATTTTGCGTCTTTGTGTGCTTGACTCAACACTTGACTCGTCTAATGACAGTTGCTCAAAAAAATAACTAGTGAATGTCTCGGCCGGTTTGCCATCATTTGACCATTGATCGACCAAAATGTCTAGGTCGTCAAGGTGAAACGGTCGGCCGTAAAGTTTAGAGAAGGTCAGCTCAAATTCTTCAAGGGACTGACGCTTAGCTCGGATTCGTTGGTTTGCTAGAGCGTCCCCCTTCACTTCGCCCTTTTTACTGTTCCACTGATCTGGACTAATTTCTACTCCAGTGGAAAAGTACCGGCGACGACCTTTTTCATACGACTCAATCTGAATGAGTGCCTTTCCATATTTATTCAAATGATTTTTTCGATTGTATACCGCTTTATGTGATGCCATGATCGTTCTGTTTGACACTATGAGCTTCGAACATAGTCGAACAGATGAGAT
>JAIVFU010000532.1 GCA_020829485.1 Nostoc sp. CHAB 5834 | reverse complement strand
GATCTCGCGCTTCCTCAAGGAGGTGCTGGCGCGGCGGCCGATTGCGAAGGGCAAGGCGGTGACGAGGGAGGCGGCGGAGTAGGCGCCAGAATTGTTGCTCGTGTCGCGAGGCTCAGGATTTGAATAGCGCCCCCCCCCGTTACGACCGTTCGGATGAAATTTGAATGTGTTTCGTATCAATTCAAGCGCACTATCGTCCAGCAGTTATGCTGTCATCAAATTTGGTAAGGGAAATTGGATTTGATGTTGCGTAGCCGATTTGTATCGCGACCTCCTCTATATTTTTGCGATGATCTGCACTCCCAGAAATCACACTATGTCGGTTGACCACGTGCATAGTACCAACACCACTGTAGAGCTTTTCGATAGAAGCGTGGCGTGCGTTTAGTACCAGGACTGACGCACCGCGGGCCGCAGCCGCAACCGCCGCTTCTTTGAGACGTTGCTGGTCTGCCCAAGAAAAAATGTTCTCATTATACTTCAAAAATCCATTGTTATTGTGCGCGACAGTGTAAGGAGGATCGAGAAATATAAAATCTCCCGAGCCAGTTTCAGTCAAAGTTTCTTCGAAGTCCTTCGTCGTGATCGTTGCCTTTTGAAGCGCAGAGGCTACCGATTCGAAATCGTCAGTTTCCATCAACACACGATCTTTTGTCCCCCGGGGCACGTTAAATTCGCCGCGAAGATTGACCCGATAGAGCCCATTCCAACAGGTTCTATTCAGATAAATAAATCGAGCAGCTTCAGCCGCGACCTGGCTCTGTGGGGTCGAACGTGCTTCCTAATAGAAACTGTCCGAATGTTTTTGGGCGTACTGCAATAGATGCTCGCTTACGGATCGCCAATCATGCCGTACGGCGTTATAAGTAGCGACTAATTTTTCATTTGCGTCAGAGAGCATGGCGGTATTTGGCTCTTGGGCGAAAAAAACTGCACCGCCTCCAAGAAAGGGCTCGACATAGCGGTCATAGGAAACGGGAAAGAGCCAAGAAAAGGATCGCGCGAGCCATCTTTTTCCACCGGCCCACTTCAAAAAAGGCTCACGCATTGGAGATGATGACACCATTTACCGATAGGCTTTCGAAAACACTTTCAAGAAGCTCAATGTCCATCTCTTTGTACTTTTTTCTAAAAGGATGCGCCGGAATTCGACGGATGCGATTTATCTCGTCGAACCACTTCAGGTAACGAGCGGCGTGCGCCTCATTTGGTAGCCGGATACTCAGCACATCACTGAATTTCGGCCAATTTTCTTTAGTTTCAATAATCTTACGGAAATCAATGAAGTCGATATACGTTTCGAATGGGCCTTGGTCGTCCATATCGGCCGCGAGCTGCTTTTTAAACGCGCCTTCTAATATGTCTTTATTCTTTATCGCCTGCTGGAGGTATTTCTCACCTTCATAGGCTGATTTCAACCTAGATACGATAAACGCAGGCACTTGTTCTTGAATAATTCGCACTCTCTGATCAGAAAGCGCCGTGATCGCTTCTTCATTCTCTTTAACAAACTCGTCATAACCAGACGGGGTAAAACTTGGAAATTTTGTCTTGACGATATCTGCGAGACGATGGAAATACCTCGTAGGACCACCAGAGCCGAACGGTACCTTAAAACGTTGAGAAAAGGCGTGATCGGTAGAGGTCTTTATAATCACCAATATTGGCTCTAGGTAGCGCCCAACCTCCATTATAATTTCGGTTTCCGTTAGATTTCTTGGGTCGTTTCCCGTTTCCGTATGGATGAACGGGCAAAGCTCTCCCAAGAGCCGGATATAAGCTGGACACCCGCAAGAACCGGCTGATTTTTGGCGCTATGGCGGAGCCAGCGAGATTTCGGGATGATGATCGGCCTGAGGCTGCCTGAGGACCGTCATTTTGAGCCGATTCCGGCGATTTTCGCCGCTTCTGGTCAGACTCATCCCATGGCTTTTGCCCGTTCATGGAAGATCAGGCGGTCGAAGTTGTAGGCGATGTTGGCGAGCGTGAGTTTGGCCTCGGCGCGGGCCAGGCCGATGGTGCGGATGAAGAGGCCGAACCTGTTCTTCTGGTGGGCGAAGACGTGCTCGACCGCAGCCCGGATCGCCGACTTGCCGGCATTGGCGCGCGCGACATGCTTTGGCATCGGCCGTCC
>JAIVFU010000531.1 GCA_020829485.1 Nostoc sp. CHAB 5834 | reverse complement strand
TCGTCACATAGATTCGTTTCTTAATGCCTATTTACTGAACACCTTTGTGTATTTTTATTTACTTACGTCCCAGAATTATCTGTAACTTTTTGTAATACAGGTTGAAGTGCGGAATGTGGGTTAGAAGTTATGAGTTAGGAATTAGACATTAGACATTAGACATTAGACATTGGATATTAGACATTAGACTTCTTGCAGAAGTGGGGAAAAGGGGAAGGGGGAAGGGGGAAAGGAATAAGAAGAAACCTTTACCCTTTAACCTTTACCCTTTACCCTCCTCTTGCAAAAGTTACTTTTGCAAGAGGTTTATTAGGCTATTGACTGGCGCTGTTAATTACCCTCACTTGAAGTTGACCTGTAGCGAACTCTTCGCCCAATTTACTTTGGACAATTGCAAGAGGTGCAGCTTCCAAAGTAATGCTGCTATCAGTCGCTTTGATGGTGGGGAACTGGTAAGGGTCACGCGGTAAACCCGAAGTTTCCAGCCCATCAACCGTTAGCTGTCCAGTTACAAAAACCATTGCCCCAGTGCGGTTAAACTGTGCGATCGCACTTCCTATCGGCTCATCTTCCAAAGTCAGCGCCTCAATATTAGTAATGGCTGGTCGTCCCACATCAGCTGTGATTTCCTCTAAGAATATTTGGCTGTCGGGTTCGGTCGATGCCTTGTAAATCCGCCCGTCGTCGGACTGGACTAGGAAGCCCGTCCCCTGCACTTGGATAATTAGATATTGCCCGTTTATCTTAGAGCGATCGCCCGTTCTTACCCCTTTGATATTTGCCTTAATCAGATGTGTTGACCCCGACTCATTAAAAATGTGCTGTACACCAGAGGGGGACGCGATTAATCGGTTGAACTGGGTTAAAATTCCTCCTGAGTTATTGATGCTGAAGGTTCCAAGAGCGATCGCAATCAGCAATATAAGGATGAAGTACTCAGCATTGCTCCCAGTTCTTAGCCGAAGATTACGATTACCTGGGCAAACACATCTCACAGGGCTGGGCCAGAACATTTCCACACCGCCGCGAGTAAAAATGTCAGCAAACCATCCAAAAAAGTAGCCCACGCTTAGGGCATGAGCGAGATTTAGGAGATTGGGATTAAACAGGGCTGCGGTGTACCCCATAATTGCGATCGCACCACTGGCAACTAAGCTATGAGTGCAGCTACGGTGAGGCATCCTGCTCTCAAAAAATTTACTTATCCACGGCAGGACACGACCGGCGGGTGATGTGGAAATGTCGATGTCTGGTAAGAGTCCTGCGATCGCACCTGCCGCGATAACAGCAGGGTTGGCAGTTCCGAGCAGCAGACTAGTAGCAGTGCCGCTAATTAATAGGTGCGAAATGCCTAGCATTACCGTATCCTCCTGTCTTCTGGTGGCAGATTATACAGGAGGCGGGAAAGACCGAGGAATACAGCCGCCGCGATACCTCCAAAAATGTACAAGGCTTGATCGCCAGTCCCTAAGCCGATAAACCTCATAATCACAAAGGCAATTCCTGCCAGGAGTATCAGGGGTGTAATGTCAAAATATCTTCTGTGGTCAGCGCCCTCAACGTCCAGCCCCAAATATTCCTCATCTACTGCACGAGCTGCCAGCATCGGATTGCCCCCGGCGCGTTCTTGGAGCTTGGATAATTCAGAAGGCTTGAGTGCGATCGCTCTTTCCGCCGCGGCAATAATCATAATCTCCCGAATCGCGTACTCAGGTAAGGGTTTTAGTTCAATTCGAGGAATATTGATAAAGACATCTTTTCGCGGTGGATCGGTAGCTAGAAGGAGCATAGGCGCACCATTTTTACATAGCTGCTTAAGCCACATTCTGAATTCTGCACCACAAACATGGGCATCATCCAGTACCAAAAAAGCTGTGTTTTCCTCTAAGAAATCGGCAATTTTTCGCTTCAACTTGTCAGCTGTGAGTGACTTACCCTCTAGGTCTTCGGTTGGGATATCGAACTGGTGGGCAATTTCCAAGAGCATCTGCTTGGGTGTTGCTGGCTCTATGAAGGCCACCATATCAGCAATTCTCATTTTGAAATAAATAGAGTATTAACCCCGATTTTGGAATTCAAAATGTAGTACAAAATAACTAGTTTTTCAGCTAAAGGCAATCGCTAAAAAACAATTGGGTCGAGGAATTAAG
>JAIVFU010000530.1 GCA_020829485.1 Nostoc sp. CHAB 5834 | reverse complement strand
TTGTTTTCCTCTTTAGTCAGAAATACCCTCAAACGAGCGCCCATATTTTTTGTTACCTCGGTAGATATATTCTCCGTATTTATTTATTGTTACATAGTTTCGTTTTTTCCTGCCGACCTACTTAGAAAGGACATTTAGTAGTTATAATACCCAGCTATTGCAGGGGCAGCCAGGGGCATTATTTCAGGAATTTACAACCCAATATGATTATGATCCCAAAAAGAATGCTGTGGTTTCTCTTGAAGCTCTGCAAGAGATGATTCACATCTTTATTGTAGACATTCATAATCAAAGTTCTCATTCTCAATTTTGTACACCTAGAGCCGAAGTTTGGTCAAAAGGAATAACTGAATACCCACCCACCTTACCACTAAATCTTCAAGAGTTAAGAGTATTGGTTGGAGCGATAGAAAAGCGGGTGATTACTAGAAGAGGTGTGGAGCTTTATGGGCTTTATTATAACAGTTCTGAGTTGGCTCGACTCCGCTCAAATTATGAAGGAGAGGACATGAGGAGGAGAGGGGGCTTGCGACAAAGAGAAAAAGCCACTATTAAGTATGACCCCACAGATTTATCAAAAATCTATGTCCTTGACCCAGCCAGCCATCAGTTTATCGTCGTACCTGCGATGAATCAGGAGTACACTCAAGGACTAACTCTTTGGCAACACCGAGTTATTAAAAACTTAGCAGCTATTGAGTCAAAAAGAGTTGATATTGTGGCTTTGGCTTTAGCTAAACAGAAGATTCAAGAAATTGTTGAGCGTGAATGGCAAAAATCTTCTAAAGGGAGAACTCGTAAATCGATGGCTAGATGGTTAGGAATTGGACGTGATGATTTAAAAGTAGATGAATTTACATTTAACAATGAAGACCAAAGTAGCCAGTGCCAAAATATTAGTACAATGACTGATAAAGAGTTAGCAAGCTTGTTCAATACAAGTAGCGAGATTACAGGAATCTCTGACTTAGGTAATGCTGAGAATACCATAATCAACTTATTAGATAATCAACAGCTAGAACGGAATGAACAAAAACCAAAATCAACAAATAATTATAATCATAAAAAATTAAACAATCCGAAACATCAGATAACTGAAATATCAGTTAATTCTCCAGAGATAACTGATGTTTCTCCTCTTGAACAATCCGTTATTTCATCTGATGATTGGAAGCCCGATTTAACTGGCTGGGAGGTGAGCATTGGTCTACCAAAATAACGAAATTTTTGAGGACACAAGCTTAACATCTCTATTAAAAATGACTTTATCTGAAAAATTTCAAGTTATTAATAACATTTACGTTATTTACCCTCGGCTTCAGGAAATCCTCGCAGCTATAGAGTATTGCCATCATTTCTCTTCAGGTAAAGCTGAACCAGAATGTATGTTTCTTAGTGGTAATACAGGAGTTGGAAAAACTACAATCTATAAAGCTTACGCTAATAAATATCCAAAGCTTGTTACAAGAAGTGGTACAGTTGTTCCTATTTTAGCTGTTACCATTCCTTCCCCAGCGACTGTTAAGACAGTAGTAACGAAATTGTTATGGAAACTTGGCGACCCCGCTTATGACAAAGGTACAATTGGTAATCAAACAATTCGTTTAATTGGTCTACTCAAAGATTGTCAAGTTGAATTAATTATTTTAGACGAATTCCAACACTTTATTGACCGGGATTCTGAGCGAGTTCTCAAAACAGTTTCGGATTGGTTGAAGACTTTAATTTTAGATACAAACTTGCCAATTATTTTAATTGGTTTGCCTGAAGCTGAAGAAGTTCTTAAACTTAAATCTCATTCTCAACTCAGTCGCCGCTTTGCTAACCGTCATTATCTCTCGTCTTTTGAATGGCAGGCAGATGGTGGTGCAGAATTTCGGACTTTTTTACATTTATTAGAGTCAAAGCTTCCTCTAGCTCAAGCTTCAAATTTATCCGAAGTATATACAGCAAGAAGGCTTTACTACGCTTCAGATGGAGTCGTTGCTCATATAATGAAGCTAGTTCGGTATGGAGCTTATTTAGCTCATGGAGCGAACCTGGTTACACCTATTACCCGCGAGGTGAACAAAAACGTCTGGAGCAAACCCAGCGTCGTGGTCGAAGATTAAGCATTATCGGATTTTTTCAACCTTTAATCAGCTTTATCTACGG
>JAIVFU010000052.1 GCA_020829485.1 Nostoc sp. CHAB 5834 | reverse complement strand
TTTTGTTTTCCTCTTTAGTCAGAAATACCCTCAAACGAGCGCCCATATTTTTTGTTACCTCGGTAGATATATTCTCCGTATTTATTTATTGTTACATAGTTTCGTTTTTTCCTGCCGACCTACTTATCAGAATTGGATAAGTTTGAAGCTAAACTAGGTGTTCCGGCTTTATCGAACAAAATCCAGGCAAGTCGTCCTTATGGTAGCCCAGAAGATTTAGTTACTAAAAAAGTAATTACTCAAGAACAGTTCGACCAAATTAAAGACCAGGTTAGTGTTCAAGAAGTAGTACTCACGGGTGAGGCAAAAGATGTTGACTATATGTCTAAATTAGGTTTAATGAAAGGGCATCTTTTAGTAGCACAAGAACTGCTGGATCAGAATCAACCGAAACAGGCAGAACCTCACATTGGACATCCAGTTGAAGAGATTTACGTTGATGTAGAAGATCAACTTAATGAGCGCAAAGTCAAAGAATTTAAGACAACATTGGTAAGTTTGCAAGATTTAGTGAAATCGAGTCCGAAGGATAGCAAAGTTAAAACTAATTTTACTTCTTCAGTGCAAGCAGTTGATTCCGCGATCGCAGCTTTGCCAGCAGATCAACGCTCAAAACCAGGATTTGTGCTACAGGTAATTAACGAACTACTAGATTCAGCCAACTCAGAATATGGCGCTGCGATCGCAAATGGTAAAATAACCGCACCAATTGAGTATCAAGACTCCCGTGGTTTTGTCGTTTACGCCAATGATTTATACAAAGGAATTTCTAGTCAAGTAGCTCAAGCAGATCCCGAAGCACACAAAGCGATCGACACTAGTTTCGCTGAACTCATAAAAGTTTGGCCTGCTGCCATCCCACCAGCAAAAGCAGTCAAAACTACTAGTGATGTTACCAAGCTAGTGAAAACCATTGAAGAAAACTCTCAAAAAGTGGTTGACAAATCCAATACCCAAGCACAGCGATAACATTTTGTTTTAATGGGAAGCATAGAATAAGGAGTTTAAAATAGTTAGGAGAGACGCGATTAATCGCGTCTGTACAAGAGTTATGAGTTATGAATCCCGATCTGTTAACTCCTAACTTCCAACTCCTAACTCATTACACTCCATTCGTTACTTGAACTAACAACTGATGCAAGAACTTGACCATAAAAAGACCATTGACCTGCTCAACGCCATCATGGAATTTGAACTAGCAGGGGTAGTGCGCTATACACATTATTCTTTGATGGTGACTGGCCCTAACCGCATTCCAATCGTGGCTTTTTTCAAAGCACAGGCAAGTGAATCTTTACTTCATGCCGAACAAGTAGGAGAAATTCTCACCGGTTTAGATGGGCATCCCTCCCTGAAAATTGCCCCAATGGAAGAAACCTACCAGCATAAAGTCAAGGATATCTTAGAAGAAAGCTTATCCCACGAAAAAAAGGCATTGGATCTGTATAAAAATCTGCTCGATACTGTTACCAATGCCAGCATTTATCTTGAAGAATTCGCTCGCGGTATGATTGGGCAAGAAGAGATGCATAATCTCGAACTCAAAAAGATGCTACGCGATTTTAGTTAATAGTCATTGGTCATTGGTCATTGGTCATTGGTCATTGGTCATTGGTTATTCAATACGGTTCGGTTAAGGTACATAGTCCTTAAAGATCCCCCTTAGTCCCCCTTAAAAAAGGGGAAATAGAGCCACTCTTAGCCCCCCTTTTTTAAGGGGGGTTGGGGGGATCGGTCTTATCCGAACCGTATTGATTAGTCCTTAGTCAAAAACAAATGACAAAGGACAAATGACAAAAAACAAAGGATAAAAGATGGATTTTAGTACTGCTCTACCTACTTTTGTAATAACGCTCCGAGAAGGAGTAGAAGCTGCCCTTGTTGTTGGCATTGTGCTAGCTTTGCTGAAAAAAGCTAAACAATCCCAACTCAACTCTTGGGTATATGCTGGTGTTGGCGTTGGGATTGTCGTCAGTGCCTTAATAGGCGTGCTATTCAGTTGGATAATTCAAATACTGGGAGCAGCGAATCCTCAATACACCACCGTAGTTGAACCAGCCTTAGAAGGTGTGTTTAGTGTATTAGCGATCGCAATGCTCAGTTGGATGCTAATCTGGATGACTAAACAAGCCAGATTCATGAAAGCTACAGTTGAGGGAGCAGTAACAGAAGCACTGACACAAAACTCAAATGCTGGTTGGGGTGTTTTTACTTTAATTTTAGTTGCCGTTGTCCGCGAAGGCTTTGAAACTGTTCTGTTCGTTGCTGCTAATTTTCAACAGGGATTAATGCCAGCATTGGGTGCTATTGGTGGTTTGGTAACGGCATCTGCCATTGGGGTACTGCTATTTAAATGGGGTGTCAAAATTAACATCCGTCAGTTTTTCCAGGTAATGGGCGTTTTATTAGTATTAATTGTCGCTGGGTTAGTAGTTTCAGCCTTAAAACATTTTGACGAAGCAGTGGCTAACCTTGCCCTTAGCAGTCGCGCCACAGAAAGCCTTTGTTTCTATTACGAACGTTTTACAAAAGTCCACTCCTGTATTTTGGGGCCAATGGTTTCAAATACTTCTACAATCTTGCCTGACGAACAGTTTCCTGGCATTATTCTCAAATCTTTATTTGGTTATAGAGACAATCTCTATCTTGTGCAAGCAGTGGGATATGTGGCATTTTTACTCACCATTGGAGGACTGTATTTCCGCAGCCTCGGCGGTGCTTCTCCTGAAGGTAAAAAAAATATCCCCTTTGGTCAAAAACCAATTAGTTCTGCAAACGATTAAAAGCACAGTCAGTTGCCTAGTTCCCAGTCTATACTATGACTGGGAATCGCCTTAGCGATCGGCAGTTGTCACCAACACGAACTAACCAAAGCTGCCCTAGAGCGGATTAGGCGATGAGCAAAATTTTTATATTAAATTCCTTACTGTTGCTTTCTCAAATACCCAATCCAGAAGCAAAATTTTTAGATTTAAAAAATAAATTAGAAAAAAAAGGGTTTCAGGTAATCATTGCACTACCACCAAAGCGAGGAGCTTATGGGTTACTAAGAGAAGCTGACAAAAAAATTTGGATTAATCCCGTAGTCTTTGAGTTAAATATTGGGACTCAAACATTAATCCATGAAGCTGTTCATGCAGCGCAGGTATGTGCCGGAAAAGGAAAAATAAAAACTTTAGGCTTAAACATTCAACCAAGCAATTATGCTAGACCATTTTTTAAACGCTATACCGATGTCAAACGACAAGATTTAGAAAGAGAAGCCTATGCAGTACAAACTCAACCTAATAGCTTTGATTTAGCTGTATCTCTTCTTCAAAAACACTGTAAATAACTGGTGTTTAGATTTATTAATAAAGCTAAACCGTCCTTATTTAACTGTTTTGTAATAAAACTTGCTTAAGCTGCTGACAAGCTTTTTCAATTGCATCTATACTACCTGGATTTACTAGACCAAAATAATCAAACACATAGACTCGGTTATTTTTAGTTGCTTGCAGTTGTTGCCAAAAAGCTTCCTTTTTCAGTGAATCTAAAAGCGCCGCTTCCGAATTTCCTTGTGGGGGATTAACCAAAATTATCACCTCTGGATTTGCTTCTAAAACTTTCTCAGCCGAAAGCGTCACATAGCCACCAATAGGACTTTTCCCTTGTAAATCTGCTGCTATATTTTTAGCTTGGAATTTTGCCAGTAAATCCCCTGCCCAACTATTTTTATTCGGTGCTAAAATTGGTTGACGACTAACCAGCGCTAGAGTAGAAAAACCCTGAGTTGGCTTTTCTGGCAAGAAACTTTTGTAACGATTTAACAAAGGCTGAGGATCAGCGTCAATTGATTTAGCAAGTGTTTTAGTAAGTTCTTCTAGAGATTCCCAGTTATTTACCTTAGTGAGAAAAGTCGGAATTCCTAGCTGCTGAAGTTTTTGAATGGGGATGTTAGAAAAACCTTCTGCACCAATAACTAAATCTGGTTTGAGTGCTACCACTTTTTCTAAATTTGGCGGACTTTGCCCTTCACTAACATGGGGAATATCCTTGAATCTTGAGTCATTCTTAAATAATTTACTACCAGTGATGCCAACAATCTTTGTTTGATCGAGTCGAGAGATAATATCACCAGAAAGAGAAGAAAGAGCAACAACTCTTTTTGCTGATCCTTTTGGTAATTGCTGAGAATTTGTGTTTGTCGTCTCAGTAGGGTTTGTGATTTTTGTTGATGGCTGCTGGGTGGTTGCAGTCGTGCAAGCAACTAAAAATATACTCATCAAAAGTGCTAAAGCAGATAAAAGCCAACGACGATGCATATTAAAAGTCCTTTTGGGGTAAGAATGGCATAAGCTGTTACACATTTAATTTGTACATTTACCTGATGACTGATGACTGATGACTGTTAACCGTCAACAGTCAACAGTTAACGACCCATCAATAGTGTTTATATATTTTAGACGCGCATCAGCTTAAGCAGATTTTCACTAACTAAGGTACAGGCAGAATCTACCCAATAACAGACTAAGCTTGGTGTGTATTCAGATGTTTTATACTTCCCTATATGTATTTATGTCTTTATCAAAAAATTCAGCAACACAAACAAGCCTTTGGTAGTCTTAAAAAAATAGGTTTAAAAACCCCTATTATTGAAATGTATAATTATATACAGTTTGCCTACAATTATCTGAATTGGGGTCGATGATTATTGTGTCCATCTACTGCTAGATATGTCTAACCATCCCTTGAACGTTGCAAGATCAACATTATTTTGGCGGCATCTATTCGCTATTGTTTTCACTAGTAGTTCGTTACTTCCCAACTTTGGAAGCGAACCGGCAAGGGCGCAAGTAACCCAGTATTGTCAATTATCATCAACGGCGGCACAAGAAAAAGAAAACTTACGTTTGTCAGCCCTCAAAGGCAAACCAGATGCCCAAACGCGCTACCAAAACATTCTAAAAAAACAGGCACAGGAATTACAGGAGTGCCGCACGCGGACTTGGCCGCAAATCCAAGCCATTTGGTTGCGCTTGTATCCTTGTGACGTTCAGCCAGGAACAATTGATCAAATTATGGATCGGATTGTTAATCGTGGCTATAACCAAGTTTATTTAGAAGTATTTTCCGACGGGCAGGCATTATTGCCAGCAAAAGCTAACCCGACGGTTTGGCCTTCTGTAATTCGCACCCCGGGAGCAGAAAACGTCGATATACTCGCTACAGCAATTCAAAAAGGTCGGCAACGCGGTTTAAAGGTTTATGCCTGGATGTTTACGACCAATTTCGGCTATACTTACGCCCAGCGCCGAGATAGAGAAAGTGCGATCGCTCGTAATGGCAAAGGTCAAACGAGCCTATATGTGGTAGATAACGGCTCTCAAGTATTTATCGACCCCTACAACTTACAAGCAAAACGCGACTACTACCAATTAGTAAAAGAAATTTTGCGCCGTCGTCCAGATGGCTTGCTATTAGACTATATACGCTATCCCCGACAAGCAGGAAGTGATTCCATCGCTACCAAAGTTTCAGATTTATGGCTATTTAGTCCCGCAACCCAAGAAGCTTTATTTAAACGGGCACTAAATTACAAAGGGCTGGACTTGATTCGGCGCTTTTTGAGTAAGGGATTCGTCGGCGCTGGAGATATAGCGGAAGTTGATAAACTTTATCCTCAAGAAGGGGAACCTCTGTGGCAAGGACGCATTCCCTCACCAGCGCAAAAGTCAATTTTGCCTGCAAGCGATAGACAGCCGCTTTTACAATGGGAATTGTGGCAGCTAGCTGTTGCCCACGCCATGCAAGGAATTTTAGATTTTGTCACCATAGCCAGTTATCCAGCAAAGCAGCAAGGTATTTCCACAGGAGTAGTGTTTTTCCCAGATGGCAACCAAACTGTAGGACAAGGTTATGATTCCCGCTTGCAACCTTGGGATCGTTTCTCCACTACATTGCAGTGGCATCCTATGGCTTATGGGAATTGCGGTAATGTCAGTTGTATTGTGACACAAGTGCAACGAGTTTTGAGTATGGCAAAACCGGGTACGCAGATTATCCCAGCTTTAGCCGGCAAATGGGGAGAATCCATTAGTAATCGTCCATCCCTAGAAGTACAAATGCAGGCACTTCGCCAATATGCTCCTCAACTGAAGGGAGTTAGTCATTTTGCCTATTCTTGGCAATATCCTGAGAGTGATAACGATCGCAAATTTTGCCGCAGTCGGTAAACAGCAATATGCTTGAGTTAAGGCTTAACTCTTAGCCAAGTCTGCTGGTGTATTACAGTTAAACAGCATTTCGGGTTCTGTTAAAGGCAAAACTTCTATAGGATATTGCCGAAGCCAATGCTGAAACGATCGCCCCCCTTGGTTGATAAACTCTAAAAGTTGTGGCAAACAGCGACGGCGATAGAAACCACACAGAGGTTCCCAACCTTTTGGATGATGAGCTAAAGCTGCGATCGCATTATCCCCCACGCTATCAAGTCTAGTTACCCAATCTTGCAGCACCTCAACCCGCAACCTCGGCAAATCGCAAGCTAGCAACAGCACCCATTCTGTTTTAACTTCGGCTAGCCCTTGGGCAAACCCAACTAAAGGCCCGTGGGCGAGAGGTTCTCCAGATAAAGGTACTTCTCGAATAAACTGACAACCAGGCAAAAGCAAGTCTTGATAGCGTTCTGGCCAGGGAGTGACTACATAAACAACATCAGCACAGCTTTTCGCAATTCCACAAACTCGCTGCAACAACGGCACTCCTTGAATAGGAATCAAGGCTTTATCTTGACCCATCCGAGAACTCTTACCCCCAGCTAACACAATTGCTGTTAATTTGCAGCACCTAAAACTAACATCACTCCCTTCTTCATCTTTACCCACTCCCTACTCCCTACTCCCCACTCCCCACTCCCCGATTTTGACTTTCCTCGACTTGCTGCAATAAATGCTCTACACTTTCTGCTGGTGCAAGACATTTCAAACCTTGGCAAACTAACCCAACACTTCCCTCTGGTAAATCAGATGTTACGTTAAACACAGCCGTTGGCAAAAACTTGGGGATCAGAGAGTTTATTTGCTCAGTGGTGCTGCGAATCAAGGTAGAGTTACGATACCAATCCAACGCTGTAAATAAACTAGGACTTGCTTGAGGAGCGCGATGCATTACACTCTTAAAAGCTTTTAAACCAAGTTCCGCTAAATCCAAATAATCTAGATTATCGGTGAGTAAAGCGAGACGAACAAGATTGGCGATCGCAATTCCATTCGCTGATGGTGTAGCATTATCAACGTAACTGCGCTCCCGCACAATTAAATCTTGACTAGAACCACTTGATGTGTTATTAAAACCACCTAATTCTACACTCCAGAGAAATTCGTTGAATTCATCTTGGATAGCGATCGCATTTTCTAACCATCGTTTATGCTCAGGGTTGGAAGCTTGTAAATCCAGGAGAGCTTTAATAAAAAAGGCGTAATCTTCAGACTGCGCTAACACAGTCGGTTCTCCTTGATAGTTGAGTCGTTGAAAACGCCCATCTACAAATTGATTTTCCAAGATAAAATTTGCTGCTCGTGCTGCTAATTCCAGATATAACGGTTCTTGGAAAACCCCAGCAGCCTTAGCCAGTCCAGAAATCATCAAGCTATTCCAAGCGACAATCATTTTCGTATCTGTCACAGAGGGAATGCGACCTGGCCAATTAGTGGTTTTTGCTTCCTGGTTGTTACGAGCCGGGGGAAAAGTTTCTAAAGATTCAGAACTAACGCCATAGCGAGCGGTAAACAGCTTGCTCAGAGCCATTTCCACCGTTGCACTCAGTTGCCCAGAATAGCGCCTTTGCAAGACATTACGCCCTTCAAAGTTGCCGTTAGGTGTAACAGTAAACTGTTCTAATTCCCTTAATTCTTCAGGTGTTAACAGTTGTTGAAGTTCGCTGTAACTCCAGACGTAAAAGGCTCCTTCTTCTGGTTCTACTGCCGTGGCTTGGGTGAAGCTGTCGGCATCTTGAGCAGCATAGAAGTAACCTTCCGGTGCGGTCATTTCTCGCTTCAGCCATTGTACAGTACCAGCAACTGCTCTCTCAAAGGCTGGTTCTTTGACTCCTGCACTCCATAGATTTCCTAGATACTCCACAATCTGTCCATTGTCGTAGAGCATTTTTTCAAAGTGGGGTACTGTCCAAGTAGCGTCAACAGTATAGCGATGAAAGCCACCCCCCACATGGTCATAAATGCCTCCCAGCGCTAAGTCTAGTCCCCGTTGAGTACAAACTTGCTTGCCATCATAGCGAGATTCAAAATTAAATCGAGTTCCCCGCAGTGCTAATTCTGTGTATGGAATCATCGGAAAACTATTACCAGATTGACTAGGAGTAATTACAGCTGTGCTGGTTTCCCAACCTTGGCGGAGTAATTCACGGTCTTCAAGCTCATCTGTTGTACCATCTTGTAACACCGCAGACGTAAGCAGCGACTCAATAATTAAGGCTTTGCGTTGCTGTAATTCTGCTTTTTCGGTATCGTAATAACGGCGAAGTGCTTGCAACACCTGCAAAAATCCAGGACGACCATAACGCGGGTCTACAGGGAAATAAGTACCAGCGTAAAACGGCACTAAATCTTCTGGGGAAAGAAATACGTTTAAAGGCCAACCCCCTTGACCACTCATCATCTGCAACGCTTGCATGTAGATGCTATCGAGGTCAGGTCTTTCTTCCCTGTCTACTTTGATGGGAAGATAATTAGCATTCATGTAGTGGGCGATCGCAATATCAGAAAAAGCCTCGCCTTCCATGACAGTACACCAGTGGCAACTAGAGTAGCCAATGGAAAGAAAAATCGGTTTATTTTGCGCCCTTGCAGTTGCAAGTGCTTCATCACACCAAGACCACCAATCAATCGGGTTTTCGGCGTGTTTGCGGAGATAGAGGCTCTTAGCTTCAGCAAGGCGATTAGTCATGATTAAATGCAAATAGTTGCCTTCTTTGCTCAGTCTATCCTCTTCTCAGGAGTCTTAGCCTAGACGGCTATATAGATAAGCAAGAAATCCTACAAGAGAATTATCTCTTGGGTCAGAGGTTGTAGTGCATATCTGTGATATTGCTGACCAAATAATTACTAATTCGTAATTCGTATTTAAAGGTACAGAGCAACTAAGTAAAACAACGTAAATAATTTGCATGTTTGTAGTAAGGACTTTAGTCCTTCTTTTAGGACTGAAGTCCTTACTACAAACTTGATTACAATAATTTTACATTACTTCACATAGTTCGATTTATTCGCACCGACTTACTTAACTAAAGTTTATGGAGACAAATAAATTTATTCCTTATTTCAGAGCCTGACAATTCAGGTCATCTGGAAAACCTCTCTCTAAATCTCTCTTCCTTTAAGGAGAGAGACTTTGAATTTCCCCCTTCCCGCATCGGGAAGGGGGTTAGGGGGTTAGGTTTTTCGTGGACTTTTCCACATAACGTGAAAAGTCAGATTTCAGAGCAAGCGACTTCAGTCATGGGGTGAAAAATGCTTACTGAAAAGATCGCAATAGCAAGCTAACAATATTTGGTGGCGTTTCTCGCACAGGTGATGCTGTCTTTGACTGAATTAAAGTATTTGGGCTAAGTCCTGCTATCAGATGGAGCAAGAAGGTGATGATGGCGGCTTGTACAAGTTTTTCCAACATGGCACGTCTCTCTGGATGGATAGCATTTCAAGTATGACTGGTTATTCTAAATACATTTAGTTTGAGCGAATTACTGAATGTAACAAAAATAATTTGATATTTGCCGAGGGAAATTCTAAAAAAATGTTTAAATTGTTACACAATTAACACAATTCCCTAAGCAAATCTGATTTTGGTTATCGGTCTAATCACCATATCGCCAAAGTTGTCCAGCAAATGCCGAGATATGAAGTTGGCGATGATTCTGACAATTCAGCGGTATCTGAAAAACCTCTCTTCCTTTAAGGAGAGAGACTTTGAATTTTCTCCCTTCCCGTGTCGGGAAGGGGTTAGGGGGTTAGGTTTTCGTGGGCTTTTCCACATAAGGTGAAAATTCAGGGGGATGATTGAAGTTTTTTGATTTGTTCTTCATGGGATATTTTCTTAGACACCTTTTGCGGTTAAAAAGTGCCCTTGGGGGTTGAATTTATCGCCAAATCATCTTTTGTACTGTTTTTGGGCGAGAGAAAACGAGAAAGGTTTGATTATCTGCTTGAGAACAGTAGAGATAAACCCCAGTTTCGTGCTGTCACCGATAAAATGTATTTAAAGTAGCCACAAACACGCTTCCATGATTCCTATCGTTATTGAACAATCGGGTCGAGGCGAACGCGCCTTTGACATCTACTCACGGCTGTTGCGTGAGCGCATCATCTTTTTGGGACAACAAGTTGACAACAACATTGCTAACTTGATTGTTGCCCAACTGCTGTATTTGGATGCCGAAGACTCGGAGAAAGACATTTATATGTACATCAATTCTCCCGGTGGTTCGGTGACGGCTGGTATGGGCATTTTTGACACTATGAAACACATTCGCCCTGATGTCTGTACAATTTGTACCGGATTGGCGGCAAGTATGGGCGCTTTCCTCCTCAGTGCAGGTGCTAAGGGGAAGCGGATGAGTCTACCCCATTCTCGGATTATGATTCATCAACCTCTAGGCGGCGCTCAAGGACAGGCGACTGATATTGAAATTCAGGCGCGGGAGATTTTATACCACAAACGGCGGCTAAACGATTATTTAGCTGAACATACGGGTCAACCAATTGAGCGGATTGCTGAAGATACTGAACGTGACTTTTTCATGTCACCAGAGGAAGCCAGGGAATATGGCTTGATTGACCAAGTGATTGACCGTCACGCTGCTGGTAGCCGTCCAGCAATTGCTGTTCTTAATTAATAGTAGCGATCGGTAAATGGTGATTTACCACTTCTAATTCCCTTAAACCCTAAAAATAACCCCTTTTCATAACTGAAGAGGGGTTATTTTTGGAATGGGTGGACTGCTCAGGTACTTAATACCGATTTGGACAAATGACTAACTAAAATCCCGCTAGTAGTCTGTCAAGTCAAGTTTGCTAGGTTCGTAGTGAGCGCTTTAGCGCTCAAATCAAGGACTAAAGTCCTTACTACGAACTTATTCATTCATCAAAGTTGGTCTGGTGGACTGCTAGTGAGATTGGCTGAGATTGGAGATATTGCAGGAATTTATGTAATTCATCATCGGTCAGTAAAGAACGCGATCGCTGTTTTAATTAGATGCTCCCGTCCCTGTTCTGGTGTCCAGCCTAAACGCTCTATCTCGACATCAGTCTTAGCCAATACCTTGTTCCAAACAAGCAAATGCGATCGCCCAACTAGCAAATGCCATCGCCCAACTAGCAAATGCGATCGCCCAACTAGCAAATGCTGTCGCCCAACTAGCAAATGCTGTTGCCCAACTAGCAAATGCGATCGCCCAACTAGCAAATGCCATCGCTCAACTAGCAAATGCTATTGCCCAACAAGCAAATGCGATCGCTCAACCTGACTTTTCACGGGATGTGGAAAAGCGGATAGACTTTTGCAAGAGGTCTATTAGTCCTTACAAATGACAAATGACTAATCAAAATCCCGCTATTGGGTCTGGCTGCGATTGTAAGTATTTGAGGAATCCGTGTAATTCTTCTTCAGTTAGCAGAGTACGCCCGCGCTTACCATAAGTTTCAATCAGATGTTCCCGCCCTTGTTCTGGTGTCCAGCCTAAACGCTGAAGTTCGACATCTGTTTTAGCAATTACATCAGATAAATCAACGGGTTCAGCTTTCTTCTTTCTCTTTCCTGTCACTGGCGGGGTGGCGACATTCTCTTGAGGGCTGTAACTCCGAGGTGTAAATGGTGTGACATTATTGGCAGAAATCTCTGGAAAGGTTTGATTTTCCACCTGGTTATCAAAGGTCATTTCCAAATTTTCCACTGGAGGATCAAATTCTAGCTCTTTGTTGGCTGTCGCAGGAAAGTTTTGACCAAAATCCTGGCTATAGCTATCGCTTAGTAGGGACGCACCACTGCTGTACCCGTACTGTTCATTATTATTTGTTACTAGTTCTGGTTTGATGTTCCGTACTTTGGAAGGTGGTATAGATATTTCTTTGTCACTGACTACTGGCCACTGACTACTAACAAAATCCTGATCTTTGGCAGAGGAATAGGCAGCAGACTCATCTAATCCACCTTTGGTATTCAAGGAAGGGTTTAGCTGCGCTGGGGGAATTGGATTTGAGCTAAATGCCACTGATTGCTGTGGCGCATTTGTAATACCCAAAACTATCAACGCCCTGGTTCTGGCTTGGTCTTCTGCTGCTTCTACTGTTTCTGCTGCTGCCATACCCGTAGCACGGGTTACGCCTTCTATTTGCACGCTTGCCCGGACAATATATTTTCCTTGAAAAATTTGCACTAATTCAGAAATCAGACTGCCTTTGGGATACAAGCTCTGGAATTGAGCCAACATAATACTGCTACCAATCTAAATCTGCTGGGAACTGGGAACTGGGAACTGGGAACTGGGGATTAGGAAAGAATTATTTTATCCTAACCCCTAATCCCTAATACCCAATCCCCAGTCCCTTTAAAGTGATATTCTTACTTTGCCTTGTGTCCTAATTGTAGCAGTAGCTGTTTTTTGACGAAATTTTTGGCTAGTGCTAACTTATCTGGGTAGCCTTGCCTGCAATGCTATACTGATTACCCAACTGGATATCTAGAAGTATTTTCTGGAAGTGCGCTCTAAATCTACAATAATGGAGATAAGGTTCGCCCTCACTGCTTATTAAGCTGCTTACCTAATTGTTACCGATTCTACATGTGGGAAAATTGGGTTCACGGCAGTTTTGCCTAGTTCAAAATCAGAGTCTAATGTCGTAAAATTACCTTCACTCTAGACAATCAAACACCTGTAGTTTCCACGCCACTTGACGGCAGTTGCTCCACTTGGGGAGACCCCAAGACCGCACTGCCTCCTCCACTTGGGAAAACCCCAAGACGGCAGTGGCTCCCCTGCATAGCCCTTTTGGGCAGTCTGGATTCTCTAAACCCAGCTTCTCAAAAACCCGTCGTGTAATTACCTAGCGGGGCTAAATCCTAATCAGGCGTGTAATCTTAAGTTTGGTTAGGTGAAGAGACTTGAACGCAGGCGAACTCTGAGATCATTGTGCAGTGAGAAGTTCGTACACGCCCATTGTCTGTGGGTTGCCTTCCTTTGCTCCCAACTGCGGGAGTAGTTTATCGCTCTTGCGGGGTCGAGCTTCCTTTCCTTAGAACTTAGGAAGTCTTGCCTCTGAGCAATTCGTTTCCAAAAAAGTTGACCACAAAACAAGAAAATTTTTGTGGGGAACTTAAACCCCTTAATTCAGACGCTTGCGGACTCGCTCTAAGCGAAGCCTCTCGTAGAGAAGACTTTACGCTGCGCTATCCGCCAGTCACACAGAATTCAATTCTGAGTTCTGGCGACTGACGCTTTTATTCTGTTTTGTTAAACAACAAATGATGTTTTGACCAAAGGTCGGTTCACTGCATGGAATTTTCAATCGCTACACTCCTTGCCAATTTCACCGATGATAAATTGGTAGCTCGGAAGGTTTTAGAAAAGAAACTTGGCTGTGAAGATGAAAAAAGCTTACAAAAACTTCACATTGCCTTAGATGTTCTGGAAAAAATCGGTATTTTAGTGAAAGAACGGGGCAAGTACCGCCGTGTCTCAGAAGAGGGAATAATCGAAGCAAAACTCCGTTGTTCTAGTAAAGGTTTTTGCTTTGCTATTCAAGATGTGGAAGGAGCTGAGGATATTTACATCCGCGAAAGTCATTTGAGTAATGCTTGGAATGGCGATCGAGTTTTGGTTAGAGTTCTCAAAGAAGGTAGTCGCCGTCGCTCTCCCGAAGGGGAGGTGAAGCTAATTCTAGAACGTTCTAACCACACATTATTGGCACGAATTAAGCAGGTGGAAGCTGGTTTTAGGGCTGTGCCTTTAGATGATCGATTGCTGTTTGAACTGAAGATCCAGCCTAACGGGGCAAAGTTGGAAGAAGCGATCGATCACTTGGTTCATGTAGAAGTTTTGCGTTACCCATTGGCACAATATCCTCCCCTTGGTCGAGTGGTGCAAATCCTCGGTAGCGATGCCGAAGCTGCTGCTGATATAGATTTAGTTACGTGCAAACACGACCTTTCCCGGACTTTTCCAGATAATGTCCTAGATGCCGCCGCCAGGTTGCCCAAAAAGCTACTCAAAGCAGACCTGAAAAATCGGCTGGATTTGCGTAATTTATTTACCTTTACCATTGAAGGGGTAAATGGCGATACCAAAGTTATAGAAAACGCTTTTAGTTTAGAAAAAAACTTAGCCGGAAATTGGCTTTTAGGCGTTCATATCACCGATGTTTCTCACTATGTCCAACCTGACGAAGCTCTAGATAGAGAAGCACTCAAACGGGGCAAATCAGTGTATCTGGGAGAATTAGTACTGCCAATTTTGCCCCCAGGTGTGGCAGAACGCTGTTCTTTAGTACCTGGGAGCGATCGCTTAACCATCTCTTTTTTAATTACCATTGATCCCCAATCTGGACAAGTCCTAGAGTGGGAAATTCAACCTAGTGTAATTAACGTAGAGACTGCACTGACTACAGAACTTGCTAAAGCAATTCTTACAGGTGAATCTCAAGTTCAATCTCCACAGGTTTCCCAAATCTTGCAAGACCTCCAAGCCTTGCAAATAGCCGTCAAACAGGTACGCTTGACTCGTGGTAGCCTCCAGTTGAATCTGCCGCCTAGCCAAAACGCCTACTATGATGAGGGGATTCTCGGCGCTGTGGTGGTGAATGATTTACCAGTGCGATCGCTACTCACGGAGTTGGTACTGTTAGTTAATCAACTGCTAGCAACTCACTTAAATGCTCTTGGTGTTCCCGCCATCTGGAGAGTTCAAGGTACACCCGATGTTGAAGATGTCCAGGAAATGCTGAAATTGGCAGTCAATTTAGGCGTTGACCTCACATTAGATCCAGAAGTCGATATTCAACCCTTAGATTACCAACATTTGACCACAGCTTTTGCGGAATCTCCTTCTGAGCAAGTTCTAACTTACTTATTACAAGATACACTTAAGCCATCTGCATACAGCACCACCAAAGGATCTCACTTTGGTCTGGCATTACCGCAATATGTTCACTTTAGCGCTCCCTTGCGACGTTACCCAGATTTGCTGATGCAGAGAGTGTATTACGCGCTACTCGAAAACGGACGCGATCGCCGCAATACCCGTGTGAGAGAACGTGTTAACTTGCGCCACTCCTCCAGCCACGAGGAAATTAACTGGAACGTTTTACCTCCAGAATTGCAACAAGAACTGCAAAGCGATTTAACTAGGGTAATTGTCCAAATCAACGACCGAGAAAAAGAAGTCCAAGAAGCTGAAGCCGATTTAGCCGGACTGCAAAAAGCCCAACTGATGAAGCAACGCATCGGTCAGGTATTTCAAGGCGTGATTACCGGGGTTCAATCCTACGGTTTCTTTGTGGAAATTGAAGTACCAGCAGCCGAGGTGGAGTCCAGCAGCAGTAATCCTGGTGTGCCTTTAAGGGTAGAAGGATTAGTACACGTTAGTTCTCTCAAGGATGATTGGTATGAATATCGCGCCAGACAACAAGCACTGTTTGGTCGCAAAAATCGAGCTTCTTACAGATTAGGCGATCGCGTCGCCGTCCAAGTTAAGAGTGTCGATTACTACCGTCAGCAAATTGATTTGGTAACTGTTGGCAGCGATGGCGTACCCAGAGGTTTAACTGGCGGTGGTTCCAATGAAGAGCTTTCAGACCTCTACTTACCAAATGATATTGAACCTGATGACCTAGACCCTTACTCTGATGATGAGTAGAATTAAGTAAATGTTACGTGTCAAATAACACAAAACCTCTAATTTTAGGCGTATCAGGCGCATCTGGTCTGATTTACGCTGTTCGCGCAATCAAATTTTTGCTAGAAGCGGAGTTTAGTATTGAATTGGTTGCCTCTAAATCTACTTACATGGTTTGGCAGTCAGAACAGGAAATTCGGATGCCGCCAGAACCAACCGGGCAAGAACAATTCTGGCGAGAGCAAGCTGGAGTCGCAATTTCGGGTAAACTTCGCTGCCATCCTTGGGGTGACGTTGGAGCCGGGATTGCGAGTGGTTCCTTTGGCACTTTGGGGATGATAATTATTCCATGCAGCATGAGCACAGTGGCAAAGCTAGCGGCTGGCTTGAGTTCCGATTTACTAGAACGGGCGGCGGATGTCCAACTCAAAGAAGGACGAAAGCTAGTCATTGTTCCTCGTGAAACCCCTTTTAGCCTCATCCACCTCCGTAATTTAACCTCTCTAGCAGAAGTTGGAGTGAGAATTGTCCCCGCGATTCCTGCCTGGTATCATAATCCCCAAACCATTGAGGATTTAGTTGATTTTGTAGTTGCCCGTGCTTTAGATCAACTAGATATTGACTGCATTCCAATTCAGAGGTGGCAAGGTCGTCGCTAACATTCTCAATGGATTTATTGTAAATTTCACAATAGTCCTAAAAAGGTAATGATAGAGATGGCTGATAGTGTCAGTAGTCAGTGAACAGTAATTTGCGAAGAATATTCAGACTGATAACTGACTACTGACAACTGACCACCGATAACTGACAACTGACAAAATTGCTATGGCTGTAATTCGCTTAATTCTATTGGTGGCAGTACTGGGAGGACTAACGCTGTTATTAGTCCAAAATTTCTCACCTGCCCTATCGCTAGTATTTTTGGGCGTGCGAACTCAACCATTACCACTAGCTATATGGATTTTGTTTAGTACTGCCACTGGTGCTTTCACATCTATATTGATTGCTACCTTGTTTAACTTATCCAATTATTTTGGGGGAAGACAACGCCAAACTCCTGAGCGTCGAAGCGCAACGCCTCGTGCGAAGGCAACCCGTAGAGAAGAACCCACATCTCGCCCTGCCAGCTCTCCACCACCAGCTAGTAAAAAAGAAGAGCCTACTAGTGATGTATTTGATGATTGGGAGACAAATGGCAGTAAAGATGATGATTGGAACTTTGATGAAAAGTCAGAGGAAACACCTACTCCCAATTCTCAAGCTCAACAGCCTAAAGACTCTACAACTTACGAACGTCAATCAGAAGCTAAAAGCAGTTCTCAGTCTGGTTCAGTTTATTCCTACAGCTACCGGGAACCAAAAAATACGGCTGCGGGAAAAACTGAATCTGTTTATGATGCTGATTATCGGGTAATCATCCCCCCTTATCAGCCGCCAACTACCAATCAAACCGATGATGATTGGGAATTTTTTGAAGATGATGATGATTTTGAAGATGATGGTAAACGCCCCCGTCCGTGAGATGTAGCAGGCTACGTCTCTATTTGATGCCACACCGCTCTCTAGACTCTTGCTTGACCTTACCAGTCATGGCAGCTTCTTGCAAAGTCATGAAAGCATTAAAATCTTCCAAGTCATACCGAGTAGTCAACAGTTGTCGTAGTTGATTTTCAGCTTCCACTGTCAAATAGCCAGTTGCTAAAGCTTTTTGTACAACGTCACGAATTCGAGTCATGGTTGACACCTCATTCATACTATATTTATTCATTCAGGCTTATTGGGGTGAAATATGCAGTAGTCTTTGTGCCGAAATTTCAATTTGGCAAGTTTTTGTGGCCGATCGCAGGATATAAGTCATTATTTACACCTTTATAGGAAACGTTTAATTGATTAGGGCTTGTTATAACTGAACTTTTAGAATAACAACCCTGTGCTACTAGAAACACAGTATTGTTTATACTTAAAATTACCCACCAGAGTGAAAATTCGGATTATTTAAATAGACAGAAATTGTTTGGATAAAGTTTCAAACAAGCTATATTAATTTTTTAGTTAAGCATAGCGATCGCTATACAGCAAATACCAAGTTACAATAGGGATATTACTAGATTTTTTGCAAATTCATCGTTTATTATTTATGGGAATTTCACAGAAGAATCTTAATCTATTGCGTTAGTTACTTTAAATACATTAATAACGGTAATAACGACAGTTGATTATTCTTAAATAGAAGATGAATTAATTTGTAGAACTTAAAAATAAATAAAAGCTTTCAAATAAACGATCGCCAATCAAGTAATTTTATCCGGTTGCGCGATAGTGCAAAAGTGCGTATTTTTAAATCTTAGATTGAGTCATTGAGTTTATAATTTTAATTTGTGACTCAGCACTCAGAATTGGAGCAAAGCAACTGGTGAGCAGCTTATTAAAAGGAGTAAACCTGTACTTAATTGGTATGATGGGCGTTGGTAAGACGACAATAGGGCGCTTACTAGCAAAGGAACTAGCTTATGGGTTTGTGGATACTGATAATATCATTGCCCAAGCAACAGATAAATCTATCAATCAGTTATTTGCAGAAGTTGGGGAAGCAGGATTTCGCAAGCTAGAAAGTGACGTGCTTTCACAAGTTTGTGCTTTTACAAAGTTAACTATATCAACCGGTGGAGGCATTGTACTGCGGCGAGAAAACTGGGGCTATCTGCACCACGGTTTGATAGTGTGGCTAGATGCGCCAGTGGAGCTAATTTACAGCCGTTTAGCTGAGGATAGCACAAGACCACTCCTGCAAGATGCTGATCCCAAGGGCAAACTGCGATCGCTCCTCGAACAACGTACACCACTTTACTCTCAAGCTGATTTGCACATCATCCAGCGAGAGGGAGAAACCCCTGAAGACGTTGCCAAGCGAATACTTGAAGCAATTCCTAGCATTCTCAAAACCCAAGTTTCTCATTAGGAAGACTCAATTTACCAAATTTTGGCCATCCGCAGGACAAACTCTGGTAATTCTGGATTGCCAGTAATTTTATCAGGCGATGTCTACGACGGGCTACGCCTACGCTAGAGCAGCATAATTATCTCACAAAAAATCGTCATCTTTAGGAGTAGCCCTTTCAAGGTGGCCAACGAAGATACGTTGTTTCAGTGCTACCATCTTGAATCCTCCGCTCAGATTGTGGGCTTTTTGAAGGTTGAAATAGCTAATTCTCGTTCTAAATTTCACCACCTTGAAAGGGTTAGTCCTAATAATATGCGATCGCCCCTCAAAAGATAAGTTGTCTTAAGGTATTTTAGATAATTTTCAAGGCAATTTGTATAAAACTTTATCTGAATTAGGAAGTGCTAAACGCTCAATAGTCAGAAAGCATTGACGAAAATACAAGATTCCCGACTTCTTCAAAGAAGCCGGGAATCTGAGTCTTAATCTTTAGCTAACTTATTGTTGGATGTGTAGTAAATCTTACTACCAGTATCAGGGACAAAATGACAATTGATACATGAATTCCATAATGATTTCCAAATTGGTTCTTCCGATTTGTGGAAATATTCACCCATAACTGGTTTTATTGCCTCAGTTGCCTTCAGCAAATTGTAGTGAGGGATGTTAAGGAATATATGGTGAGCAACATGAGTACCGATATCGTGATGGATATGATTAACCAAACCATAATCACGGTCAATACTAGAAATTGCGCCTTTAAGGAAAGTCCAATCTTCTCCACGATACCAGGGAAGCTCTGGCTCAGTGTGGTGCAAGAACGTCACCAAATCTAGCCAAACTATGAACACAAGGTAAGGCACAGCATAATATTTCAGCAACCACATCCAACCCCATTGGTAGGTGAGGAAACCTAGCAAACCTACCATGCCAATCAAAAGTACAGTACTAGTTATTACATCCCATTTTTCCGATGGTTTGAAAAGCGAACTGCTGGGTAAAAAGTGGGAGCCTTCTTTATTAGGAGAACGCTTAAACAAATACACAGGATAAGCCAAGAGAAAAACATAATATCTGCCTATCTTTTGGGCTAAAGGCATCTCCTTATATTGTGATTCTGTCACAGGATACCAGCTTTCATCGTTATCGATATTGCCAGTATTTTTGTGATGGGTTCTGTGACTAATCCGCCAACCATGATAAGGAACAAGTATTGGTGTGTGAGAAAGATGTCCAATCAAATCATTGAGCCATTTATGCTTAGAAAAAGATTGGTGTCCACAGTCATGTCCGACTACAAACAAAGCCCAAAACATTGTTCCTTGCATTAGCCAGAAAATTGGGAAGAAAAGCCAAGAATCCAGGTAATTAGCTACTGCATAAAGCAGACCGATAATTAGGATGTCACGAAAGAAGTAAAAAAGTGATTTTGTCACATTGGGCTGAAAACATTCAGCAGGAATTGCAGCTTTTAAATCCCCAAGTGTGAAAGGTAATTTAGTGGTATCCTCAGAGGTTTCACTGCCAAGAGGATTGTTGAAACTGATGATATTTGATTGCACTGGATTCTTTTGATTGGATATAAATCGGAACTTTATTTGAGACAAAATTATCTCAATTCTAGGATGCCCACGAAACTAGCGATCGCTAACAAACAAGAGGATAATTTCTGGCAATTTATCTAATAATTTTATTCAGTAAACAATTGCCAGATTCTATTAAAACACAGCATGATAAACGCTCTCGTTGGTTCAAGAGCGGGAGTGTAATCACAGCGCTATTTATTGCCCTGTATAATGTTCGTTGAAAGTCTTATAGCCAACATCAGTTGTGTATAGTTGACATTGGTCTGTAATCTGCTTCATTAAAGACCAAGAAAACTGACACTCATCATGGAGATAAGGCTGCCAATTTTCTTTGATGCTGCTGTAAGCTAGCCGCAAATTATAAGAAGGTATAGCTGTGGAAATATGATGAGGGACATGAACATTGATATCGTGGCACAAAATTTCTACCCAGCGCGGATAATCGCAATGAATAGTGCCAGCTAGCTGTGCTAAAGCTTCGTTCCACTTGTTGGCTGTCGCAAAAGGAACATCTGCGGCAGTGTGGTGAACAATCGTAAAAGTACTCATCCAAAAATGGTAAATCATCCAGGGCACTAGCCAAAACTTGACAAATCCCCAGATACCAGTTGTGGCGATGAGAATCGGGAAAGCGATCGCTGCAAACACAACTACTACAGCCACAGAAAGCTTGATACTCGATTGGTCTTTAGTTTTGAAGTTCCGCCAATCAAAATGCACCACAGCCCAATGTCCAATGGAACCCACCCACCAGAGGCGTTTACGCATGAATAGCTTAAAAGCAGACTGCCGGGTTGTATCCCAATTTTCAAACACTTCTGGTCTGATTGGATGCCAAGCGTTGTCCTCATCCAGCTTGTTGGTATGAGTATGGTGATAATTATGCTTAATCCGCCAACTGTGAAAGGGGTAAATCAACGGCATCATGAAGAAATGCCCCACCAAATCATTTACCCAACGACGTTTGGCAAAAGACCTGTGTCCACAATCATGGCCAATTACAAAAAAACCTGTTAAAGCAGTGCCCGTAAAAATCCAAGCTAGGGGCAAGAGGAACCAAGGAGTGATAATCAGGCTGTAATAGCCCAAGGCAACCGCCAAGACACTGATTAGGGCTTGTGTCCAAGCTTTGCGACGGTTCTGCTGAAAACATTCCCGTGGCAGAGTTTTGACAATATCTTTGAGCCTAAAGTCGGAATTACCAGGCTCGTCACTTAGTTTCTGGCTATTAATTATTGATGTAGTCATGGACACCTGAAAAACAACAAACTCCTCCACCAAGTCACCAAAAAAGTGGCTTGCCGCAAAAATTCTTAATATTAGCGCTTCGGATTATAGCAATCTAACCGACACAAGCGCACCAGTAAATAGCTTTTTGAAAAGTCAGGAGTTAGAAGTGATGAGTTATGAGTATAAAAACGTTACCAAAGAAGAATTTAGCAGTCAGAAGCCAGAATTCAGAATAATTCTGTGCCACTGGTGGATGAATCGTGGTTTAAACAATACCTTCGCCATTTTTTTGTAGGTTGGGTTGAGCGTTCGCGTAGCGTCCCGTAGGGAAGCAAAACCCAACGTATTTGTTGGGTTTCGTGCCTCAATCCAACCTACGAATCGAGGTATTTTTCGATTTGGCGAAGGTATTGTTAAAGCCCCCGATTTTAATCGTGGAGATAAAGAAAAATTTTCCTTGCTTGAAACCCCTGACTTGACTGCTGGGGTATTCTGACTTCTTCTCATACATCATAACTCTTGTAGAGACGCGATTAATCGCGTCTCTACCCCTAACTGACTTTTGTTGGGGCTAACTTCACGTTAGTAGCCAGACCAACTGCTTGCAACAATTGAACAGTCATCCAAGTTAAATCGATTTCCCACCATTCCAGCCCATGACGAGCTGAGTATTGAAAAGCATGATGGTTATTATGCCAGCCCTCACCGAAAACTAGTACGGCTACCCACCAGCAATTAGTCGATTTATCACCAGAATCATAGCTCTGATAGCCAAATTTATGAGTAGCGCTGTTCACTAACCAAGTGCAGTGGTAAACCCAAACAATGCGAACAAAAATTCCCCAAATAACAAAGGGCCAGCCACCCAGAAGCAAAAGCAATACGCCTAGAGCAACCTGGATCAAAATGAAATATTTTTCTAAAAACTGATAAACTGAGTCTTCTGCAATGTCTTTGGTGAAACGAGGAACATCAGCGTGAGCGGGACAATAATGAGTCAGCCAACCCATGTGGCTCCACCAGAAGCCTTTATTAGAATCATGGGGATCAGTGTCAGTATCAGAGTTTAAATGATGAATGCGATGTGTCCCGATCCATTCAATTGGGCCTCCTTGACACGAGAGTGTGCCGAAGAAAACCAGGAGATACTCTAGCCACTTGGGAGTTTGAAAACTGCGGTGAGTGACAAGGCGATGAAATCCTAGAGTAACGCCTAAACCACCAGTCACCCAATACAGCAAGAAACCCACACCAACTGCCGTCCAGCTAAAGTTACCAGGAACAAAGGCAAATAAAGCGCCGATGTGCAGTCCAATGAAAAACAGGGTATTAACCCAGTTAATTTGAGGTTTGGTTGAAGTAGCAATTGTCATGAAGTAACCTGAAGAGAGAATTTTCCAGCCTAGTCTGCGCGATTTTAAAATCGGCATATCTATAATTTAATTTTTTTTTTGAACGAGGAACTGATGAACAGCTTAGAGCAGCTGCGGCAAGCAGAACACGCACTATTAGAAATTTTTTCTGTAATTGACACTCATATCAAGCATAATCTAAAACGAGTGCTGGATGCCTTTCGTAATCACCGTGTAGGCGCACACCATTTTGCTGGTGTAAGTGGCTATGGTCATGATGATTTAGGACGAGAAACTTTAGATAAAGTTTTTGCCGAAGTTATGGGTGCTGAAGCTGCGGCCGTGCGAGTGCAGTTCGTTTCAGGAACTCATGCGATCGCCTGTGCTTTGTTTGGTGTTCTCCGTCCCGGAGATGAAATGTTAGCAGTGGTCGGTTCTCCCTACGATACGCTTGAAGAAGTCATTGGTTTACGAGGTCAAGGTCAAGGCTCCCTTATCGAGTTTGGCATAAATTACCGCCAATTGGAGCTAACCCCTGAAGGAACTATAGATTGGCAAGCTTTAAGTACTAATGTGACTGAAAACACTCGTTTAGTGTTAATTCAGCGTTCTTGTGGCTATTCTTGGCGGTCTAGTTTATCAATTGCCGATATTGAAAAAATCGTCCACTTGGTCAAACAGCAAAACCCGAATACCGTTTGCTTTGTGGATAACTGCTACGGCGAATTTATTGAAACAAAGGAACCTACAGCCGTAGGTGCTGATTTAATGGCGGGATCGCTGATTAAAAATCCTGGTGGAACCATTGTCAGCGCTGGTGGTTATGTTGCCGGTCGCGCCGACTTAGTAGAAGCATCAGCCTGTCGCCTCACTGCTCCCGGTATTGGTAGTTATGGCGGCGCTACTTTTGACCAAAATCGCCTGCTGTTCCAAGGCTTATTTCTGGCTCCGCAAATGGTAGGAGAGGCGATGAAAGGGACATACTTAACTGGTTATGTATTTGACAAACTCGGTTATCCAGTTAATCCCGCACCTCTGGCTCCCCGTGGAGATGTAATTCAGGCAATCAAACTCGGTTCTGCCGAAAAGCTAATTGCTTTCTGTAAAGCCATACAACAGCATTCTCCTATAGGTTCCTACTTAGATCCTGTTCCAGATGAAATGCCGGGGTATGAGAGCAAAGTAGTCATGGCTGGGGGGACATTTATTGAAGGGAGTACCTTGGAATTATCAGCAGATGGGCCTTTGCGTGAACCCTATGTGGTTTATTGCCAGGGGGGGACTCATTGGACTCATGTAGCGATCGCACTAGAAGCTGCAATTAATGCAATAGGAAGTCCTGGTGATTGATTACAGCATATAAGTAGAGCGGCGTGAATAATTCAAGGTTTGTAGTGAGGGCTTCAGCCCCTTCCCTGCAAGGGAAGGGGAGTAAGATTCAAACATTTGAGAACCGCTATAATGTTTGCGGTTTAATTTTCATCCCGTCCGTGGACTTGAGCGGGTGGACTGGTTGCTTCAACAGCCGTGAATGGTTCTAGGATTTTGTAAGTGTGGCTGGCTCCCTTTGGTACTACCCAAGAACTTCCAGGCTCTAGTAAAATTGTTTGCCCTTCAATATGCAATTCGGCACGGCCATTAATTACATAACCAACAGTTTCATATTCCCGTGCTGTTGGCTCTTTAGGTTCGTTCGGTTGCTCATTCTCCCATAGGCGCATGGAAATGCTTTTGCCAGATGCAAGATATTTCTGACCAAGTTGACCTTTAGGAGAATAGCTAGAGTCTACTTTAATAACGGTTGTATCAGACATATTTTTTGCCTCTTTATACTTTTAAACTTTGATTGTTTAATCAAACATCGAAGGTTAGATATTGGGTATTAAGGACTAGGGATTAGGCATTAGAGGGAAACTACTTTCCTATTCCCTATTCCCCATTCCCTACTAAGGTTTGAGTACAACTTTGATGCAGTTATCTTTCTTGTGCTTAAAAATTTCGTAGCCGTGGGGCGCTTGTTCTAAAGGTAAGCTGTGAGTGATTATAAACGTTGGATCGATATCACCGTTTTGGATGTGTTCTAACAAAGGTTTTAGATACTTGTGGACATGCGTTTGTCCCATTTTGAAGGTTAATCCCTTGTTCATGGCAGCACCCATCGGGATTTTGTCTAAAAAGCCACCGTACACACCCGCAATTGATACGTGACCACCTTTAGCAGCAGACACTATTACTTGTCGTAATGCCGTTGGACGGTCTGTTTCTAGACGTACTGCTTGCTTTACCTGGTCGTACATCGCCATAAAATCTGTGCCGTGTGCCTCCATTCCCACTGCATCAATACAAGCATCGGGGCCACGACCGCCAGTCATTTCTTTAAGTGCTTCGCCTACATCTACTTCTTCGTAGTTGAGAACTTCAGCTTTGCCGTATTCTTTAGCCATTTGCAAACGTTCGGGAACGCGGTCAAAAGCGATTACACGTTCTGCACCGAGCATATATGCGCTTTTTATGGCGAATTGTCCAACTGGGCCACAACCCCAAACAGCGACAATATCACCGGGTTTAATGTTGCAGTTTTCGGCTGCCATATAGCCAGTGGGGAAAATATCTGTTAGAAATAGCACTTGCTCATCCGTTAAACCATCGGGGATTTTGAGCAAGCCGACATCGGCAAATGGTACTCGTGCATACTCTGCTTGACCACCAGCGTAACCGCCGAATAAATGAGAGTAGCCAAATAGACCTGCTGGCGAATGACCCATTTGCTTTTCTACTAACCAAGCATTGGGGTTAGAGTTGTCGCACAGTGACCACAAATCCCGATTGCAAAAAAAGCAACTACCACAAGATATAGTAAAAGGAACAACGACGCGATCGCCTACCTTCACATTTTTAACTGCACTTCCTAGTTCTACGACTTCCCCCATGAATTCATGACCAAGGATATCGCCCTTTTGCATGGTGGGAATGTAGCCGTCATAAATATGCAAATCAGAACCACAAATTGCCGTGGAAGTAATTTTAACAATGGCATCGCGTGGGTTAATAATTTTGGGGTCGGGAACTGTATCAACCCGCACATCGTTTGCTCCATGCCAGCAAACTGCTTTCATAATATTTAGTCCTTAGTTATCATTTCTGGCTCGTTAATCTCAAGATAAACACTCAATTTAGCCTGATTTTGAGATGCGATAATTATCGCATCTCAGTAATTGCTCAAAACTTATTCAACAATTGATGAGTCTAAATTTTAGACTTATCAATTGCTACGAATCTAGTGGTCTGTTCCATTAGTTTTGCTAGGTTTATAGTGAGCGATTTATCGCTCAAATCAAGGACTAAAGTCCTTACTACGAACTTTTATAACCCTTCAGAATTAATCAGACAGACCACTAGCTTATATCTCTTAGTTATTTGCTGCTAGGAGCAGTTCGGTAATAACCTTCTTTAGTTTTAGTCAATGGCTGAACTGTTTCTTCGACTTTATTTGTTGTAGACTTCAGAAACTCTTTTGTAGAGCGAGGAGTTTCTTCATCTAAGTTTAGCTTCTCGCGGATATTATCAGCAGCTTCTTTTAATGGATTTTGGCTTTTTGTTGTTTGGGTATCGTTTCTGATTTCACCTTTTCCGTCTGGTACTCCTTTATAATAGGTTCCCTCTGGAGTTTTAACATCAGCTTGTGCTACATTAACGTAGGTAAAAGCTTGGCCTAGTAAAAACATAAATCCTGCTAGGAAAACTACAACGATTTGGGAAATGCGAATATTTTGTAGCCAAGAAATTAATCGATTCATAAAAAACCTCAATTGCATTATGTTGGGTGGACAATTCAAAACCCTAAATGACTATTCACCATTCAGGGTTTAAGAACAACTTTGATGCAGTTATCCTTTTTTTGTTGAAAGATATGATAGGCGTGGGGTGCTTGTTCTAAAGGCAATTGATGGGTGACAACGAAGGATGGATCAAGTTTTCCATCCAAAATCATCTGCAATAACGAATGCATATATTTTTGTCCATGCATTTGTCCCATCCTAAAGGTTAGACCCTTATTGAAGGCTGCACCCAATGGTAGTTTGTCTACAAAACCGCCATAAACACCCATGATTGAAAGAGTCCCGCCTTTACGACAGGCGACCATCATTTCCCGCAAAACGTGGGGACGGTCGGTTTCCAATTTGAGCTTTTGTTTTGTTTCGTCGTAGAAGCCTTCTAAACCAACACCGTGTGCTTCTAAACCAACAGCATCGATGCAAGCATCAGGGCCACGACCACCAGTCATCTCTTTCAACGCTTCGCCAGCATTAACTTCTTCGTAGTTAATCACTTCTGCTTTGGCAAACTTTTTCGCCATTTCCAGGCGTTCGGGAAAGCGATCTATACCGATCACTTTTTCGGCTCCCATCATGTAGGCGCTAATCATGGCAAATTGTCCAACAGCACCGCAACCCCAAACGGCTACAGTATCACCCGGTTGGATGTCACATAATTCTGCGCCCATATAACCAGTGGGGATAGCGTCGGAGATGAATAACAACATCTCATCCGGCAAATCTGGCGGAACTTTGACAACACCCACATCAGCAAAGGGTACACGGATATATTCTGCTTGTGCGCCTGCATAACCACCTAACATGTGGGAGTAGCCATAAATGGCTGAGGTGATATTGCCGAACAATTTTTCTTCAATCCAACCGTTGGGATTGGAGTTATCGCACAATGACCACATATCACCTTGGCAATAATGGCAATTACCACAACCAATTGTGGAAGGAACAACAACGCGATCGCCTATTTTTAAATTGTTGACTCCTTTACCAACTTCGACGACTTCCCCCATGAATTCGTGACCAATAATGTCACCCTGTTGCACTGTGGGAATATAGCCACCATATATATGTAGATCAGAGCCACAAATCGCCGTGGAAGTAATTTTAATAATCGCATCACGCGGGTTGAGAATTGTCGGATCTGGTACCGACTGTACCCGCACATCATTAGCACCGTTCCAGCAGACTGCTTTCATAGTTATTAGTCCTTAGTCATTGGTCATTTGTCATTGGTCATTTGTCATTCGTTTTAGGCAAAGGACAAATCACAAAGAACAAATAACTACTTGCGTCCAGAAGTTTGACCTTCGGTTGTAGCAATTTCGCCTGCTTCCATTAGCATCTTGAAGCGGCGCAATTCATCGCCAATTTGCTGTTCTGGTTCTTCACCAAATAATTTAGCTACGGTAGCTGCCAATGCTCCACCGGGGGGGTTATATTCCAAAACAACCTTAACTTCCGTGCCGCGATCGCCTGGTGCTTTCTTGAAGCGAACAAAACCAGAATTATCAACGTCTGCACCTTCTACAGAAGCCCAAGAAATAAATTCATTTTCTCGGTCTTCGAGAATATCTGCATCCCATTCTACGGTATTATCCAAGGGTGCATTGGCAATCCAATGAGAACGTTTTTCGTTGTACACTTTGACAGATTTGAGATGCTTCATAAATGTAGGCAGATTCTCAAAGTTATGCCAAAAGCGATACAATTCTTCTGCCGATTTATTAATTGTTACCGTCTTTTCAACTTTGATGGGTTGGTTTATCCCTATTGCTTCCTGTGCTTTCTGGATTGTGCTTTGCTTCGTTGCACCTTGATAAAGCAAACCGCCACCCGCTAAAGCCGTCAGCGCTCCCCGCAATGAACCTTGCCTTAAACCCATCAGCACCATCGCACCGCCACCAATGAGAGATGCCCAACGCTCTACTTCACTAGCTTCTGGCTGGTTTGTACTTGATTTGTCCCCTGATGTTGAAGTCACTTTTTATATCTCCATTACTGTAAATTCCCTCTTTAGGCGCAAATACCATTTTCTTTCTGTCTAACGCGATGTGCGACTTATTCTTAAAACCCCACTTCCATTCCTCTCCCCGAAAGGTCGATAGGCTTTGATTATTGCTCCCCTTCCCTACAAGGGAAGGGGTTGGGGGTTAGGTCTGAGAGAAAGTTGCACACGGCGTTATCTATGTGTCATTTGCGCCTCTGCGGTAGCCGTCTACGTTCAAAAAACCTTACATTGACACAGCAGCCCCTGTAGTCGGCTTAGGAGCCTGAATCTGAGTACCTATCCGCGCCCGATATAGTTCTGCTAATAGCTGTTCGTATTTCAATAAATCGTGGTAAATTTCTTTGAAAATAGCAGTTGCTACTGGGTCAGTGAACATTGCAGACAAATTACCAATATCACCGATACCAGTTTGCACATCACCTAAAGCAGAACGTAACTGATATATATCATCACTTCCGGTCATGGCAGTTTTGACCTTGGCATACTGATTGGCAATATTTGCGCCTAAAGAGGGTTTTTCGCCCAATCGCTGGAGATAAGTTTCCAGTTTTTGAATGTGGCGCTGTTTATTAGCAATTATTTCTTGAAAGACTGAGTTAACTTCGTTATCTGATTCCTTTTGCAAGTAGTTTTCAAATGCTTCTAGCGAATAACGTTCACCAGCAAGGGCATTATTTAAACCTTTGGTAATCTCACCTTTAGTTGAGCCACCCCAAGCATCAGCTAGTTTCCACCATTCAGCACTTGTGTCTTTCTCATTTGGTAATGCAGCATCTTTGCCACCATAACCCAAACGGCTTAATATCGCTGTGGTGAAAATTGGTAAGTCTCCAGGTTCACGAGATGTAATCAAATTCCCGTCAACTACCACCGGCTCATCTAGATATTTTGCGCCAGCGTTAATCATATCCTTGGCAATAGCGATAAAACCAGTGGCTTGTTTACCTTTGAGCAAGTCGCCTTCAATGAGAACTTGTGGCCCGTGGCATACCGAAGCAACTAATTTTCCTTGTTGTATGGCTTCTTGGACAAAACGTACTGTGTTGATGTTCCGCCGCATTTGATCGGGAGCCATCCCACCGGGAATGATCACCGCGTCGAATTCGGCTGCGATCGCTTCTGTGGTAGTACCATCAGCTTGGATGCTAAGTTTGCCGCGTTTACCCTTATATTTTTCATTCATTCGGGAACCAAGGACTACTACTTCCATTCCCGCTTGTTTTAGTCCATTATAAGGAACTGTAAATTCTGCATCTTCTACTGCCTGTTCAATGAGGATGGCAACTTTTTTCTTACCGGAATGATTGTTATAGTCAGTCATAGATTGTATTACCTGTTTATTTCTGAATATTTAACTAACTAACCAGGGCTATTTCGTTCTAGACATAAACCGCCCAGAACTAAAGTTCACAGGCTTTTAGCCCAAGTCCACGCTTAGTGGACTAAAAGCCTTTATTAGTCGTCTTTAGACGAATGAGTGCTATTAGCCTCAGAATTTATTCTGAGGCGGGCTAGATGAGAATAAAATAGCCCTGACTAACTAACAATAATAAAAAATAGTTATGAGTTAGAACTTAGCTACTGAATAATTTCGGTTTGAGAGCTACTAACTCATAACTAAAAACTTCAACTACAAGTTGCTTGACCATGAATTCATATTTACATAATATGGCGCGATCGCTAGTTTAGCTTCGTTCCAAGGGGATAGATTATTTTATTTCTAAAGCTATACATCTTTAGCAAGACAACTGGGTGACAAGAAAACGTTATTGTGAGAATGCACAAAAGGGCTAGTATCATGGCAGAAAAAAATCATAATGACGAAATTGAAACCAATGATTTGCCACAGGAAATTACCGAATCCTACGGTACTGGTGTAAAAGAGTTGCCGGGATACAATATTGGTGGGCGTTCAATGAGAGCAGAGAGACAGGAGTACACAGAAACTAGTCCTGAACTCACTGGTGGCGATGTTGATGCTTATTGGCAAGATGCAGATGCAGTTGGGGATGAAGCTGTTGGTGGTAGTACTTCCACTCCCGATCAAAATGTAACTGAGGAGCTAGAAACAGCAGTAGGGCTAGAAATGGCTGATTCTGAGTTTCTCCATACCAATGATATTTTAGAGGAACGTGATGGCGATCGCTGGGAGTTAGATCCGAAATCTTCTGAAGATTATCAAGAGCGCCGAGAATAAGCTAAATAAAAGTAAAATTGGATGTCGCCGTTAATAAATTAATGTCGCTAAATTGGGCAGTGCTTAGAAAAGCACTGTCACAATAAAAATAACATCTAAGTAGAGCGGCGTGAATAATTCAAGGTTTGTAGTGAACGCGAGTGCGTCTCATAGAGAGGACTTTAGTCCTCAAATGATGGCTGAAGCCCCCACTACGAACTAATCTCAATATTTTTTACATTACTTAATCTAGTTTGATTTATTCTCACCGACTTACTTATCTACCGAAATAGCTTCTAATAATATTGTTAACTCCTTTATTTTGCCAAAGGCAAGCATTTTTTTGGCTTTTGATATTTGATTTTTATCTAACTGTAATACTTCTAATGCAGGACTACAGTTTGCCCAATTTATGTTTTGTTTATAATTGTTCTTCTTTCTGATTCCAATACATCTGTCTTCAGTAGGGTAAAACGCTAATTGTACATTTGATAGCCTTGCTAATGAAATTGATTAATTGCAATCGGAGTTAATAATGACATTTACACAAACTGGCGATCCAACTATTCGTGAACATGTTCAAGCTTGGCAAGAGTTGGATGTGGATCAACAACTGGCTTTGTTTTGGTTCATTTACAAAGAAACAGGTAAGTCAATTACGCCAGCCGCTCCTGGTGCTAGCACTGTTTCCCCAGAAATTGCTGAAGGTTTGTTTAATCAAGTTAAGGAATTATCTCACGAACAACAATTACAAGTTCAGCGTGACTTGATTAATAAAGTAGATACCCAAATTTCTCGTCAATATGGTTCTTTAGGTGATACCACTAAGCTACTATTTTGGTATCGATTATCTCAAGGTATGGATACTGGTACTATCATTCCTGTACCTTCTGACTATGAACTTGCTTCAGAATGTCAAGAGTTGTTTGGCAGAATTCAAGGATTAGAGTTTGAGCAACAGATTACTCTTTTCCGTGATTATGTTTCACCAATGGGTGCCGAAGCGAAAGCAGGTGCTGAAATTTAGGACTTTTGAAGTTTTTAGCTTGCTTGAGGCTACCTTTTTAGTGCAATACGCTTGGGTTAAGGATTTTTGGCACTGATTTTAGACGTGTAGAGACGCGTTAGCGTAGCGGGGCGTTAGCGTAGCGGGGCGAAGCCCAGCCCAGCCCAGTACAATTTCGCGTCTCTACCAAGGTTTTTGGGTTTAACCCAAGCGTATTGCTTTTTAGTGCCCAAATCAGGATGGCTGTTATACGAAGTTCATTTGCTTCTAGTAGAAGAATTCAGGAATCAGAATGTCTTTACTCTCCACCAGGTTTAGGCGATTGCTGTTAGCGTAGCGTTACCAATACCAAATTACATCTATGATCAAAACAAAAGGATAGCTAATTTAGCATACGTTATTATTGCTGATAAACATCTTGAGCAATAAAACCTATATGTCTCAATTTTTAATGCTTTTTACCAAAATGAAGTGATGTTACCTCATTTTGTTTCCAAGCAAAGCGAGATCAAGTTGGTTCAAAGCAGGTTTACAATTTTCATCTGATATTTTTTTAGTTAATTAAGTAGTTAATTACTTTGAGGTTGGTATTGTATAAAAATCTGTCAGCACCCGCACCACCAACAAGGGTATCATTGCCTACACCGCCAAAATAAATAATCATATCATTGCCATCGCCTCGGCGAATCACAAATATTTCTCTCTTCCTTTAAGGAGAGAGACTTTGAATTTTCCCCCCTTCCCGTGTTGGGAAGAGGGTTAGAGGATTAGGTTTTCGTGAACTTTTCCCGTTATGTGGAAAAGTTAGGTGTGTACACCGTAGAGCAACCGGGGAAAAACCTCGTACACCCACGTTATACCAATTCACGAAAATTCTGATACATATACAGCGTATTTCAGGTAAATGAAGTACAGGGGTAGGGGCACAACATTGTTCATTGGTGTCAACTTAAGTTAAAATGCATGTCCGAAAGGCGTTTTACCCCCCTTAATCCCCCCTTGGAAAGGGGGGAAAAATCCAGTTCCCTCCCCAATGCATCGGGGAGGGTTAGGGTGGGGTGACTTACGATAATCTGTACCTCACCAAGTTGCAATCTGTTGTAGATTCTTGTAAGGGCATAGCATTGCCATGCCCCAAAAGAGCGTATTTGTATTATTATTAAAGTGAAATGGTATTAGCGTAGCAAGACGAAGCGGGGAATGGAGTTTCCCCTTGCTTTCAATAAATTACTCTTAACCTTTTTGTATCAGTGCTTGATAGCGACCTAGCGCAATTAAAGGAAAGTATTCTTGATACAGATGATACTTGAGATAAAAATGACAAGGAAAGCCAGTACCTGTAAAGTCCGCCTCAAACCAAGTACCATCGGGTTGTTGGGTTGCCACGAGATAGCTAATTCCTCGCTCAATGACTTCAAGAGCTAATTTACCAGTTGCTTCACCTGCTGCTAAGAGGCCAATTAAAGCCCAAGCAGTTTGAGATGCAGTACTATTTCCTTTTCCTTTGAGACTGGGGTCGTCGTAACTGCGGCAAGTCTCACCCCATCCACCATCTGAGTTTTGACATCCGATTAACCAAGCTGCTCCTCTTTCTATACTGAGTTTATGCCTTTGAGGGTCAATTAACGCTAAGGCTGATAAAACGCCACTGGTGCCGTAGATATAATTTACACCCCAACGACCAAACCAACAGCCTTCGGTTTCTTGTTCGCTGTGAAGATAAGTAAGCGATCGCTCTAAATTATCACTATCAATTGACAAATCACAAGCACCAAGCATTTCTACGACTCTAGCCGTAACATCTGCGGTGTTTGGATCAATCATCGCTTTCAAATCACCATAAGGGATGGAGTTCAGCCAATCTTGATCGTTATCCAAATCAAAAGCAGCCCACCCGCCTGGTTTACATTGCATAGATGCAATCCAGTTTAACGCATGAGCGATTGCAGCCTGCTTGATTTCTTCGTTGGGCAGTTTCGCCAAATGTAAAGCCATCACCACCACAGCCGAGTCGTCTACATCGGGATAAAAGCGATTGTCAAACTCAAACGCCCAAGCCCCTGGTTTTCCCTGACGATTTTTTACAGCCCAATCTCCGTAGTCTAAAATTTGTTTTTGCAACAACCATTCTCCAGCTTGCACCACGGCGGGATGATCTGCTGCAAAGCCAGATTCTACTAAGGCACGCATCACCCAAGCGGTATCCCAGACGGGTGAAACACAAGGTTGAACTCGATAACTATCCTCTGTTTCAATGACAAAGTTATCAATTGCTTGCAAACCTCGTTCCACAATGGGATCGTTTCGGTCATAATCTAGACACCGCAAAGCCAGCATTGAATTCAGCATCGCCGGAATAATGCCGCCCCAGTCACCTGTAGCTTCTTGGCGCTCTAAAATCCATTTTTCGGCGGCTTTGATGCCTTCTTGACGAAAGGGTACTAAATTCAGACTTTCTGCCAACTTGAACCCCTGATCGAGGGTGAGGAATAAATCTGTCCAATCGCCACTTTGGGGTAATTCCCACCGGACTCGATCAACACCTTCAGTGTATAGTTCATCTAGGTTGATAGTTGGATTGGTGATAAAAACAGGTTTGCGATCGCATACAATCAACAATGGTACTGTGCTGGAACGCGCCCAACTAGACATCTCATAAATATTAACTGGGAAAGCTTCGGGCAGTAGCATTATCCAAGGTGGTAGCGAGGGAATACCTCGCCAGTTGTAACAGCCAATCAAAGCTAGGTGCAACTTGGTAAAAATCCGAGTTTTGCTAATACCACCGCGTTGCAGAATAAACTTTCGCGCCCGAATCAGCGCCGGATCGCTTGCAGGTACACCCAAGAGTCTCAGCGCCATGTAGGCTTCAACCGAAGTACTAATTTCTCCGCCATCACCATAAAAAAGTTCCCAGCCGCCATGCTGCCGTTGCTCTTGACGCAGGTAGGTTTCAACTTTGTGTAAAGGTCTGCCTTGGTCTGTTCCCCAAATCTTATGTAGGAGAATGACTTCAGCAGTGATGGTGACATTAGATTCTAACTCTGCCCACCAGTAACCTGCTGGATTTTGAATTGAAAGCAGATATTCTTGGCTGGCTGCGATCGCTGTTGCGACTTGATTGACTTTTACCCTGTCTTGTGTTTGCATCAAATCCTATCTAACCTCACACCAACACTAGTTATGAACACGGCAATATTAGGATGAAAAAATTTTTCTTTATTTAGTAGACATAGTATTCTGTCTGAGTCACTGAGAATTTGCAATAGGTCATGGGTGTAATTGTATTAGGATTGATGCTGCTATCCTTGACAATTTGGTTAGGATTACTGTGTTTTTGGGGGCAATTTTGGCGGACAGACCAGCAATTAGAGGTAGAGACGTTGTATACAACGTCTCTACAATCGTTACCTGTGGTTTGTGCCGTGGTTCCAGCGCGTAACGAAGCTGAATTAATACCAACGACACTGCGATCGCTCCTACTCCAAGACTATCCTGGTTCTTTCAACGTGTTTTTAGTAGACGATCGCAGCACAGATCAAACAGCAAATTTTGCCGAAGGAGTTGCACACGCCGTAGCTAAACCCCAACAATTGCATATTATCTCAGGCGTTTCACTACCGAATGGTTGGTCGGGCAAACTTTGGGCAGTTGAGCAAGGTATAAACAGCGCTAGTAAATTTGCACCTGACTATTTTTTTCTGACTGACGCAGATATCGAACACGATCCTGGTAATCTCCGCCGACTCGTTGCTAAAGCTGTGCAGGAAGATTTAGACCTGGTTTCTGTCATGGTGCGACTCAGGTGTGAAAGCTTTTGGGAAAAACTTTTGATTCCAGCTTTCGTCTTTTTCTTCCAAAAACTCTATCCTTTTCGCTGGGTAAATAATCCGAACAATCCCACAGCAGCCGCCGCAGGGGGATCTATTCTGATCGCTCGTGAAGCTTTAGAGCGAATCGGTGGTATTCAAGTGATTCGCCAAGCTTTAATCGACGATTGCGCCCTGGCTCAATCCGTCAAAAGTATTGGGATAGGAGACTGGGAGAGTGGGAGACACACTAATTCTTCCTTCTCCTCTACTCCCTCATCCCCCTCATCTTCCCCTACAGGCCGGATCTGGCTAGGATTGAGTACCTTGACTCGGAGTTTACGTCCCTATGACTCGCTGGCGACGATTTGGGATATGGTTGCTCGTACTGCTTATACCCAACTGAATTATTCTCCATTACTACTATTGGGAACTTTAGTAGGAATGCCTCTGATTTATCTAGTTCCACCGATGTGTGTAATTTTGGGTGCAGTTTGGGGCAATTGGGCGATCGCATTTACGGGTTTATTAGGATGGTTGTTAATGTCGTTGGCTTACTACCCAACGATCCGCTTTTATAAATGTTCTCCCTGGTTCGCGTTGAGCTTACCTGCGATCGCTTTTCTCTATACTTTGATGACTCTAGACTCAGCACTACGTCACTGGCAAGGGCGCGGCGGCGCTTGGAAAGGCAGAGTTTACCCCAGTCCTTAACATTTCTTAAATTTACTAAATTCCCTATTGCTCTGGGAGCAAAATTCGACTTGATCTTATATCTACAGGTATTGTCCTTGACTTATCAACACTTGTCGAGAAAGCACCCGATTGGGAACATTAAATTGAAGTAATCTTGCAGTCCCTTGACCAATCTGAGTTTTTCCTTCTATCCTGGCATTTTCAAGATAAAAATGTTCATCCCAAATTAGGCGGCGGGGATTAAACAATGGGACAATTTCTTGAGTAAGCTGGTCTATAGTAGCGAAATCAGAGCCTTTATGACGGTTACAAGATAAACATGAAAGTGCCAAATTATCAGCAGTAGTTTCACCCCCATGTTTGACGGCAATAATATGGTCTACTTCATGAGTATAAATAGAAAAATTTTGATGGATTCGGCAATATTCACAGCGTGCTGAAGCTCTCTGGATCACTAATCTACGGAGTTCTACAGAAATCGAATTAGAAGTCATGTTATGGATTTACAGAATAAGCTCGTGCTTTTAATAAAATCATCAGATGCTCTAGTTGCTCGTAAACATCTAATTCTGCTAATTCCATTTGACTGAGTGTTGCAGAGCGATTTTTTTCTAGTAATTCTTGTAGGCGTGTTTGAGATTGAAATGAAACTTTAAAATTAATAATTTCTTCTGGTTTTGGCCCCTTAATTAAAAAATCAATAACTTCTTGATAAACTGCTGGAATATTTGTAGTTTCAGGTTTGACTGTTGACTGAATGGTTATTGGTACATTAACAATGTCTAGTAATCGCCAAAGCAATTCGGGTAAGCGATTTTGCAGAGGTTCTAAACGTTGAGCTAGTTCATCGGGAATTTGAATGGTGAATTCTGCCATTGGTGCTTTTGTTGCTATTTTGCACTCTTAAGAATATGTGACTATATTGTAGCTTTCAAACCTCTGCATCCAATGCTATTGCTTTGAGACGGGCATTACACCCCACACCCTGATACTTAGCGACACGTAGAACTTTTTGGATCGCCAGCCTTATATTTCGCCACTGATTTGCCCTTCTCAAATACAGTGGCGAAATATAAGGCGCAAAAGCTAAAATTAAAGTAAGCCGAAAGTGCTTGATTAAAATAATTATGACAACCGCAACACCAACAATTAATCCTGTTACTGTCCCTAAAAAGCTGCCTTTTCTGGAGTCAATTTGTTGGCAAACTGCTGATGTATACCGGTTTACTTCAGAAGAAATGCTGAGTCGCTATGAGCGTGGCTGGCAATATCGCAACCTATTTAATAATCTTGAGGGTGAAGAACTCAATTTTCTTCAGGAACTCGCCAGACGCTATAAATCCTGGTTGCAAGTTTATTTATGATCTCCAGGTTTGAACACCATCATAATCATAAAATTCTCACAGTTCTTGAATGCTTAGATTCTGACATACTTAGGAAGGGTTCTGCTTACTTCGGTGGCGGAACCCTTCTTGCATTTGAGTTTGAAGAATATCGCTGGAGTCAGGACGTTGATTTTATCGCTTCTGTTGGTACAGAAGGCTATAAATACCTGCGGACAGTGGTATTTGAGGGTATTTAAGTAAAATCCAAGTCGGACGTAGTACAACTGACCAATATGGAATTCGGATGATAGTTTTTGTGGATGATGTGCCGATTAAAACGGAAATTATTGCCGAAACTCGTTTTCAACTAGACCCACCAAGATATCCAAAGTGGTCATCCGTTCCCTGCTTAAGTCTTAATAACTGTTTTACCTCTAAGCTGCTGTCCAACTCTGACTGTTACGCAGATGACAGCGTTGAGGCAAGAGATTTAATCGATCTAGCAATTCTCCGGCTGCGATCGCCAATCCCTCAAGTATCAATTGAGAAGGCTGAAAAAGCATATCAGGTTATGCGCCCTTTGGAAAGAGCGATCGCACTATTTCAGGCAAAACCAGATTACAGGGAGAAATGCTTTCTCGGTCTGCAAGTTGATCAAGCTCAGATACCCAAAATTATCGACGGTATTGATTTACTCTCTACAGATTTAGGTTTATCTCACACTCCAAGGGCTTTTCGAGAACAACATGATATCTTTGCTGATTTAGAAACACAAATTCAAAAACGAAAAGATTCTTAAACAGGTAGCGTTGCCCAATGCCCTAATTCCTTGAAGCTGTTTGTTTAGTACTTGCAGGACTAACAGGTAATGGTTGAGCCGCTTTCAATATCGCATCCAGCAACCCTGGAAACAGCACCTCTAAATCTTCACGCCGCAGGATGTTAATGTGATGTGTCCCTTCTTTACGTGTAAAGACTATCCCAGACTCCCGCAAAATCTTAAAATGATTGGACATGGTAGACTTAGCGATCGCAAAATCAAAACTGGCACAGCATTGTTCCCCCTCAGTAGCCAACCGCCGCACAATCTCTAGCCGCACTGGATCGCCCAATGCATACAGCACTCCCGGTAAAGAAATATTTTTTCTATCTGGATGATAAAGAAATCTCATAGTTGCATTATCTCATCAGGTGGCATATATTTTTATTATTCGATATTATCGAATTATAGAATTAATTAGGAAGGCAATTTTATGTCATCCATTACAAATGTTACAGAAGCCACATTCAAGCAAGAAGTCTTGGAAAGTGAAATTCCGGTATTAGTGGACTTTTGGGCCCCGTGGTGCGGCCCTTGCCGGATGGTGGGCCCAGTCGTCGATGAAGTTGCTGCTGAATACGAAGGACAGGTGAAATTTGTGAAGCTGAACACAGATCAAAATCCTACTGTCGCCAGCCACTATGGAATTCGTAGCATCCCGACGCTGATGGTTTTTAAGGGAGGTCGGCAAGTCGATACTGTCGTAGGGGCAGTCCCAAAAACCACCTTGAATAAGACCTTAGCACAGCATCTTTAATTTAAGTGAAAGGGGAGTAGGGAGTAGGGAGTAGGGAGAAAATTCCTCTTCTCTGCACCTTTCCCCTTCCCCCTCTGCCTGTTGTGCCCAATTACCAATGCCCCATTCCCCACTGCCTACTCCCTACTCCCATTCCTAAATTCTGTTTCAACTAACGGGGAAAGAGCGAAATGGACTTGAAATTGCATGGTAAATCCGCGTTGGTGAGTGGCTCAACCGCAGGTATTGGTTTTGCGATCGCTCTTGGGTTAGCTCAAGAGGGTGCATCAGTAATTATCAACGGTCGTTCTGAAGAACGAGTAGCCGAGGCGATCGCTAAAATTAAGCATTCTACACCCGAAGCGAAAGTCTCTGGTGTGGTTGCTGATACAGGTACTGCATCAGGGGTAGAGAAACTTTTTCAAGAGGTTTCTCAAGTTGATATCCTGATAAACAATTTAGGTATTTACGAGCCAAAAAGCTTCTTTGATATTACTGATAAAGACTGGTTAAACATATTTGAGGTTAACGTCCTCAGTGGAGTCCGTTTGAGTCGGCAATATCTGCAAAGGCAGCTAGAGCAAAACTGGGGACGGATAATTTTTATCTCTAGCGAGTCTGCGATTCAAATTCCAGTGGAAATGATTCACTACGGCACAACTAAGACAGCACAGCTTGCTATTGCAAGAGGTCTAGCAGAAATGACTGTCGGGACTGGAGTCACGGTAAACTCAGTCCTCCCCGGGCCAACCCGTTCAGAAGGAGTTGAAGAGTTTATCACCAAGCTGGCGAATGAACGTGGTATTAGTCCTGGTGAAGTTGAGGCTGAGTTTTTTCAAAATGTGCGTCCAAGTTCCTTAATTAAACGCTTTGCAACTAATGAAGAAGTAGCAGCGATCGTAGTTTACCTTTCTAGCCCCGTAGCTTCCGCAACTAATGGTGCAGCTTTGCGGGTAGATGGTGGCGTTATTCGGTCGATTGTTTAGTTTCGGGGGGAGTGGGGGCAGGGGACTGATGACTGATGACTGATGACTGATGACTGATGACAAATGACAAATGACAAATGACTAAAATAATTTGGAGATAAAAACCAATGACTAGTGATATCAACTTATTCTCTCCTTACCAATTAGGGAATCTGGAACTACCTAACCGGATAGTAATGGCACCCTTAACCCGAAACAGGGCAGGTGAGGGAAATGTACCACACCAACTGAATGCTACTTACTACGCCCAACGTGCTTCCGCCGGACTGATTATTGCTGAAGCAACACAGGTAACTCCTGAAGGACAGGGCTATCCCGCTACACCAGGAATTCATTCACCAGAACAGGTGGAGGGCTGGAAGTTAGTAACCGATACCGTACATCAGCAGGGAGGGAGAATTTTTCTGCAACTATGGCATGTAGGCAGGATTTCTCATCCTGACTTACAACCGAATGGAGCTTTACCTGTAGCACCTTCTGCTATTGCTGCTAAAGGTGAAGCCGCAACTTATGAAGGGCCAAAACCCTTTGTAATTCCCCGTGCTTTAGAAACTTCGGAAATACCGCAGATAGTCGAACAGTATCGTCAGGGAGCGGCAAATGCCCTAGCGGCTGGCTTTGATGGGGTGGAAATTCACTCAGCTAATGGTTATTTAATAGATCAATTTCTGCGCGATCGCACCAATCAACGTACAGATAAATATGGCGGTTCCATTGAGAATCGCGCCCGATTCCTGTTAGAAGTCACAGAGGCAGTAACTAGTGTGTGGGATTCTAACCGAGTCGGGGTACGTTTCTCTCCCAGTGGGACTTTTAACGATATAGGTGACTCCAATCCCCTGGAGACATTCGGTTATGCGGCTCAAGCGTTGAATCAGTTTAATTTGGCATATCTGCATATTTTTGAGGCAACAGAAGCAGACATTAGACATGGCGGGATAATTATACCCACTAGTCATATACGCGATCGCTTTACAGGTACTCTCATCGTCAATGGTGGTTATACTCGTGAAAAAGGCGATGCAGTACTAGCCAACAAAGCAGCAGATTTAGTTGCCTTTGGCACATTATTTATATCAAACCCAGATTTACCCCGCCGCTTGGCTTTGAATGCACCACTAAATCAAGCAGATCAAGCAACCTTTTATGGTGGCGGTGAAAAGGGATATACAGATTATCCATTTTGGTCAGCTGCTAATGAGCAGGTAGCTAAGGCATAATTCTGGTAATCTACTTTCAAGCAACTTTTTACACCACTAGAATATTTCGTCCAATCCTAAAAATCGCTACAGCAGCTTTATAACCCAACCATCAGGAGAATCTTATGAGTTCCATCACCCAAACCCAACCTTTAGATGTACCAAGTGCGATCGCTCAACGCCGTTCCATCAAAACTTTTAAAACAGACCCCATCGCCCCAGAACTACTTAAGCAACTGGTAGAGTTAACCGTGGCCGCACCTAGTAGTTATAATATCCAGGGCTGGCAAATTATTATTGTGCAAGATGAAGCGCAAAAGGCAGCACTATCAGCAGCATCGTGGAATCAACAGCAAATTGTCCAAGCACCTATAACCTTTGTGTTTGCCGCCGATCCTAACGCAGGCGAACAAAACTTGGCCCCAATTCTAGAGAGGGGACTTGAAACTGGGGCATGGAATGAAGGCACGGTAAACTACTTTAAAACCGCCATCCCACAATTTCAAGCTGGGCTAGGCGACAAACGACGCGAATATGCGATCAAAGATGCGATCATTGCCGCTACTCATTTGGTGTTAGCAGCAGAAAGTTTGGGATTATCCACTTGTTTTATGAACGGTTGGATTGAGGATCAGGTAAAACAAGTGATTGGGGCTGGGGATAATCCAGATTTAGCGATCGCTGTTTTAGTTCCTGTTGGCTATGCAGCCGAACCACGCTTAAATCCCGGTCGTTTGCCATTCTCCTCCAACGTCTCTATGGATAGAATTGGCAATCCTTATGCAGGGTAGCTTTCCCTAAATGGGGAATGGGGAATAGGGAATAGTGAATGAGTCTTTGAAGCTGCTCCCCTTGCCTCCCCTGCCCCCTGCCTTGGCAGTCCCCGCAGTGCTTGGACTTATGAAATAGAACTACGTCCGTGGGTAGAGAACTTTTAGCCAAAACAATTGTTACAAGAATAGTCTTGCAGGTATGAATATTGATTTTGGTGCAACTGCTACTGATTATGCAAAACACCGCGCTGGTTTTCCCAGTTCATTATTTAATAGATTGTCTGAATATGGTATAGGTTTACCAGGGCAGAATATTGTTGACCTTGGTACAGGAACAGGAACATTAGCACGGGGCTTTGCCGATAGAGGTGCTTATGTAATTGGCATAGATCCATCAGCATCACTTTTAGAACAAGCGAGACTGTTAAGCGAATCTATCGAACTCAAAGTAGATTATCGAGTCGCAACTGCCGAGAATACCGAGTTACCAGACGCAAGTGCGGATGTGGTGACAGCAGGACAGTGTTGGCATTGGTTTGATCGTCCCCGTGCTGTCAAAGAAATTACTCGGATATTGAGAAAAAATGGCTCAATTGCGATCGCTCATTTTGATTGGATACCCTTAAAAGGTAATGTAGTTGAAGCAACAGAACAACTAATCAAGGCTCATAATCCAGCGTGGAATTTGTCCGGCGGTAATGGAATGTATCCCTTGTGGTTACAAGACATTGGCGAAGGAGGATTCCGAGAAATTCGCACATTTTCTTACGATGTCTTTGTGTCTTATACACACGTCGCTTGGCGGGGACGAATTCGTGCTAGTGCAGGTGTGGGAGCCAGTTTGACACAAGAAAAGGTTAAAGTATTTGATCAGGAATTGGCGACATTACTCGAAGCAAAATATCCCACGCCAATTCTTCAGGTTCACCATAGAGTTTGGGCTGCGATCGCAAAATCACCGCTCTGAAAAAGTATAAGGGACTTCCAGAAAATAAAATATACAGATAATAAAAATGATAATCATTGTTAGGGGGGTGGGAGAATGTGCCGGATACGTTGGCGCAAGCCTTGTCGTAGACATCGCCTATTTGAAGAAAGCATTACGAACGAGGATTGGGGGCGAATCACCCGAAGCCGTGTTTGTGGCGGCTTGCAAGGAGGGACGGAAACCAGAGTCAGCCCAGGTGAAATCTGCTGTGAAGGATTGGTTCGAGTGGGCGCGACGAGAGAGAATTGTGATTGCGATGTCGGGTGAGGTTGTGTACACGCCAGATGGGGAGGCGGTGGAATTGCAGGAGATGATGCGGGGGTTTGGGGTGCAGAAGTAAATACTGCTCACTATGTCAACTACCTACATATATAACTACAAATATAAATTTGTTATCAAGCAACTAATATATTATTTAATGGTTAAATGACAGCTATTAACTGTCTTAACTGTCCTTGCATTCTCCTAAAAATCGTGAAATATTAGAACCATGAAGTGCGCTATCAATAAACTTCAAGCAGCCTCCACGAAAGCATTTGTCACGTTGGACACTTGAAGCTAGCCACTATATGTGCTGCTGCAATAATATTCTGCCCAAGTCTAATGTCTTGAGGCGAACGTTATTGTGCGCCCGTTGTCTTTTACGTTGACAAAACCTGCATCTATATCCCCATACATAAAAAATCTTTGTGATGATTATCGCATCATTTTTTATGCGGAATAAAGCTTGCTCATTTGTTATTTTTGTCTCACGATAGGAGGAAGATATGTTTCTAACAAGACGATTATTCTTAGGTGCTTTGACATTATCTTTAATTAGTTTGACTAGTTATCCATACAAAAGTTTAGCCAATTCTCAACTATCTACAAAGCCTGTACAAGAATTTTACACTGCAAGCCTAGTAAGTTCTCTTCTAGATCCTCTTCTAAACCCTTATAAATGCCCTACCAAATTAAGAGTTATTAACGCTGCGGTTGCTACTGCATCACCAGTTGATGTGATTGTCAACGGTAAAAAAGTTTTGGAGAATGTAGATTTTCGTCAAGCTAGTAAATATGTAAATGTAACACCAGGAAATATTCAGGTACTTTTTGTGCAATCTGGTACTCTCAGTACAATTGCTAATAGAACCTTTACAGGAGCGCCTAATAGTGCTTATACAGTAGCGATAACAGGAACACTACAAGGCCCCTCAGGTCAACCATTATTTAATCAATCACCCTTTGTGATTCCAGAGGATTTAACACAGCCTAATCCAGGTAAATTTAAAGGACGTTGGTATCGCTTTTCGGAAACTAGCGCTGTTATAGATTTCCGTATTAGCAAATCCTCTAACCCAAATCTGGATGAAACTCGTATCACAGACCTGACACCCAAAACTGCTATTCCTTACCCAGAACTTACAGCTGGTACATATAACTTCAATCCAGTTCTACCTGACCAATTTGACCCATTAATTAATAATGCCTTCAACCCACCAATCACAGTAGAAGTTGCGAATCAACAAGTCCCGGCCGGAGTCATTTTTGATGTAATTGCTACAGGTAATGGCTTAGGCCAAGCACCTAACTCACTGCTACTTACAACTGCCTCAACACAAACAGCGCCTCCTAATGCCAATGGGTGTAATCAGATTGTGCAGTAACCCGGATTTCTCACCACACCTCGAATGGAGGAGTAATGAGTAGTGAGTAAGGAGTAATGAGTAATGATTTTAACTCTTACTTATTACTCATTACTCATCACAAACGCAAAGGAGCTTGTGAGAAATGCGGGAGTAAGCAATATCAACTTAGTGAGGCATTTTTAGCCATAGGAATCTTATTTAATTTTTGAAAAAACTGTATAACTATTGAAGCGGAAGCGGCTGATTCAATCATACCCGCTTCAGTAGTTATTAATGTGACTGCCAACCAACTGACCACATTGCCGTTGCAGTTACTCTAATTACTGCTTGTTTGGGGTTGAGTGCTAACAAAATATCAGCAGACACTGGAATCACAAAATTAGCTGATATTCTTCAAATCAATGTTAGAGGCTGTCGGCAACTGCTCTCTCCCTTTCAGAATGATTATCATTTTTATTAACTGTATATTTTATTCTCTGGAAGTCCCTAATAGTCGCTGCCATTAAAGATAAAGGTAAAGGTTTCCGGTAACGGACAAGGCAAAATATTAAGCCAAGACGAATTAAGGCGATTGTTCACAGAGGGATTTCTTACCCCACGCGATCGCACCCCACAGACATGCCAAAACGAAAACCAATGTCTTGTTTGCAAGCCACAGCAGCTACGCCAGTTTAGCGTTTCATACAATTGATACCTGCTCAGAAAATCAATTTCAGGGGAAATAGGTAAAAACAGCTTAGAAAGTTTATTGATAACTTTAAACAAATCCTGCAAGGCTATAAATAATTTATGATTTTTTTATAAATATCATTTATATATAAATAAATCAAAAACCTTGCATACTAAAAAGCTTGATAATTATAGTAATAAAGGTCATATAACGGATTAAATTCCATATATTTACTTACTCAGCTTAGACAATAAAAATGCTCATAATAAATACTGAAAACAGAGCAAAAAAAGTTGTCATAAGACTTGCTATCTTCCCAAATCTGGATTGTCAAGTCTGTGCATATACATTCTTTTTTATTAATCTAATTAATAGTTAGAGCCAGAAAAATATTATTTTCTTACTCAAAACATAAAAAGTAAATTTTCGTATTTCTTTATTCGGGAGAATAATTCACCATGTCTATAAACAAAAGCCTGATAGGTGAAAACCAAGAAGATTTGTTTGAAGTCTTATCAGATGAATGCTGCGAACAAATAACAGGAGGTAAAAGTTGGTGGAAGAAAGTTACAAAAACAGTTGAGCATGCCACAATCAAAACTTTGAATAATGCAGGCAGCGCAGTGACTCAGGCCGGAGGCATGACAGCACTTGGACTCTACACAGCAGGTGAGCTAGCTTTAGAAGCAACTGGAATAGTGGGAAGTAACCAAATAGACGGAAATTAGACTAACAAAACTTAAACAACTTATCTACCCCATTTCTCAACTCTAGCGAAGAAATGTACTTACTTAAGCTCTGCCTCTTTGAAACAACTAAAGGCAGAGCTTTTTGCTTACTACACTTCAAAAATTACTCATACATTGCACTACCAAGCAATAAAATTGATCTATCAAGACGAGCTACAAGGGCATGATGAATTGAAGCTCTATATCTCTATTGCAATTGTTAAAACTAGTTGTGCTTGATAGATTTGATTCTAGCGATCGCTTGTCGTAACATTTTTGGCAGCCAAAAAAGATAACAATATAGTTGTTTTGCCTGACTATAAAGCGAGAATAACTTTCTTTCACTCAATAAAGTATATGGTCGAACTGCTCTGAGAATTTCTGCAAATTTATCTTCAGCCGCAGTTTGAACTGAACCACTTACAAAATAACCTTGTAAATGTGGAGGTAGGGGCCAGTTAATTTTAGGATCTGGCTGATGTATTACAGGCTCAACATTTCCCCGCCATGCAACTCCCATAATTTGCATAGTTTGATAGACCATTGTGTTCCACCCTTTCTCTTTTAAGTAGTCCAAACCTTGGCCTACGTCGGGAGAAGCCAAATCATGAAATAAAATTAAAGCATCTGCTTCTGCAAGTTGTTCGCAAATAATTGTATCATTGAGCGGTGCTGGTGCTTCGTGATTACCATCTATAAATATCAATGACCATTTACGTTGAAATTTATTTGCTATTTCTTCTACTTTTTCAGGGCTACATCCTGGTATTAGATTTACAGATTCCTTAACGCCTGCTGACTTTAGTGAATCTGTGACGCTTTCATTAAATAATTGTTCGGATAGCATCGGATCGATTACATCTAGCTCTACTCCTCCTAGAGCCAAATGACAAGCTGACCAACCCATCCAGCAACCTATTTCTAAAGCTTGCTTACCCTTAAATTTTAAGGCTGTATTGTATAAAATATGAGCTTCATCTCTGCTGACAAATCCTACATTTTGCTTTCGCTTATCCACGTACCAGTTATGATTAATATCCCGCCGTAAGTAAAGCCAAAACGAATCATATTTATTTCCTAAACTTATATTGGGAAAATAGGAATCTGGCTGGATAGTGGAAAATCCTGATGAAACATAATCTCCTTTTGGTAATAACTTTCCTTCAATCACTTTTACTGTTTTTTCACTCATAAGTTACTCTCTAAGTCCTTGAAATTCTAGGTTTTGGATTGACAATTTAACTTCACTAACTTATCGAAAAGCGCCATATTCTCTACAGATAAGCTAAAAAGTTAATTTTTTTAAGCATTTCGTCTTTTTTAATAATGCAAAATCAGTAATAACCCAGCACAATAGTCCAGTATGGGGCTGTAGCTCCATACCTGACAGCGATTTTCCATCTTACCTCTAAGGCAATACTTTTGGATATAAAGTGCTAAAATGCATACGGTATATACATTTTTGCAGTTCTTACCATCATTTTTTTCAGATTTTGTGAGAAATGCGAAAGAGGTGTCCGCACCATTGACTTAAAAAACGATGCCTACGGCGGGCTACGCCTACGCACAATTTGAGGAAAATAACCATGATTGATCTTTATTATTGGACAACCCCAAACGGTCATAAAATTACGATTTTCTTAGAAGAAGTCGGTTTGCAATATACCATAATTCCTGTGAATATTGGGGCTGGTGATCAATTTAAACCCGAATTTTTAAATATTTCTCCTAACAATCGCATCCCCGCGATCGTTGATCACGAACCAGCAGATGGAGGTGCGGCGATTTCGGTATTTGAGTCTGGTGCAATCTTACTATATTTGGCAGAAAAAACCGGGAAATTAATCCCTCAAGATTTACGTAATCGCACTCAAGTTTTAGAATGGTTGTTCTGGCAAATGGCAGGGCTGGGGCCAATGGCGGGACAAAATCATCACTTTAGTACATACGCTCCCGAAAAAATAGACTATGCCATTAACCGCTATGTGAATGAGACGGGACGCTTATATGCAGTGCTGAATAAGCAACTAGCAGATAGAGAATTTGTGGCTGGCAATTATTCTATCGCCGATATTGCTGCCTATCCCTGGATTGTGCCCTATGAGCGCCAAAGTCAGAATCTAGAAGATTTTCCTCACGTCAAACGGTGGTTTGAGGCAATTAAAGCCCGTCCGGCAACAATTCGTGCTTACGAGAAAGCAGAAGCATTCAAAACTCAAGCGCTTGATCCAGATAAGTCACGAGATTTGTTATTTAACCAGTCGGCGAAGACAATTCAAACTTGAGCCTAATGAAATTGTCTTGTCACTATGGCGATCGCTAAATACACCATTTCCTGGCGTTGCATAATAAGGTATGAATATAGGGTGCTAAAACATGAATTGTCCTGAATGTGGCTCTCATCATATCCGTAGGAATGGGATAAAAAGAGGTAAACAGAATCACATCTGCTGTAATTGTCGTCGCCAGTTTATTCAAGATTATGAGCCATCAAAAACTTATAGCAATGAGATAAAAGAAGAATGTATTCGGATGTATCTCAATGGTATGGGTTTTCGAGCTATTGAAAGAGTTAAAGGAGTCCACCACACGACAATTATTAGTTGGGTAAAACAACTGGGTCAAAATTTACCAGATGCACCACTAATCGAGGAAATTCCGGAAGTTGGAGAACTCGATGAATTAGAAACTTTTGTTGGCTCAAAAAAAACAAAATCTGGCTATGGACGGCAGTAAATCATTTTAAAGAGGGAATTTTGGCTTGGGTGTTGG
>JAIVFU010000529.1 GCA_020829485.1 Nostoc sp. CHAB 5834 | reverse complement strand
CAACCTATGGCCCTTTATACTAAAGGGGCCATAGGTTGCACTTTTCTAAAGACTAAATGTTTCTTATTAAATTTCAGATACTTACTAAGCTTATGACTCAAAAAACCTATCTTTTATGACCGTATGCGACGGATTGAGTTTGACAAATGTTGAAAGTTAGTGTCTCGCATAACCCTTCATTCGCATCATACGGACTCGCCAAAGACTAGTGACGGATTTGCCGGGCGGGTGGTGTCGGGCGAAACGGTCAATCAACTCAACGTTGTCAACCCAGCCCCTGTAAACACAATGCCTTATCAGCCGGTTAGATGACTCCAACCACGACGCTGATTCCCATGATTGCTCACCCCACCAGCGAAGGCTGGGATATTATTCATCAGCAGGCCCATGGCTTGCTGGCCTACCAGATTGCCACCCATTGGAAAACTAACCAACGGTCCATATTCTGGGCCCAAACCCTAACGGCCCTCCTCGAACACGACGATGGGCAGCAACCCTTTTCGGGCCACAACCACCTATCACAAGCCGGTGCGCCCATGTCCTTCCAACCGTATTCGATGCCTCAGTGCCACCGCATGATTGACATTGCGCTGCGCAAAAGCCGCTGGAATGCCCTTATGGTCTCCCATCATAGTATGTTTCTTTACCAACCTACGGGCGGAAAAGACAAAGCCATGGACGAGTTCCTGAAGCAACAGAAGAGCAATCAAAAGAAGTGGCGCACCGCTTATGGTGCCAGCCAGCAAGAGGTTGTCTATGCCTACGAGCTGTTGCAGTGGTGCGATGCGCTCTCGCTGATTCTGTGCCGCAACCAACTACCCCCCGAAGCCCGACAACTCGAAATCAGTAAAGGCCCCGATGGGGCGACTAACTTTATTCACCAGCGTGCCGATAACTCACTGAGGGTCGATCCCTGGCCTTTTGAGTCAGCCGAATTCACGGTTGGTGTCGAGGTTTATCCGGTTGCTCAACTTCAGTTTATCGACGATGACCAACTCTACAAGGCCATCAACGAAGCACCCGTCGAGCTACGCGAATGGGTATTCAGGTATACATGAGCGTAGGAGTCCGAGTGCTGGGTTCCTGTTTGGGGGTAGTTGACCCATTGAGGCCGGGCCGCTGGCGAATGCGACTGCCAGCCCGGAATAGCCATTGTAACCAGGTGTCCAACGAAACGCTCCTTTCGTTTGATACTCGTTGCATGCCCGAAAGGCCTTTACCATCAAAATTCTGTAGACCTATATACGTCCGTCAACTGGTGAACAGCGTGACAAACTAGGGACCAATAATTAACTTAAATCGGCACCGAAATTTGTACTTTACCCATATAATTGAAATAAGTACAGCTTTACCTACTCCTTTCCAATCTTTTGTATTTTTCATAGTAATTGGTCAGTAAAGTCAACCCTTACGTGAACGGTTTCAGATGGGAATGATATCTGAACGAGTAGATCAGTTAATTAAAGGCGATACCCCCATTCTAGAGGGTTGATGGTATCCTTCTTTTTGTTAGCCTTACAACCTGATAACTATTTACCTTCAATGAGATGGTCCTGAAAATCCGGACACGAAACTCAATAAACTTCGTGTCAAATGGCAAAAAAATCAACTCCAAACCGAAAGTTCACGCACGAATTCAAACCTGACGTGCTCCGCTTGGTTGCTAATGGCGAATCTATCCTCGGTGTCGCCCAAAAAATGGGCATCAGCGATAGTATTATCCATGCCTGGCGAGCGGCTGAAAAAAAGATTAAGGGGGGTGAAAACCAACTTCAACTTTGGAAGAAGAAGTCGAGTCGCTCCGTCGGCAACTCCGCCAAACTAAGTTGGAAAGGGATATTTTATAAAAAAGCTGTCGCCATTTTCAGCCGCATAACTTGAGGCTGACTTACCAATTTATCAAACAGGAAGAGCCCCATTTTGCGGTAAGATTACTGTGTAACATATTAGGAGTCAGTAGAGTAGCTACTACGAATGCCGAGCAGGAGTAACCTTTCAAATATCTATAGCTGAGCAGCAAATGACATGTAATGGGCAAAACGTCTTCTGGTAAAACCGCCGACGATACGGTAGTCGGCGCGTGCAGAAGGCTCTTCAAGAGCAAGGTATTGACCAGGGTCGCCACCAAGTCAGGCGGCTGATGAAGCGACAAAACTG
>JAIVFU010000528.1 GCA_020829485.1 Nostoc sp. CHAB 5834 | reverse complement strand
TTTCCAATTCGATCTCAGAGATGACTTTTTTGGTAGTCAATAACGAAACACTCTTCACCTCGACCTCAGCGGTTTTGGCTTCCGCCGTCGCATTGTTGAGACTGGCTGTCGCCCGCATCAATTCTTCACGGTATTCGGGATTATTGACGGTAAAAAGCAATTGCCCCTTGCGCACGGCAGCCCCTTCGTCAACGAATATCCGGTCTAGGTAGCCTTCAATCCGGGTTCGGATCTCTACATTTTGCACGGCCTGAATATCAGCCACGTAATCTTTGGCGTAGAGCGTATCGGTTACGACCGGAATAACAACCGGGTATTTTTCTGTTTTGGATGTCTCCTGTTTTGTGTCGGTCGAGCAGCCTATGGGTAAACCAGCACCCACGTAAACCGATAGGACAATTATAATCCATTGGGTACAGTTAAACCGTACCTCTTTCTGAAAGGACATGTTGGTAATTACTTAAATAAAGACGAAGAAAAAATAGACAAGCCGGATCGAACCCGGGTATCGAACCGGGTAAACTGAGGCACAATGGATCATGGCTGCGCCCGACGAAATGGGTTCGTAGGGCGGCAGGACGTTATCAGGCCTTCGCTGACTTGGGGGGAGGGATGGTAATATCGATCGGACCAGCGCCGTAAATGAGGCCCGTGTAAGGCCGCCGGGTTGTCGTCACAAACCGAACGGCCGGGTCAAACTTAATTGCCAGGATTGGGCCGGGAATCGACCAGTCGAATACAATTTTGGTAAGCTTATCTTCAGCCTCGTCGGCTTCATCGTGTTCGGGAACCGCGTCTTTCCAACCAAAACCGTGTTCAAACAACAACTCTCCCAAACTCTCGATCTCGTTGACGGATAGATCTTCCCGCAGTTCGCCGGTTGCATTCGGAAGCACGTAGCCATCGGGCGCATCGATACTGACGTTGATGACGTAGAAAGCCATCAATAGACAGAACAAGCGGTGCCACAAGGGCCTATGTTTTCCTTTTTGTTTCATGAAACAGGAACTACAAGCAAACAAAGTTACGGTCATTGAACGCTACCCCACTAGTAATTGCTGATTTAATGTCACAAATAAGGGAAATGTAAAATTATCTATTCGTATAGTACTACATACTCTGTCATGTAAGTAGTGTTTGGTGGATATCCGGCAAAAAGTCAGTAGTCCAAAATTGGTTACCCGGTAATTCCTGCCTTTGCATCGGAGGCGTCATACGCCTGTCGATGTCATTGCCGAGCTACCTTGTACAGCCGATTTCGTCACTGGTATTCAGTAAGATGGCCCATCTTTTATGAAGGCACGTAGTGATTTAGTCCGATTATACGAAATGAATTAACTGTGCCTAATCCCGTACTTTTGCTGGCACCATCGAAACGAACTACCTATGTCACAAAAAGGCCCCATTTTCTTAATTGAGGATGACGAAGACGATCAATTGTTGATTAGTGAAGCGATCAGGAGCTTAGACACTATTAATCCTATACAGGTATTTCACGACGGCCAGGAAGCGTTGGAATACCTCGAAGTGAGTGTAGAACAGCCATTTCTGATCTTGTGTGATATCAACATGCCTCGACTAAATGGGCTCGAGTTAAGAGCTATAATCAATCAAAATGAGTTTCTACGACAGAAAGCTATTCCCTTTGTGTTTTTGACAACGACTGCTACTACCAAGGCTGTTCAGGAAGCCTATAATGAATCAGTACAAGGGTTTTACCAGAAAGCAACCACTCAGAATGAGCTCAAAAAGCAAATTCAGCTCATTCTGGACTATTGGCGAAGTTGCTTGCACCCCAATAACTGTGAGTCCTGATAAAGGATCAAAATTGCACGTTAGGGTAGGCCTCACTAGTTTGGCTAAAATAAGTATCCAATTTAGACTTAATAATTAATTAGTTAAGGTGAATTACTGGGAATAGGTAAAGGATAAACTGAATTTGAATCAAAAATTTGGGAACGGTGCTGTTTAAATTTCGTACTATACCTTGAATGCTAATTCTGATTGTTTTTACTACCGAAACTATAGTTGATTATCTCTTTCGTAGATACAACGTAGTAATTCCCTGGCGAAGAGCAATTGGAAATGTATCAAGTTCGCGATCGACAAGTTTGTTGTCGTGGGGTACGGGTTTGCTGATGTACTGGGGATCAACGAAGAT
>JAIVFU010000527.1 GCA_020829485.1 Nostoc sp. CHAB 5834 | reverse complement strand
CGACCGGCTGAAGTCGATCTCCAAGGGCTACGCCTCCTTCGATTACGAGATCACCGGCTGGCGCCAGGGTGACCTGGTCAAGATGTCCATCCTGGTCAACGCCGAGCCGGTCGACGCCCTGTCCATGCTGGTCCACCGCGACCGCGCCGAGCCCCGCGGCCGCGCCATGGTCGAGAAGATGAAGGACCTGATCCCCCCGCACATGTTCGTCATCCCCATCCAGGCGGCGCTCGGCGGCCGGATCATCGCGCGGGAGACGGTGCGGGCCCTGCGGAAAGACGTGACCGCCAAGTGCTACGGCGGCGACGCGACGCGGAAGAAGAAGCTGCTCGAGAAGCAGAAGGCGGGGAAGAAGCGCATGCGCCAGTTCGGGAAGGTGGAGATTCCGCAGGAGGCGTTTATCGCGGCGCTGAAGATGGACGCGGATTGAGGGTTACGAGACCAAGATCTCCCTCAAAACGTAAACCTCCAGCGTGTCCTTACCCGCGAGCAGCGTGTAACGCCCGGGAGCCGCCTTCTTCACCAATTGCGTTTCAGTGCCGTCCTTCAGCGTCTGCTTCTCAGACGTATTTCCTAATTCATAGCAGACAATCATATGATAACCGTCTGGATGATGTGACCATTCGTAGAGTTTGTCTAACCGTGAAACCAATTCAGCCCATTTGTGCGACTTAAATCCTTTGTCGTTGTGCTCGACTAACAGGTCGCATCCAGACGCCGTATTGTAATCCCCGACTCTGAAGTCAATCCCTGGGTGGGACGCGGAGATCATCGCTTGTAGAAGAAGCGCTGTTTCTGCCTCGTTCCGAGGCTCTTTGATCGGGGCGCCGACCAACCCCGGCGCTACAAGGTCAGGGCGTCCTTTGAACGTGTTGATCCGATCCGCACGCTTATCCAAGCCGCGCTGCTCTCGCTCCTGCCGTGCCTTTTCTTGCTGAGCATGCTTCTTGGCAGCATCCTCAATTTTCTTTTGCTCAAAGTAGGATTGCGACTTCGATGACGAAAAGACGTCCTTACACCAGTCCTTGATGACCCCGACAGCCTGCTCGTATCCATCTTGTGCGGTACGGATATTATTGCGATTTGCGGTAAGGTCGAATTGCTGACAGTTAGCAAAGATCAAAAAATTCCTATAATAATATTGTCCACCAAACGCGTCTTCGAGGATACTATTATCGCGCTCAATTCGGATGAAATCTTTAGCAAGCCACAAGCCCATGTGTTCGTAAGTATGGGGCACAATTGATCTATGGTTTTCACCGAGAAGCGCACCTACAATTTGAACGTTAATCGGACTTCCGTCTACCGTTAACCCAGCTTCAAGCGTCTCAGGACCAAATACGCAGCAGAAATCATCCGTACCATGATCTGTATCTGTTGAATTCTCCGGAAATTGAAAACCGAAAGGTATCTCCACCGTGTTTGAACTTCCTGCAGGCCGGATCCTTACATCCAACTCTCGGTCCTGGCCGAAGAAGTTCCCAAAAGAGCCACAAACTGTGTACCATTTGATGTAAGTGATGAGTTTTTCAAGGTCCGCAAATTCGCTTTGCTTCGCCTCAAATCCGTCGACTACAATTTTTGTGCCCGGATTGACTGTTGCAGGGCTTTCATCGTAACCGAATGTTGGAACGACACCTTTGAGTAGGGACGCCCAAGGATCAGTCTCTGTCCGAGCCTGAATTCGAATGCCGCTCTTCGTCGTATCGACAGTAAGCCCGTGGCTCTTATAGTAGATTTTCGTCCCGTGCCCTTTCGAGCCTATCGATCCTGCCGTTTTTGCTGAATCGCCAAGATTAAAGAAGCCCTCTATTTCGCTGGAGCCGACAAGTGGGCGCGGCTCGCTCGACATTCCTTCGCCGTTGTCGTGTATAGTAACCCTTATCTGCTTTTTGCGCGTTCCCGGAGTGGGTACCAGATCAAAAAGCAGGGACGCAGATGTGGCATTTGCGTCCCATGAGTTACTCAGCGCCTCGCGTATGATCTCTCTTGGATCCTTGAAATCTTTCGCGATTTCAAGGAACTCTCGCGCCTCATTAACGCGTGGCTTGATTCCACTCGGCATCCGGAGTTCCAGTTGAAACGCAACCGAACGTCGGCAAAGTAGCGCGTATTGTCAAGCTGGTGCTTAACCCCGGCAAACGTGGAGGCGTCGGGAGAGTGAAC
>JAIVFU010000526.1 GCA_020829485.1 Nostoc sp. CHAB 5834 | reverse complement strand
CAACGGCAACCCTTGATCCCGCGCATGGCAATGTCGCTAATTCGTTTCGTCTATCGCGCGACAAAGATAAAGTCGTCACCGAAATGAAAATGACGAAGCCGGTCCGGTTACGCTCTGGGATATGGGCAGCCTCTGAATCCGTCCACCGGGTTTATGATAAATCAGGTGAGGTCAACACGGAAACAAAACTCAATCTGATTCGTGAGGTACCACTTGACGCAGCGCAGTCATTTGCTCCTGTGATACGCCAGGGGTATGTGATCAGTTTTATTGTCAACGGCCAGGAAGTCGTTTTTCGGAAAACGACAGCTAAACCTATAAGTTTGCCCGAACTTGAAGAGCTTTCAAAGAAAAAAGCACCTCAGGACACGCATTTGGCGAAAGCGATAGCAAAAAAAGAGGCTGAGGAAATCCGCGAGTCACGACTGAATCAAGCCGTCCGTATCGGTTCCGGTTTGATCGCCGTGCTTATTGCTTGTTTGCTATTTTTGCTAGTACGATCTCTTATCAAGAGTCGCTCGGAATCGTAAATCCCAGCAGCTACCGAATTGTATCCAGCAGTAGTGACTGGCTCAGGGAGCGGAATTTCGGACGGCGATCATTTCGTCCAGCACCGCCGAACGGGAGCGTGGCTCCCAGCCATGACCGGCGACCGGGGAGTATTCGATGCGGGTGGCGATCTTCGGCGACGCTGATTTCAGGAAGTCGTCGAACTTGTGGACGCCCAGATTCAGGAAATATTCGTCGCGCTCCCCCACCCAGATATGCAGCTTGCCGTCCAGCTTCGGCGCGAGTGTCTTCCAGTTTGCTGCGCAGTAGTGCCGCAGTCTGCTAACTTGAAAATTTTCTTATGAATGCGTAACCAAAACATCGCGTATCCGTTAAATATAAGTGTGGACTTGACAAGCATACAGGAGCAGTACATAGTAAAGTACGGTAATCAAACCGTTCCGTGCCCATTCAGGAGGTATTATGAGAAGATTGAGTCTAAATATCACTCTCGTTGTTTTGACAGCACTTTTTCTAGGTTTCGTAGCTCAGGCTACTAAGGAACCTGCAAAGATAGGTGATCAACCTTGCTATGCCAAAGGAAGTGCTTATGCGGATGTGGTCTATCAATGTCCCGTAGAAACGTTGCCTGGTGAACCGATCATAGGAGATAATCTCTAAAATGTCTAACAAAGTGGTTACTATGCGTACTGCAGTTATTACTGCTGTTTTCACATTAGCATGTATGTTCTCAGTTGCTAATATCGGAGCTTATGCAGACGGATGCAAGCAAAAAAATCAAGATACTCCGTTAACTCCCAACGGTTGCAACAGAGTTAGTGAGACTGCCAGCAAAACAGAATGGGACCCTTCCGTTACACAGGCATGTGTTGGTGGAGGATACCGTTGTACCTACTGTGCCTCGTCGTCTGTAACTCTTAAGAAAAGGGTTACTACATATAGTGGGATTAGTTGCGCCCCTATAGGTTTGATTAGCGATACTGGCTGGGTTACTGCAGGTACTACAAAGAAGACATCTGTATCGTTCAGTCTGTCGTGTATCTGAACATTATGCAGTATTGTAGAGCTTGCTTAATTTTATGGGATTGACTTCAGAGCAGGATCCGACTGCTCTGAAGTCAGATCCCGCCTGGAGTTTCTCGAATCCAATGCGTATCTTCTCAACCTGTCTCGTCCCTGTATTTGTTTGTCTTACCGTGGTTTTGCCATCGACGGCATTCGCACAAGGTACCGTATCGCAAGAATTAAAGAAAAGTGACACCCTACTCAGCCAGGGACACTTCTTCTATGAGAAAAGTTTGTTCAGTCGTGATCTAAATACTCCCTCAGGTAGCCTACCACCAGGGGTCACTATTACACTCAACAAAGAGGATCAAATAATAAAGTCCGAGGTTGAGCTGGTCTATTCAGGGGATCGGTTTGTGCGACGGGTAACCGACATCAAAACTGGTGCGCGAGTCGAAGAATCGTTTGACGGCACCTATTTTTGTCGGCTCACGCTTCCCGCCCCTTCCGAAACCGACATAAGCCCGAACATCGTTGTCGAGCGAAAAGGCCCTCTGCTAAATCAGATCGTGTATCCGGAAGCGCGTGCATTCACGGTGTATCCCGGTCCTATGCTGTTTCAAGGCCGTGGTTTGACACGTATAAAACCAGACGTTTC
>JAIVFU010000525.1 GCA_020829485.1 Nostoc sp. CHAB 5834 | reverse complement strand
TGCAAGGACATACCCTGATTTGCTCCAGGCATTAGATGCGGCATTCGCAGAAGTGACGATAGAGAATTTACTCGGTTGGTTTACTCACTGCTGCTACTGTACTTCAGAAGACTGATAACCGCTATAAGCCAAGTTATCAGCAGTGATGCTAGTACTTAGATTCTCTTTTTTATTTTGGGCGATTTTATTCCAATCTGCATCTAGGCAAATTACAAATGCTGTATGAGTAGGTAATTTAGTAACTAGTTCTTCTTGAGTTAATAGTACTGATACCTGAGTATCTGACAGCATGAAAGCTAAACGTTCTTGTGGATACCCTGGATCTAGTGGTACATAAGCTCCATCTGCTTTGAGGATAGCTAAAAGTGCTACAACCATTTCTAAGGATCGCTCTATGCAGATTCCTACAAGAGTTTCTGTTCCTACACCTACTGTTTTGAGATATTGTGCTAGTTGGTTAGCACGACTATTCAAATCTTTATAAGTGAGATACTGATTATTAAAGATTAGTGCTATAGCATCAGGTGTTTTCTCTACTTGTGCTTCAAACAACTGATGAATACATGCTTGCTGAGGATAATCTGTTTGAGTGTGATTCCAGCTTAGTAATAGCTGTTTTTCGGATTCATTCAAGTTAGGTAATGTTAAATTATTTCGTTCTAGATTATTTTCTAATAATAAAGTTATGTATTCATTTGTCAATAATTGTTTTTTATTTTGCTCTAATGAATTAGTTATTGATTTCATATTTAACTCACGATTTTTTTAAATTATCAACTAATAGGGCTGAAACACCACGCAAGGATATTAAAACCTTTATATCTTTTAGTATTTTTAGTTCCAGGTTATAGGTAAATTTTTAGCTTTTAAATTTTATTTAAAGACTAATTTGCCAACAAATTTATGCCGAAATCTTACAATGTTTGTATGAAAGGACACTTACTCTAAAACTTAGTTCTCTCATTTTGACCTATTTACTTAAAATCGTAGTTATTTTCAATACATCTTCATTGAAAATTAAAACTTTAGAGATGGTTTGCAATGGGAGTGTTAACTGTACGTTCGCTTATTTTAACAGGACTTACGCAACTGGCACAGTGCGATCGCCAATCAATAGTACATAGGTATTGAATTAGCGAGAATGTGTTTTATTGGCTTTACTCGAATTAATAACAATTGTAATGTTTACCCCAACTAAGTTTCAGTAAAATTTTTTCACTTTACGCAGCATCTAGTTCCAACCGCAAGCCATAGACCCTATCTCAGAAGAAACAGTGCGTGTGGCTCGTGCCGCTTTCCCAAAAGGCAATCTCTACAAGACTATGAGGGATGAAATCGGTACTCTCTACAATGACCAAGATTTTGAAGCACTGTTTCCAACACTTGGACAACCCGCTTTGAGTCCTTGGCGGTTAGCTTTGGTCTGCGTCATGCAATATATCGAAGATATGACTGACAGACAAGCCTAGTTATGCAGTTCGCAGTAGAATTGATTGGAAGTATGGACTCTCCCTGAAATTAACAGATCCAGGCTTTGATTTTAGTGTACTCTGCGAATTCAGAATCAGATTAATTTCTGGAAGTGCCGAACAGAAATTGCTGGATATATTGTTAAAGCAATTAAAAGAAAAAGGAAAACAGCGCACCGATTCAACCCACGTACTAGCAGCAATTCGCTTTCTTGTTTCGCCTGGAAACTGTAGCCGAAACTTTGCGTGCAGCATTAAACGCAGTGGCAACGGTTGCCCCAGAATGGTTGCGCTCATGGGGAACCCATGAGTGGTTTGAACGTTACGGACGTGCGCTAGAAGAGTACCGTTTACCTAAAGGAGTTGCGGCTCGATATAAATTAGCTGAAACTATTGGTAATGATGGTATGCGGCTATTAATAGCCATATACGAACAAGAAACGACACCTCAATGGTTGCGGCAAATACCAGCAATAGAAATTCTCCGCCAAACTTGGGTGCATCAATACTATTTTGTATACAAAGTTTAGTAATCTGAGCTTCAAAGTCTTTCAATGATTTCGCTAAATCTAAAGTTGCATCTATATTTTTTCCATCAAGGTAGGCGTTTCCTGTCTCAAAAGTATTGCTAAAAGGGAATTCTACCTTTTTTCGCATCCACAAAAAAAATAGCACTCTAAACTGATGTTACGAACGCTGTTCATTATTAGGAT
>JAIVFU010000524.1 GCA_020829485.1 Nostoc sp. CHAB 5834 | reverse complement strand
GGTAAACATCCAGAGGTCAGTGGTATAGGTTGCCATAAATCCTCTTTTGCAGCCTAACATGTCGCGAGCTGTCTTTTGCCCATTCTTTAACAGACCTTCCGTTAACGAAAACAATGGCTCATGACATTCCGATAAGTTGCCTTGCTCGGCAAACCAATAGGCCAACTGGATATTGACATTAATATGATAATCGGAATTCCAGGGCGCTTGCATTAAGGGGTTCCAAATCCCTTGCAAGTTCAAAGGAATACCTCCTTCGCGCGATGCTGAAATCAATAAGTATCTGCAATATTCATAATACATCATCATTAATTCAGGATCGTGGAAACCATTTTCAACCGCAACAATGCGTTCGTCAACTGGCTTTTTAACCTTCTTCAAGTTTGCAATTTCTAAAATCGACCGACAGAATAATTTAGTGAAATCGGCTATGTGGGCCGATTTCAGCAAGCTATACGAACTAGTTATTGCCTTTTCTATGTCAGCTTTGGCAGCTTCAAGTCTGTCTCTTGTTAACCTATTTGAAGGATCTTGGAAATTATAATCGGTGGCACATGATAAAAGAAGAATTACTTCGTCTGCACCATTCACCTGAATCGTGTTACCATGAGTAGTTAACTTCCCACCTTTATTGACAATCTTCAGTAAACCGTCGAATTTAACTCCAGCATGTTTGCCCCCATGTTTTGCCTGACCGCTGATATGAATTTGGTTAACAGAGACAACTTCTGAAACAAAATCGGATGGGCGTGTGAGCCCCACCTTGAATGTTATTTCCCCTGGCTTATCGCCTTTTATACGGTAAACAAAAACCTGACTGGGTTTACTCACGAATGCTTCCCGGGTATAGGTTATGCCCCCCTGCTCAAAACGGACGGTTGCAATCGCGTTTCCAAAATCTAACACCCGTTTGTAATTTTCCGCCTCGCTCGAAGTGCTATAATCAATATTAATATATGCCAGTGGCTGGTAGGAACGAGGATTAATCTCTGGAAGTAGTAATTCGTTTTTGCATTTTCCCTGAGCTTCGAAGTATTTTCCCTGAAAGATTAATTCTCGGACCTGGTTAATAATTTCCGGTCCTTTTAAGTTGTCTACAGGAACGGGAAGGCCTGCGATAACACTATTTTCATTGATAAGAATTTCTTCCTTATCGATGCCTCCAAATAGCATAGCTCCTATGCGGCCATTTCCCAAAGGCAACGCTTCAGTCCATTGTTTAGCCGGAGATTTGTACCAGAAAGATTTATTCCAGCGGGTCAATGTCTCAGCGGAAGGCTCGTAGTTCTCACTTTGTTCGGATTGCCTTTCCATTCCAAAGGACAAATTCGAAATAATAGTCGCAGGGTTCATAATAGCCAATGATTTTGATCCTATTCGTAAATAATGTTGGCAATAGACGTATTTTGATTGCTGGAGGGCTTGCTTCTTAATCCACTGTTTAATACATTGACGATGGGGCGCTTCCGATAAGATCAGAAACCGCCCCACGATGTCCTGCTCGATCCCTATCCATACGCCGCATGAGCGGCGCACCAGACTGCTCTGCCTCTGACGCCACGCGTAAAGTTGCCCAAGCAACTTTCGCCACTTCATATTGAGCACCTCGACGATCGAGATCGTCATGACCGGGACGGCTTTGGTATCACTTATCTTTCGTACTTTTGTGGACGCAGTATTGGAACCCGCGCCCACGAAGGCGGCTTCAACGGACGTTGCGCGTCTTACCGCAGTCTTTGCTAATGACTTCGCCCCCATAGGTTTGATTTTAAATCTCTGACTATTTGTAAGTATTTTGGTACACGCACCAGATGCAGGTCCGCGATCTCCAGATTCCCCCTCTTGATGCCGCATTGGAACGTCGTGTATGATTTCTCCGCCGGGTAACTTTCTATCGCTGTGAAGTCGACGGTGTACTTTTGCCATTTGTCCGTCGTATTTATTTTCTGCGACACGGACTTCGTGTACGGTTCGCCGTAGCGCTCGAAATTCACGATGAACGGCACCTTGTCTGCGGACCGGGCGCGGAACGTAATCCGCAATCTCTCCCCCCGCGTGATTACGGCAGGCGTGACGCGATATAAGTTGACTTCCCAGGGGTTCGCCATCTGCCTCTGAATCTTTATAACGTAAACCTTGACTGGACCGCCGAGTCTGGGGACCGTGTCTGTACGCTCTTTCAT
>JAIVFU010000523.1 GCA_020829485.1 Nostoc sp. CHAB 5834 | reverse complement strand
TGGGCTCTCAAACAGGGTACTTTGGTGCGTTTTTAAGCGTTTCTGGCCTGTAGCCCCCGTACTAATTGCCTGGTTAGCTACTATTTATATAGCAGCTTTCATGTGGACTGGCCCAATGATGTCCAGCTACTTTGCGGGCGGAGCACAACCGCGGCGAGGCAGATCGGCAGGGTTTGCGCGGGTGCAGGGCGGGTGCAGAGCGGGCAGCGGGCCCGACAACTTTGCTGATGAAGCCGCTGGCGTCCACCCAGGTTTTGCTTACTGCGGTGGTGGTGCAGAAAGAGCTGACCCCAGCGCACTTGAATCTCAGCTGATACAGCTTGGGGCGCAGTTTCTGTGAGTGGAGGCAAAAGGCAAGACCTGACCCCAGCGCCCCTCCATCCGGGCAGCCCCTGGCAAAACGGGCGCATCGAGCGGCTGTGTGGCACCTTGAAGCCGCTGCTTCGGCAACTCATTATTCCTGACGCTGCAGCGCTGCAAGCGCGGCTCGGTGAGTTCGCCCATTTCTACAACCACGTTCGGGTGCACCAGGGTCTGGATGGGCTCACGCCAGCAGAAGCCTGGAGCGGGCAAGACCTGAACACTGTGAAGCGCCGGTATGGGCAAGGGCGATGGGTGCAGGCGCTGGATGGGCTGGTGCTGGAGTACTGGTTGCGATGTTGATCTTTAGCCCGAAGCCGAAACAACCGTCGCGCAGGTAGTGTGTCCGCACCGGGCAGGGACGAGATCGTCTGAAGCGCCAGATGTGCCTAAAAAAGATGCGCATCCGACTGCTGCGAAGGACAAAAACCCGCGGTATGTGCCGCTGGAGGGATGCGCGATGCCGAGATTGTTGAAAAAAACGGCGTCGCGGGGGTTACCGGAGGGCTTGTGGACACGCGGACAGGACAGTAAGCATTTTAATAACCTAAGAGGCAGCAGTACCTAAAGCAGACCGGTTGAACTTTTAAATTAAGCCTGCATACATGAATGTTATCTAAAAAACCGCATCCCACAAGAACAGGGATAAAACTGCGATCCATATTATTCCAACAAATACCCAATAAAATATCTTTTGTTGCTTGGTATATCTCTTGTAATCCTCTTTATTAATTGTTGGTATGGCCATAATTATTTATACTCCCTTGAATATCCAAATGGTTGATAAACTATAATTGGGGACTTCGTGCTTGGCACTAGCCCTATTTCGAGTGCTGTCCGTCCGCCATATGAGTGGTTAACTGTCACGGACGGGCTTAATGCAAAAGGTGTAGGAAATGTGATTCCGAACTGCGTTCCAGCACCCCCTAGGTGGTCACTGGTCAGTGTTGCATTGTTAGCACCAATAATCCAGCCAACGCTCAACCCTGCAGCAGGTTTAAGGCCTGGATTTGCATTGGCAGCACTAATTCCGCCTCCGTAAAAGCGACTCCCATCATATAGATTTATGGCAATTGTGCCCGAGAAAGTACCAACACCCACCTGCCCACTAACATAATCAGGCAGTATTCCCCGGCCCTGTACATATCCGATCGAATTTGCCCCCATGTAACTCCAACCTGGCGGAACACTAAACGCGGGTGCAGTCGAATTCTTCCACATCGGCTCGGTGTGGACGTAGAAGCCCTCAGCACTACTTCGGGCTTTATCGCCTGCAGTCATGTAGTTATCTGCCATACCGCTGTAGATCTTCGCAAACTCGGTGTTGCCAGATTTCTGCAAATCGGCCGCGATTTTGTAAAGCTGTTTGGCATAGTTGTGGTTTTGAATCGCCGAGTCCGCATAGGTTGCGGCCACGCCTTTAGCTGAAGCCGAGCCAACGCCGTAGCCACCAAGATTTCCGCCTGAGCCAGCGGCAAGTAACCAGCTTTCATTGGACACACTGCTCGGCAAGCCAAGATTTGCGCGCAGCTCCACTGCCGTGCTCGCACTCATATCAGGGGTGAACTCGATAGAACGGCTTTGAGCCATTTCGTCGAGCGCGCCGGTTGCTCTAAAGTCGGCAAAGCGTAGACCTATACCCCCATTCGAATGTAATCCCTGACCACTATTACCGGTGCCGAAGCCATACAACTCGTCCGTCCGAGACTGCGCATTTTGCTGCTCAATCTCCCCACGCCGGAAGCTCTCCTGCGCCGTGTACCGCGGTCCTATCGCTTCGGCCAGGCTGCTCCCCAACGCATTGCCAAACGCATCCACAGCCACCT
>JAIVFU010000522.1 GCA_020829485.1 Nostoc sp. CHAB 5834 | reverse complement strand
CTCTTTCCGGTAATAACATTCGTCCCCGCATGTCATTGTCATCAGCTCACAGGCCGGGTCGTATACTGATCCATCACGTCGCTCGGGTGTATTTCGAGCACGTTAGCCAGTACGAGCAGCACAAGCGTCCGGGACGCGATTTTGCGGGATATGCCCGCAATCGACGCGAACAGATCGACGGTAATATTATTATGCTCGCCGAGGTGCTGCATCAGCTTCTTCTCCTTTTCGCCGTAACTGAACCGAATGTCGCGGGCGGCCTGGGTACCTTTTAGTATTTCGCGCACCTCCCGGCTGGCCTGCACCGACTTATCGGCTACGCGCACGTAGGCTTTCTTGGCGTCGGGATTGGCCGGGTCGGGCAAAATGTAGTGGGGTTTGTCGAGGCTCGGCGGCACCTGAATGACCAGTACTTCACGCTCGTCGAGGAGTTGTACCCGGTCAATGGTGTAGCTGATACGCGGGAAACAATGTTTGTGGATGGCCCGGACGAGCAGGTATTCGTCCTCATCGGCATATTTGAGGCCCGGAATTTTCTTGTCGTCGCCGACGCCGATGAGCATGATGCCGCCGTTTGTATTGGCGAAGGCCACCACGCCCCGGATTATTTTTTCAGGGTGATTAGTTTTCAGTTTGAACTCTAAACTGCTTCCCTCTCCCCGCCTGACCAGGTTTTTGAGCGCCTGATAGTCCATGCCCGATGGGTTCATCTGGTTGAGCACTGAATCGTGATAAAGATACGGCTTCTCCGCAAATTTGCAACTCCAGCTCATCTATCCCTACTTTGCGTTGAAAAGTTCAGACAAATTGGCCAACTTTTACGCGTACCAAACCGTTAGTAAACACATAACGTAACACTACTTGTCATTTTAATAAACACCGAAATGCTGCTAAACGTTGCCCTCGTTCTTGGTACATTCCTCTTTATGGAAGGCGTCGCCTGGTTTACGCATAAGTACGTGATGCATGGCATTTTATGGAGCTGGCACCGCGATCACCACAATCACCACCCCGGTTTTTTCGAGCGCAACGACCTGTTTGCCGTTGTCTTCAGCTTCACCGCCATCAGTCTTATCGTTACGGGTGTTGAGGTACCAGCCTACGGCTACCTGGCCTGGATTGGCGCAGGCGTTACGCTCTATGGCCTGTTCTATTTCATCTTCCACGACATTATTGTTCATCGGCGGGTGAAAATGAAAATCGATACCAGCGGGCGGTATATGCAACGCATCATGCGCGCCCATTACATTCACCACAAAGTGCATTCCAAACAAGGAGCCGAAGCGTTTGGGTTTTTATACGCGCCCAAAAAATATGACAAGCCGGTGCGCAGTAAGCCCGTCGATGCCGATTCGACAACAGCCTAGCCATGGGTAAAGCCGTAAAAAAAGGAGGCCATTCGCACGAATGGCCTCCTTTTTTGCTAGACAAGGTCTCGACAAATTAGTACTCATCTTCGTTAAAGAAGAAGTCATCCTTGGTCGGATAGTCGGGCCAGATCTCTTCGATGCTTTCGTAAGGTTGCCCGTCATCTTCGAGCTCCTGTAAGTTTTCAACAACTTCGAGTGGCGCACCAGAGCGGATCGAGTAATCAATTAATTCGTCTTTGGTGGCAGGCCAGGGAGCGTCTTCGAGATAGGATGCTAATTCGAGTGTCCAGTACATAGTGTGTTCCTTATTTAATTACTGTTTTTTCAATGAGGGTGCAAAAGTAAAAAAATCGCTATAATCCAAGCTCTTTTCGCCAAAAATGTTCGGCAGTTTCGACCTGGTGGTGTTTAGGCCATTAACCGATATAATGTATGTTTGTTTTTCGGTAGCTAATTAAACGTATTCTACGATCTATGGATACGAAATATAGCCTTATTTTCAATTATTTTATTGAAAGTACCCTCATGCCTGTCAAACCTTCCCCGACCCTTGAAGTATGCGCCTACTCGCTCCAGTCCTGCCTGAACGCGCAAACCGCTGGTGCGCACCGAATTGAATTGTGTGGCGGACTGGCCGAGGGGGGAACTACGCCCAGCGCGGGACTTATCCGGGTGGTTCGGCAACACATAACCCTGCCGGTATACGTAATGATCCGCCCGCGCGGTGGCGACTTCCTGTATACCGAAACCGAACGGGCCGTTATGGAAGCTGATATTCTGGTGGCCAAACAACTGGGTGCCAACGGTATCGTTCTGGGCTTA
>JAIVFU010000521.1 GCA_020829485.1 Nostoc sp. CHAB 5834 | reverse complement strand
TGTTCAAGCGCACTTGCGCTTCTTGTAAAATCGCGACGATTTGTTCGTCGCTCATCTGTCCAGCTCTCATGTACAACCCTTTCTTTCCGGGAGCATTCGCTCCTTCCTTCAAGGGCTAAAATTGAGGCGAGTGATGGTACCAATTTCGGGGAGCAGATCAGGTGCTGTACATTTCGACCCTTCCTTTCAACAATAGGACTTACGCGTTAATGTTGATTTGTATGGTTGGTCTTGCCAAATAGGATCGAATTGCGTCTCTCACAATGTCAAGTTTGGCTTCATACCAACTGACACCCATCGCCAAACGGTTCGCTTCCAGTCGCACAAAGGCACGAAGCGAGAGCAAAATATGACCACGTTGCTTGACTTTCGAGCGACATTGACACCGTTCAACGGCACAGCATTGCTTCAAACCACGATGATAGTTTTCAATCTTGAAGGACTGACGCTCCCAGTCCTGTCGTTCGTTCTCGGTCATCTCCAAGTGATTGGTTATCCAGTATTCCCCGTCGCCGTTCGGGGCAACTGTCCGAAATAACCGAACGAAACCAAACTCCTTGAGATGAACTACCTGTCCTTCGGGAGGAGGCGAAAGCGTCGAAACCGCAACATTGCCACTCTTATCAGGATTAACTTGACGATTCGATTTGAGTCGTGTCAAGAAATGCCAGTCAAAAGCACATACTAGCTTCAGATTCTCAATGCTCGCATACCAACTGTCAAAACAGACCATCAAAGGATGAAAGCCGCGCTCTTTAGCAATAGTTAGCATCTCTTGAAAGCACTCGTTCTTGGACTTTGGCTTGTCGTTTTCCTTGATGACTTCGCCGTAAATCCGACAGTCACAAGGCAGAGCGGCATTACCATCTGTCCAGAGCAGAGTCAGCAGATTGATTCCCATCACGACTTGCTGATGCTTGCCTGACCAATGCCTCGTCACCAGTTCGATATGACGTGCATAGGGTTTATCCAAAGTCGAGTCGTCAATGACGAGGCATCCACGCCCTTTGTCTACGAGCGGTTCGACTTCTTGCCACAACGCCTGCGTGTCGGTTGGCTGTCTTGCGAGTAGGCGAACGAAGGAATCGTGAGCAACCAGATCGATTTGGCAACGCGAGGCTTCACAGCAGGTGAAGGCTTTCTGCGCAGCGATCAAGAATTGAATGTAGTCAACGTCAGAAACTTTGAAGTTTGGCACAATCCAGTATGGCACTAAGAAACCAATTGGGCAAACGCGTAACTCCTATCTTTATTTTGTTTCTTTTTGTCCTTCCGGACGGGACCAACCAAGCGTTGGATCGTTGTCACCTGCGGTGCTGCTCCTTGTGTAATGTAACATTGAAGAGGTCTGCATTGCCCCCTTTTCGCCGTATCGGTTTATTGCGGAGCAATAAACCGATACGGCGAAAAACAGCACGGGCTAGCTCGGCTCGCTTTTCTATACTACAGCACCGCAGGTAACAACGATCCAACGCCTGGTTGGCGCCCGCCGCGCAGGCGAAAAGAAACGCCATGAAAAACGACAAGCGAGTCAGTAGTTGTTACGGGAGATGGAGCCGGGCGAAGTTTCTCCTACCTGCTTTGAACTCGTCGCCCTCTGATATGGTCACTGTTGCTTTCGGATCGTCTACTTTTTTGCCGTTGATCGACACGCCTCCCTGCTCGACGAGACGTCGTCGTTCCCCATTCGAAGTACCGACACCGCATAGTTCGAGGAGGGCTAGAATACCGATCGGGTTTTCCGTGACAGTCACTTTTGGTGCATCAGTGGGGAACTCCCCTTTACTGTGGATGCGCTTCCACTCTGCCGAAGCCGCGTCTGCCGCGTCGCGCCCGTGGTAAATGGCAACGATTTCCGTGGCCAATCGGTGCTTCGCGTCCATCGGATTCCCGGTACTGGAAAGGATCGTATCGAAATCCGTTTCCGGGACATCGGTACAAAGCAGGAAGTACGTTCGCATTTGCGCATCCGCGATACTCATGATCTTGCTGTACTGATCCAGCGGCGCTTCCCGGATGCCGACATAATTGCCGAGGGATTTGGACATCTTCTTCTGACCATCCAGACCAACCAGCAGTGGCATAAAGAGACCGATCTGTTGCGCCATATTCATCTCGCCCTGCAATTCACGTCCGGCGAGGATATTGAACGTCTGATCCAGTCCGCCCATTTCGATGTCGGCTTCAATTGCTACGGAATCGTAGGCT
>JAIVFU010000520.1 GCA_020829485.1 Nostoc sp. CHAB 5834 | reverse complement strand
GTCTTCAACCCCTCCCATCTTAATCTGGCTCAAGAACTGTTTTATGCGGGCTTCTACTGCTGGCCAAAGCGTCGACGGTACGTAGGCTCGTGACGCAGCCGAACATTTTTGTCCCTGGTACTCAAACGCGCCCCGCACCAAGCCCGTGGCTACTTCGTCGGCGTTAGCCGATTCATGAACCATCACAAAATCCTTCCCTCCTGTTTCGCCAACAATCCGTGGGTATGTTTTATACGCATTTATATTGGCCCCTATCTCACTCCATATTGTCTGGAAAACCTTTGTGCTTCCCGTAAAGTGGATACCTGCAAAATCCGGATGCTTGAAAATGATCTCCCCGGCAACAGGGCCGTCGACGTATATTAAATTAATTACACCCCTAGGTAAGCCTGCTTCGCTCAAGGCTTCCATAATTACATTCGCCGATAATACCTGCGTGTAAGCGGGTTTCCATACGACCGTGTTGCCCATCAATGCCGCTGATGTTGGCAGATTGCCCGCAATTGCCGTGAAGTTAAACGGTGTGAGCGCAAAAACGAATCCTTCCAGCGGACGGTATTCGAGCCGGTTCCAGACACCCGGTGATGAGTTAGGTTGCTGCTTGTATATATCAGTGGCAAACTGAACATTGAAACGGAGGAAGTCGATAAACTCACATGCTGCATCAATTTCTGCCTGGTAAGCATTTTTCGATTGGCCCAGCATGGTAGCTGCATTGATGCGGGCGCGATAGGGACCGGCAATCAGATCGGCTGCTTTCAGAAAAATACTTGCCCGGTGTTCCCAGTCGAGATTTGCCCACGCTTCCTTTGCCGACAAGGCTGCATCAATAGCCCGCTCTACGTGGGTTGCATCGCCTTCATGAAAATAGCCCAGTGTGTGTTGGTGATCATGTGGTGGAGAAATCCGGAGTTTAGTACCCGTTCGAACCTCTTCCCCACCGATGTACATAGGAATGTCGGCTTCCTGAGAACGAAACTCGGCGAGTGCCTTTTTGAGGGATTCCCGCTCGCTAGAGCCGGGACGATATTCTTTCACCGGCTCGTTGGCGGGTGGGAGTGCATTGAAAAATCCGAAAGACATGATGAGGTGTATGTTTTCACAAATTTACAGATTGCCCCACTTATCCACTACTTATCAACAGTTTTCCACATTTTAGATTCGCAGCGGTTCGATTGATACGCCTGATTTGCCGTACTTTGTTTTCTCATTTCGTATTGATCGTATGCGTTTTTACAGTACTAACAGTCCACAGACAACCGTATCGGCCCAGGAGGCTCTTTTCCACAGCCTGCCTACCGATAAGGGTCTGTATATGCCTACCCCTCTACCCGAACTGGGGGCTTCATTTTTTAATGACATTGCCGGGCAGTCGCTGGCCGATATTGGTTTCGCGATCAGTAAGGCTTTGTTTGGCGACGAAATCAGCACTGGCGAACTGGAAGAGTTAACGAATCACGCATTTCCTTTCGATACGCCAATTGTAGAGTTGGAAACCGGGCAAACGACTGTATTGGAGCTTTTTCACGGCCCTTCCCTTGCTTTTAAGGATGTTGGTGCGCGGTATATGGCTGCTCTGATGTCGCACTATTCACGGCATAACGACAAGGAAGTAAATATTCTGGTTGCTACCTCGGGCGATACGGGCGGAGCGGTAGCTATGGGTTTTCATAACGTACCGGGGGTTCGGGTATCCATTCTTTACCCAAGCGGCCGGGTAAGTGATCTGCAGGAGAAACAACTTACGACGTTGGGCGGGAATATTCAAGCCTTTGAAGTCGATGGTTCATTCGATGACTGTCAGGCCATTGTGAAACAGGCGTTCGTCGATGCCGATCTCAATGAGGCACTTTCTCTTTCTTCAGCTAATTCGATCAATATTTTCCGGCTTATTCCCCAAGGTTTCTATTACGTTCGGGCTTACGGTCAGGTACGACATCACGGTAAACCTGTTGTCTTCTCCACTCCAAGCGGCAACTTTGGCAACCTTAGCGCCGGAGTAATGGTCCGGCAGATGGGACTGCCCATCGAGCATTTTGTGGCAGCCACCAATCTAAATAAGGTTGTTCCTTCATACATCCAATCGGGCACATATGCTCCCATGTCCTCTGTGGCGACCATTTCTAACGCTATGGATGTCGGTAGCCCAAGCAATTTCGTTCGATTAGCGCACTTGTACGGTGATGATTATGATCGCTTCAGAGCAAATA
>JAIVFU010000051.1 GCA_020829485.1 Nostoc sp. CHAB 5834 | reverse complement strand
GCCTAATTATCAACAGCAAATATCTCAAGACCTTATTTTGTCGTAGATACTAGCTAATTTACTATGATTGCATTTATACCCTATAACCTAGCTACACAAAGGGTTTGATTATTTTTGGAGATGTCTAGAGAGTACGTTTTCTCTCATTCCACTCATGCACTAATGACATCGTTCGCCGAGTCGTTAGGATTGAATCGCCCTTGACTCTGCTGATGCAACGAATCAACACATACACCGTATCCTAATAAATCCCCTGTTTCGGAGCCGTGAACTTCTGTGACATAATTCACTCCAAAGCGATCGCATAATGCCTCACCAAGTTGAATCCGATGGGTGATGATTAATACTCGTCTTCCAAGATCATGCGCCTTCGCCACCTCAGTAGACAGCCATTCGGTTTTACCAGAGCCTTTGGGAGCCTTGAGGATAATCAGTTTTTCACCTTCTGGAACAAGCAGATGGCCCAAGAATCTTTGGTTAAGTGCGTAGGCGTAGCCCGTCGCAGACATCGCTGGCGGATAAGTCAACAAAGTAAACAACCTCTTCCCCAAGATTTAGAAGTTATCTATTTTGTATAACTAAAATATGCCTTTTGCCAGAAGGATACTTATCTTTTTTATAGCTAATCTTTACTTGTACTCAAAAAATAAGCTAAGTGGCATGATAAACTTGATTTCTAGAACGATTGGTGACATCAGTTCTTTATTTAAAGGACTTCAGGTAAAACGTTTTTTGGCTGTTGTCCTAGTTGGTTTTCTAGTACTGACGACGAATGTTACTTATGGGCAGAATGACAAAGGCTTAAAGGAGAGAGTCCGCGAACAGGTAGAGCAAAATGATGCTCAAAGACCGAAAACAATAGGGCAGTGGAATAAAGAAGCTCGTGAAACGGAAGGTTCTCCTGGTGAACGGCTTCAAAAGATTGCTGGAGAGTCAGCAGAAGCCTTTAAAGAATTTGGATCTGGGTACGCAGAAGGCGCTCAAGAAACCGCTAGTGATGTCGGAGACAGTGCGGCACAGGCGGGCAAAAATATCTCAAACAAAGTTAGACGTTAGGGACTTCCAGTAGTGGCAATGTACTGGTTACCTTAAAATTACCGTATGTAGTAACTATCAACAAAAAAAAGGATAAAAATCAATCTTTTTGCGAAGGATTTTGCCCATTTTTAATGTTGTTAGGAATGTCAGAAGGATTAACCCCATTGGTATGGTCTACAGTTGCCCAATATGGTGCAATCACTAGTTCATTTGAAGCCGCCTGTACAACTTTGACGGGTTGGGGAATTAACCTTAGTTTAAAACGAATTGAACGTTTAACATAAGAGAAAAAATTACCTATTGGCAGTGGTGCGATTGAGAGTTTAATCCGCCAAGTTGTCAATTTAAGAATCAAGGGTAACAGTAAATTTTGGTTGAAAGAAAATGCAGAAATTATGTTACATCTGCGTTGTCAATGGATAGCTGGAAGTTGGGATAATTTTTGTGGTTCTATCTTTAACTCCTTTATCAAACCCCAAGCTGCTTGATAAATTTTATACTTTAATCTTGCCTTTAATTTACTTTTTGGCATAATTCATACTAAGTATAAAAGGCTGATTGCAGATATTTTTATAAAAAATCGTCAAATGACTTGCTATTAATCTTTTTGAGATATTTCATCAAGATGAATTTTTGTGCAAACCAGTATTTTATTTGCAAATAAAATCACTTTGTACCTAAATATAATTTTTAGCGTAGGCGTAGCCCGCCGTAGGCATCGCACTTTTTTTGAGTCGCCTAACAAAATCGCATTGCTCCCAAACTGCAACTAATAACATTGGTAAACCCAAAATTGGTTCTGGATTTTGCCAACGATGTATAGCTTCCCTGACAATAAAAGAGGCAGTTAACGCTACTTTAAAAGAGTTACCAGCGCCACCAGGCTTCAACGAACCAGTTTAAACCTAGCAACTTACTGTCAGGCTTTGTGTTTTTACTGAAATTAAAAAATTATATAGCACTAAGTAGGCTGCCAGAAAACTTCCCCAAAGTTAGCGTCGCCGTGATTGGTTTGGTAGTTGCAAGCGTATTTCATCCTACTCCTGTGCTGGGAGCTATTCTAACTAGACAAGAATTTTCAGGCGATTTTACCTTACTCGATAGCATATCTCGGCTTGAGTGTCCCAACCCATGTAACGCTAAAGCTATTACTGGCTTGAACAGAGATGTTACTGGCTCCCGGCACTCAGGTTAACAGGTTAACAGAGCCATAATAAGAAAAACTGCCTTTTTGATAAGGTTTGGTAAAACAAAATATAGGAGAAATGGCATTCCTTGAAAAGAGAGAATGTTGTCACGCATCTGTAGGGTAATTTCTTTCTCTTCTGAACCGTCAATTTGCTCAGGTTTAAAAGTATTTAAATGAGAGATAGTTTTTTGAATACGGTCAATAAGTTGAGGAAATGTAGTTTCATTGTCCTCGAATTTAGGTGGTTCTATTCCTGCTAACCGTGCGGCACCTCTATTTACTATGTCAGAGGCAATTTGCACTTGTTTTGATAATGGAAACATATCTGGGGATAGACGACTATTGATCAACACAGAAGGATCTATTTTTTTAGTTTCTGCATAAGCAGCACCTTTTTCAAGAATGTTTATAAGGTTATTCAGTGTGCGAATAGACACGGGTATTAAAGCTTGGTACATTGAAATGGTCATTGATATTTCTCCAGAAAAAGTTCAAACGACTTTGAGTCACCCCATCTAATATTAGGGGGTATTGACCTTTTTTGATTTCAAAATGCAAAATTCAAAATTCTGTTAGGAAGAAGAGGCTCAAAGACAGCCCCCATAGTTAATAATCCTTGGATGCTGGATAAGAGTTAGTTCTTTTTACTTGGGAGGAACTGACCTTTTAGCGATCGCAATCTGTGCCCAACTTTCTCACGCCATCCACTCAGTCCACTGCGGTGCATCTGTCACCAGTTGACCAAATTCGTTATTTTCACATCCTCAAACTCCAGCATCACCAGCATCACGCCTCGACGCTCACAAGTATTGCCCATCTCCTCCAACAGCGATCGCCAGCCGCAAGCAGAGGCTAAAAATGCTTTTAAAAACCTAAAAGTAAGAAACTTTAGAACTTAAGTTTTTACTTGGGTTGCCACAATGGAGTGATATCAAGGTTTTTGGCAGCAGATACGGCATTTCTAGCCTACGTCGGTACGGTTTACACCCCTTCGATTTTTGTAAAGCCATCGTAACATTTATTTATATAAAGCAATATTTGCTTACATAAGCAAGCTATATTGTCAATAACTTAATATTACTGACAATAAATTACGAGAGAATAGGGCTTTGGGCTAGGGGTATAGTAAGCGATGTCTGCGACAAGCTGCAAAGCATCTACGCTCAATCAAGGAGATAACGGGAAAAGTCAGGTTTTGATCGGCTTAAATAGTGACACGCACAATGAGATCGTTGAAGTCTTTATCTCCGCCACCCTGTAAATCCTCAAAGCCGAATGTATTGTTACCGAGGAGGCGAATATGATCGGCTTGATCAGAATTTGCTCCAAGGTAGGCGAAATATACCTGATCCAACTTTTGACCATTAACAACCTCGTTCACTGAAGCATTTGCAATTAAGAAAGGAGCAAAAATAGAACCACCTACAAACTGTCCAGACAGAGTTGTTGTTTGTTGGTTTTTTACACTTAAGTCAATTCCTGTTACACGATTACTTATCGCTGCTTGAGCGTAACCTGTTGCGCCCGGCAGAATGTCTCCCGTACCATCGCCATTAGTATCAATTCCACCATTCTGATCTACCACGCGATAGAACCCAACAAAATTGTCGAAAGCTGCTTCACGGTTGACGGTAAATAAAGTACTAACTTGTCCTGTCAAAGAGCGCAAATCTAGCACCTCACTTTGCCCTTGCAAAGCTGATCCTGCTGAGGCACTCTGGCTAACCGTCTTAACCTCCAGCACTATATCATTAAAGTCATTATTACCACTGTTGGGACTATCTTCAAAGCCAAAGGTGAAATTACTGGCAGTAGCACTAGAAATACGTACCGAAGTCTGGCTACTCAAAAAGACGCTGTTAGCAGAAATCTTTCCGGCTCGCAATTCATCAAGGCTACCGTTTTGAATCAATAAAGTGGAGAAGCGTGCATTTGACCCAAAATCTAAAATACTTGATAGTTCACCGCCAAAGCCATTAGGATTGTTACTGAGTGTGGAGAAGATAGTACGAGAACGAGCGATCGCAGCTTCAAGATAGCCTGTGGCATTAGGGGCAACGCCATTGATATTACCTAAATCGTCATCAACGGTGAAAGCAACGATCTCGTTGACAACGGTATTCTTTCGACTGGATAACGAAAACTGCACAAGGCTTTGAAGGTTGCTACTAATAGAGATAATGGCACTACCGTTAGCAGAAAAGTTAGGCGCGATCGTGCCAACAGGATCATTGTCAGTAATATTAAAGCTAGCAGTATCCTGTGCTGCTAAAACAGCTCCGTTTGTGGCATTTTTTAAGGACAGTGTAACTGTCTCATTGCCTTCAACCAGGCTGTCATCAGTAATATTTAAGGTGGCAGTGGCAGTAATTTGACCATCAGCAAAAGTTACAGTCACAGGTGCGCCATTATAATCAGAACGAGCGGTTGCTGTTCCACCTGTAGTAGCCATATCTACTGTGAAAGCACCACTCGAACCACCTGTGCGAATTAAATCGAGCGCGATCGCCGTGCCATTCTCAGCAACACTATAGGTTGGGTTGCCAAATGCCACTGTGCCAGTAGGAGATTCTGCAACTGTCAAACCAGCTAAACTTGTACCTAAACCAATGGAACCGAGCAGTGTAGCAGCCCCTGTGCCTAGTTCAATCGCATACAGATTAGTTACACCCCCAACGCTCAATGCTGCTAGCCCCCGTCCTGAAGCTGCTGCATTTGATGCAGTAACTCGTACATTTGACGGAATATCAAAACCGCTAGCTTCAGTAAAGTCTAATGGAGCACCATTGATAGTAACTGACAATTGAACTGTTTGGGTGCCATTGTTAGGCGGGTTCTGAATAAACAGGCTGTTGCTAGTTGGGTCTAGCGTGTATTGAGTTGTGGCAGTGGTTCCATTGAAACTGTTGGTGTAGGCAGTGGCAGAAATCCCTGTAGAACCGATGGGAAGTGCATTAATTACACCATCTGGGTTAATACCTGTTACTCCGGGATTTCCATCAACAGCGAAACCTGTAATTGGATTGAGGCGGAAGTTCAACCCAGTATTTGTGACGACACGGATACGATCAACCGTTGGATTAAAGTCAAAACCAAAACCAGTGTTAGCAGGGGGTAGATCAACAGCATTACCCATAGCATCAACAAAGGCAATTTGCCCTGCTCCCGCACCCACTATTGTTGCTATTCCATTTTGAGGATCAATCAGGTACAGAGTTCCTGTGTTAGCTGCATCGTTAATTCCCAGTCCATATAACTGCCCAGTAGCTGGACGTAGGTCAATGCCTACTAGGATCTCACCTGCCGTTACACCAGTAATCGTAGCGGTTGTTACTGTTCCAGAACTGGTACTATTGAACCGAAGGAGTTGAGTCCCATCGGCAGTCAATCCAATCAAAGGTACGCCAGCAGAAGCCACTTCGTTTTGAAGTGCAAACCCTTGAACTGGATCTGTGCCTGCACCCACCGTTCCGATCAGTGTGGCAACACCTGTAGAAAGTTCAATTGCATAAAGTCCGGTTGTACTACCGACCGTGAGAACCGCAAATGCCTGTCCAGTGGCTGGAGTATTTGATGCTGAAACATTGACACCAGATGGTATATCAAAGCCATTGACACTAGTAAAGTCTAAAGGAGTGCCATTAAGGGTGACTACCAGTGGCGATGTCTGGGTGCCATTATTGGGTGGATTCTGAATGAATAGTGTATTACTGACTGAATCCAGTGTATATTGTGTGGTCGTTGTAACGTTGGGGGCGCTGTTTGTATAGGCAGTGGCATTGACTGTAGTAGTACCACCATTGATTGAACCATCAGGATTCACACCCGTTATGGATGAGTTACCATCAATCGCCGCCCCAGTATTGGGATTAACGCGAAAGTTTAGTCCATTGGAGGTAACAATGCGGAGGCGATCAACTGTTGGATTAAAATCTATTCCAAAGTCGGAACCTGTAATTGCAACAGGGTTACTGGCACCATCAACAAATTGCCCTAATGTGCCAACAGCAAAAGCTAACCCAGTTTGAATACTAATGGCATAAAGCTGGGCATTGCCCATACCATCGCTAGCGATTCCGTAGAGTTTGCCGTTTTGGGGACGGAAGTCAATACCTACTAAATTCTGTCCTGTTGCCAGTCCAGTAATGGGGATATTAGCGTTAACGCTATCGGGGTTAGAAGTATCAAACGAGATCAGAGTGTTATTACTGAGAATATATGCTGTTGCCATGTTTTAATTTATCTACTTAATAATTTTTTGAATAAACTTTGACTCAGCCGTCTGGACTGAGGATTTGATAAAAATCTATCTCGATTGCCGTTGGCATTCCTTGAATAGAAGTCCAAGTTTTTTAGACTTAGGTATGTGTTACCCAGAGCTAAACAGCTTAGTGAACTATTTTTATAAATTGCTTAGTTACTTAAGAGTAAGGATTACAAGTGTCAATGTACACAGTAAAACTACGATAACAAACGAAAATACAAATTATTGTATCAGTAAAATTACTGAAAAATTAGTAGGAGTGCTTATTTTTGGTCATTGGGGTGCTTAGGCAATACTTCTAGGTTAAAAACAAAAGCAGGGTAAAGTGATAATTCTCCTTCAAAAAGTATGATCGCTATAAAGCGGGCGGTACGCCATCGGAAAAAACTGATAAACCCATTCTAGGTTTTCCTGTAAACCCATCCCCTATAGTCGAGCGGAAAATAGACCTGTTCTTGGGCAACTTTTGAGCGATCGCAATCGGGGTCAGTTTTTCAGAAATGAGCCACATTTCCCTCAGGTCTGCAATGAATCTGGCTGGAAGTTCTGGTCAACATAGCTGTAATCGTCATTGTCCGCCGCCGACAACAGCGCAATGTTAGCCCTTTTTGCGACGTGTTAACTTCCTAGTTGCTGTCCACTTGTAAAAGCCTTAAAGTTGAAAAAACCGGAAATTGACAAGGAGCAGTTGTAGCTAAACTAGAAGCAAAATCTTTCTTATGCAAAAAAGGCGAGTGGGCGATCGCTATTTTATATCTATAAAAAACTCTCCTAGTTATGCTGTGAAGGTATTTCTTTGATACACAACCTCAAACAAAGCTATTTTGGCAGAAAATTAAACGCTTTTTTATGTAGGAGTGCTGCTTGATCATGACCCAGAGACTAACTACAGAGCAACTAAGGCAGATCGTCACTGAAGTAGGAAACCTGCAAGCACGAAAAGAAGCAGAAATTGAACCCGAACAAGTCAAGCAAATTTTACAGGAATTAGGTCTAGCACCGGATTTGCTAGATGAAGCGCTCGTTCAAGTGCAGCGTCGGCAAGTTTTGAAATTACAGCAAAAACGTAATCGGACAATTGCTATCGGGGTCATTGCTGCTGTAGCGATCGCTATTATGGGTGCTTTATTTACTATTCAACAGCATAATTCTACTCTTGAGCGAGTTTCGACTCAAAGAAACCGCATCACTCTCACCCAAGATAATGGCAGTGACCTCAGAAATATCTCCCGCCAGAACAACCCAGAAGTCTTTTACCGTGTGACGTTAAAAGATACACCCATAGGTCAAAAGCTAGATTTAATGTGCAATTGGATTGATCCTAATGGTGAAATTGTCAAGCAAAACCGCTATCAAACTCGTGAAATTGACAAATCCATCTGGGATACTCAGTGCCGTTATATTATCGGTTCTGCATCGACTCCAGGTAAGTGGAAGGCGCAAATATTTCTCCAAGGTCGCCAACTTAGCGAAACAGAATTTGAAGTGAAATAAGCTGATATGCGTCTAAATTAGATAAACACTCTTTATAATCGTTGACGGTTGACAGTTGACGGTTAAGCAGTCATCAGTCATCAAGTAAATGCGTAACAGCTTAGTATGGAAAATATTCCGCCGGGTGAAAAGATAAATCAGCCTCAACAATTTATTGGATATTGGGGTTATGGTTCAGGGCGCGAGTTAGAAGCGCGGCTAAGTATTATCAAAACGCTGCATACCACTTCTGGGCAGTTATCTGATCTTGACTCGCTATCCGAGAATAACTATCCTATTTGGAATGTTGCTTATATTGGTTTTTCACAAGAATCAATCTTGCCAATTCATCATTCAGAACGAGTAGTTGGTATATCTGCATCTGGAATATTTACTTACTTACACTCTGATAGTTCATTTTTACCTGATGTTTGGGTAAAATTACACCGAAGCGATCGCTTAATTTTAGGACGAGAACCTTTTGGAAAAGTCCCCCTATATTGGATGCAACAAGGACAAGTCATTTGGTTTGCATCCCGTCTGCAACTGCTGTTGCAAGTTGCTGAAAATCCTGAAATCAACATTGATGCTTTATACGGTTATTCTTGTTTTTCTTATGTTCCAAATCCCCTAACGCCAGTGAGTCAAATATTTGCAGTTCCGGCGGGAGAGGAGTTAGTTTGGCAAAGTCAATCTGAATCACAAAGGCTTTCAGCACCAATTTGTCAACCTTTATCACAATGGTGTGAAGCAGATGTGCAAATAAAAGATGAAACAACGGCTGTAAAACAACTACAAACTCTGCTTCAACAAGCTATTGAACGGCAAATTTATGACTTAAAAGATGAGCCTGTAGGCGTTTTTCTCTCTGGGGGATTAGATTCTTCTGTTGTCGCCGCCTTACTGGTGCAAGCCGGGATAAAGGTGATTGGCTATACCTTAGATTTTGGGAACGCAGGTATTTCTGAATCTCTCTATGCCGAAATTGTTGCCCAACATTTGCAAATTCCTTTAGTAAAAGTTGATGCCAAGCCGCATCAAATCCAGAAGGCTCTGATTTCGACTGTACAGGCACTAGATTTGCCTTTTGGTGATGGCGTAACAGTTCCGTTGTTTCTTTTAGGACAGAGGGCTAGCCAAGATACTAGGGTGATTTTTAACGGCGAAGGTGGTGATCAATTGTTTGCAGGTTGGACGAATAAACCTTTAATCGCAGCAGGGGTTTACGAAAGCGAAAACCACTCTATCCAAGAAAATTTTATCCAACAATATCTCCGCACTTTTCACCGTCTTTGGGGTTACGAGGCTCAAATTTACCAGCCACATATTTATGATCAGATCCAAAATTTACATCCAGAAAACTGGATTGCAGAAGCACTTGACCCTGAGTATTGTACAGCCGTTCTGCATCGGTTGCGTCGTGCCAGTTTGATGTTGAAAGGGTCACAAAATATACATCCGCGTGCCACTGCTTTAGGGTTTGCTCATGGGTTGTTTGTGCGATCGCCTTTCTGCGATTTACCATTGGCTGAGTGGACGTTTCAAGTATCTGGAGAACTCTGTTTGCAGGGAGTTTGTGAGAAATACATCCTCAAGCGAGCCGTAGAAAACTTATTACCCTCAGAAATTGTTTGGCGACAAAAGCGTGGTATGGGAGTTCCTTTAACCTCTTGGTGTTTAAATGAGTTTTGGAATCAGATTGGTAAGTGCTTAAATCCTGGCAAACTTCGTTTAGAAAACCGCTTTTCTCCCCATCTTGCAGCACAAATTGTTGGTGGTAAGTTAGGCGCTACTATTCAAGGTCGTCGGATTGGTGAAATTTTATGGTTGCTGATTATGTGGCAACTTTGGCGAGTGTATGTTTTTGGTGAAGAATCGGGTCAAGAATCTTTTGATCATCCATTTTGGCTACCACAAAAACTATGGAGATTTCAGAAAAAATGGCAAGCTTAGAAACAAGTTATGAGTTAGGAGTTGAAAGTGAGAAATTAACTTCTTCATCTAGTTATCTTCCTTTCTCTCAAGAACTTGCTCAAGAGTTACTAAATACTTATGATTCACCTCTCTACATTTACCAAGCTGACATCTTAAATCAAACCATCACACGCATCACTGAGGCTTTTTCTTATCCTCAGACTCAATTTCGCTTTGCGAGTGTTACCAATGGCAATATTTCACTGCTGCAAATTTTTCGTGCCGCCGATTGGGGACTACACGCTAATACCCCTGGAGATATTTATCTCGGATTACAAGCAGGTTTTTCACCAGAACAAATTGTATACAGTGGAAGTAATTTAAATCGTGTCGAGATGGAACAAGTCTTAAATTGGGGTGTCAGAACTCTCAATTTGGATAGTATTTCTCAGTTACAACTTTGTTGCGAAGTCTATAAATCTCTTACTCCTGCATTCGCACCTCGTCTAGGCTTACGTCTGAACTTACCAGAAATTACTGGTGATAGCCGTATTGGTGTACGTCCAGAAGAATTTGCTGATGCGATCGCAGTTACTCATCAAGTAGGATTAAAACTTAGTGGGTTGCATTTTTATCGAGGTACTGGTACTAATGCCACAACAGCCTTTACCAATGTAATTGATCAGGTAATAACCACAGCAAAACTTTTACCTGATTGGGAATATCTAGATTTTGGCGGTGGTTTTGGCTATCCATATCATCATGATGGTGCAGCTTTTAACTGGGAAACTTTTGGTGCAGATTTGAGCGACCAAATCAGTCGTTTAGGAAGAAATATTGAGTTAGTCATTGAACCTGGACGATCTGCGATCGCTGGTTGTGCTACTCTGCTTACCAAAGTGGTTTCAGTAAAATGGCAGTCAGAAAAACAAATTGTTGGCGTAGATACTACCGTTGCTAATCTCTCTGTTCCCGCAGTACATGGCGGTTATCGAGAAATTGTCGCGTGGAAAAAATCCCAAATCGTTCGACTGAGCAAAATCGAAGTCCAAAATCCAAAATCTAAAATTCATCTCACAGATGTGTGTGGAAACACAACTTATTCACGAGATTATTTAAGCCGAAACTGTTATTTACCTGCATTAAAAATTGGCGATATTATCGGTATTTTAGATGTTGGCGCTTATGGTTATGCAATGTCATCGCACTTTTTACACCGTCCGAAACCTGCGGAAGTGTTGTTAGAAAATGGTATACATCGCCTGATTCGTCGGCGGGAAGATTACAGTGTTTTATTAGCAAATCAGGTACTTAGAACTCCTAGTAATGAGCAATCTTTCGATAGTTAATAACTAACAATAACAAGAAAATTACTACTATGAAATGTATTCAATGTGGTACTGATAATAAGCTAAAAGATAGAACAGATAATCAAGGTCGTTGTAAAAACTGTCATCATCCGTTTGTTTTTGAACCAACTAGTATGACAGTAATTAGATTTACTGATCCTTTTTTTGCTAAAGCGATCGCAGATATTTCTGCTAATTATACGCTATTTTTTACACCAAAGCAGTTTTTTTATCTAATTGATAAAAGATTGCGAACCAAAAACCAAGCTCCATTGGGATGGTTAGTGATATTTGTCAGTGTATGTAGCTTTTTTGTATTTGGATACTTGGCTATACCAGCAATTATTCTTGCCATTTTTTTCAATGAAATGCGCTCGATAAATCGCTCTTATTCCCAGCGTAAAAAAATAGCTAAAATTTTAAGAGTGTTGGGAATAATTACTTTGGTAGCAGGAATTATTTTTAGTTTAGCTATCAATTCATTTGATTCATTTGTCTTGAGCGTAACCATAGGAATGTTAACTATTTATTTAAGTAGTCGGGAACTAGTGCAACCTACTAATAACGCCCAAAAACTTACAATTAGTGATAGACAATTTCAGGGTTGGCTAACATCTTGGATACAGGTTAACAATCGAATTAATAAAATTTTACCTCCTCCTCAAGAAGAAAGCACACCTATTACTATCAATCCTGATGTCACTGCTTATAGTTTTGATAGGTTAGTGGTTTGTGATAGTTCAGCAGTTGCCCAAATGTTAATCGCTAATAACTTTCATTTTGAAAATAACTGTGCAATTCTGAGTATGACTGGTTATCCCCAAAATATTTTTGATACTACCATGCAAATGCTGCGTCGCAATCCTGATTTAAAAGTATATGCATTGCATGATTGTAGCCCTAAAGGAATGAATTTACTTAATCACCTCCGTACTAACCCAAAGTGGTTTAAAGATAGCGATATCACTATTATTGATGTGGGATTATTACCACGCCAAATTCTGGCTGCAAGTCGCAGTATGTTCATTCAAGCTTCTCCAGAATCAACTGAGGCGGCTTTTCGATTGTCACCAGAAATTCGTCAGAGTTTATCGGCTGAAGAATTAGCATGGCTGGAATCTGGTAATTTTGTGGAATTAGAATCATTTAGTCCTCAAAAATTGATTCAAATTCTCAATCGCGGCATAATCAATAGTCGGACTTTAGATAACGATGACAGCAGCTTGATTTTAGTTGGTGATTCTGGAAGTTATACCGGAAGTTCTATATATGCTGTCGAAAGCTTTGGTTAATTTTTCACCAGCCCCTACCCTTCTCCTTGCTGCTTCACCACGGCGCTGTCTCTTTGTTGTAGCGACTAGCGTGGTGCATAAAACACAGAGAAGGAAATTTTTTTTCGCTTTTTTTCGAGGATTAACAGCTAACAATTAGGAGGAAATTGCTGCTATGAAATGTATTAAGTGCGGAAGTAATAATAATCGAAGAGACTGGAATAAAAATTATGGTAATTGTAAAAAATGTGGTCATCATTTTGTATGTGAACCCGGTACCGATAGGTATACTTCTAGGAAGTTAACAGACAAACTTTTTGCTAATGCGATCGCTCATATTTCTGCTAAAAATACTCTATATTTCACTGTCGGTCAACTTGAATATTTTGTTACCAGACAACTCATATCAGATATCAAACCGAGGATCAGAGAGTCCCGAAAGTCGAGGATTAAGAAGATTAACTTTACTTCCTGTCTATCTATTAGTTTACTTTTGTTTTTTGTGTATGCTATCTTGAATGTTGTTATAAGATTGATTATCACTAATTTTGTTGTATTTGATCTAAGATTTTTCTTCTTTTTGGTTACTTCTTTGTTAACTTGCACTTTAAATATTAAATCTTCAGATTATTCATCAGAGTATGATGAAGTTAGGAGCGAGCGAATTCAGAGTAATCCAACAACCCAGCTAATTCAAGATGTACTTGTGATCATTATAGGAGTTGTCTCCAGCCAGTTACTTTATTATGCTGACAATAATTCATCATTTTTTTGGTTAGGGACAGCCGCAATATTATTAGGGAGATATCTCTCGATTATTTCTATGTATTTAGGTGATATAATCGCAGGCAATCGTGTTATCACAACAGTTACTCAGCAAATAGATAACCCTGGATGGTATGAGAAAGCAACTGTTAACAATTCCATAGACAAGTGGGAGAAAACTAATGGAGTGATTGAAAAACTACTTCGCGCTGATACTTCTCGACAAACTACAAGAGTTATAACTCCAAATTCTGATATTACTGCTTACAGCTTCGATAGGTTGGTAGTGTGTGACAAGGATAGTATTGCACAATTTCTCATCGCTAATAATTTTCATTTTGAAAGGAATTGCGCCATTCTCAGTATTAGTGGCTATCCCCAGAATATCTTTGAAATTACTATGCAAATGCTGCGGCGCAATCCTGATTTGCAAGTCTATGCACTGCATGATTGTAGTCCTCAAGGAGTCAGCCTAGTTTATCAATTGCGTACTGATGCGCGATGGTTTAGAGATAACAATGTGACAATTTTTGATGTTGGTATATTGCCACGTCAAGTATTTAAGGGTCAGAAAATATGGATTACAAGATTAAAAGAATTAGCGTTACAAGCTAAAAGTTTACCTACAGAAATTCAGCAGAGTCTCAACACTGAAGAACTCAAATGGTTAATGGAAGGTAATCGTGTTGAACTAGAATCTTTCCAGCCACAAAAATTGATTCAAATACTAAATCACAGTATAGCTACAAATCAACATTTAGCTCTTGATGAACAGAGTTTGATGATTGCAGATGAAAGGACAAATATTTATTTGTATGCTGCTGAAAGTTTTGGTTAGAACGCTCATTTTCGATTTACTTGCAACCATATTTCTAAACTAACAAGTAACCACAGCTTTACACCATAACGATTCCAAGTATCGCCTTGATAGTTTAACCAATTGCGAATTGGTAATTGGTTAAAATAAGGAGCGATCGCTGCATGACGATTAAGCAATAAATCTCTGGCTTCTTGTTGCCAATATTTCCGAAATCCTAACTGTACTGGAACCATCATCCCACTTTTAGGACGATGAATAATGCTCTCTGGTAAAATATCTGCCATCGCTTGTTTTAAAACTGCTTTTTCTGACACTCCCGAAAGCTTATACTCTGGAGGAATTGTCATGCTTAAATCTACGATTCGTTGATCAAATAAAGGAGAACGACCTTGCAAATTAGCAGCTTGAGTCAAGTTACTTACTTTCGTGAGAATTTGGTCAGCACCTTTAAATTTAATATTCATTGCCATCAACCGATTGAGATAGCTGGCTTGGGAATATAAATCTTCTTCAAAAACCCAAGGTGCTGTTTGGATTGCTGTCAAAACTTCTGGTTTTAAAAGTTGCGGTAAGTCAGCAGCACACTTTTGAAAAGAAATTAAATAAGCTTGTAATGAATCTTGATTGGTGACAGAGCCATATAAACTATTAATCAACATTGGCTGATTTTTTGGCCCACCAAAACAGGGGTCGCCACCTTCACCATTTAAAACTATTTGTACACTTTCTCGTGCTAGTTGTCCCAGCAAAAGATTAGGAATAGTTAATGGATCACCAATGGGGTCATCTAAATACGCCATTGTTTGGGGTAAACGTTCCCACATATCCGCAAAAGTAATTTCTAAAATGTGATGCTGCGTTTGACAATGAGTTGCAACGAGACTGGAAAATTCTAATTCATTGGGACATTCAGCGCCAAAATGAATTGAGAAAGTGTGGACTGGAGAATTATGAAATTTTGCGGCTAAAGCAGTGATTCCGCTAGAGTCCAAACCACCTGAAAGAAAAACCCCAACGGGTTCGTTTTGTGGTGGTAAATATTCTTGAATAACTTGGTTTAGTAGTTCTCGCAAGCGATCGCCATGCCATACTAAAGGTTGATCTATGGCTGTAATCTGTTCTTGCAACTGCCAATAAGTTTTAACTTTGTCGTCAGGAAATTGTAAAACGCTTCCAGGCCGCAGTTCCCGCACCTGTTCCCAAAGTGTTCTTTCTCCTGGAACAAAAGCACAACAAAGGTAATCTCGCAATGCCACCAAATCCAAATCAGAGGAACGATAAGGTGATAAAGTTCTCAATTGAGGCGCAATCCAACGAACCGCACCAGTATTAGTGTAGTAGAGAGTGCGGCTACCGATGCGATCGCGAATCAACTGCAACACCTGTTTTTCCCGATCCCAAACCACTAGTGCAAACATTCCCACAAGTTGCTTAAGACTTTCATCACCCCATCGTTCCCAAAGATTAGCAACTAATTGCAGATAATTTCCTCCAAAGCTATCTGGTTCAATTCCCAACTGTTCTAGCAACTGCACTTGGTTAGTTAACCAAATATCACCAACAACAACAAATTGTTTTTCAGAACTGATTGCTAATTTCTCTGTCACCAATCCAGAAACGGTGCGTGGTAAAATCACCAAAAATTTTTCATCTCGCCAAGCTATGTCTTCATAATTTGCATCAACTTCTCCCCAAGCTACGCGCCAAGTCGGGTTAGGATTGATCAATAAGTTTTGAGAAGATTTACGGCTTTTAAAGGCATCAAATAGCATGGGGAATTTTTAACGCATAATAATTAATTTTAACTACAGTATGAATCATCGATGCAAGCAGATTTTATCCCGAAAACGATTGCACAAGCAAGTCAGCAAATGCAGAGTGGCTTGTTAACTTCAACAGCCTTAGTTAAATATTACCTTGCCCGGATTCACAAGTTAAATCCTCTACTCAATGCTTTTATTACCATTCTAGAACAAGAAGCTCTAGAAGCTGCTGCTCAACTAGATTTTGAGCGAAGTAACGGTCAAGAACGAGGGTTATTACACGGGATTCCAGTTGTTATTAAAGACAATATTGATACAGCAGGAATAAAAACCACCGTTGGGTCACAAATTTTTTGCGATCGCATACCATTATCTGATAGTGCGATCGTCCAAAAGTTAAAAGCAGCAGGTGCGGTAACTTTAGGTAAGACAAATTTAAACGAATTTGCTGCTGAACTTTCGGGTAACAATCTTTTTTACGGTAACACCTGCAACGTTTGGAACCATAAGCACTCATCAGGAGGTTCTTCTAGTGGAAGTGCAACAGCTATTGCAGCTGATCTTTGTCTAGCTGGAATTGGCACAGATACAGGAGGTTCAATTCGAGTTCCGGCTAGTTGGTCGGGAGTGGTGGGACTACGCCCAACTTTTGGACTACTTAGCAATGACGGTGTTTTTCCTCGCGTTCCCAGTTTTGATACAGTCGGTTTGATGGCAAATTGTGTAGAAGATATTGCCATTGTGCTTGATGCTGTACTCTTCCCTATTTCCACAAATTTAAAACAACTTTATTCTCTACCAACTAATATCAACGGTTTAAAGTTGGGCGTAATTAGTAACTATACATTTCGTGGCATTGAGGGAGAAATTGCCAAGGCTATTTACAATGCCATATCTATTTTAAGAGAACTGGGAGCGGAAATTGTCACCTTAGATTCCAGATTTTTAGAAGAATTTGATCAGGTGACTTACTCCACCATTGCTCTTTATGAATTTAGCCAAGTTTTGCAAGCAGAATATGCTGTTAACCCCAATGTATTTGCAGCCAAAGTGCAAAGTGATTTATCAAAAGGAGTAAAAATTTATCGCCATCATTATAAAAACGCAAAGCAAAAATGTGAAAGATGGCTTCCTCTAGGGCAAAAACTGTTTGAGCAAGTAGATGTTGTGTTAACACCAACAACACCAATGGTTGCACCTCCGATTAATAGTGACGGTAAAATCTATCAATTAAATCAGCAATTTATGCTACCTTTTAGTTTTATGGGTTTACCTGCAATATCGCTGCCTTGTGGCTGGAGTAGTCAGGGTTTGCCTATAGGATTACAAATTGTTAGTAATTCTTATGGCGAAGCTTTAATTTTGAGAGTCGCATTAGCTTTTGAAATTGCTACTGCTTTCTCTAAAGGTAGCCCTCTCTAACTAACGGTAAAACATTTCGCCCAACATTTTCGCACTCTTCTAAATGGGGATAGCCAGACAAAATAAAAACTGTAATTCCCAAGTTTATATACTGTAAAAGATACTCCGCCACCTGTTGGTAACTACCAACAATCGCCATTCCCGCACCACTCCGCACTACCGAAATTCCAGCCCAAAGCAGTGGCTCAACATACCAATCTTTATCAGCGTTTCCACGTAATTCACACTGCCGACTTTGACCGACACTTTCTCGCCTAGTATTAGGAAATTCTGTGGCTCGTGCTTTAGCTAATACTTCTGGAGAAACTTTTGCCAGCATTTCTTTTGCTGTTTCCCTTGCTTGGGCTTGGGTTGGTCGAGCGATAATATTAATTCTTAATCCATAACGCATCTTTTTTTTCCGTCCGATGTCAGCCTGTAATTGCTGCAACCGATTCATCCGCTCAGTAATTTGATTTAGTGTTTCCCCCCACATCAGATAAACATCTGCAAACTCTGCACTCACTCGTTGAGCCATTTCACTCGCACCACCGAAATAGAACAGCGGCCCAGATGGTTGCACAGGCAAAGTTTCTAAACGAGTTTGACGGAGTTTATAAAATTCTCCTTCATAATCAAAGGGAGTCGTAGTTGACCATAACTGACGACAAATTTGCATAAATTCACGGGTGCGACGATAGCGACTATCGTGGTCTAAATAATCACCATACATTGCTTGTTCCATTGGTCGTCCACCCGTGACAATATTAAGCGAAAGGCGACCCTTACTGATGTTATCTAAGGTAACAGCCATCTTTGCTAATACTGGGGCTGAATAGAAACCTGGACGTACAGCGACCATTGCTCCAGCATTAATGGTGAGCGCTAAAACTGTTGTTGCTAAAGTCCAAGCTTCCATAACATGGTGTGTGAAGCCCATACCAATGAGAACCTGTTGAAACCCAAATCGTTCTGCTGTTTTAAAAATCTCAACAGTATACTCAAGGTTAGGAGGACGTTCCCAAATGGGCAAACCTAAATAGAATCCATCACCAGATACTGGAGCGCACCAGTTAAATTCTAGTCTTTGTTTTGCAAACATTTATACACGCTTTCTATCCTATATTAAAGCCTCTTCAATTATGTAATGCTAGCGAGCATATCCGTCAATCGGCATTTGATGCACTCTACAATACGGCTGTTGCACTGGAGTTGTGGGAAATCAAGCTGTTTACTCTGCTGACTTATCCTCCAGCGATGTCTGCGACGGGCTACGCCTACACTCTCAACCAAAGATTCTTGGGCCAGCTTCTCGTACCCGAACGGTTGTACATCTGTGGTATGCGATTGGCTGGCGGTAGTTAACTGAAATCACACTTTCGATCAAGTTAATTTTGAGTCTAAACCAGAATCGGTAAGGTAATCAGAAATTCTGTTCCAACAGACACGTCCAAAGTTCCGCTATGTTTTTCTACAACAATAGACTGAGCGATCGCTAATCCTAATCCTGTTCCTTTACCAACACCTTTCGTAGTAAACAAGTGGTCAAATACTTTTTGTTTGACTGATTCACTCATACCTTGACCATTGTCAGCAATCTTCACCTCAACCTGTTTCTTTTTCAATGAGGTGGTAATTGTAATCAAATTAGGATTGGCTTTAATCTCATGAAAACTCCGACCTGTATTTGATTCATCCAAGGCATCAATAGCATTCGCTATTATATTCATAAATACTTGATTTAATTGTCCTGGAAAACATTTAATTTGGGGTAATTTACCGTAGTCCGCCACTATTTCAATTGCCGGACGGCTGTCATTGGCTTTGAGACGATGTTTTAAAATTAGAATTGTACTATCAATGCCTTCATGAATGTTAAAGGGTACTTTGTAATCTCTATCGGCACGGGAGAAAGTGCGAAGACTGATACTGATATTTTTGAGCCTGTCACACGCCATAGTCATCGAATCAATCATCTTGGGGAAAACCAGAATTTTCTAGGATAATGCGGGTGAGACTGCTGATGAGTGCATCTAATTCTATACAACCGGAAATAGTTTGAGCAGCTTTGAGAATGCAGGTTAAATCTAGAGCATCAGAAATATTAGTGCTGCTGGTAGTGTAAGTAGATGTGCGGGCGATGCTGGCTATGGTTTCTAAGGGATTGAAGTTGAATTCTTGCTGTTGCAAAATTGGTTTGAGTAATTTGGGATAGCATTTTTCCAAGTCATCAGTTTTGGCTTTGGCTCCCCAACGGGCATAGCAGTAATATGCTTGTTGCAGATATCCTTCTGCGGCTTTTTCTTTACCCCATTTTAAGTAAAATTTGGCAGCAAGTTCATTAGCGATCGCTGCTTCCTGAATATAGTCATTGGCGATCGCTTCTTGGATAGCGATTTCATAATAATCTGCGGCTTGTAGGCGATCGCCACTTACACGAGCTTGTTCAGCCAAAATTAAATTGTACTTATGCTGATAATTGACTGGTGCATGAGCCGCAGATTCGTAAACAGCAAGGGTCAACTCGTAGCAGGCTTTGATAGAACTCCGCGATCGCCGACTGTACCGTTCGACGCATCGCACATTTGAGGAATATTGCCGCGTTCGCTTTGGTCATAGTCGTCGCCAGTCTTATCTTTTAATAGATGCGGCTGTTGTTGTTTTATGTATTTATTTAGGTGTATATATTGGATCACATTTTGCCGCCAGCCAGAATTGTCATTTACCATTTCCAGCGTCGTGACTGACTAGTTTGATACCGCAGCACAGGTTAAAGATGGTTGTATATACGCTGGTTGAACCGCAATTAATTCAATTTTACCGTCAGCGTTGCGCTGCCAAGTTGTAGCTTCGACGAGAACCTTTGAGGATACAGGTATCTGTGTAGTTACCTCACCCGTTTTGCGGTAAGCAGATAAATCTCGCACATCATCCCAGGTGCGTAGGCGTAGCCCGTTGTAGACATCACTCGTCAGCTGATTAGGATTTTGCGGCATACCACCTCGTCCTGTTGCCACAAAGCGACTGCCTTCACTGTCCGCGCAGCCTGTGGCGATTTGCTGGGATGGATCGGTGACATTTACTGGTAGTTCGACTAAGCCGGAATTTGGATCAACACCGATAGTATTAACTTGAACCGTGCCACTTACCCCAAATTGGGAACTGGCGGTGATGTCATTATCAGGAGTGAGTTGGTTGCGGAACTTCAGCCCAAAGATGCCTTGAGTGGTGATTTGAATATTGCCCCCCCTGCCTTTAATGGCATTAGCAATAATGTCACTGTTTTCTAATCCTGCGATGATAGGTGCATCAATATTTATATTACCTCCATCACCATTACCACCTGCTGTTGCTGCGATCGCGCTATTGTCGCGCAGCAGCAATAAGTTGCCAACTTGTAAGGCTATATTACCTCCATTACCTGATTCTGTTTGTGCCTGGATGCTGCCTTGACGGTCTAATCGGATGGTATTGGCTGTGATGTTAAGACTGCCTCCATTTCCACTACCTTGACTGGTGACACTGACTGTTCCGCCATCTGTCACCGTCAGGTTCGGCGTGGTAATGCTCACATTACCCGCATTTGCCGTGAGTATATCTGGTAGATGGAATCTCTGCCGCAGTAGTGGAGGTAGTAGAATGCTAGATGAGTTGATACTGCTGTTATTGCTTCGACTGCGACCGCTAATCTCGATGGATTCCGTGGCGTTAATCCTCAAATCTCCCCCATTACCGGCAAAAAATGTGGTTGTCCCAACTGCTCCCCCATCCAGAATTTGCAACTTGGCGGTATCTAGGGTCAAAGTTTTGGCGTTTCCGGTCGCAAAAGTGATTGAGCTAATATTGCTATATAGTCCAGAGGGGCTTTCTCCCATGACAGTGGTGTGATTGGTGCGAATCGTCACTTTACCACTGGAGCCACTGCCAAATGTAGCTGAAATCAGTGAGGCACCATTTGACACCAGTAAACTATTAGCATTGACGGAGATATCGCCAGTATTCCCAGAACCATAACCAGAAGTAGAAAGGGAAGTAACGCTATTTGGATTGATTGGTGAGAAGCCAGACAGTTCAATCGCTGTTGCATCAATGTGGATATTGCCACTGGGAGCCACTCCAACTGAAATGCTATTCAACCCCCCTCCCTGCTGAAGGGTAAGACGGGGAGTAATTACACTGATGTTCCCACTAGCTCCGACACCCACAGCTTCAGTACGCACCCCACTCGGAATTGTGCTATCAGCTGTTCTGCCAATCAAATCAATCGCTTCTGTAGCCTGAAGGCGAATGTCACCGCCGGGGAGATTGCCTAAATTTCGCGCCAGCACCAGAGAGCCATCGGTGAATTGAATTTGCCTACCTTGAATTTGAACTGAACCTGCATTCACCCCACTTGTATCTAATAGCGATCGCTGTGTAAGCTTAATATCACCAAACTTTTGCCCATTTTCATATCCCAAAGTATACCCCTGGATCAAACTAACCAATCCGGCACCACTCACACTGCCTAATTCTACTTGCCCTTGCTTGGCAGTCAGAGTTGCCCCATTCAGATTCAGATTGCCACCCACCAAAGCTAGAGTTTTTCCAGGCTGTACCCGCAATTCTGTAACACTCGGATTTTGAGTGACAACAGGCAGTCCACCAGGATTACTCAAGCGGTGTCCTGTGCCTTGAACAGCTATCGGTGCAGGATTGTTGCCCATTTGCAAACCAATAGGAACATTGATACTTAATAAGGGGTTAGCTTGGGGATTAATAGCGTTAAATTCAGAACCATCACTAAATTTAATGCTCTGGGCAGTTGTCCCAATAAAGGAGCCACCAATATTAAGTTGGGCATTTGCACCGAAAATTATCCCACTGGGATTAAGCAAAAATAAATTAGCGCTACCATTGGCTTTAATTAAACCATCAATGTTGGAAACACTCCCACCAGTGACGCGACTGAAGATATTCTGCACATCTGCCGCGTTGTTGAATATTGCTGTGTCACCTGTGGGTATAGAGAAATTACTGAAACTGTGAAATAAATTATTACCTTTTTGTATGCCGTTAAGAATATTAAAATTATTACCACTTTGGTTGACAATAGTGTTAGTTGTACCATCGGATGTCACCTGAGCGATCGCGCAGCCACTCCAAAGGAGTATCGCCGATAGCATTATCCCTGGAGATAATAACCCGCTTGTTAAAAGAAATACAAAGGGTACGACTCTCATCACCAAAAACTTCCTTTAACTGATGTCAAGTTAGAGTTCCCATTTAGGGCATGGTTAATAACATAATTAACTTTTAGGAACCGCAGCACAGGTTAATGGTTGTTGCGCCTGAGTAGGAGATTTATCTGTAATTAATTCGATTTTGCCTTGGGCATTACGATGCCAAGAAGTAGCTTGGATCAGAACTTCTGAAGATTGGGTTATTTGTGGTGTAACAGAGCTATTTTTGCGAAATGCAGTCAGATTGCGGATATCAGACCAAGTGCGATCGCTCCTCACTTCTTGATTTGGATTTTGCGGCACACCACCCCGACCCGTTGCCACAAAGCGACTACCTTCCTTGCCCGCGCAGCCTGTAGCAATTTGCTGAGATGGATCGGTGACATTTGCTGGTAGTTCGACTAAGCCGGAATTTGGATCGATACCAATATTATTAATATTAACTGTACCGTTAACCCCAAATTGGGAACTGGCGGTGATGTCACTATCAGGTGTGAGGCGATCGCGGTATTGGAGTCCGAAGATGCCTTGGGTGGTGATGTTGATGTTACCGCCATTGCCTTGGAATGCGTTGGCAACGATATCGCTGTTTTCTAATCCCACAATGATAGGGGAATTAATGGTGATATTGCCGCCATTACCTGTTCCTCCAGCAGTAGCGATAATCTTGCTATCGTGGCGCAAGATGATCGTATTTGATTGGAGATTAATTCCGCCCCCTGTTCCTGAGTTTGTGGTAGCCGAAATATTTCCAGATCGATCGAGAGCGATCGCCTCTGCATTAATATAAAGGTTTCCGGCATTCCCAACCCCTTGGTGGTTAACTCTCACCACACCCCCATCACTAATCTCTAAGCGTGGGGTATTAACGATCAAATCACCTGAATTGCCCGTGGGTAGAGCCGATAGCCCGAATGCTTGCTGAAAGGCTAAAGGTAGCACCGTCGCACTGGCACCAATCTGGCTCGGCTTACCCGAAGCGGCGCTTGTGCCACTGACGCTAATTTGCTCCGAAACATTGACCCACAGAGTTCCCGCATTGCCCTGACCAAGGGTAGTAGATCCAACACCTGCGGCATCCAGCACAGTCAGTCTCGGAGTATTCACGGTGACGTTCCCTACATTTCCCTGGTTTAAGCTAATACTTCCAAGGAAGCTTGCACTAAAGCTAATGGGAGTTTCTCCAGTTAATTCAATAGACTCAGAGCCATTAACAATCACATTTCCCGTTGCTCCAGTCCCGTAACTGGCACTGGAGAGCGAACCACCCTCGGACATTCTTAATTGTCCCGTCGTGACTTGAATATCACCAGATCGTCCAGCACCTCGTGTTTCCGAAGCGATCCCACTGCGGGTTGTCGCGGGTTTCAGGGCTGAAAACCCAGAGATTTGGATCGAATCTGCTAATACTGAGACATTTCCCCCCATTCCCGCTCCAAAAGTATGGGTACTCATTTTCCCCCCATCTTGGATTAATAATCGTGGTGCAGTAATCATCAGATTCCCGCCCTCCCCCGTAATAGTATCTGTCAGCAATAGGCTTTGGGTAAATCCATTAATGCCAACCCCTGCCATAGACAAAGATTCATGTGCATTGACTCTCATATCCCCAGAACTTTGGTTTCCCTGGTTGATTAGCAAAGCCACAGAACCCTCATTCACACTAATATTTCTGCCTTGGAGGTGAATCGAACCCCCTGGCGCACCACTCGCATCCGCAAGGGCTTGACGCAAAAATCGCAGATCACCATATTGTTGGAGATTGCTGTAGTCAAAATTCCAGCGAGGGGATACCGTGCTAAGATTAACGGTTCCGGCTCTGGCGCTACCGAGTTCTAGATGACCTGAAGGAGTGCTGAGAATGCCACCATCCAAAACAATATCTCCGCCCACAAGTGCTAGGGTTTTGCCGGGAGCAACACCGAAGCCGTTAGGAGTTGTTCCCCTCTGAAGCGGTGCATTTCCCTCAATCAAGCGGTGTCCGGTATTTTGGACGGTAATTTGACCGGCATTATTTCCCATCTGTAAACCCACTGGCACACTCATGGTCAGCAAAGGAGTTATATTCGGGTTAACAGCACTAAATTCCACCCCATCAGCAAACTTGATACTATTCGCTGTTGTCCCCACAAACGAGCCACCAATATCCAACCGAGCATTTTGCCCAAATATCATGCCGTTGGGATTCATTAAAAACAAATTTACCGGGTTACTACTATTAATTAACCCATCAATATTGGAAACATTTCCACCTGTAACCCGACTAAATATAGTTGTAATATTTGGTGTGTTGGTTAAATCAAAGGTAGCCCAAACGCCAGTAGGTACAGAGAAATTACTGAAACTATGAAATAAATTATTACCTCTGGCAGTACCGTTAAGAATATTAAAATTATTACCATTGAGGTTAACAATGGTGTTGGTAGTACCGTCAGATGTAACTTGAGCGATCGCCCTTAGCATCATTCTTGGAGTGAATAACCCACTTATTAATATAAATAGAAAAGCTAAGACTCTCATAACAAAAAACTTGGTTAACCTAATTTCAAGTTAGTGTTCCCTTTAGAGCATTATTGATAACATGATTAATTTTTGCGAAGAGCAGCACAGGTTAATGGTTGTTGAACATTGGCAGTAGCAATATCAGCAACTAACTCAATTTTGCCCTGAGCGTTACGATGCCAGGAAGTAGCTTGGATGAGAGCTTCTCTTGGTGCTGATATTTGGGCTTGTACAAGAAGCTGTGTTTTGCGATATGCAGAGAGATCGCGGAGATCAGACCAAGTGCGTAGGCGTAGCCCGTCGTAGACATCGCTCATCACTTCTTGATTTGGATTTTTTGGTATTCCACCGCGTCCCGTGGTGACAAAACTACTACTTTGATTGGCAGAACAGCCTGTGGCAATTTGTTGGGATGAGTCTGTCAGATTGGTAGGCAATTCTATCAAGCCAGAATTGGGGTCAATACCGATATTATTAACTTGAACTATACCACTAACACCAAACTGCGAACTAGCAGTAATATCGTTTTCAGCAGTCAGTTGTGGACGATATTGTAAGCCGATAATTCCTTCTGTGGTGATTTGAATATTACCTCCACGTCCTCGAACTGCGTTGGCAACAATGTCGCTGTTTTCTAATCCCACAATGATCGGTGAATTGATGTTAACATTACCGCCATTACCATTACCGCCTGCGGTGGCGGTGATTTGGCTGTTCTCGCGCAGTTGCAATAACTTGCCAACTCCTAAGCTGATGTTACCTCCATCACCAGATGTAGTCTTTGCTTGGATTAAAGCTTGATTCTTTAATTCGATACTATCTGCGGTGATGTTGATACTACCACCATTGCCACTACCATCATTGGTAACGCTCACAGCCGCGCCATCCTGAAGCGTCAGGTTTGGTGTCGTGATGCTCACAGTACCTGCATTTTCTGTAGGAGTATCGTAGAATACATTAAATCGCCTCTGTAATGTTGGGCTTAGGCTCAGGACGGACGAGGTGATGCCGCTATTGCTGATGCCGCTATTATTTATTACTTGATTACTGCCAATAATTTGGATGGATTCTGTAGCATTTATCCTGATATCTCCGCCATGACCGGCAGAAAACGAACCTGTGGTAATTACTCCCCCATCTAGCAGATGCAGCCTCCCTGTATCTAGTGTGATGGTTTTGGCGTTTCCTGTACTGAAGGCAGTTGAGCTAATCCTAGTACCCATAGGTGCCGAGTTGCTTCCCCTGACGGTAGTATCCATGTTGCGAATGACAATTTGACCACTGTCACCGCTACCATTGGATATTGAAGACAGCCCTGCACCATCGGACACTAGTAAACTATTGCCATTCACGAAGACATTACCTGCGCTTCCAGAACTGAAGGTACTAGTGTTAATCACGCTGCCAGTTGAACTGACGGGCGAGAAGCCAGATATCTCCAACACTGAGGCATCAACCTGAACATCACCACTGGTAGCTGTTCTAAAAGTAATGTTGTTTAATGCTGCTCCCTGCTGAAGGCTGAATCGGGGAGTAATGACGCTGATGTTCCCACTAGTGCCAGTGCCTAAGGTTTCACTGCGAATGCCAGTGAATATACCAGTCAGGTCGATTCCTGCTGATGCTTGCAGATGTAGATTCCCGCCAGGAAGATTACCGAGATTTTGTGCTAATACTAGGGAGCTATCGGTAACTTGAATGTGTTTACCCTGTACCTGCACGGAACCTGCATTTACCCCACTGACATCTAGTAGAGATTTCTTTTCAAGTTGAATGTCACCAAAGCTTTGCCCGTTGCTATACCCCAGTGCATAACCCTGAGTGGTTGGCACGAGGCGAACTTTCCCTGCGTCACCCAAACTACCTAATTCAATCCGTCCTTGTTCGGCAGTTAGAGTTGCCCCATGCAAATTTAGAGTACCACCCACCAACGTCAGGGTTTTTCCAGGCTGTACCCGCAGTTGTGTGGGACTAGGAGTGCGAGTGATAGGAATCCGACTATTGATAAGTGTTAAAGTATGTCCTGTGCCTTGAAGTGCGATCGCTCCAGGATTGCTACCTAGTTGTAAACCAATGGGAACATTAATACTCAACAATGGGGGAGCTTGGGAACTAATCGCCTTAAACTCAGCGCCATCAGCAAATTTGATACTTTCGGCGGTTGTAGCAATAAATGAACCCCCAATATTTAAGCTGGCATTTTGTCCAAAGATGATGCCCTTGGGATTAAGCAAAAATAGATTAGCACTACCGTTGGCTTGAATTAAACCATCAATATGGGAAACATTTCCACCAGTCACTCGACTAAATATAGTTGTAATATTTGGCGTGTTGGTTAAATCAAAAGTGGCTGAACCACCCGTAGGCACAGAGAAATTACTGAAACTATGAAATAAATTATTACCTTTTTCAATCCCGTTAAGAATATTAAAATTATTACCGCTTTGATTAACAATGGTGTTAGTTGTACCATCGGATGTCACCTGAGCGATCGCGCAGCCACTCCAAGGGAGTATCGCCGATAGCATTATCCCTGGAGTTAATAACCCACTTGTTAATATAAATACAAAGGGTACGGCTTTCATTATTAAAGACTTCTTTTACTGATTTAAAGTTAGAGTTCCCTAAATGGTATGATTGATAACATCATTAACTTCTCGGAACCGCAGCACAGGTTAATGCTGGTTGCATCTGAGTAGGAGATTTATCTGCAAATATCTCGATTTTGCCATCAGCATTACGTCGCCAACCCTTAGCCTGGACAAGAACTGCCTCTTTTGTGGGTATTTGGGCTATCACTTCGCCTGTTTTGCGGTAAGCAGACAAATCTCGTATATCATCCCAGGTACGTAAGCGCAGCCCGTCGTAGACATCACTCGTCAGCTGATTAGGATTTTGTGGCACACCACCTCGTCCTGTTGCCACAAAGCGACTGCCTTCACTATCCGCGCAGCCTGTGGCGATTTGCTGGGATGGATCGGTAACATTTACAGGCAATTCGACTAAACCAGAATTTGGATCGATACCAATAGTATTAACTTGAACAGTGCCACTCACTCCAAATTGGGAACTGGCGGTGATGTCGCTTTCTGGGGTGAGTTGGGGACGGAATTTCAGCCCAAAGATGCCTTGGGTGGTGATTTGAATATTTCCACCGCTTCCGAGTACCGCATTGGCAACGATATCGCTATCTTCGTCAGGAACGGCAATAATAGCTCCAGCAGTAATATCAATGTTACCTCCGGTAGAATTAGCAGTGGCATTAGTTGTAATATTACTGTCACGACGTAACAGCAAAACATCATTTGCTTGGAGGTTAATGTTACCTTGACTACCTCCTTTGACTTCCGATCGCAGACTGGCTTTATTGTCGAGGAAAATATTATTGGCTGTAATATTCAAATTACCTGCATCTCCGCTTCCTATATTGCTCACGGTAACTTCCGCACCATTACGTACTTTCAGCATGTTAGATGTAATATTTATCGTTCCGGCGTTAAAATTAGTTGTCGAAAATGCTGCGATCGCACTGGGCAGAATTAGACCGTTAGTTAAAGGTTGAGATATACCCTCGATATCAATGTTTTTAACCTGTAAGTTAATATTCCCCGCATTTCCCTGACCCTGGCTGGAAGAGGTGATCTGTCCGCCATTGAATACCCGTAGGCTGTCTGCCCTTAGGTTAATCGTTCCACCAGAACCTACAGCACCATTGCCCACAGAAGCCGTGATCCCAGTGATGCTGTTGCTGTAGGTATCAATTAATGGATCGCTAACTTGTACCTCCCTTGCCCGAATATCAATACTTCCAGCCGTACCCTGCGCCCCCGAAATCGGTCTAAAAAATGTGTTCTTAGCACCTTCTAGTCCACTGGTAATAGTTCCACCATTAGCTAAAATCAGACTCCCTGCGTCAATTGTGATTCGACCACCCTGCCCTGTTGCTCCACCTTCGATCGAAGCGAGAACAGCACTGGTTACGCCTCTGTGGTTGGCTCCCCGAATCTCAAGGCTCTCCACAGCCCGAATTGAGACTTCTCCTGCTGTACCATTCCCTCCCAACAAACTGCTACTGATGCGATCGCCATCGAGCAGGCGAATCCGTTGGGCATCGACAGTAACCCGTCCACTCTGATTGTTGTTTCCAAAGTTGATGAACGTGCCAATCGTATTCACAATGCCGAAAGAAAAAGATGTTTTGTTTCCCACCATATCCACATCGGTAGCGTGGATGGTAATGTCTCCTGCGATAGAGTTGTTGCCAGATGTTGAGGACTGAATCACAGCGCCATTGGCTAACCGCAAGCGATTGGTTTCGATGGTTATATTTCCGGCTTGTCCGGTTGTTGGCGGTCTTGATGCTGGAGAAAAGCTAAGTTGATTGCCTACCGATGTCTCAACACCAACAGCAAGACCTGGAGCAGAGAGTCCCAAAAACTCGGCAAAATCTGTCGTTTGAATGGTAATGCCTTTACCTTGCCCAGCCGAAGTCCTGGAACTAATATTCGACCCATCCTGCACCGTCAACCCACGTCCACGGATGTTGATTGCACCCCCGTTAATTCCACTTGCATCAACCAATGAAGATTGTTTTAAGAAAATTGTACAGAGAAATTATTGAAGCTATGAAATAAATTATTACCTTTTTCAATTCCGTTAAGAATTGTGAAATTATTACCACTTTGGTTGACAATGGTGTTATTTGTACCATCGGATGTTACCTGTGCGATCGCGCTTCGCATCATCCCTGGAGTGAATAACCCAGTTGTGAATAGAAATAGAAAGAATACGGCTCTGATCACCAACATAACTTCCTTTACCTAATTTAAAGTTAGTTTTCCCTAAATTTCATGAGTGATAACATGATTAACTTTTAGGAATCGCAGCACAGGTTAATGGTTGTTCCACAAAGGTAGGAGCTTTATCTGCAACTAACTCGATTTTTCCTTGGGTGTTGCGATGCCAGTAAGTAGCTTGGACAAGAGCCTTTGGGGATTCAGGTATTTGGGCAGTCGCTTCCCCGGTTTTACGGTATGCAGAGAGATCGCGGATATCAGACCAAGTGCTTAGGCGTAGCCCGTCGTAGACATCGCTCGTCACATCTTGATTGGGATTTTGCGGTACACCACCGCGACCCGTTGCTACAAATTTACTGCCTTGATCGTTGGCGCAGCCTGTAGCAATTTGCTGAGATGGATCGGTGACATTTGCTGGTAGTTCGACTAAGCCGGAATTTGGATCGATACCAATATTATTAATATTAACTGTACCGTTAACCCCAAATTGGGAACTGGCGGTGATGTCACTATCAGGTGTGAGGCGATCGCGGAATTTTAGCCCGAATAAGCCTTGAGTAGTGATGCTGATGTTTCCGCCATTACCTTGGAATGCGTTGGCGATGATGTCGCTGTTTTCTAATCCCACAATGATAGGGGAATTGATGGTGATGTTGCCGCCGTTACCAGTGCCGCCAGCAGTTGCAGTCACATTGCTACCACGACGCATAACTAAAGTATTAGCTTGCAAATTAATACTGCCACCTTCACCGGATTTAGTTGTTGCTATGATACTACCAGTGCGATCAAGGGAAATCCTATCCGCACTGATGTAAAGATTACCAGCATTGCCGATTCCTTGATGGTCAACTCCCACAATAGCACCATCCGTGATTTGTAAACGGGAGGTGTTGATGATGAGGTTGCCTGAGTTTCCAGTGGGAAAAGCTGGTAAATTAAATAGCTTCTGAAAGGTGAGCGAAAGTATTTCAGCTCTTGCACCAATGCGGCTAGATGTTCCAGAGATTGCACCCCGTCCACTCACTGTAATATTGGGTACATTAACCCGCAAAGAACCAGCATTACCCACCCCTAATGTCGTGTCCGAGACAGAACCGCCATCCCGCACAACCAATCTAGGTGTATTGATGGTCAATTGACCAGCGTTTCCACGGTTTAACGTGGTCGCCAATAATGAACTTGGAACAAGACTACTTTCGCCAATAACCTCGATCAGTTCAGAGGCATTGATCGTGCTATTACCTGCATTTCCAGTTCCGATACTGGCTGTGAGTAGTGTCGCACCCTCTTGCACCCGCAATCGTCTTGTGCTGATTTGGACTTCCCCGCCGCTGCCTCGGACAAAACTACCAGTTATGGCAGCGATCGAACTGTTAAGTCCGGGATCAACCGATGACTTGCCTTGTAGTTGAATCGAATCAGCAACGACTACAGAATTTCCTCCAACTCCGGCACCAAAGGAAAAAGTGAGAATTCTGGCTCCATCTTGCAACAATATCCGTGGTGCAGAAACTAACAGATCGCCTCCAGTACCAGCACCGATGTTAGTGGTCTGCAAATTGCAATATTGCCACCCGGTGCTGTGCTAAAGGTACGGTTTAAGATATACCCACCCCCGTCAATATTCAACTGTGGGGTGGTAACGATAATATTCCCTGCTGCACCTGGAGATATAGTTTCATTAATTAAACTGCTGGAACTTTTAAAATCAGGAGACTTGCCGATAATCTGGAGGGACTCTGTGGCATTGATTGCAATATCACCAGCAGTTTGATTGCTGCGATTTTGCACTAATATCAGTGAACCATCTCGGATGCTGACCTGTTTACCCTGAATTTGGATGGCTCCTCCCCATTGCCCACTGAGGTCGCGTGTAGATGCTAAAGCTCGTTGAGTTATCTGAATATCGCCAAAACTCGAAGCATTAGGATAACTCAGCGCAAATCCTTCAGGGATGGAATTGAGGGTGACGCTGCCGTTAGTGATGCTACCCAGTTCTATTTGTCCTCCTGGTGCGGAGAGCAATCCTCCATCTAAGGCAACATTCCCACCCAGCAATGCCAGCATTTTTCCAGGTTGCAACTGTAATCCTCTCGTACCGAGGTTTAATCCAGAAACCTCAAGTGATTCGCCTAATTGAGCATTGTGTCCTGACCCTTGAACAACAATTGCACCTGGATTACTACCCATCTGCAAACCAATGGGCACATTCATGGTTAACAATGGAGCATTTTGGGGGCTAATTGCGCTAAATTCAGCACCATCGCTAAATTTAATGCTCTGGGCAGTTGTCCCAAAAAAGGAGCCGCCAATATTAAGTTGGGCATTCGCGCCGAAAATAATCCCACTGGGATTGAGCAAAAACAGATTAGCGCTACCATTGGCTTTAATTAAACCATCAATGCTGGAAACACTGCCTCCAGTGACGCGACTGAAGATATTCTGCACATCTGCGGCATTGTTGAAAAAAGCCGAGCCGTTGCTGGGAACTGAAAATTGGCTGAAGCTGTGGAATAAATTGTTACCAACTCGATTACCGTTGGTAATGGTAAAGTTATCGCCACTTTGAGAGACAGCAGTATTTAAAGTGCTATCAGGAGTTACCTGGGCACTCACAGGCATTACCATCAACGGCACTATTCCAGCGCACAGAACCAACCAAATAGAGTTCCTTGTCATTGCCAAGCCTTTATTTATACCTTGTATTTTAGGTTGCCCAAAACGGTATAGTTTTGTAATGATCGCCTCAAAATGCGGAATAACGCAGTGAGAAGTACAAGCCATTTTCTTGGAGCGATCGCTTTTCACCATCCACTGAGATTAGAGGAATGCCCCAATCTATGCGAGCCGATAAGTCATCACCCTGTTTCCACAACAGCCCCAACCCAGTACTCACAAGGGTACTTGGCGATGGATTTTCGCCGTTGACGTTCCAACCTTTGCCCACATCAATGAAGGGTGTAAGTTGCAGCACTCCGCCAATTTTGGCAGCGCGGACAATGGGGACTCGAAATTCTGCGGAAAACAACAGACCATTATCTGTGAGTAATGCGTCTTGGCGATAGCCCCGGACACTTAGCTGTCCACCAAGACCAAATTGCTCCAAAGGCACTAAGGAGTCTGCTGCCAATTGGAAATCGCCCCTAGCTAAAAATAGAGTATCTGGTGCTAATTGCCGCACCCACTGCGCCTGTCCCCGCCACGCGAAAAAGCGGCTATCTGGTTCATTATCACTGACATTAGCATCGAACCAATCTACGCCAAAACTCAATTGCGATCGCGCCGCAAATACATACTGGTTGCTTCGCTGGGTATATTCTTGAAAAAAGCGCAGGGCAGAAATATTGGTTTTTCCGTTCGCATCTGCACCTGGGGAGAGTCGAAACGGCCCAATATTATCAAGACCTAACTCAGTTTGGCTTGACTGGCGCGAGAACGATAGCCCCACTGCCAAGTCTTGGGTTGGTTTTTGTATCAGTGGTTGCCGATATCCTAATTCGTAAGACTGGGAATCTGACTGGATATCAAGGATACTGAATGGTTCTTCAATTACGTGGTTCCATCCTTGGCTAAAACCGAAGGATACAGTGCCATTGCGAGCATTAATCGGCAGCGTGTAATTGACATTGATTGTATTACTGCCATCGGTATTGGCATATCCCACGCTCAGGGTATCGCCCAAACCTAATAAATTGGCTTCTTGCAAATCCACTCCCCGGCGAAAACTACCCACGCTTGGCGATCGCCCATTATCTAGGCTTGCCGTCAGTTTAAAAGTGTCTGCTTCTTCAACCTCAACTTGTAATACATTGCTTCCCGGTTGCACGCCTGTCTGCAACTCGGCTGACAGGTTTTGAATCCGGGGATTGAGGCGCAGTAGTTGCAGCTTTTCTATTAAACGTGGTATATTTAAGGGTTTCCCTGCACCAAGTTTAATGCGGTCGCGAATGTATTGAGTGTTTAATCGCCTATTACCAACAATCTTAATTTCTTCCAAACTACCCTCAATCACCTGAATTTTGATTGTCCCAGCTTCTATTGTCTGTGGTGTAATCAATGCGCCTGTGGTGACATAGCCGTTATCAGTGTAGAGTTTGGTGATGGCATCTTTAACTTGCAATAACTCTGCAAATGTCAGTTCTCGTCCCACAAAGGGATTTGTGACAGAGGCAAACTGTTCTGCTTTGAAAACTGTACTGCCCAAAACTTCAATGCGATCGACCCGAAATTTGGTATTAGGGTCATTCTGCTCCAGAATCGGCTGATTCGGGAGTTTTAGAGGTGGAAGCAATTGATTCTCGTCTGGTGGCTTTGGTAGCACATCCGACGGTAACGGAGTGTCAGGAAGATCATCTAACCGACCTGGGGGTAACGTCTGAGGTTCAGGAGTTTGGGCGATTGCATCCTGATAGTTACACAATATTGCGGCGATCGCAAAGCTGAGTGTTATAAATCCAGCAAAAATCCTTAGTTCGCCCACGGACTTGCTTACCTTTGGCTGATTTATAACCAAGGTTTTTCTAACCATTATTTGTAATTAAATAAATTAGGGATTAAGTTCTTAATACTTGGAAAGTATAAGTAAATAAGTGGTAAGTACTATATCTAACTTAAAAATTTTCCGAAAAGATCAGTAATATTACTATTTATCAAAAAAATGCCGCATCTGATCAAATCTCAAGCAGTTGTATTAGACATCTCCGAAAAAGTAGAGACGTAGCACTGCTACGTCTCTACAAGGGTTTTGGGTAACGCATATTTAATTTCTGGAGATGTCTATTAGCAATGTGGAGTTTGTGCGATCGCTAAACCAACAGGTCTACCAAACTGTGCAGTTCTGTCTTTAGTCAAAAAGCCAGTCACAAAATCTTCAAATTTCACAGGTTTGCCATTTTCGTAACGAATCCGCACAACTTTGTACCCCACGAGTGGATTGCAGTTCCAAGAACCCCGCATAGTTGCAAAAACAGTAATCGACCACGGGGCGATTACTGTTTTTCGTTAGCTCAGAGAGTTTCTGCTCGATGTCCTCTCCTTTAGTCGAGTACATATGCTCTAAGTTTTTTCTGTTTTTCCAAAGCTCTCTCTTTCCAATTGTCTCGACCGTTGCGAAACAATCTTGCTAATCGGCTGGTTGGGCTTTTAAACTCTTGCATTAACTTTTGTAAAGCTACGTACTTCTTGCATGAAAATTTACCACCTTAAAGCCCTTAGAGTCAACACCCTAGCTTACACCCCACCTTTGCTGCGGAACGCTTCGCAAACTGCGATCGCACTTTAATGTTTACTATTAATTCTTGGTCGATTTACCGTAGTTTATACATAAAAGAGCTTTACACACGTTTCTTAAAAAATCAAGAGCTATCTTAATAAAAGTTAAAGCCGATTGAATCAAGTTGTAATAAATAGTAAAAGCTTGCCGAAGAGAATCGAGCCGAAAAACTTCAATCTGTGGCAATTTTAGTAAAATTCGGCAATTTTGCGAATTTACTGCGATTTGGTATTTATTAAAAAATTAATGATACCAGATTTTGTTAACACAAGCAACTATATTTTAAGATTGAATTTGTAGCTGTAACTACCCATTTACTAAAATTTTTATGGGATGCTACTATCTTATAAAAAATAAAGTACTGTAAATTGACCAATTTGGTGTAAATTAAGTAAACATATAAATTTAGCCAAATTATCATCAATTACTTGGTCTAACAATTCTGGCAACGAATAAACTTAGCATTTTCCCTAACAAAAGAGGTAAAGATTAATGTTTAATTTTTTATTTAAGCGCATAATAATCTATTGTAAAAGATGGGTTATTTTTAGATTTGCTAGTCAAAGCCGGTTATTATCAACTGTTCCTATACAAGTTACTGGGGCTTTTATTACTGGCTTATGCCTCAGCTTGCTATTTGCTGCTTGTACAGCAAATAATCCAAGTAATACTACGACTGTATCTGCCAATAATTCCACTCAAACCAAAGCATCAGTAGTCAGATTTGGCTATCAAAAATCAGCAATTCTCCTAAAAAGTAAAGGGCTTTTAGAAAAGCGATTACAACTTGAAGGTGTATCTGTTGAATGGATTGAATTTCCGGCTGGGCCACAGCTTTTAGAAGCCATGAATGTTGGCAGTATTGACTTAGGACATACTGGAGAATCACCACCAATTTTTGCTCAAGCAGGAGGTGCTGCAATCACATATATCGCAGGAATCGCTCCAAGTCCTGCTAGTTCAGCAATTCTTGTTTCCAAAAATTCTGCCATCAAAACAGTCAACGATCTTAAAGGGAAAAAGATTGCTTTGCAAAAAGGCTCTAGCGCCCATTATATACTCGTACAAATTTTAGAAAAATATGGTTTAAAATATAGTGATATTCAACCCATATATTTACCACCAGCCGATGCTCGTGCTGCTTTTGTCAGAGGTAGTATTGATGCTTGGTCAATTTGGGACCCATTTTACGCAGCAGCCGAGAAATCTGGCGATGCTCGTGTATTAATTGATGGCACAGGAATTAATAAACAGGGAGGATATTACCTTGCCAGCCAAAAATTTGCTAGTCAGCAACCAGCAATTATTAAGACATTACTAGAAGAGATTCAAAATTTTGAACAATGGTCTGATCAACATCGAAATAAAGTAGCTGCAAGTCTCTCCCCCATTTTGGGCATAGATTTGGAAACAATGAAAAAGACTACTAACAGAAGAAAGTTTGGGATCACACCAATCTCTCAAGAATTAATTACTCTTCAGCAGCAAGTTGCTGATAAATTTTATGAATTGAAATTGATTCCCAAACAAATTAACGTCAAAGAAGCGATGCTTACACCTGAGCAATATGCAGCTTTTTCACCCAAGATTAAATAATTCGTAATTAGTAGTTTGTAATTATGACCAATCCTACTGAGTTATTCCATCGTCGTTATGGCGTAGACGCGTTTAATGCAGATATTCCTTGGAATGAGACAATATCTAATTTGCTGTCCCACCGTTCAATCCGCGCTTACTTGAGCGATCCCCTACCATTAAATAGTTTAGAAACTTTGGTAGCAGCTGCCCAATCTGCATCGACTTCCTCAAATCTCCAAACATGGAGTGTAATTGCAGTAGAAGATGCACAACGGAAGGAGAAGTTATCGCAGTTGGCGAATAACCAAGCGCATATTCGCCAGTGTCCTTTATTTCTGGTGTGGTTAGCAGATTTGGCGAGATTAACATACGTCGCTGAAAGTCAAGGATTACCTCATGAAGGTTTAGATTATCTGGAAATGTTTCTGATGGCGGCTATAGATGCAGCATTAGCAGCGCAAAATGCTGTTGTCGCAGCAGAATCTTTGGGTTTGGGAACAGTTTATATTGGTGCATTGCGTAACCGTCCAGAAGAGGTGGCAGAGGTTTTAAATTTACCGCCTCATGTCTTTGCCGTTTTTGGGTTGTGCGTAGGTTACGCAGATTCATCCGTAAATGTGGAAGTTAAACCGCGTTTACCCCAAGCAGCAGTATTGCATCGGGAGACTTATCAATTAGAGAAACAAGACCAGGAAATTGCGCTTTATAACCAAATTATGAAAGTATTCTACAATTCACAACAGATGAATGTTGCCGGCGATTGGTCGGAACACTCAGCTAAACGAGTAGCGTTTGCTGAATCTCTATCGGGACGCGATCGCTTGCGGGAAGCTTTGAAAAATTTGGGTTTTGAGTTGCGTTAAAAAAGTAGAGACGCAATTAATCGCGTTTCTACAAAGGCAAAGAAGCAGTCCCCACTAAGCAGCTGACGTTCGGGGGAGATAAGTCTACTTTTTTGACTTGGCGATGGTGTGTACTATAGTTATGCTGAATTAGCAACAATAGCTGGTGTAGATGTGCGATCGCTCTACCGACTATTACGCGCCCTTGCCAGTGTGGGTATATTTTCTGAAGGTAGTTTAGGCTACTTTGAATTGACACCGCTTGCCCAATGTCTGCAAAGCGATCGCCCTGACTCCCTGCGTGCTTATGCTATCAAGTCTGGTCAAGCTTGGGAATGGCAACCTTGGGGACATCTACTTGAAAGTGTCAAAACCGGAAAACCTGTATTCAAAAATATCTTCGGGATGGAGATATTTGATTACTTAGCTACTGATGCCTCTGTTGCTAAAATATACAACAAAGCCATTAGTAGTTTTTCTGATAAACAAGATGCGGCGATCGCAGCAGGTTATGACTTTTCATCCATCCGCAATTTAGTTGAGGTTGCAGGTGGACGCGGTACTTTGATTGCCTCAATTCTCAAGGCTAATTCGACAATGCAGGGGATTTTATTTGATTTACCCCATGTAGTTGCAGATGCCAAGCCTCTGATTGCAGACTTTGGATTGCAACATCGTTGTCAACTAATTGGCGGGAACTTCTTTGAGTCAGTACCCCCAGGTGGAGACGCTTACTTGCTTCGGTATATTATTCACGATTGGGATGATGAAAGAGCGATCGCCATTCTGAAAAATTGCTACCAAGCGATGCAGCCTGACGGTAAGCTGCTGCTAGTCGAAATGGTTATACCTCTAGGCAACGAACCATTCTATGGTAAACTCCTCGACTTGCAGATGCTTTTGAATTATGGAGGGCGTGAACGCACTGAAGCTGAGTATAAAGCTTTATTAGAAACAGCAGGTTTTTCAATCACAAAAATTCATCCAGTAGCGCCTCCAGTCAGCGTAATTGAGGCTATTCGGCTGTAATTTAAAAAATTAGCGGTTTGCTTAAGCCCATATACTTTTAATTACTGAGGGAATAATGTTAGAAAAAAGACTTGTAGAGATTGTCAATAAACATCCTGATAAAACTGCGATCGCATCTGATAACTTGAGAATTAGCTATCAAGAACTTTATGCTAATATTACACATTTAAGTAACCATTTAAGTACAATCGGTATTGTCCAAGGTGACTGCATAGCGTTAATTTTGCCTAACAGTCCAGAATTTGCGATCGCCTTTTACGCTACTGCCAAACTAAATGCTATAGTTTTGCCAATCAATCCTCTTCTCAAAGAAGAAGAAGTCAGCTACTACATTATAGATAGTAATACTAAAGCAATTATTACCAATAGTCATGAGTCAGAAAATATTCGCAAAATTATTTCAAAAATAGACAAGAAAATAGAATTAATAGTTTCAAAGCTGATTTCTAGTTTTATTCGCAGCCTACACCATAATACATCTCCAACCATTGCAACAAGCCTTCTTCAACGGTCGTTAAGTAAATCTGCCGTCCTAAAGACTCTAGGACTGTATAGGCACAGCGATCTAGTATTTCACCAGATCGTAAACGATAAATGCGTTTGCGGATTTGTGGCAATTGGCGATGCACTTCTGGTGAGTCAATTCTGTTGAGGTTTTCAGGTTTCACGTTTAGAGTGGTATCATGAACATCCACCTCTACAGTAAAGTCATTAAGATTAACTGCGATCGCCCAACAGCCATTATATTTCCGTTCACTCCCCTTCAACCTAGTTAAAGTAAATACGTCACCTACTTTACAAAAATCAGTAGCAAAAAACAAAGGCTTTTCCTTCAGGCGTTCCACAATCCCCTTGACAATACCTCCACTTGGTACTTTACCACCAGCTTCTTCTACTCCCTGTAACCATGCAGCTGCTTGAACCTCTGGTTCAAAATTCGCTTTAGCCAAATCGCGCAACTGACGTTCATTGGTCGGCATGGGAATTTGCCGACCATTGGTCGGCAGAAATTTCTGAATATTGTCATAGACAATAGCCGCCGCAATCTTCAGGTAAGCAGCATCGCGACTATAGTTGAAGCGATCGCTGCAATATTCCTCAAAATTCTTGTGAGTACTCCGATACAACCGCCGATCCCTCAGTTCCCTCAAGGCACAACCCGCCTCGTAGAACGCCCGTTCTATTTTTAGCTCCAAAAAGTGACGTTCAGCTGCTTCGTCCTCAGTTAGCTCTTCTCGTACATCGACCGTAACTACTACAGTATCAGTAGCCGATAATTCAGACTCTGTTAAAAAATTTTTCGAGTGCATGGGTTCACGCTCCACCAACTCAAGCAAAATGAGGATGACAGTGTTAAAAGTGCGCTTACATCTAGCTAGATGGGCAAGAGTCGGACTTGTCCAACAAATGTGTACATGATCCCGTCTGCATTAAATAAAGTGAATCGCCCACTAACACCGACTAAATTGGCAATCCTGACGCAAGCATCAATGAAATATCCTCGAATCCACTCTCCAGCCGCCGTCAGCACCTCGACTGGTAGGAACTTGCGGTTGCTTAAGTTCCTACCAGTCGAGGTTGGGTTCACATCTTGCTCTGTCTGGGCAGTTGTATTCGGGGACACCAAGTCAGCAGTGGGAACTACTGTTTCAGTAGATGCTTGTAAGAAGCAGTCTGGCACTGACTCACCATTTAATGGCAAGAGCGTTGATACACCGTCGGACTCAACCAGATGGGGTGCATTATCGTTAAAGAGATCGCCAATGGATTCCATATTTGATAATTCATCAGTTGACAATTGACACTCTGATTGATCAAGAGTGTCAATCGAATCACTGCCAGTAGCCGTGGGCATCTGAACGGTTGAATTGACAAATTGACATATCTCTAGCTCTTCTATACCCAATGAGGAATTTAAGTCGCAACTAGTGAGTTGTTCTGTCAGAAAAGATGCCACCGAATGTGTGTCAACCGAGTCAATTATCTTGTCAAACGCAGTAGTGGTTAATGTTTGAGGAATTGATACTGGTGTCAATTCTCTGTCAATTTTGTCAATTTTGCTCACTGACACACCATTTGGCACATAGACTGAATTGGAGCCTTCACCATCAACACGACCCCAACCCGCTGCTGCCATCATTTCCATCAGTTGCCGAATTTCAAAAGTCGGTTTTTTACGGAAAGCGCGGATGCCACTTTTGAGCATGGAAGCTGTAGCCCCTCCCAAACGTTCAGCCACCTTCTGGATTTTTAGCCCCCAAGACATTAGCCCTGATTCGGGGGAGTTTTGAGCATGAATCAATTTATGTTGCCAAAGGAAATAAGCTGCTAGCTCAATTGCCTTGGACATCGTGTCACCAGAAATGACCAGGCTTGGAGTTTCACCTGTTAAGACAGCATTGACGATGTGTAACCACAGTGCTAACCTTGCCGTGTAAGCTTCAATCTTGGCGTAGACTACCCTTAGTCCATAGGACTCCTCAGCAACTTGGGCATCTACGAGAGAATGTTGCCACGCCTCGAACAACACAGCTGCCTCTGTGTTTAAAAGGTAATCTTGTTCCGGCACGAGGGCGAGTTTTATGTAAAGCTGACGTAGTGCTTCCGAGATACCAGTATCAGGAGCAGTATTTTCTCCAACTAAGTCCAGGTAACGTTTGGGGGACTTAGCAGCACAGAACAGCCACCGAGCAAAATTACCGTTGTAGTCGTTGTGATCCCCCATCATGGCAGCTAAGACTTCCCACTGGATGCTACCTGTGCGTGAAATGGCACTTTTGGGTAAACACACAGATTTTTCTGAGCGATCGTAGATAATTGCAGATCCGTTGAATTGATCGAGTTCCTGCTCTTCATCAGCCCCTAAACCACCGCGATACTGATTACGGGTTTTGAATAAACCTGCTAGTTCATCTCGGTAGTACAGCAGTCCCCGTGGGTTTTCGCTATGAATCCGCTGCAATGTCTCCAGCGTACTGTCCTTAGTTAAGTAGCGTTGGCGGACGGGTAATATTAGTGGCTCCTGTGGTGAGTCGTCATCTTGCTTTTTGCCTTTACGCGCTGTTTGTAACTTATTGTATTCAGCCATCTCTATCTGATAGCGCTCAAAAGCCTCCGCTTCTAATTGCACCAATGGATCAATAATTACTCGCTGTGCAGGTGTTTTAACAGAGCCAGAATCGCCAATAATGCTCGTCCATATCACCAACGGTTGGGTGTACTTAGCGGACGGTTTGACAATTATCCGGGCTGCTGAACCAACCTGAGACGCCGCAGTTCCCAAGAGCGTCGTGAATAAAAATTCCGGAGCTGTCGGCATCGCGTTAGCGGTGTCAATTAACAGTCGTGCGAATTTAGGTTCGAGCAATCGGGTAAGGTCAAGTTGATCAGGGCAAGTTTTTAGCAGAGAAGAAAGTTTTTGTTTAGCAGCTAAAGTATCGCTTTGTGTTTCTACTTCAAAAGTAAGTAGTTTAGCTAAGTGTTCAATTTGCCGATACGGAAATCCCACCTCTGATGCCAAATTCATCAGTGCGAGCGATCGCATTGACTCGGAATCATAACTGCCCAAAATTTTTAAAATGCGCTCGTGCAGTTTGACATCTAAAATAGGTGACTTCTTTCCAACAAAGAAATCATTACCAAAATCAGGACTACCAGAACTAGCTGATGAATTTTGATTCCGTTTAACATAAGTGTTCCAGTACCAAGCCTTAATGCAGGTTTCCACACCAGAAGGAGTGCAACTCGGACCTGGGCGCTCTTTCTCGGCTGACTTCCAGATAGCATTAACTTCTTTAGTAGGCAATGGTGGGGTGCAACGACTCGCATAGTCCTGCAAAAGTTGCTGTGGATCGCCGTCAAACCGCTGACCGATGCTAGTCAGGTGATTGGCAGTGCCAATTAAGTCTCGTGCTAGTTTAGCCCCGTTGGTATTGCGACCCCCCTCATTCACCCCTGAGTTTAGCAGAGCGCGAGACTCTTTGGAGAGACAGACTTCCAGAGGTACTTCTGTAGGCACGGGCACAGAGATGTCTTGAAAAAGACACGGGGACGTGGGGATGTGGGGATGCGAAGAACTGTGTCCACGCTTTCGTTGGACTAACTCAGGATTTTGCGACAACGGTACAGAGGAACGCAATTCTTCATAGGTGTACCGAAGACCCGACTGGGAGATAATATCGCAACGTAGCGGCTCTTCCCCTGGCTTGATGTGCCATGCACCAGCCAATCGCATTACCCGACTGGGATTTTTGATGGCTGGGTCAGCGCTTGTGTAGGTTAGCAGATCAGTTTGCAACTGCTTCCACTCTTCAACTGATATGGGTTTTTCAAACACCCAGTAAGAATGGATTGATTTTCGAGTCTGGACTTGAAAGGTTGGCTCTGGTAGCGAGAATGTTTGCCACAAATCCCGCTGTAATTCTATTTCCAGGTCGTCATGCTCAATGAAGACTGCACGGCAGAGTTGAACGTCTTCATCTTTGTGACCACCGCCGTTAATCACAAAATATATGCCGTAACCCTGCTGTTGCCACTGCAAAATTTGTTTGAAGTTGAGATTATCAGCTTTGCGTCCTGTGCCAGGGGCATAACAGGGGTCTTCTTTGGGCAAGAAAGCGCGGACATAAACGGCATCACCCCGCTGGTATCCCAAAAGCTCTAGCTGCTGAATCGCTTGTGAGGTATCAATGTCTAATGATAATAATTGTGTAGTCATGACCAAGCTCCCTCCTTGTTCAAAACAGAAGTGAGCGTGGAGATAACAGCTAATGTTTGATTACGGTATCTAGAGCAATTGGCAATAAATCTGTGTTTAATGCCAGTTTTCAAGCCTAAACAGTTATAAAAAGCAAAATTTGTGAAGGTTACTTCCATTGAACACTCCGTGAATTTCTTGGTTGACGGAGCCGGGATAGCAACAAAAGAACAACTCTCCACGCTTACCTTTTAACGAAAATTTTGCTAAAGTCAAGATACTTGTGTCGTATCTGGATTTTTGTTCCACGTAGTTGGTAGCTGCGTGACTTTAACAAAGTTCCATTTTTTAGGTAAGCGTGGAGAGAACAGCGTACTTTTGCTGTTCTCCTCGGCTTTTTAAATTTAAATGCCAAGACAGTTTGGCGTTGTTGAATCTATAAATAGGTATCTCTGTTGGTTGTAGCAAAGAAATTTGCCGTCCCCTTTTCAGGCTTGGACAAGCTCTAGGACTAGTACTTGTCAAATTCCTTATATGCTGGGAACCCTTTCTATAGAGCGTAAAGTTAGCCCATGCTTGTACCGACGCTCGGTTTTTGTTCACATTTGCGAAGCCGTTTCGTTCGCGCAGCGTTTCCGTCAGGAGAAGATCGCTACTTTTACGCTGTATACGTGAGCCTAATTTTTTAGGAGCAAGCCCACAGGCGGCGATCACCCGCTACGAATGAAACAAACAAGTTCAAAGCCTCTTTCCTTCTGCCTTCTACCTCCTGTCTTGTTTCTTGAAAGTTTTGCAAGCCCACACGCTTGTAGATAGGTTTTTTAACACTTGCTTAAAACGTAGTTCTTGCGAACTTAGGTTAGTCAACTAAAGGACTTCTCGGCTTTTGCCTGAAGCCCTCAACTATAAGTTAGGGGTTGCTGACGAACGAGCAAGCTGTCAAATATAGAACTTAGCACTGAAAGATTTTGAGTTCAAGGGGGCAAAATCGCTTATATGCTGGGATCACAGGTCGTTTATACGCCGGACTCACATACGAAACGGCAATAATGCATATTATAATTATGTATTAAAATACTCTCTATTTTTGAAAAAACTGCTGAAAAGCCCTTTTAAGGGTTTAAATTACGTAAGTCTTTAGTAAAATAATCTAATTAAGGTACTGATAAAACTATACGCCGGACTCACATACAAAACGGGAGCAATATACGCCGGACTCACATACAAAACTATACGCCGGACTCACATACAAAACGTTCAAAATCATACGCCGGACTCACATATCTTTGTTTAGATTTGTTACAAAAAGTTTTTGCCCGTCTTGAAAATAGGGTTTTGGGACTAAGGGCTGGGGATAGCCCTGTCAAGGTGACATTAAAGCAGTGCTAAAAATGTTAAAAACTGCGTATCGATTGAGGTGACTCAATCTAGGCAAGTGTCGAAACTCCGTAAGGGAAGAACCAGGAAAGCCTCAAATCACTTTGAGGAAGCCCATACTGTAATCTCTGATTCAGTGTGGAAGGATGTCACCAAAATGGCAATACCCTAGATAGTAGAGAAATATTAGGGAGCAGATGTGAAAGAAAAAGACGTTTTTTTCCCGGTGGATGGAGAGTTGCTTATGATATTGCCCAGAGCAGCAGCAACAATTAGAAACCCTGATGTGCAACTACCTATTTTCCAAGTGGATGCAGATAGCTATTTCTTGGAAATGCGAGTTCAAGCTGACCCTGAAGACAAAAGTGAAGTTGCTCTTACCCGTCGTGTTCGACTAGAAGATATTACGGAAGAGCAGTGGGAAGAAATAAAGGAACAGTATGCCAATGTTGATATAAAAGCCTGTACAGACGAAGGAATTAGTAAAGGACTCGAGAAGATTCAAGACCGGCGCGTTCAGCGCTTGTTTGTGGCATTGCTTACATTTTTAAATCCAAGGCAAATTTCCATTGTGTTATTTCTGTACAAGAAAGCGCGAGAGCAGGGTAACGGTCCTCTAGTTTATTTTCGGGCTAATGAGTTGTTGAAGAGTCTGGGTTATACCAGTACTCAAAAAGGTAGTATCACTGCCAGGTCAAGGTCGCAGCTTAACCAAGACTTGGTTGCTCTCCATAGAACTGAGCTAGTGTTTGCTCAATCTCTAAAAAAAGGCAATACAAGGGGAGCGAAGGTTATTGTCAAAAGTATTCTCCGTATTCGAGATTATGAAATTGATAATTTACCGCGAGACTTTGATTTAGCTAAAGCTGCTGATTACACCTATGAACTAGCAGATGCTTATACGGTGGCACTGGAATTTTTTGATGGGCCACAGCAGACAGGAGACTATGTCCTCTTTTCCAACAGCATTGATATTAAGCAGAAGCAGGGGAGTAATGCCAAGTATGACTACAAGACGAAGTTACTGATTTATCTTGCTAACCGCATGAAATGGGATACATTAACTGATGGACAATATTTGGTAATTTCTAGGCAATATCTATTTAAGAATCTAGATTTGTTAGCCAGTAACCAGTCTAGGAACAACCAAATTCTGTGGCGGACAATAAAAGAACTGCAAGCTGAGGGTTATATATTAGATGCCCAAGAAATATCTGGAAAACGGAAGATGATCAATATACACTTAAAAATCAACCAGGACAAAGTGATCAAGAGTAATTTAGATGCGTTTGCCCTGATTGTAGTACAGGCTGTGGAGTTTAATTAGTATTACCAACGCCTATAAGCATTTAGAGTTAACGCCACTAAAAAGCGATCGCATCCGCAGACATCGCTCAGGTAATAAACCCCTAGAGAGGCAGTCTAGTAGAAGATATTGACAAAAGGTACAGTTTTTTGAGGAGGCTAACTTGTAGGTGAACGCGATATCAGGAGTGCATAGCTATGCCAACAGTCCAACTGTAACGATGACCAAATAAAGTCTATTCTGATCAATACCTTTGCCAAAATAAGAGCCTAGAAAAATTTTGGCAAAAATGGCAAAATGACCCATACATGAGCGTTTAGCTCGACATCGTAGCTTGAATTTCGCTCAAATAATGATGTTCATCGTCCAGTAATTCAAGCACTCCTATTACTCAAAAAATATGCATCAATGGAAGTGCCAGTGATTATCCCAATCTACAACCTGTTCTAACTCGGACAATCAACTGGGATTTAATTCGTCAGCAATATGACCAAATGATTAAGTATGCTACTGCACTTCGCTTAGGAATAGCAGAAACAGATGCTATCTTAAAGCGTTTTACTAGGGGGAATTTGTTGCACCCTACTTATCAAGCTCTATGTGAATTAGGGAAAGCAGTCAAGACCATCTTTCTATGTCAATATCTGCATTCAGCAGAACTGCGTCGAGAAATTAATGAGGGGCTAAATGTAGTTGAAAATTGGAATAGTGCTAACAGTTTTATTTTTTATGGCAAGGGTGGAGAAGTAGCCACTAATCGCTTAGAAGATCAGGAGTTGGCTATTTTATCCTTACATCTGCTGCAAATTTCATTGGTGTATATTAATACATTGATGATTCAGCAGGTATTGTCACAACCGCAATGGATGAAGTTAATGACTAAACTTGACTTGCGGGCGCTTTCACCTTTGATTTGGCTGCATATCAATCCAAAAGGCACTTTCAACTTGGATATGAACGAACGTTTGCCTATTGAGACTGCTGCATAAACATGCAACTGGAGTTATATCTTCTTTATTAAGCATAACTATTACCTTTTTACTCCGGCGATCGCCTGACTGTATTTCATGCAATCGCAGCAAGAGCGTTGATTGATAATATTCCAATAAATGGCTTTTTTCAAAGACAAATGTCTATGGTTTTGCTAAGTTTTTTTTCGGTTTACCCATAATATTGCCGCAACGGAGGCTGTAATACTCATTATTTCGTAAAGCGATCGCATCCTTTTTTGATGCCTTGGAAGCATAAGCACGTTTTAACGGCAATCTTATCCTTCCACCAACAGTTTTTAAACTAAACGGTTTAGTTTGCACTTCATGACAGCTTCGCCAGTTCTACCCCAGTTTCGTCCAAAAATACTAAATTTTCTGGCTCTATATGTTTGACCTTTTCCCAATAATCTCTTCTTTTATTCAGGACTCTCTCTGTCCCCGCTTGGGTACTCCGCTTTTTTTTTTCCGATTTAATCCTAATTTATGTAACGCACGACACATTGCACTTTGACCTACCCAATTGCCAGTCTTGTCTGCAAATAATTCACACAACTCTATCAATGTTGCATCGGGATGTGATTCAACTAATTCTCTCAACTCTATGTCAGCATTTGTTAGATGACTAAATTGTGGTTTTCCTCGCGGCTTGGATTTTAAATTTCCTTCAACTTTTTGTTGTTTTACAAGCTTTTGCACTAAACTCTTTGACACGGAAAATATGTTAGCTACTTTCCTGATTGAGATATTTTTCTGAAGATGTGCTGCAACTATTTTTTCTCGAAGATCAAGAGAGTATGACTTCATTTAAAAGTATTTATATTTTAATCTAGTGTACCTCATAATAGACGCAAGTGCTGTATTCTGGATTTTCCGGCTCATCTTCTAACTTCGAGCGCAAACGTGAGATATGCACATCTACCACACGAGTATCTGCATGTTGTTCTGGGTTATAACCCCACACTTGCTGCAATATTTCTCCACGGGTAAAATACCGGGATAGCTCATCAATAACTCTAGTAAGCTGTACTCTACACCCATTAATGGAATCCGCTCACCTGCTTTATAGACTTGTCGCTTAGTGGTATCAATTTTGAGATTGTCTACAACCATTACTCCCAAATTAGAAATAGCAGCAGTAGTTGTTCTATCGTTTCTTCTTCGCAGCAACGAGCGAATTCTTGACTCTAATTCCTTGGGAGAGAAAGGTTTCGCCATATAATCATCAGCCCCTAACTCCAGCCCAGTGATCCGATCTGCTACATCTCCCAAGGCTGTCAGCATGATGATTGGCACATCTGATTGTTTCCGTAATTCTTGACAGACACCGTAGCCATCCAGCTTTGGCATCATCACAGAAAGAACGATTAAGTTGGGAGTTTCTTTACGAAAAGCTGACATCAAACAAGCAACTAGAGGAAATTCCTGCACGGGGCACCAGTCCTGGCGCGAGTGGATGGGAAATTTTTTAGTTTTCAAAATTCTGTAGATGTGATCGCTCCTCTGGCCTCCCACAATCGCAAAAAGCCAGCCTTTCACCTCCAAGGTCATCTCTTTTCGGCTAGCAAGTCACCAATGACCATGAAAATTGCAAATCCTCGAAGCGTGGGCGCTTTGAGAGATTTTTGGGTATTGGGTGTTAGCGATTGGGTTGCTAGTTTAAATTATTTGCTTATCTCTTCTGCTGACTTTAACTCTTCAAAGGTAATACTGCCGTCAAAGTCTGAATCATAATTTACATATGGGTTACAGGGTTTACACGAGGACTCAGCCTTCAAAGGGAGCATCATCGCTTCGTTAGCATAGTTAATTTTTCTTCACATAGTTCGGTTTTTCTGAGTCGTTCTACTTAAGGGCTATCCATTGGTGTCCCACTTGACGCTGCTAGCCAATCAAAATAAAGATAAATGATAAAAAGGATAAATGAACAGTAAAAATAAATCCAGTAACTTTTATGAGTCAAACACAATCGGAACTAAAGCTACTGACCTTCGATAAATTTATTGAATGGTATCCAGAAAACTCAGAAGTACGTTACGAATTACATGATGGGGTGATTGTGGAGATGCCAAAGCCTAAAGGGGAGCATTCTGATTTGGCTGGTTTTTTGATTGAAGAATTACTCATCACAATTAGAGAGATGGGTAAACGCGGTATCTGGACTATACCGAAAGAATCCATTATTAAACCATTTTTCTGATAGTTATGGATAAATCACGAATTACAGCAATTTGATATCAAACCCGCCACAAAGATAGTAAACTGTAAAAATGTAAAGAATAGTATTTAAAGATGGCAGCATATTCAATTGACTTACGACAAAAGATATTAAGTGCGTGGCAAAACAAAGAAGGTAGCCAAAGGGAATGGGAGCAATGCGATTTTGTTAGGCAACTCAAAAAAAGTGCGATGCCTACGGCGGGCTACGCCTACGCTAATCATCTTTTTCAGTATAAAATATATTTATTACAGTGTCAATTAGTATTAATACGTAAAATGTTGTAATTGGGACTGATGGCTGGAATTTCTACTATCTGGTGACGATAGGGGTTTGTATCAACTCCACTGAGAGTTGCTCCACAATTCGTACATAATTGCGGATGATGTTCTATTACTGAGCTACATTCTTCTAT
>JAIVFU010000519.1 GCA_020829485.1 Nostoc sp. CHAB 5834 | reverse complement strand
ACCGACATCAATTTTCTGACCGAATTCTTCCAGGATCGTGAGGTGAACGAGATCTGGGTCACATTCCCAGACCCGCAGCCGAGGCCCAAACAGGAGAAGCATCGATTGACCCATCCCCGCTTTTTAACGACTTATAAACAGCTACTAACGCCAGGCGGCACCTTTCATTTGAAAACAGACAATTCTGAATTATTTGCGTACAGCCTGGAAAAGGTAAAAGAGGAGGAGTTCACTAATTTACATTATACAACTGACCTATATACCTCACCGCTGAATGACATTCACCTTGGTATCAAAACAAAGTACGAACAGCTATTCTTCGACAGAGGGTTTACAATCAACTATTTACAATGTAAAACAGGTGTGATTTAACATAATCACACCTGTTACAATATGCATTCTGTTTAATTAATCACTAATGTAAACAAGTTGTCTAATTTACATTGGTGATTAATTGCTTACCTGTTTACAAATTAAAACAGTTTAACGATCAGGTCAGCTACCCGGCTCGAGTATCCGTATTCGTTATCGTACCAGCCCACTACTTTGGCCAGCGTACCGTTTACGGCTGTCAACTCAGAATCGAAGATGCAGGAGTGGGGATTGCCAATGATATCGATTGAAACGATTGGATCGACACAGTATTCCAGAATCCCTTTCAGCGCTCCTTCCGATGCCTGTTTCATAACGGCATTGATTTCTTCAACGGTCGTTTCCCGCTTCAGAACAACGGTCAGATCGGTCAGCGATCCATCCGGAGTAGGTACCCGCATGGCGTTTCCGTCCAGTTTGCCTTTCAACTGGGGAAGAACCAGACCCACGGCTTTTGCAGCGCCGGTTGAGGTCGGAACGATGGATAAAGCAGCGGCCCGTGCCCGGCGCAGATCCGAGTGCGGAGCGTCCTGTAGATTCTGATCGGCCGTGTAGGCGTGGATCGTTGTCATATATCCTTTTTCGATGCCGAATACATCGTCCAGAATTTTTGCCATCGGAGCCAGGCAGTTGGTTGTGCAGGAAGCATTCGAAACGATTGTTTCGGAACCTGTCAGCGTATCTTCATTTACACCCAATACTACGGTTGGAATGTTTCCTTTAGCAGGAGCGGAGATAACAACTTTTTTTGCGCCAGCCTCCAGGTGCATACCGGCTCCGGCTTCATCAACAAACCGGCCTGTCGATTCAAGGACTACGTCGACGTTTAGGTCTTTCCAGGGTAATTTTTTCGGATCCCGCTCTGCGTAGGCATTGATACGGATACCATTTACAGTTAGACTTTCAGCGTCTGCGCTAACGTCGCCGTCAAATTTACCGTGTACAGAATCGTATTTGAGGAGGTGTGCCAGAGTAGCATTGTCCGTCAGGTCGTTTATAGCGACAATCTCAATGTTTTCTTTTTCCAGTAGTCTTCTGAACGAGAGACGTCCGATACGACCAAAACCATTGATAGCAACGCGAATTTTTTCCATGAACAAGTAATAGGTTTGTTTTCGGGTCAAATATACGTATTCTGCTTGGTATGAGAAGGGAGGGATCTATTAAAGGAGGTGTTTAGTAAAATTTAGTATACAATTTAGTATTAGCAACAAAATCAGCTATTTTATCGAGAAAAATTAGCAAAAATGTGGTAAATCACTAACAATGCTAGCAAAACAGTGGCATATTGCTACAGAATTACTAAATTAATTGTCTTTTTACTAATTACAGTAGGAGGGAATCACATAATGCTAAAATTCTTTTTTGGCTTATCCTTCTTATAATTCACTTGTTTTTACTAAGTAATTAGTCTATTCTATACACTGGCTTAATTAAATCTTGTTTGTCCTCACCAAACAAAGTATTAGGGAACGTCCTAAACCAACAGAACGTACTACAACCATTCGTAATACAAGTATCCTCGTAACAGTTTATTCACTTATACTACCAGACCAACAGTTTCATGACCGTTTTGGTAGTTTTTTACGTCTGTTTTTTATCGTTCTCAACATTCCTCAAATTACCCTACAGTTTCCAGTTCTTCCATCAACCTACAGTATCGCACCGATATGCATCGGTCTACTCACCAACGCCAGGCACAACTTCCGAACAATAGATCCGCGATTTACTACGAAGTCAGGTAACCCTTGGTCATCAAACATGCAACTCATAAGGCTTTGCTCATGTCTATCAAATACACAGCGCACTACCAATCTATATCGACCTGGAATTGGTATCCAAAACCCCTGCA